>JBNGDC010000004.1:45806-124065 GCA_049975485.1 Phycisphaerae bacterium | reverse complement strand
GAGCACTCGGGGCAGTAGTACCAGGGGGAACTTGCGGGCTGGAACTCAAGATTGCCCTTGACCGAGCCGATTTTTACGCTATACTGTGAACCAGTTCACACTGCGTACCGACTCACAGCAGGGACACGCAACAATGGCTAACGGACTGTCGGAAAAGGCGATAGCTCGACTGAGCGTCTACCGTCGCGTGCTGACGGAGCTGCTCAGGGACCGTCACGCCTCGGTTCGGTCTGATGATTTGGCCGCTGCGGCCGGTGTTACCGCCTCGCAGGTCCGGCGCGACCTGATGCTGGTCCACTCTCTGGGAACAAACAAGGGCTACGACACGGCCAAACTGCTGCGAGCCATCGAGGACCTTTTGGACCCGCACGAGCCGCAGGAGGTCGCGCTGGTCGGCGTCGGCAACATCGGCCGGGCGCTGCTGGCGTACTTCGCCGGCAGGAGACCCAAGCTCGACATAACCGTCGCCTTCGACGAGGACCCGGCGGTTACCGAACGGCTGATACACGGCTGCCCCTGCAAGCCGGTTTCCGACCTGCACGA
The DNA here is from genome assembly GCA_049975485.1 of Phycisphaerae bacterium. Taxonomy (GTDB): domain Bacteria; phylum Planctomycetota; class Phycisphaerae; order SM23-33; family SM23-33; genus PUND01. The sequence continues at coordinate 123,522 of JBNGDC010000004.1, read as the reverse complement.
GGAGATAACACAGCGGGGAATCCATACCGCGATCATCGCCGTGCCTGCGTCCGCCGCCCAGCAGGTGGCCGAGGCGCTCGTAGCCGCCGGCGTAAGCGGAATCATGAACTTCGCGCCGGTCCGGCTGCATGTGCCGGGGGGCGTGTATGTGGAAAACGTGGACCTGACCAGCTCGCTGGAGAAGGCGGCGTTTTTCGCCAGACAGCGCAGTCAGGGAAAGGAAGGATTGAGCACACATGCCTGATAACGCGGTGGAGGAAATACTCGCGCGCCACCAGGGCGGCTCGCGGGACGACCTGATTCCCATACTCCAGGAAATCCAGGACGCCTGCGGGTTCCTCTCGCGGGAGGCCGTTACCAGTGTGGGACGCCACCTGGACCTGCCCGCGAGCAAGATCTATGGGGTGGCGACCTTCTACAACCAGTTCCGGTTCCAGCCGCTGGGTCGCTACCACATTCAGCTCTGCCGGGGCACCGCCTGCCACGTCAAGGGCGCATCGGCCGTACTGGAGGCGGTCAAGCGGGAGTTGAAGCTCGAGCCGGGGCAGACCACCCCCGACGGGCAGTTCAGTCTGGAAGTAGTCGCATGTATCGGCGCCTGTGGATTGGCGCCGGTGATGTCCGTGAACGGTGAATTCCACGCGAAGCTGACACCGGATTCGGTAAAGGACGTAATAGATGCCTACCGCAACGAAGCCGGCGAAAACTAAGCGCGACAGCGACGCCGACCTGCTGACTCCCCACGGCATGGACGTGGGCGAGTTCACAGAGCTGGCCTCGGCGCTGCGGCGGGAGAAGCTCGACAGACCGGTCGTATTCGTAGGCACGGGCACGTGCGGCCTGGGCGCCGGCGCCGGAAAGACCCTCCGCGCCGTCAGTGAATACCTGGACAACAGCGATGTCGAGGCCGACGTCGTCGAGGTCGGTTGCATCGGTCTCTGTGCGGCCGAGCCGATTATGGAGGTGCAACTGCCCGACCGCTGCCGAGTGGCATTCGAGGCCGTTACACCCGATATGGTTGATGCACTGCTGGGCGATATGCTCGCCGGGCAAACGCCATCGGAGCACGTACTCGGCCAGCATCGCTGCGAGCACCTGACGCCGTACGACGGCGTCCCGTTTTTGGACGAACACCCGTTCTTCGCCCGCCAGACGCGCTGGGTGCTGGCCAACTGCGGCCGCATAAACCCCACACGAATCGAGGAGTACCTCGCCTGGGGCGGCTACCGGGCGCTGGCGCGAGTGCTGCGGGAGGTCCCGCCTCGCGACGTCTGCAGGCAGGTGCTGGACAGCGGGCTTCGCGGACGGGGCGGCGGCGGCTTCCCCACCGGCAAGAAGTGGATGTTCGCCCTCGACACACCGGCCGACCAGAAATACCTGGTCTGCAATGCCGACGAGGGCGACCCGGGCGCATTCATGGACCGAGCCGTCATCGAAGGCGATCCCCACCGGCTCATCGAGGGGATGGCCATCGCCGCGTACGCCATCGGCGCGACCAAGGCGTACGTGTACATCCGCGCGGAGTACCCGCTGGCGATCCGGCGCCTGCGCGAGGCGATCGAACAGGCCGAGCGGAACGGCCTGCTCGGACGGAACATCATGGACAGCGGATTCTCGCTGACCATCCGCATCAAGCAGGGCGCCGGGGCCTTCGTCTGCGGCGAGGAAACCGCGCTGATACACAGCATCGAGGGTCGGCGCGGCATGCCCCGTCCCCGGCCGCCTTTCCCGGCGGTCAAGGGCCTGTTCGACAAGCCCACCGTCATCAACAACGTCGAGACCCTCGCGAACCTGCCTGGCATACTCGACGGCGGCCCGGAGCGGTTCGCGGCCGTCGGAACAGAAAACAGCAAGGGCACCAAGGTATTCGCCCTTTCCGGGCGGGTCGAGCGGACCGGACTCATCGAAGTGGCGATGGGAACGCCGCTGCGGGAGATCATCTTCGACATCGGCGGAGGCGTGCCGGACGGCAAGAGCTTCAAGGCCGTCCAGATAGGCGGTCCATCCGGCGGGTGCATACCCCAGCAGCACCTGGACATACCCATCGACTACGAGTCGCTGAAAACCGTCGGCGCGATGATGGGCTCCGGCGGACTGGTGGTGATGGACGAGACCACCTGCATGGTGGACCTGGCGAAGTTCTTCATGGAGTTCATCCAGCGCGAAAGCTGCGGCAAGTGCATCCCCTGCCGCGAAGGCACGCGGAGAATGCTGGAGATACTCGAGAGCATCACCCGCAGCCGGGGCAGCGAGAAGGACTTCGACGCGCTGGAGCGTTTCAAGGGCGTGGTTTACCTGAACCGCCTGGCCGAGGTCATCCGCGAAACCAGCTTATGCGGGCTGGGACAGACCGCTCCGAACCCCGTGCTGAGCACGCTGCGGTGGTTCCGCGACGAGTACGAGGCGCACGTCTTCGAGCGTCGCTGCCCGGCCGGGGCGTGCGCGCAGCTGCTGCGATACAGCATCGACGAGGACAAGTGCGTCGGCTGCACACTGTGCGCCAAGAAGTGCCCCACCGGCGCCATCATGGGGGCGCCCAAGAGTCCGCACTACATCGTGCCTGACAAGTGCATCGGCTGCGGTTCGTGCCTGGACGCATGCCGCTTTGACGCCGTGGTAGTGGAATAGACGAGGTGAACCGTGGTTCGGATAGACGTCAATAACAGGACGGTCGAGGCCCGCGAGGGCGAGATGCTTCTGGACGCCCTGAAGCGGGCGGGTGTGGACGTGCCTACGCTCTGCCACGTGCCGGGCCTGCCGCCCAGCGGCGCCTGCCGCATGTGCGTGGTGGAGCTTCCCGACGAAGGCAAGCTCGTCCCGAGCTGCGCGCACCAGGTGCGCGAGGGCATGAAGGTGCTCACGCACTCCCCTCGCGTACTCCGCGCCCGCAAGACCGTCGTGGAGCTGCTGCTGGCCGGGCATCCCGACGACTGCCTCTATTGCGTACGCAACGGAACGTGCGAACTTCAGAGACTCGCCGAAGTACTCGGCGTGCGTGAACGGCGTTACGGCGGCGAAAACCCCCAGCGCAAGCTGGACACGTCCAGCCCGGCGATCGTCCGCGACCCGGCCAAGTGCATCCTCTGCGGCCGATGCGTAAGAATATGCGAGGAGGTTCAGGGCGTCTCCGCCATCGACTTCATCGGGCGCGGCAGCAGGGCGACCGTGGGCACGGCGTTCGACGAGGGTCTGAACGTCTCGAGCTGCGTCAACTGCGGACAATGCGTCACGGCCTGCCCCACCGGCGCTCTGCGGGAACAGAGCCACATGAAGGAGATCGCCGAGGCGCTGAACGACCCCGACCGGCTGGTGGTGGTCCAGCACGCCCCGGCGGTCTCGGTAACCCTGGCGGAAGAGTTCGGCCTCAAGCCCGGCAAGGACATCTGCGGCACCATGACCACGGCCATGCGACGGCTGGGCTTCGACCGCGTCTTCGAGACCAGCTTCTCAGCCGACCTGACCATCATGGAGGAGGCCAGCGAACTGGTGCACCGCATCCAGAACGGTGGACGACTGCCGATGATGACAAGCTGCTCACCGGGCTGGATCAAGTTCGTCGAGCAATTCCACCCGGAGTTCGTGGAAAACCTCAGCACCTGCAAGAGCCCGCAGCAGATGCTCGGGGCGGTGATAAAGACGTTCTTCGCCGATCGCGAGGGCATCGACCCGCGGAAGATTTACTCGGTGGCCGTCATGCCCTGCACCGCGAAGAAGTTCGAGGCGCGTCGGCCTGAGATGGCCCGCGACGGCATGTGGGATATCGACGCGGTGCTCACCACCCGGGAGCTGGCGAGGATGATACGCCTGCGCGGGCTGGAGCTGGACACGCTCGAGCCGGACAGCGCGGATACCCCCTTCGAGCAGCGAAGCGGCGCCGGCAAGATCTTCGGTGCCAGCGGCGGCGTAATGGAGGCGGCGGTCCGCACGGCCCATCGGCTCATCACCGGACGGAACATGGACAATCTCGACTTGCGTCCGGTCCGCGGAGACAAGCGTCTCAAGCAGACCACGCTCACCATAGACGGGCTGAAGCTGGGCGTGGCCGTCGCCAGCGGTCTTGGCGCGGCACGGAAGGTGCTGGACGAGGTTCGCGCCGGCAGGGACGACCTGCACTTTATCGAGGTGATGACCTGCCCCGGCGGGTGCATCGCCGGCGGCGGGCAGCCCTACGGCGCCGACCGCGATGCCGTCAAGGCGCGCATGAAGGCACTGTACAAGATAGACCGCCACGAGCGACTGCGGACATCGCACGACAATCCCGCCGTCAAGCGGCTCTACGAGGAGTTCCTCGGCAGCCCGCTGGGGCCGAAGAGTCACGAGCTTCTGCACACCAGCTACGCGCCGCGCGAAGTGCTGCTCTAGGTTGCTCCAGGAGGCCTGTATCGTGGAAGGTGCGGAAAACATAACACTTGTCAGGACCATCGGCGAGCACTGCCGCGTGTGCTACACCTGTGTGCGCGAGTGCCCCGCCAAGGCCATCCGCATCTCCGACGGCCAGGCGCAGGTCATACCCGAGCGCTGCATCGGCTGCGGCAACTGCGTGCGGGTGTGCAGTCAGCGGGCCAAGGAAGTGCTGGACAGCACCTCGGACGTGCGCCGACTGCTGAAAAGCGACGATAAGGTGGCGGCCTGTCTGGCTCCGAGCTTTCCGGCGGAGTTCGCCGACTGCGACTGGCACAATGTCGTCGCTGCCGTACGGGCAATGGGCTTCGATTACGTCTGCGAGGTCGGCTTCGGCGCCGACCTGGTCGCAAGGCAATACCGACAGTTGCTCAGCGACGACCCCCAGGGGCGCTACATCGCCACCAGTTGCCCGGCGATAGTCGCCTATGTGGAGCGCTACTATCCCGACCTGGTGGACCAGTTGGCTCCCATCGTCTCGCCGATGGTCGCCACGGCGAGGGTGCTGCGGGAGCTGCATGGCGAGGACCTTAAGGTGGTGTTCATCGGCCCGTGCATCGCCAAGAAAGGCGAGGCCGCCAGCCGGAATGTGCCCGACGAGATCAACGCGGCCATAACGTTCGCGGAGCTCAGGAACATGCTGCGGGAGGCGGGCGTGGGTCTCGACGACGCGGGCGAGAGCGACTTCGACCCGCCGCACGCAGGCCCGGGCGCGCTTTTTCCGATAAGCCGCGGACTTTTGCAGGCGGCGAAGATCGACGAGGACCTCATCGACGGTCAGGTCGTGGCCACCGACGGGCGGACGAATTTCGTCGAGGCCATCCGCGAGTTCGGCAACGGCGACCTGGACGCCCGCTTGCTGGAGGTCCTCTGCTGCAACGGCTGCATAATGGGCGCAGGCATGACCACGGAGGCCCCGCTGTTCAGCCGTCGCAGCCGCGTCAGCAGGTACGTGCGCGAACGGCTCGCCCAGGCCTCCGACCGCGAATACGAGAAATGGCTGCAAAGGGTAGAAGGTATCGACCTGCACCGCGGCTACACGCCGCAGGACCAGCGCATAGCGGTGCCGTCGGAAGATGAAATCGCCGCAATAATGGCCCGGATGGGCAAACACAGCAGCGAGGACGAGCTGAACTGCGGCGCCTGCGGCTACGACACCTGCCGCGAGCACGCCGTCGCGATATACAAGGGACTGGCCGAGAGCGAAATGTGCCTGCCGAACACGATCGACCAGCTCCGCAAGGCCGTCGATGAACTGGCGGACACGCAGGAGCAGCTCATGCAGTCCGAGAAGCTCGCCAGCATGGGACAGCTCGCGGCGGGCATTGCTCACGAGGTCAACAATCCGCTGGGCGTAGTATTAATGTACTCGCACCTGCTGCTGGACGAGTACACCGGTGACCCGAAGCTGAAAGATGACCTGGCTATGATTACCAACCAGGCGGACCGGTGCAAAAGGATCGTCTCGGGTCTGCTGCACTTCGCCAGGCAGAACAAGGTTGTGCCGGAAATGACCGACGTGGGCGCTCTGGTCAATGAGGCGCTGAAGTCGGTGAAGCTGCCCGAGGGCATCGAGCTTGTTGTGGAAAACGAGCTGCAGGACGCCCAGGCGGAACTGGACAAGGACCAGATGATACAAGTTCTCACCAACCTGATGACCAATGCCGTCGATGCCATGGGCGAGAAAGGGACGCTTACCGTCCGCACCAGCGGCGACGCGGAAAACGTCCGATTCACCGTCAGCGACACCGGCGTCGGCATACCGCAGGACAACCTCAGGAAGATATTCGACCCGTTCTTCACCACCAAACAGATGGGCCGAGGCACCGGGCTTGGGTTGGCCGTGACCTACGGCGTGGTGAAGATGCACCAGGGCGACATCAGCGTGGAGTCGAACACGGACCTCCAGCAAGGTCCGACCGGAACAACCTTCACGATAACACTGCCCCGCCGGGGCAAGCAGGAATGATTTCCGCCGCGTAACGAAAAGAGGACTGGAACATGGCTAACGTACTTCTGGTTGACGACGACGTTGACCTCATCGAGATCAACTCGGTGGTCCTGCGAAGCCACGGACACGAGGTGACGGCCGCTTACAGTGCCGCCGAGGCGCTTAAGCGCATGGAGGAATCCGTGCCGGACGTGATCGTGCTGGACGTGATGATGGAGACGCAGACGGCCGGGTTCGAAGTCGCCCGGCAGATCCACGAGAAACACCCGGACCTTCCGATTCTGCTGCTGACCGGCGTGCGGGAGGCGACGGGGGTACCGTTCAAGTTTGAGCCGGACGAGACCTGGCTGCCCGTGGTGGAGGTCCTGGAGAAGCCCTTCGAGCCGAAGGCCCTGGGCAAAAAGGTTGACGAACTGCTCAAGGAAGGCAAATGAGCGAACAGAAAGACAAACCGACGATCCTCGTCGTTGACGACGACCCGGACTTCCTGACCCAGCAGCAGCTCCAGTTGCAGGCCGCCGGGTACGACGTTCTCGCCGCCCAGTCGGCGGATGAGGCGATGCAGGCCGCCGAATCATCCAGGCCGGACCTGGCGGTGGTGGACGTCATGATGGAGCACATGGACGACGGGTTCGTACTGTGCTACCGCCTCAAGAAGCACCGGCCGGAGCTGCCGGTGATAGTGGTCACCGCGATGGCGTCTGAGACGGGTCTGGAGTTCGACGCCGCGACCGAGGAGGAACGTTCCTGGGTGAAGGCGGACGTGATGCTGACCAAGCCGGTGCGGTTCGAGCAGCTTCGCGCGGAAATCGAGCGTTTGCTCGGGAAGTGAGGCGAAGATGGAGAAACTGAACGTACTGGTTGTGGACGACGAGGCCGGCATGCGTCTGGGCGTTCAGCGGGCGCTGCGGGACTTCACCGTGCGCTTCGACGAAATCGAGGGCGAGTACGGCTTCGATGTAGCCCAGGCCGAGACCGGTGAGCAGGCGCTGGAGATCATCGGCGAGAACCAGCCCGACATCCTTCTGCTGGACCACAAACTGCCCGGCATGAGCGGGCTGGACGTGCTGCAGAAGCTCCCCGACGACGAAGGCAGGATGCTGACCATCGTCATCACCGCTTACGCCTCGCTGGACACCGCCGTAACCGCCACCAAGCGCGGCGCGTACGACTTCCTGGCCAAGCCGTTCACGCCCGACGAGCTGCGAGGCGTGGTGAGAAAGGCGGCCAGGCATCTGCTCATCCGCCGTCAGGCCGAGAAACTGGCCGAGGAAAAGCGGCAGGTCCGCTTTCAGTTCATCTCGGTGCTGGCGCACGAGCTGAAGTCGCCCCTCTCGGCCGTCGAGGGCTATCTGCGGATCATTCGCGATGGCTCCGCGGGCGACGATCCGGAGGCCTACAAACACATGCTGGACAGGTCGCTTACACGCCTGGAAGGCATGAGGAAGCTCATTCTGGACCTTCTTGACCTGACGCGGATCGAGTCGGGACAGAAGCAGCGCGATATCGCCGAGCAGGACGTCGTCGAGGTCGCCCGCGAGGCGCTGGACGGCGCCCGGGCGGCCGACGACGAGAAGAACCTGACGCTCCAGCTGCATGCCGACGGCCCGGCCCCGCTGAAATGCGACCGTGGCGAGCTGGAGATAATCCTGAACAACCTCATCTCCAACGCCGTGAAGTACAACAAGCCCGAGGGACGCGTGGACGTCACCGTCAGCCGGGAGGACGACACCGTCACCATCAGCGTCGCCGACACGGGCATAGGAATGTCCCCGGAAGACACCGAGCGGTTGTTCCAGGAATTCACCCGCATAAAGAATGAAAAGACCCGCAACATCCTCGGCAGCGGGCTTGGGCTGTCGATCGTCCGCAAGCTGGTGTCGCTCTACGGCGGCGAAGTGAACGTCAGCAGCGAGCCGGACGTCGGTTCGACCTTTACCGTGACGCTCCGAGACGCCGACGCCGTCGGCGATCAGCAGACCGAACAGCAGGAAGCCGGCGAAGATGGATCATGAGTGGATAAAAAGCCGACTCCTCGAGACCGACCCGCGGCGGCTGGAGAAGCTTCTGCGCGAGGCCGACGCCGTCCGCCGCGAGAACGTCGGCGAGGAGGTGCATCTTCGCGGGCTTATCGAGATATCCAGCTACTGCACGCGGCGGTGCTCGTACTGCGGCATCAGTGCGACCCGCCGGGGGCTGCGGCGGTACCGCATGAGCAACGAGGAGGTAGTCGCCGCCGCACGCGAGGCGCAGCGGCTGGGTTATGGAACGGTCGTCATCCAGGCCGGCGAAGACCCGCAACTGACCGGCGATCGCATCGCCCGCCTGACAGAGAGCATCAAGAGCCAAACCAACCTGGCCGTCACGCTGAGTCTGGGCGAGCGGTCCAGTGACGAGCTGGCCCTGTGGCGCCGCGCCGGAGCCGACCGTTACCTGCTGCGTTTCGAGACGTCCAACGAACGGCTGTATGCCCGCCTGCATGCCGGCGACGGCCGATCGCTGGGAGAGCGACTGGCCGTGCTCGAGGAGCTGCGACGGCTGGACTACGAGGTCGGCAGCGGCTGCATGGTCGGCATACCGGGTCAAACTTACGACGACCTCGCCGCCGACGTCGAGTTGTTCGACGAGCTGGAGCTGGACATGATCGGGCTGGGTCCGTTCATACCGCACCCGGCGACGCCACTGGCCAAAGCGGCGCCGGCGGGTGCGGACCAGGTGCCCAACACCGAACTGATGACCAGAAAGATGATCGCGCTGACCCGCATCGTGCGGCCGTCGTCCAACATACCGGCGACCACGGCCCTGGCGACGATCAACACCGTGGACGGACGGGAATCGGCCCTACAATGCGGCGCGAACGTGGTTATGCCCAACGTCACGCCGCCGCGCTACCGACCCATGTACGAGATATACCCGGCCAAGGCGTGCATAGCCGAGTCGGCCGGCGACTGCAGCGCCTGCATCCGAAACAGAATCGCGTCCATCGGGCGAACCGTCGGCGTCGGACCGGGCGCGTCGCCCAGCTACCTGGACCGTCACGCGAAAGTTTGAGCTGCCCCCTCCGGAAGGAGGTAATCATGTGCCCATTGACAACCATGACACTCAGTGAAGGCGCCGTCGATTTCATAGACGACGACCATCTGAACAAACTCATCGCCAACACACCGCAGGACCCCTCCGCCGTGCGCGGGATAATCGCCAAGGCGATGGACAAGGAGCCGCTGAACGTCGCCGAAACGGCCGTTCTGCTGGCGGCCGAGGATGAGGACCTGGTGGGCGAGATATTCGAGGCCGCCCGCGAGTTGAAGCGCAGCGTGTACGGCAATCGCATCGTGCTGTTCGCGCCGCTTTACATCGGCAACGAGTGCGTCAACGACTGCGCATACTGCGCCTTTCGTCGCTCCAACAGGGAAGTTCAGCGTCGCACGCTCAGTGAAGACGACATCCGCGAACAGGTAACCGCTCTGGAGGACGCTGGGCACAAACGGCTGATACTGGTGTGGGGCGAACACCCCGCCTACGACGCCGACTGCATCGCCCGATGCGTGCGGCATGTGTACAACATCCGCTCCGGGCACGGTGAGATACGTCGAGTGAATATCAACGCCGCGCCGCTCGACCACGAGGGCTACGAGCGCGTCAAGGACGCTGGGATCGGCACCTACCAGATATTCCAGGAGACGTATCACCACGAGACCTACGCCCGCATACACCCGGCCGATACGCGCAAGGGCAACTACCTCTACCGCCTGGACGGGCTTAGCCGGGCCTTCGAGGCCGGCTGCGACGACGTGGGCATAGGCGCGCTGTTCGGACTGTACGACTGGCGGTTCGAGGTTCTAGGACTGGTCGCCCACGCCAACTACTTTCGAGACCGATACGGCGTCGGTCCGCATACCATCAGCTTCCCGCGGCTCAGGCCTGCGGCCGGGACGGTACTGGACGGCAGGTGGCAGGTCAGCGACTGGCAGTTCAAGCGGCTGGTGGCGATCCTGCGGCTGTCGGTTCCGTACACCGGTCTGATACTCACGGCCCGCGAGCCGGCGAAGCTCCGCCGCGAGGTGATGGGCTTCGGCGTCTCGCAGATAGATGCCGGCAGCCGGATCGACCTCGGCGGCTACACCGAGGCCGGCGACGCTCAGGTGATGGAGCGCGAGCAGTTCTCCCTCGGCGACGTGCGCACGCTGGATGAGGTGATGCAGGAGCTGCTGGCCGACGGATACATCCCGAGTTTCTGCACGGCGTGCTACCGGCTCGGGCGGACCGGCGAGCACTTTATGGAGTTCGCGATTCCCGGGTTCATTCAGAACTTCTGCACGCCCAACGCCCTGACCACGCTGCAGGAGTACCTCACCGACTACGCCTCGCCGCAGACCCGCGCCGTCGGCGAAAAACGCATAGCCGAAGAGCTGCAGAAACTGCCCGACGGCTCGGTGAAGGATGAGCTTGCCGAACGGCTGCGACGTATCCGCACCAGCGACGACCGCGACCTCTATTTCTGACAAACGGTTAATTGGTTAATTGGTTAACTGGTTAACTGGTTAGCCGGTTAACCGGATGCAGGTCGGGCATACCTGCCCGACAGATTGCTATGGAAAAGACACCCAAGGGCTTTCGGCTGCACATAGGCATCTTCGGGCGGCGGAACGTCGGCAAGAGTTCGCTGCTCAACGCCATCACGCGCCAGTCGGTGGCCATTGTTTCGGACGTGGCCGGGACCACCACCGACCCGGTCGAAAAGCCGATGGAGCTGCTGCCGATCGGGCCTGTGCTGTTCATCGACACGGCCGGCATAGACGACGTCGGCGACCTCGGCGAGCTGCGCATCCAGCGCACGCGGCAGATATTCGACCGCACCGACGTGGGCGTCATCGTCGTCGGCGAGGGCGGCTGGGCGCAGTTCGAGCAGACCATGCTCGAGGAGCTGGAGCATCGCGAGATACCCGCGATCGTCGTATTCAACAAGTTCGACCTCTACGAGCCGCCGGGCGACGTTCTGGACGAGCTTGCCGCCCGCAATGTGCCGGTCGTCCGTACGGTCGCGCCGTCGGGCGAGGGCGTGCTGGACTTCCGCGAGGCGCTCATTCGTCAGGCGCCGGAGGACTTCATCAACGCACCGGCCATCCTCGGCGACCTCGTTCCCCCGGGCGAGCTGATCATGATGGTCGTGCCCATCGACCTGGAGGCGCCCAAAGGCCGGCTCATACTGCCGCAGGTGCAGTCCATCCGCGACGCGCTGGACCACAACGCCTACTGCATGGTGGCCAAGGAGACCGAGCTTCGCGACGCATTGGACCGGCTGAAGCGTCCGCCGGCGCTGGTGGTGACGGACTCCCAGGCGTTCGCGAAGGTGGCCGCCGAAACGCCGCCGGACGTCCTGTTGACCGGCTTCAGCGTTCTGTTTGCCCGCGCCAAGGGCGACCTGAACGAGTTCGTCCGCGGCGTCACGGCGCTGGATCGGCTGAAGGCCGGCGACCGCGTGCTGATAGCCGAGGCCTGCACCCATCACCCCATCGCCGACGACATCGGGCGCGTGAAGATCCCACGCTGGCTGCGGCAGCGCGTCGGCGGCGAGCTGGAGTTCGACTTCACTCAGGGGCACGACTTCCCAGAGGACCTCTCGCCCTACCGGCTGGTCGTGCACTGCGGCGCGTGCATGTGGAACCGTCGCGAGGTCCTGTCGCGCATGGTCCGCTGCCGAAAGGCCGGCGTGCCCATAGCCAATTACGGGCTGACCATCGCACACTCGCTCGGCATCCTGCAGCGCGCCCTGGGCCCCTTCCCCGAAGCCCTGGAGACATTCCGCAAGCTACAGCCGCGGTAGGGTGGGCAACTGCGTTGCTCACGGTAACCAGTAGCCAGTGTCCGGTAACCTGTAATCGGTAACCAGCCATGTCGCGTCGATGTCGCCCGCGGGACGAAGGCGGAAGACAGGCGCGTCACGGTGGCCTGCCCCGACACGCTCCGACGGGGTGGTTTTTACAACGAACCGAGAGTGCCTATCTATGAGCTAAAGAAGTGCGTCCGGAATCTTCCAGACCCAGATGCACAGCGGAGGCCAAGATACAGCAAAGAGCCATCCAATGTTCGTAACCAACTGCACAATGAGTTCATTCCGTCGCCAGGCAAGCCCCACGCACAGCACCGCCGGCGACAGGAGCAGAACCCATGGTGCGACCGCGGATACGAACGACGTAAAGACCGGTAGATCTAGACCACAGTGTTCCACTTTGTTGTGATAGAAGACTGCGTTATAGCCGTATGCAAAGCCGCCCGACAGCAGCACAGCTAACGCCGAAAACACCACTCGGATGACATTATGCAAAGTAGCCATGGCTTCTCCTTTGTGAACGACAGTACGCGCGGACCGTAGCGTGGGCAACCCGGGTGGCCCTGACTTGCCCGCGGTAGCCCGTAGCCGGGGATGCGCAATCTGCCGATGGCAGCCCGTGTCGGGGTATCATTCTCTCACCGGTACTTTGACGGTCAAGGCCGCCGGGGCTTTGTCCCGATGGCAATGTAGCGCTTTGCATGCCGGCTGAACCGCTTACCCGGAGGATTCGGATGCAGCGAAATATCCCGGAAGCCGGCCCTGCGGAGCAGCTTGCGGATCTCCGTGCTGTTGTACGGGCGCAGCGTTAACTCTCGGCGGCGCCGCGCGCGGCCGCGCCGCAAGACCCACGTGTCCCGGATGACGCCGGCCCGGGCGTCCCATCGCGGGGCCGCCGTCACCTGCACATCGCCCACCGTCGCTGTCTTGGGCTCCGGGTTCCAGTGCGCCAGCAGCCAGGACTTGTTCATCGCCTCGACGAGAAAGCATCCGCCCGGCTTCAGAGCCGCAAACGCAGCCCGGGCGACGGCCAGGTCGCCCGCCCGGTCGAAGTAGCCGATGCTTGTAAACCAGTTCACAACGGCGTCGAACTCCCCCTCGAACGGCAGGTCGCGCATGTCACTGGCGATGAACCGGACCGGCAGGCCTTCCCGTCGCGCGCGGCGCCGGGCCTCGCGAACGTAAGAGTCCATCAAGTCCGCGCCTGTAACCTCCAGCCCAAGCCGTGCCAGCCCGCGGCTCAGCCGGCCCAGTCCACACGGGCAGTCCAGGACGCGCTGTCCCTTCCGCAGGCGCAGCAACCGCTTGACGCACCGGGCCTCCTGGGGCGCCTTCGATTCGTGAGCTTCCGAGCCAAGGACCGCCGCGTACATGTCGTCGAACAGTTCCTCATACCATGGCCGCTTCAGCATCTTCGTTCTCCCTGGGCAAAAGAAAAGGCCCGCTCCTTCCGGAAGCGGGCCTTTGTGTACCGGGTTTGTGGTGGTATCAGCCGGACCCGCTTCCTGCGCGCGCAATCAGGACCGCGATCGCCAGGACCGTCGCAATCTGACGCTGTCGCAGGATTTGGGCCGATGCATGTTTCATTGCTGCTGAAACTTGTATCCGCGGACCTCGAATTCGTCAAGCCGCAAATGACTGGAATTACGCGATTGCCGCCCGCGCCGGGACTGCCCGCGCGTAGATAGTGACCAGTAGCCAGGCATGTCCATGTACAATCCCAACTGAATTCCCCCGTCCGCAGCGGGCCTACCAGCGCCTGAAGGCGCGCACCGTGTCCACAAACGCCTCGTAGTTCTCCACCGCGCAGTCCGGGACCATGGTATTCACGTCGGCCACGTAGCGACCCCCGGGCGCGCCGGCCGAGAGCATTTCCTCCGTGGTCCGGCGAATCTGCTCCGGCGTCTGGAAGGTCAACTCGGCGTGGTCGGCGTTTCCGATGAGCGTAATCCGCGAGCCGAACTGCTCCTTGAGGTGCGCGAGGTCGTTGGCCGCCTTCTCGCAGCCGTGGAAAGCCGCGAAGCCCAGCTCGATAAGCATGGGCAGGACCTCGTCCACCTTTCCGTCGGTGTGGTAATACGCCCAAACGCCCGCCTCGTGCAGAAGAGAGACGGTGCGATGTGTCTTATCGAACCAGAACCGTCGCATCATATCCGGGGAGATCATCAGCCCCTGCTTGAAGGCGCAGTCGCCGTCGAACAGGACGATGTCGAAGCCGGCCTCTATCATGGCCGTTATCGCCAGTCGGTTCCGCCGCTCGACCAGCTCCATCGCCTCGTCCAGCCAGTCGGGGTTCTCGTAGCAGGCGATGGCGAACGCATCCAGCCCCAGCGCGGTGGAAAGTGCGTGGACGCAACTGGTCACCACACCCTCGGCGGCCGCTCCCCACTTGTGGCTAAGCTCGGCCACGGGGCGGTACTGCTCCACCAGCTTCGACACCTCCGGCAGCTTGTATCCGGTCAGCGAATCGCCTGGGGCAATCGCCCCGCCGATGTAATGCGTCGTTCCGTCGGAAGCAACCGCCTTCTGTGAGCCGAAGGGCTGGCCATAGTACACGCGCAGACCCATGTGCGTATCCAGCAGCCGGAGGTACTCCAGACGGTCCTCCTCTGTGGTCGGCTCACGGCCCAGCATTTTGGCGGCGTGAGCATGGTGCAGACCCCAGGTATGCGTCAGGGGCACGCGCCGGGTGACCTCTCCCCGCAGTGTCGCCTCAAACCGTTGCCACGCTTCGTTCATGGTCCGCCTGCGCTTCAGTCGCCGTCCCCGATGCCGAGTATCCGCCGCACGTACGGCTCGACTACGTCGGCCATCCGCATGGCGCCGAGGTCGGTCGGGTGCGAGCCGTCCACGGTTCCCTCATGATCGTCGCCGAAGTAGTTGGCCGGCTCGATGAGGTGCAGATTCCTGTCGCCGGCCTCGACAAACCGCTGGACGAATCGCTTCTGACAGCCGCTCTTGCCCATCTGGGTCTTGAGCCGCTCGGGCTGGAAGGCCGCGTCACCGAACAATCGGTCCGAGACGAACAGTATGGGCACGTCGCCGTGCGTCTGGCGGACGCTCTTCACAAGTGCCGGTCCGTTGGTGGTGATGTTCTCCAGCCCCATGTTTGGCAGGCAGTCCACAATCAGCAGGCGGTAGTCCAGCTCATTGATGAACTCCATGACCTCCGGCTCCATGCGCCCGTTGCCGCCGAAGCCGAGGTTTATCAGCGGGTAGTCCAGCCGTCTCTGCATTATGGACGGCCAGGCCATGCCAGGCCGGGTCGCGCCGACGCCATGGCAGATGCTGGTTCCATAGACCACAATCGGCGGGCGGTCGTCCGTCTCGCCCGGCTCAAAGCGGAACTGCTCGTGAATGCCCACTTCCAGGCGCGAAACTTCGCTGGCCTTGGGCAGGTAAACACGGTATTCGCGGAGCGCGCCGTCGAGTGCGGTCTGGTTGAGCTTTCCGTCCGATTCGGGCAGCCGCCAGGGGTCCTGCTTGCCTACCCACAGCCAGCGGCCGTCCTCGGCCCGGCCGTAGCAGTCCACGCCCGAAGTCGCCAGTACCGTCTCGTGTGGGCCTGGCGATGGTTCGCCAGCCAGTCGCCAGCGAACGTAGATATCCGTGGCGTCGGTGACAAAGCGCACACTGACGCCGACAGGCCCCCGGCTGCGGCCCCACACGCCCTCATCGACCTTTCCCTCGGCCCTTTTCGGCAGGCGTGCGTAAGAGCCGGCGTCCTCGGTCCATCCCAGCCCCTCCACCGTCAACTCGAAGCCGTCGCGCCACACCACGCCTGCATACGGGTCTTGTTCCTCCATGCCGGCATTTACGTTCTGGTCAGTCATGACTGCTGGTATCCTCCAATACGCGCCGTCGGGGGCTTGAATATCCTGCTACGGCGTTGGTCCGCTAAACATACCAGTCCGGGTGGTACTGTCAAACCCATAGGCCTAAAATCGCCGGGCTACGAACGAAGGCCCTTGACACACGGCCGTTAGATACGGATAAATAACGGCACAATGATGAAACACAAGCGTCGGAATACATCCCATACCCGCTTTACCGGCCGGTCGGCCACGACGCAGAAACTGCGCCACGACTACGCCGGGCGGGACGGGCTGACCTGACGCGAGCGAGCTTCTCTCTCACTGTCGAAGGCCCGTCCCTGCCGGATGGGCCTTTTTTTTGCCCCACAAATCCGCCGTCAACGGAAGCCGAGCATGAGCAACGACAACCTGACACTGACGCAACTCGCCCCCGGCATGCGGGAGGCGTACATGGACTACGTGGATGCGATGCGCTCCGGCAGCTCGCACGTGAACGAAGCGGACTACGAGCTGGCGCGGCGGGACTACGCGGCGCTTCTGCACCGCCGCACCGAGCAGCAGGCCGGTCGGGAACTGCCTCAGGGCTACGTGCCCCAGAGCATCTACTACCTCCTCCGCAACGGGCGGATACTGGGCGAGCTGTCGCTGCGACACCGACTGACCGACGACCTTATCGAATTCGGCGGGCACATCGGCTACGGCATCCGCCCGGAGGAGCGCAACAAGGGCTACTGCACGGAGATGCTGGGGCTGGCGCTGGAGGTGTGCCGGCAGCGCTGCATCATGCGGGTGCGGATCACCTGCGACAGCGACAACGCGGCCTCGGCGCGGGTAATCGAGAAGTGCGGCGGCGTGCTGGACTCCGAAAGCTACTGTGAGCAGGCCGGCCGTGTGACGCGGCGGTACTGGATTGACCTCTCGGACGAGGGCGAGCGATGAAATACGACGCGGTCATCTTCGACCTGTTCGGGACGCTGGTGCCTACCCCGCGGGAGGAGGAGTTCAATGCTACGCACACCCGTATTGCCGAACTGTTAGGCATTACCGTCGAGCGGTTTCTGGGCGTCTGGCGCGACGACGAATTCGTTACTCGACGCGACATCGGGCTGCTGCCGGACAGCCGCTCGGCCCTGCAGGCCGCCTGCGAGGAACTGGGCATTCAGCCGGACCCGGCCGCCATCGATGCGGCCGTGCGCGAGCGGCTCAACATGTTTCGCAGGTTCATGCAACCCCGTCCGGACTCGGCCGACACGCTGGACGTGCTGGGCGCCGCGGGGCTTAAGCGCGGTCTGATGAGCGACTGCCCGCCGGAGACTCCGCAGGTCTGGCCGGAGACAAAGCTCGCCGAGCGGATAGACGCGGCCCTGTTCTCGCCGACAGTTGGCATGCGCAAGCCGGAGCGGCGGTTCTACGAGCTGGCTTGCGAGCGGCTGGATGTCAACCCCGGCCGTTGCCTATTCGTCGGCGACGGCGGCAGTCCGGAGCTGTCCGGCGCGACGGAGATGGGAATGGACGCGGTGCTCATCTGCCCCCCGAAGGAAGCACACATAATCAACAACCGCAACGAGACCCGCAACTGGACCGGAAAACGAATCGAGCGGATAAGCGAGGTGCTCCCGCTGGCCGGTTTGGAGCGCGTGGAGCCCGAAAACCATTAAGCCGTTGAGCAGTCGGTTGGTCTTGAACGGTCCGCATGCTACGGTCCCCGGTTAACCGTTCTCTGACTGCTTAACGGCTTCCCTGTTGAACTGTTTAGCTAGAAGAGCGTCGGCTCGTCGTCTTCGTCTGGTGTCAGGTCGCCGCTGCGCTTGTAAAGGGCCGTGCCCAGTGAGCGGTTGTAGCGAGTGAAGGTTGCCTCGGCGTCGGGGTCCTCGGCTATCTGGTGGGTGGTCATGAAGGCCTTGGCGTCGAGATTGTCGAGGTAATGTATGAAGTACGCCTCGGGAACGGCCGGCAGCTTCGGCGAACCGTACTCGTGCACGCCGTGATGCGAGAGGATGATGTGCTGCAGTAGTGTCAGCGTCCGCTCGGGGAACGGCTCGCCGTTTTCTTCGGAGACCTCGCGGGCCTTCTCATGCACCCAGATGACGGCGATGGTGATGTGCCCGACGAGCTGCCCGCGGTCGGTGTAGCTTATGGTGGTCCCGCCGGAAAGTTCGGCCGCCTTGCCTATGTCATGCAGGAACACACCGGCCAGCACCAGGTCCGGGTTTATCTGCGGATACAGCGGCAGAAGCAGCCGGGCCGCCCTGGCCACGTTGAGAGTATGCTCCAGCCAGCCGCCGATGAAGGCATGGTGCATCTGCATGGCCGCCGGAGAACGCTTCAGCGCCGAGACCAGCTCGCGGTCCTCCACGAACTTCTTTATCAGCCGGCGCAGCGGCGGGTCCTTGATCTCGCGCATGATCTCCAGCAACTGAGACCACATCTCCTCGACATCGTGCTCGGTGACGGCCAGGTAGTCTCCCAGATCCACCTTCTCCGGAGATACGGGGCGGCAGGCGTCGATGATGAGCTGGAGGTTGCCCTTGTATTCGTCGGTGCGGCCCTTGACGTGCAGGAATCCCTCAACGGGGATGCTGTCGAATATGCCCTGCGTCGCCTGCCACATGCGGGCGGCAACGTCGCCGGTGCGGTCGGTCAGCGTGCAGGTGACATACAGATCGCCGTTGCGTGAGGTCCGCAGGTCCTTCTCGCGGACCAGGAACACCTCATCGACCGTCATTCCGGGCCGGAGCTTGTTGACAAATATTCTGTCGTCTTCCATTTGTCAGGGAGTGTACCACCCCGCGGGCGCCTTGCAAACAGAGGTTTATCCGGCTATAAGCGCGGGCCTTTGAGTGAGGGCAAACTGTGAGATACTCGAAGCTGCTTATACCGACGGTCAAGGAAGTCCCGGCCGAGGCGGAAATCCCCTCGCATAAGCTGATGATACGCGCGGGGTTCATCCGCAAGGTCGCCAGCGGGACATACGCGTACCTGCCGCTGGGCTGGCGGTGTCTGCGCAAGATCATGCGGATCATCCGCGAGGAGATGGACGCCGCCGGCGCGCAGGAGATACTGCTGCCGGCCGTCCAGCCCATCGAGCTGTGGCAGCGGACGGGTCGCGACGTGGATTACGGCGAGACCATGTGCCGCTTCACAGACCGTCACGGGCGGCAGAACGTGCTGGCCCCGACGGCCGAGGAGATGGTGACTTCGCTGGCAGCGGCGGAAATCTCCAGCTACAAGCAGCTCCCGGTGAACCTCTACCAGATGAGCTTCAAATTCCGCGACGAGTTCCGCCCGCGCTTCGGCGTGCTTCGCAGCCGTGAGTTCATCATGAAGGACGCCTACAGCTTCAACGCGGACGCCGAGTCGCTGGAGCAATCTTACCGGCGGATGTATGAGGCCTACGAGCGGATCTTCCGGCGGTGCGGCGTTCCCTGTGTGATCGTGGAGGCGGAAACCGGCGAGATGGGCGGGGCCGAATCGCACCAGTTCACGGTGCCCTGTGAGTCGGGTGAGGACGTGATCGTCTTTACCGAGGACGGCTCGTATGCGGCCAACCTGGAGAGAGCCGAGGTGGATGCGCTGGAGCCGACGGCCGAGGCCCGGGCGGCGCGAGAGCAGGCGCCCCCGCCTGAGGAGGTCCACACGCCAAACGTCGGCACCATCGAGGCCGTCTGCGAATTTCTGGGGACCAGCCCCGCGGAGATGATAAAGACGCTGATCTACGTCGTCGGCGATGAGACCGTCGTGGTCCTGGCACGGGGAGACCATGATCTGAACGACGAGAAGCTGACCCGAGCCGTTCAGGGCCGTCATATAGAACTGGCCGGCGCGGAGACCATCCGGCGCGTAACCGGCGCGGAGGTGGGATTCGCGGGCCCCCAGGGACTCCTGGAGCGGGTGGACAGGATTATTATCGACCACGCAGTGGCGGCCATGGGCTACGGCATAACCGGCGCCAACAAGACGGACTACCACGTCCGGAACCTGGTGCCGGGGCGCGACTTCCCCCTTGAGGGCGACAAGGTAACCGTTATGGACATCCGCAACGCCGTGGAGGGCGACACCCACGACGGAAAGCCGCTGCACTTCCGTCGCGGCATCGAGGTGGGTCAGGTTTTCAAACTCGGCGACAAGTACAGCAAGCCCCTGGATGCAACCTTCCTCGATGAAAACGGCGCCGAGAAGCACTGCCTCATGGGCTGCTACGGCATCGGCGTGAATCGCATATTCGCCTCGGCGATCGAGGTCGGCCACGACGACAACGGCTGCATACTCCCACCCACGATAGCGCCTTTCGAGGTGGAGGTGCTGCAACTGGGCGGCGGCGAGCAGGTGGCCGAGACTGCCGGGCGGATATACGATGAGCTGTCGGCGGCCGGCGTGGACGTGCTGCTGGACGACCGCGACGCCCGGCCGGGCGTGAAGTTCAACGACGCCGACCTTATCGGCATCCCCCTGCGTGTGGTGGTGGGCGACCGCGGGCTGAAGGAGGGAAACGTCGAGATAAAGCGCCGCACCGACGCCGAGCCGACCGTAGTGCCCGTCGCCGACGCGGTGGCCGAGACGCGCCGGATGCTGGACGAAATGCTCAGTCCGCTGCAAGGGTAGGCCGGCTGCAGAGCATCTGCGCCGTCGAAGCGCCTTTCGGGACCGCATGGCCAAGCCACGCAACAAGCTGATCGACTACCTCCAGTATTCCGCACTGCGGATGCTGGGCGTGATTGGCAGCATATTCGGTCTTCAGGAGAACTACCGGACGGCCCGCTTTCTGGGCGACCTGGTATATCGCCTGGACCGGCGGCATCGCATCCGGGCGGTGGAACACCTGCGGCGGAGCTTCCCGTCGTGGGACGAGCAACGCCTGCAGGCGACAGCCCGCGAGTCGTTCCGGCACATGATGTACCTGGGCGTGGAGATGCTGTTCACGCCGCGTATGGTCACACCCTACAGGTGGCGGCGGCACATCCGGCTCAAGGGCGTGGCGCAGTTCGTGCGGCTGCTGCTGCGCCGCGAAAGCCCCACGATAGTCATCACCGGACATTTCGGCGGCTGGGAAGTGGCCGGTTATACGCTGGCGGCTCTGGGGTTTCGCAGCGTCGCGCTGTATCGCCCGCTGGATAACAAGTACCTAGACGCCTACGTCCGCAACGTCCGTGAGCACCGCGGGCTGCGGCTGCTGTCGAAGAAGGGCGCCACCGAGGAACTGGACGGGGTGCTGGCGGCGAACATGCCGGTATCGTTCGTCGCAGACCAGGACGCCGGCAGGAAGGGCCTGTACGTGGACTTCTTCGGCCGGGCGGCCAGCACCTACAAGGCGCCGGGACTTCTGGCGATGCAGTATGACGCGCCGGTGGCGGTGGTAACCGCCCGCCGCCTGGAGAAGCCCTTCACCTTCGAGATGGAGCTGCAGCGGATCATCGAGCCGCACGAATGGGCCGAAGCCGACGACCCCCTGCGGTGGATTACCCGCCAGTACAACAAGGCGCTGGAAGACGGTATCAAAAAGGCGCCCGAGCAATATCTCTGGGTCCACCGACGATGGAAACACCGACCGAGAGGCGAGCAGCGCGGGCCGGACGGAATAGCGTAGGGCTGGATGATTGGTTGACTGGTTAATCGGTTCAGCAGTTGAGCCGTTAAGCAGTTAAACCGTTTAGCGCTCGCGCCGGTATTGCCGGACCCCGTCCGCAACCTGGGACCTACGACCTAACACCTGCCTGTTGCCTGCTGCCTCGCAACTACCATCTCTTCAGCAGTGCCAGTCCCGTGCCGCCGCGGGGATCGGCGTAGGGCACCACGTCCATGCCCAGTATCCGCGGCTGGTGGTTGCGGGCGACGGCATGGCCGATCGCTATCCCCAAAAAGGCGCCGGAAACCACGTCGGATAAGTCGTGGTTGCGAGCGTCCACACGCTCATAGGCCACGAATGTTGCGAACCCGTACAGCGGAATGCCCACCCACGGTCCGTAGGATTCGTGCATGACGGCCGCGAAGCAAAAGCTGCTGGAAGTATGCCCGCTGGGCCAGCCGAACTCGTCGCCGTTGGGCGATTCGGTGCGTGCGGCCACCTTAAGCGCCATGGTGGTCATGCCGTTCAGAGCAAGGGCATTGATGAGTGTTTTGGATATCTCGTAGTTCTTCACGTCGTTGCGGGCGAGCGACGTGGCGTACATCGCCCCGGCCAGCGGAAAGTGAAACGCCGGACTGCCGAAGAAACCGCCCACGCTGTCCCAGGTGGTGTTGAGCTGTGAACCGTTGGGATAGTCGTAGTGCTCCTCGACGCAGTCGTTTCCCCAATCTCCGCTGAGAGCCGCTCCCGCTCCTGCCAGCGCCAGCAGCACCAGGGACGTGTTGTTGGAGACGGTGGCCTTGGTGTCGTCCCACATGGTGGCGGGCAGTTCCTGCAGGTCGCGCCCCACGGAGCGCCAGAAGTCGTCCGGATAGGCAGGCCCGCGACGCTCCTTCCAATGGACGTACCTGGGCATCGGCCGCTCGCCGGCATCGGGCACGGTCGCCTCGGTGGGTTGGCCCGGACCGTCGCCTTCGGCGGCCGCCATAAGCAGTTTGATTCCCCCGCCGTCGGCATCGGTCCTTACTTCCGCACCGCGCTCGTTCCGCCGGCCGGCCGCCGCCAGTGGCTCGCCGGCCGGGGCAAGGTTCGCCTCGTACCGGGCAATCGCCTGCTCCATGTCCGCCTGTGCGTAGCTGTCATGAGCGCAACCACCGGCTACGCAGGCCAAACCCGTCAACACCAGGCCGGCAAAAATCCGTCGCATGGCTCCGTCCTTTCGCTGCAGTTGCTTCGTGTCGTCTGTATCAGAACTGGTCGGCATAGGCGGTGCCGGAACTTGGACAAATCCTATACCGCCCCCCGCGCGATATCAAAGCATGGAAATCCGTTTCGTCGAGATACCCCCGGCAGGCACATCACCCCGGGCAGCTTCCGATTCTGCCGGCTTTGTCCGCTCCCTCGCGGTCGCGGCTGGTCCAGAGCCAGTTCGCGATTCGCAATTCGCGACCAGCGATTCTACTTGCCGGCCTGCTGTTTGAGTTCCCGACTGATGCGCATTGCGCACCACTCGCGGCCGCACATGGAGCAGAAGTCCGCATCGTCTTCCATGTCGCGGTGGCGGATGTCGCGTGCGGTCTCGCCGTCGAAGGCCAGGCGGAACTGCTCGGCCCAGTCGAAGTTGGCCCGTGCGTCGGCCATCCTGTCGTCCCAGTCGCGCGCCTGGGGCAGCTTGCGCGCAATGTCCGCGGCGTGGGCGGCTATCTTATAGGCCACGCACCCCTGCTTGACCTCTTCAGGGTTCGGAAGCGAAAGATGCTCCGCGGGTGTCACGTAGCACAGGAAGCTCGCCCCGTAATAGGCGGCGGCCGTGGCGCCGATAGCGGAGGTTATGTGGTCGTACGCGGGGAAAACGTCCGTGACGACCGGCCCGAGCACGTAAAACGGCGCCCCGTCGCAGACTTCCTGCTGGCGCGTCATGTTCCGCTCAATCTCATCGAAGGGCACATGCCCGGGGCCTTCGACGATGGTCTGGACGCCGGCCTCTCGGGCGCGGGCGACCAGCTCGCCCATGGTGTCCAGCTCCGCGAACTGGGCCTCGTCGGACGCGTCGGCCAGGCAGCCCGGCCGCAGGCCGTCGCCCAGCGAATACGCGACGTCATACTCACGCATGATCGCGCTTATCTCGTCGAACATCTCGTAGAGCGGGTTCTCGCTGTCGTGGTAGACCATCCACTTCGCCAGCAGACTGCCGCCTCGTGAGACCATACCCAGCCGCCGCTTGTGCACCAGTGGCAGGTGCTTCCGCAACACGCCGGCGTGAATGGTGAAGAAATCCACGCCCTGCTCGGCCTGTCGGCGGATGGCCGAGAGCATGTCGTCGCGGGTGACTTCCTCTATGGGCTTGTGGGCGATTACCGAGTAGAGCGGTACGGTCCCCAGCGGCACTGAACTGTTCGCCAACAGGTACTCGCGTATCTCGTCCAGGTCTCCACCGGTGGACAGGTCCATGACGGCATCGGCGCCGTAGCGGGTCGCCCAGGTGAGCTTGATCAGCTCGTGGTCCTTGCAACTGCTGACCGAGGAGGTGCCGATATTGGCGTTGATCTTGGTGCTGACGGCCCGGCCTATGCCGATGGGGTCCAGCTTGCCCCTGTCGCCGTCGCAGCCGGCGAGGTGACGCTTGTTGGCGGGGATCACCAGCCGACCGGCCGCCAGCTCGTCGCGGACTTTCTCCGGCAAAATGTGCTCGCGCTTAGCGACACGCCGCATCTCGTCTGTGATGTTGCCGGCCTTGGCTTGCTCAAGTTGCGTCATGACTATCTCCGGTGCGGGGCAGCACCTTCGGAGGTTCGAGCGGGAGGTAAAACCGGGCGACGGAGGCGAGTCCACCGTCCGCTTTCCTCCGCAACTCGCCCCCGAGGGGACTCGTTGATCAGGTTCCGAGGGTCTTCTCAGTCCCGGGCTGTGTCGCTGTCCGGGACGCCCCTAGCGGACACTTTTTTCATCATAGCAGCCCCACGGGAATTATGGAAGCGATTCAGCCGCCTTCATGGCCCTGTCCGTCGCCACGGGCGAGGCGGTCCAGCCGGTTGCGGATGCTGGCGGCGTCCTCGTAGCGTTCCTCGCTGACTGCCCGGCTAAGCTCCTTGCGAAGCTTCTCCAGCGGGTCGGGCGGCATTCCCTCCTCGATTTCGCCGGCCAGTGCCTTGAGAATTGCTATTTCCCTCTCGGCGCCGGCTTCGCCGACCTCGTCGTCGGCGAACTCCGCCACGAACTCACGTATATCGGCGATCCCCCGCCGGATAATCTGCAGCGCCGTCTTGGGGCGGTCCTCGCCGAGCGCCAGTCGCGCCCTGGCCCGTGTGCACATCATCAGTATGTAAGGGCGATACTGCTCCAGGGCGTAGCGGTCGGCCTCGCGGCGGGCGTGTGCCCGGCAGAAGTCCAACAGGCGCAGGTTGCGGGTTGCGTCGCGCTCGACGGCCTCGAAATCCTCCAGCACATACTCGGCGATGTAGCGGTGGTAGTACATGACCCCCTCGGCGCGGAGCTGCTCGCAGGCCTCCTCGTCCAGGTCGAAGCCGCGGTCGGTTCCATGTGCGGCCTTGTGACGTCGCAGCCGATGCTCGTGGTAGTCCAGCAGGCTTTCGTGCCCGTGGGGTCGTTCGCCGTCCGGGCGGCCGGTGGTCTCCATCTGAAGGAGTCCCAGGTCCAGACGGACCTGTATCTTCTCGCGCCCGTCGTCGCCGCGGATGCGCCGCACGGACAATTGCTCGGGCTCGTAAGGCCAGCCGTTCAGAATGTCGCCGATATCGAGAGTCATGTCCGCCGCGCACATTCTATGGGAAAGGCGCCCGCGCGCCCAATGTCGGCGCCTCTGCGCGGCGCAAAAGTGCGGCCCGGTCGATTTATCGGCCGGGCCGGTAAAGGGCGGGTCACCGTCCGTCGGGCGGTCGCGGGTGCTTCGAGCGGTGGACCGCACCGCGGTGTTCCGAGCGCCTCTCTCCTCCTGTTCCTTGGCGAAGGGCGAGGGCAACGCCTTCAGCAGCGTTAAGCCCAAGCGTCGTCTTTTCGGCGACGATGCATTTGCCGATGGTGCCGCCCGGTTTTCACTTCCACTTCAGTGACCGCGTGCTATTCAGTTGTCTTCGGCGGTTATCGACCGCCGCATAACCTGCTACAAACGTGAACCAGTGTTCGACGGGTACGATCGACGAAGCGACGAGGGCTGAGGAGATTGAGCGAGCGGCTCCGCGAGGCAGCGCTGGAGAGCGTGTTTCAGCGCCACTGGAGACAAAGGACGCGTCAGGTACGCAGCCACCCCCGCCAGCCGCGCTTGCCGCTCCATCTGCAAATCGCCGCTCGGGCCTATTCCTATGACCCGCCCGGACGACAGAAGGCGCGACAGCGCCGCAAGCAGGGGTTCGGCTCCATACCGAACCTCGACCGCTGCGATCGCCCCGTCGAACAACCGGTTCCTTAAAAACTGCACGGCCTGCTCGGAGGACCATGCCAACGACGCCTCTATGCCGACCTTCTGCAAACATTGGTCGAGTCTCTCAGCGTCCGGCCTTGAGCGCTCCACAGCGAGCAAACCGCCAGACTCATTCTCTCCCAGGGCCATGCCTGTTTCCTCTGACAACGAGCTTTTGTTTCATCGAGCCGGTGGCGTCGGCGGAAACGGACGCAGCGGAGCCGGCTTCATGTCCGTTTTCCAATTGGCTTAGCCGAACTGCGTCCGCTTCCGCGACGCACACTTCGAGCAGGCGCCTCAGCGCCTATGACACTATAGGAGCAACGTGTATGCCAGAAGCAGAACCAAGGCAGCTATTTCCACAAACTGCTTGCACAACACATTTTACGTGGCAGGCCCCGGAGGCGACTGCGGACTGCACGAACGACGGCATGTGGCACTTGTCAACACCCCCAAAGCCCCGACCATCGAGTCGGCCTGTTCTCATGCGTCCAGACACGCAACGATGCACTTCGCAATGGATGGTTGCGTTGTCCAACGCCCTTCGCGAACTCACAGAAAAAAGGCCCCGGCCGCTGCTGAAAACCTTCCCAGCGGCTCGGAGCCAATGAGCAAGCGGTCTTGTTGGTTTCAGATTCGCAGGTCGTAGCGTTTTATCATGCGCCACAGCGTGGAGCGGTCGATTCCCAGCATGTCGGCAGCCCTGGTCCGCACACCGCCGGCGCGCGACAGTGCGTTGCGTACGTGGCTGCATACCTGCTCGTCCAGCGTGGGAAAGTCGCTCGCCTCCCAGGTCAGTCCGCCCTCGCCCAGCCGCTCGGGCAGGTCGTCGGGACCGATGGTGCCGCCGCTTCCGAGCACGTACGCCCGCTGGATTACATTGCTCAACTCGCGGACGTTCCCGGGCCAGTCGTGCTCCTGAAGCAGCTTCATCGCCGCCGGCGAGATTTCCCTGACCTGCAGCCGAAGAGTACGGGCGACCGACCGGCTGAAGCGCTCGGCCAGCGGAGGTATATCCTCGCGTCGCTCGCGCAGCGGGGGAATGTACAACCGGACAACGTTTATCCGGTAGTAGAGGTCCCGGCGGAACGAACCGTCATGGACGGCTTGAAGGAGGTCGCGGTGTGTGGCCGCCACTACGCGCACGTTCACCGGTATGCGTTTGGTGGAACCGACCGGTATGACCTCGCGTTGCTCCAGAACGCGCAGGAGCTTGCTCTGCAGCGCCTCGCTCATGTCGCCGATCTCGTCCAGCAGGACGGTGCCTTCGTCGGCACAGCGGAGGAATCCCAATGTCGCCTTTGCGGCACCGGTGAACGCGCCGGCCTCGTGGCCGAAAAGCTCGCTCTCCAGCAGGGACTCGTGAATGGCCGCGCAGTTGACCCCTACGAATGGCTTGGAACTCCGGGGACCGCTCGCATGCAGCAGCCGCGCCACCAGCTCCTTGCCCGTACCGGACTCGCCCTCAAGCAGCACGTTGATGTTGTGCCGGGCAATCCGCAGTACATCCGAGCGCAACTGCTCCATCGCCGGGCTGCGGCCGACAAGATCGTCGGCCGATACCGACAACACATTGGCCTGACTTCCGGCCAATTCCTTCTCCTTTCCGCCTGCCCCCTGAAGCCGTTGGCCCGGTCGACATCGACGACGTAAAAGCCGGCCGATGCCGCTGCGCGTCCCGTGGACGGCTCTGCCGTCCCACGCACGGGCCTGCACGCTTCCATGCAACCAAACTGTGCCCTGTCAAATCGCTGCGTCGAAGGGCCCCGGTGTGCACTCCGGACCGCTCGCGGGCTCGTCACATAGGCGCAACTACCGCGCGGGCAAATCCTTTGACACCCTCCTCGACGCTCTGAACCGGTCGGCCACAGCGCGTCCCTCCATGGTGATACCCTCCCTGATGCTTCTTCTGCTGCGTTTGTTATTATACCCCCTTTAACGTCTGAAGCAAATGTAACAAGCGCATTTCGACTGAATTACCGGTCATTCAGGGCTTTTGCCGGCCCTGAGATAGTCGCTTCGGCCGGCAAGCAAACCCCACCGACAGCCCCTGTGCGTTTTTCTCTAGCAAAAGCACATTTGCAAGTCGTAGTTTGGCCTATACTTGCCGCATAGACGCTGTTGCGCTCTATAGACGCGACGGCTCGGGTGCCCGCTTTGCCCTTGATTGGGTCCGACAGGGCGCATAGCATAATTTTCGTTGGCAAACCGAATTTTGCGCTCACGGGCGACGGTTGCCTTCGCAGCTTGCGGGCAAGTCGCCAAGGTGCCGCTCCCCTCTGTGCTCTTCGGAATGCCCAACTCGTGAAAACTGCTCTGCGTCACGAAGGATGCCCAAATCTTCCGGGACGCAACGTATCGCCCGGCATCGACGGCCGGCCGCTGCAGCGGTGCCGATGCGATCAAAGGAGAACGCTTCTTGAAGCTCACAACCTTCAGGTTGCTGCGATACAGTCGCCGCGACGGGAACCGCTGTCTCCGGAGCGAGCGGCGGCAGTATTCCCAAGGCCTTCACCTGATGGACGCCCCTGCTCCCCAGCCACAGGCCGATGCTTCGACCGACAGCCGGGCAGCTCACGCCCGGAATCATGACTCTACGTTTACTCTTCAAACCAGGAGGTGCAGAATGCCCAGCAAAACAGCAGCATATGTCTTACCGCGCATGGTCCTGCCGGCGCTGATGGCGGTGGGACTGATTTGCGCCCAGGCCGGCGCTCAGCCCACGGACAACCCTGTTTCGTCGCACTACGGCGCCGGCGTGTACGACTGGACCGACCAGATCAACTGGTCGAATGTCCACGACATCGCGGATTACGGCGGCGTCGCAAACGATCCGAACGTGGACAATACGTCCGCCTTCAACGCCGCGCGCGACGCGGCGGCGGCCTCCGGAGGTGGCGTCGTGTACTTCGGCAGCGGCGACTGGCATTTCGGCCAGGACCTTTACCTCAAAAGTGGTGTAGTGATGCGCGGGGCTACGCCCGGGGGCGTCAACGACGCCACGCAGGACGGCTACGACCCGGCATCGAACCTGATCTTTCCGAAGTACGAACCCACGTTCACCGGCAGCGGAACGCCGAACGACACGGCCTTCAAGGACATCTACTCGATGGACCCGGCGACCGACTCCAACCAGGGGCTGGTGAACCTGGACATCAACCGCGCGGGAATCAATCTGGGCAGCTCCGACAAAAGCTCCCGGGCCAGGAACCATCTGGTCTTCGGCGTACGGCAGAACAACGTGACCGACCCGGACCCGAACGTCCCCAAAGTGGACGTGGGACAACACGAGTGGCAGCGTTTCCCTTATCGCTTCTCCAACAACGTCAGCGTCAACAACTGGCGGAACATACTCATCGCCAACAACCGCCTGAATGACGATCCAAGCGACAACTTTGAGCAGCCGGGCTACCTCGTCCAGGACCGGCTGGACCTCGACGGTGACGGCGACACAAGCGATACCTACGAGTTGACGGGCGAGCAGGCCCTGTTTCGCTATACCGACCACTACGGCATCAGCGCCGGCCGTGGAAGCGGCGGCTCGTGGTCCGGCAACCGCAACGACGGCGGCGTGGACCCCGTGGAAGGTCCCAGCCGGTTCCGTCCGGGCATCGACGTGGTGGACAACTACGTGCTTACAACCACGCGCGTGAAGCTGTCCACGGGCGGACTGGGCACCACCATCTCCGGCAACGTACTCGACGACGAAACGGGCAAGGACTACTGGATCGACCCGACCGGCTACCGCTCGCCGCAGAACGCACAGACCTTCGAGAACCGCGGGATCGACTTCATCGGCACTCAGCTTCTCATCGAGGACAACGACTACACGGTCTATCGCGGCGCCATCAACGGCGGACCGTATTACTCCGTGGACGGCGAAGGCATTCTCACGCAGGGCTGCTGCGCCTATACCCGCGTGGACGGGCTGGTTATCCGCAACAATACCGGTAACTCCTACATCGGTATCTACAAGATGTGGGATATTCGGGACGTGGAGATCTCCGGCAACACGCTGGAGGACCGCGGCGGTGTGGGTTCCGGCCAGAACATCCTGGTGCTGGCGGACACCAACAACGGAGCGGCGTCGGCCCAGTACGTCAGCGTCGTGGATAACGACGTGGCCGGGCAAATCCGGGCCGCCGCGACCATCGAGGGAATCGATTTCGAGATCCTCAGCAACATCATCGGGACCAACCTCGAGTACAACGACTGGATAACAGCGTCCGGCAACACCGTCGGCGGTTCCACCTCGCAGAACCCCTCCACCATCGCCAACCTGCCGCCGTTCCTTGAGCTGACCAACTACACCATGGCCAACTACAAGGATGCCTACGAGCTGCCGGACCATCCGGACCTGGAGATAGACCTGCAGGTTGATGCCAGCGACCCGGACGGTACGGTGGAACTGGTACGGTTCTTCAACCAGGACGTGCTCATCGGCGAGGACACCGACGGCAGCGACGGCTGGAGCATGCCCTTCACCGCCGATGAGGCCGGAGAGTACATGTTCAACGCGGTGGCCTACGACGACGATGGCATGATGTGGTACGCCACACCAATGTATGTGGATATGGTCCCCGAACCCGTTACGCTGGCCCTGTTGGCCTTTGGCGGTGTGGGTGTGCTGATCCGCCGCAGACGTTAGTGTCAATATCGGAGCTTCCGCAAAGGCCGCAACAGAACGGGCGGCGCCGCGTAACAGCGGTGCCGCCTGTTTTTCTGCGCCTACGGATGGCTTTTATGTGCAGTTTTCGGCGAGGACGGCCTCTTCCCCGTCATGGGCGGCCCGGCTGGAGAAGTTCTCCAGCTTCAGACCGGCTACGTCATGGGCCTCGACGGCGTGGCTGAACCACTCGCTCCGCCGCCCCGGCTCCTGAAGCCAGTGCACCTCGCAGTCACGAAGTGTCACGTTCCTTAACCCCTGCAGGAAGAAACCGGCGTTGCGGTGCTCGGCCAGGGAACCCCAAGGCGTCTGCTCACGGAAGCCGGTGCTGCCGGCCGGCGCCAGGTCCGGCGGCGTGGGGCGGGGGTCGTATGTGCCGCCTTCCCAGCGCGTCCAACTGCCTATCTCCACGCGCACATTGTCGAACACGATGTTCTCCGGCCTGTTGGCGTCCCAGCCGTGGACGTAAACGCCGTTTTCGCCGCGGCAGAGGATGTTGCGAAAGCGGACGTTCCGCAACGGTCCCGGCGGAATATCGCCCTTAGGCCTCGGAAGCGTGGCGATATAGATCGGCTCGGACTTGCTCCACCACACCGGGTCGAACAGCCGCGTGCCGATGATGATGTCGCTGAACAGCACGTTCTCCGTCACGCCGGCGTCCCGGCCGTCTATCGCAAGCCCCCTGCTGCTGTCGTGGATGACGCAGTTGCTCACCGTTACGTTGCGGATGTCTGCGTGCGTCTCGGTGCCGATCTTGATGGCGGTGCAGGTCGAGCGGACGATACAGTTGGTGACGGTGATGTTCTCGCACGGGCCGAGGTGAGACCACTCGCGGCAGGCCTTTATGACGATTCCGTCGTCGCCGGTGGAGATGCGGCAGTTGCTTATCCGCACATTACGGCTGCAATCGGGGTCTATACCGTCGGTGTTGACCAGCTTCAGTGAGTTGTCGATGGTGATGCCGTCGATGAGCACGTCGTCACAGCCGCAGGGATGCAGCGCCCAGCTCGCCGTGTTGCGGATGGTGATATCACGGACGTGCACACGTAGGCAGCGGAAAAACGAAAGCCCCCTGGCCCGCGGGTTGGAAGCGACCCAGTTTTTCTTGCGCTTCTCCGCCACGAAGGCGTCGGCGTTGCCGTCCAGCGTGCCGGTCCCGGTGACGGCTACGTCGGCGGCGTCGGCGGCGTATATCCAGAAATGGCTCTTTTCCGGGGTTACCGTCTCGGTGTCGGTCTGCGACGTCGGCCGGGCTAGCGACTCATCCACCTGCGAATAATCCGCTATGTCCGGCGAAGCAAGCAGCACCGATCCCGGCTCCAGATGCAGCGTTACGCCGCCGGCGAGCCGGAACGAACCGGTCATGAAGCTCATGCCCGCGGGAACAACCACGGTCCCGCCGCCGGCGGCCTCGGCCGCATCCACGGCCGCCTGAATGGCCGACGCACTGTTAACGGTTGTGTCCGCGACGGCTCCGTAATCTGTAATCGTGTAGGTACTCATAGGCGGGATGGTAACAAAGCCGGCTTTGTGCTGCACACTAAACCGACGCCCGGCATTTACATCCGCTTGTTGCCGAAGGCATAGAATTCGTGGAACATATGAATGTGGGACGTGTCTAAAACCAATGTTCACTGTCCGAACTGCCCAAGGAGACAACCATGAACACGCGAACCCTCTTAGTGGCACTTGCACTGATCGCCGCAATCGGCTGCGGCGGCAATGCCGAAGAACCCGCTGATACGACCCAAGGCCAGTCGCAGGAAGCAGAACCTGACGAGCAGAACGGTCCGGCCGACCAGTCGGCCGACGTTACGCCACAGGACCAGCCGGCCGATTCGCCCGAACCGCTGCCGGCCGAGCCGGAGCCAACGGAGCCGTCCGCCGTAGAGCCGGCTACGGACGACGCGGAGGAGGTCACGGTAGCCAACGCCACGAACGCCTTTGCCGTGGACATGTACCAGCGTTTGGCTGAACAGGCCGACGGCAACATTTTCTTCTCGCCGACGAGCATCCACACCGCCCTTTCGATGACGTACGCCGGCGCCCGTGGCGAAACGGCAACGGAGATGGAGGACGTTCTCCACATCCCGGGTGCCGCCATCCATGCGGACTATGCGGAGTTCATAACCGAGCTGAACGACCCCGCCACGGTACGAGTGCCCGAGCGCATCGACGGCCGGACCGAGTGGACCGAAAGGCCCGCCTACCAGCTCCATGTTGCCAACGCCCTTTGGCCCCAGGCGGGGTACCCGTTCGAGGAAGCTTACGTGCAACTGGTCCGTGACCAATACAAGGCCGTGCTGGAGCAGCTTGATTACTCCCAGCCGGAAGCGGCACGACAGCGTATCAACGAGTGGGTCGAAGAGAAGACCAATGAAAGGATCAAGGACCTGCTCGCCCGCGGGGTTGTTGACCGCGACACCGTGCTGGTGCTGACCAACGCCATCTACTTCAAGAGCAACTGGGCCGAGCAGTTCAGCGAGCACGCCACGGCCGACGGCGAGTTTCACGTCAGCGCCGACCAGACGGTCACCGCCGAGATGATGAACCAGATAGACCACTTCGGCTACGCCGAGACCGACCGGCTGCAAGTGCTCTCGATGCCGTATGAGGCCAACGAGCTGGACATGGTGGTCATACTGCCGCGCGAAGTTGATGGGCTTGACGATGTGGAAAGCGAGTTGAGCCGCGGAAAGCTTGACCAATGGCTGGGCATGCTCCGGCCCCAACGGGTGCACGTCACACTGCCGAAGTGGGAGTTCACCAGTGAGTTTTCGCTGGCGGAGATGCTCTCGGCCATGGGTATGCCCACTGCGTTCACCGGCAACGCGGACTTCTCCGGCATGACGACGGCGGAGAAGCTGTTCATATCGGCTGTCATTCACAAGGCGTTCGTCGCCGTGGACGAGAAAGGCACCGAAGCCGCCGCCGCGACGGCCGTCGTAATGGCCCGGGCGGCCGCTCCCACGGAAGAGCCGAAGGTCTTCCGGGCGGACAGGCCGTTCATGTTCCTCATCCGCCACCGCTCCAGCGGCGCGGTGCTGTTCATGGGGCGGGTGACCAACCCCGCCGGTGCGTCGGCCCAAGCCAGTGAGGGAAGCTCATGAAACGACTCATCGCCGGCGTAATCGCCCTGGCCGTCATAGGCGCTCTGGGCTGGCTGATATACCAGCGGGCAACGGAGCAACCGGATTTGCCCGGCGGGCCCGGTCGCCGGGCCGTCGCCGTCGAAACGCATCCGGTCGTCCGGCGTAACATCCACAACGTAGCGCAGTTCACCGGCACGCTGATTCCCGACAGCCACGTCGTGGTCGCACCCAAGGTCAGCGGGCGACTGGAGGAATTGGCCGTCAACATCGGGGACATGGTCCGAAACGGTGATTTGATAGCAGTGCTCGACAGCGCCGAGTACGACCAGGACGTCGCGCAGGCGACCGCGGAGCTTCAGGTCGCCGAGGCGAACCTCGCCGACTCACGCAGCAATCTGGACCTGGCCCGCAGGGATTTCGAACGGGCGCAGCAGCTCCGCGAGGAAAGAGTCATCTCCGAGTCGGACCTGGACCAGGCCCGCGCGAAGTACGAGGCCGCCGTCGCACGTCATCAAGTGGACCAGGCGCAGATAAAGCAGCGCCAGGCCGCGCTCGAAGCGGCCCGTGTGCGTCAGTCCTACACACGCATCCACGCCACCTGGACAGGCGATGAAAGCCCGCGACTGGTCGCCCAGCGTTACGTGGACGCCGGCACCATGCTCCGCGCCAATGACCCGATAGTCTCCATCGTGGACATCGATCCGGTAACCGCCGTGATATACGCAATCGAGCGGGACTATCCGCACATAGACGTCGGGCAGGAGGCCACCGTGCACTCGGACGCCCGCCCGGAAAGGACCTTTACCGGTCTGGTCGCCCGCAAGGCGCCTGTCCTGCGGGAGCAGTCCCGCCAGGGGCGGGTCGAAGTGGAGATACCCAACAGCGAGCATCTGCTCGCGCCGGGTATGTTCGTGCGGGTCAATATCGAGCTTGAAATGCACGAGGACGCCGTCGCCATTCCCTCGGCCGCCCTGAGCAGACGAAACGGGCAACAAGGCGTCTTCGTCGTCGGTGGTGAAGGCAAAAAGGTAAGCTTTGTGCGAGTTACCACGGGCATTTCCGAAGGCCCGTGGGTGGAGATTGTCGAACCGGAGCTGACGGGCGAGGTGGTTACCCTGGGACACCATCTGCTGGAAGACGGCGCTGATGTGACCGTAGTGGGCAGCGATACCGGGACACAGGGCGACACCGGAGGGGCCAGGCCGTGAGGATAGCCCCGTTTTCGGTTCACAGGCCTGTGTTCACGATGATGGCCACCCTGAGCGTGGTCATCCTCGGCGGCATCGCGCTGTCGCGTCTTCCGGTGGACCTGATGCCCGACATCACCTACCCGACGCTCGGCATTTCCACGTCCTACGAGAACGCCAGCCCGGAGGAGATTGAGGAGCTTATCACCCGCCCCATCGAGGAGGCCATGAGCGCCGTGCCCGGAGTGGAGGAGGTTTCATCGGTCTCCTCGGAGGGCAGCAGCAGTGTTCGGGTAAGCTTCTCGTGGGGTACGAACCTCGATGCCGCCGCCAACGACGTCCGCGACCGGCTGGACAGGGTTATTCCCCGCCTGCCGGAAGACGCGGACCGCCCCTCGCTGTGGAAGTTCGACCCGTCGGCGTTTCCCATCCTCATCATGGGCGCCTCCAGCGGACTGGACCCCGTCCAGACCAGGCAACTCATAGACGACGAGGTGAAGTACCGAGTAGAGCGTGTCCCCGGAGTGGCCGTGATGGACGTCTGGGGCGGACTGGATCGTGAAATCCACGTCAACATCAACCCGGACAAGCTCCGCGCGCAGGAAATACCGCTGCAGCAGGTTGTCGACGCCATAAAACGCGCCAATATCACACTGCCGGCGGGCTTTATCGAGGACGGCAACCTCGAGCTTACGGTCCGGACTCCGGGAGAGTTCACCGACCTTGACGAGCTGCGCAACACGACCGTCACCGTGCGCGACGGCTCGCCGATACGCCTTTCGGAAATAGCCGACATCCGCGACGGCTGGGCCCGGGTCCGCAGAATCGTCCGTGTGAACGGACAGAACGGGCTTCGACTGTCGGTGAACAAGCAGTCCGGGACCAACACGGTGGATGTCGCCCGGCGCGTACTGGCCGAGGTGAACCGAATCAACGAGGAGATCCCTCAGATCCGCCTGACGCCGATTATCGATACCTCCGAGTACATCCAGCGGTCCATAACCAATGTCGGTTACACGGCCTTGTACGGCGGCGCCTTCGCGGTTCTTGTTCTGCTGGTGTTCCTCCGCAACATACGCAGCACAGCCATCATCTCGGCGGTCATTCCCGTGTCCATAATCGCCACGTTCACACTGATTTACTTCGGCGGGTTCACGCTGAACCTTATGACGCTCGGAGGACTGGCGCTGGGCGTGGGCATGCTGGTGGACAACGCCATCGTGGTGCTGGAAAACATCACCCGCATGCGCGACCGGGGCCTGACGGCCGAAGAATCCGCCATACAGGGCACCGAGGAGGTCACCGGCGCCATCATCGCCAGCACCTTGACGACACTGGCAATCTTCCTGCCCCTGGTTTTCGTGCGCGGCATGGCCGGCGAGATGTTCAAACAACTCGCCTTCGTGGTCAGTTTCGCCTTATTGTGCTCTCTGGGCGTGGCCATGACGCTTATCCCCATGTTGTCGGCCAAATTGCTGCGACCCACAAATCCCGACGCCTATCAGAACGAGAGCTTTTCCCACAAAACCTATCGCGTAACCGGCAAGGCGTTTGAGCAACTGGAGTCGGGCTACAAGTCGCTGCTGCATTTCGCGCTGAACCATCGGCTGCTGGTGGTGCTGGTAGCCGCGGCGATGCTGGCCGGGAGCGTCGCACTGGTCCCACTGGTGGGCACCGAACTGATGCCCCAGGCCGACGAGGGCGAGGTGCGCGTGGACGTCGAAATGGAGGTGGGCACGCGACTGGACGTACTCGACAGGACCATGCGGAAAATAGAAGCCATCGTGGAGGACGAAATCGGCGACGAGCTGGACAGCGCAGTGGCCATGGTCGGCGGGGGCATGCGTCGGGTAGCGGCGTCGCACATGGGCAATATGCGGATTTCACTCAAACCGCAGGACCAGCGCAAGCGTTCCAGTGAACAGGTGGCCGCCGATCTCCGCCGCCGCCTCGCGGACATCCCCGGCGCCACCATCCGCACACGCGCCGGGCAGGGGTTGTTCCTGCTCAGCCGGGCGATGGGCGGCGGCACCGAACGCGTGGAGGTCGAAATACGCGGCTATGACCTGGAAACCGGCGACCGACTGGCTCAGCGCGTGCTCGAGATAGTCCAGAGCGTGCCGGGCGTGACCGACGCGCAGATTACCCGCGACGTGGGCGCTCCGGAGCGGATCATGCAGGTGGACCGCGAAAAGGCCGAGAGCATGCGGGTCGCCGTGCGCGACGTGGCGGAGATGCTCCAGACGGTTCTGTCCGGAACGCGTGCCAGCTACTACCGCCAGGGCGGCGATGAATACGCCATCCGCGTTCAGGTGGCCGACGCCGAGCTTCTGAAGCTGCGGGAGCTGCTGGACATGACCGTCACCAACGCCGAAGGCGAACCGGTGGTGCTTCGCAACGTCGTCAGCGTCGCGCCTCGCGCCGGTCCCGTACAGATTGAGCGTCGCGACCAGGAGCGCACCACCGCCGTCCAGGCCAATATCGCCGACCGGGACCTCGGCTCGGTCCTGGGGGATATTCGCCAACGCCTGGCCGAGTTGCCCACACCGCGCGGTTTCAGTATCGAGTTCGGTGGCGACTACGAGGAGCAGCAGGAGGCCTTCGGTGAGCTGCTGGTAGGGCTGATACTGTCGCTGGTGTTGGTTTATATTGTGATGGCCTGCCTTTACGAAAGTCTGCGCGACCCGTTCGTGGTGATGTTCTCCGTGCCGCTGGCGGTAATCGGCGTTGTGCTGATGCTGCTTGTGACGCGCACGACCCTCAACATGCAATCGTACATCGGCGGAATCATGCTCGGCGGCATCGTCGTCAACAACGCCATCCTGCTGGTGGACTACACCAACCTGCTGCGCCGCCGCGACGGAATGCCGCTGCGCGACGCCATCGAGGAGGCGGGGCGGCGGCGGCTTCGGCCGATCCTCATGACGGCCTTTACGACCGTATTCGGCCTGACACCCCTGGCTCTGGGACTGGGCGAGGGCGGAGAGGCGCAGGCGCCCATGGCCAGAGCGGTTATCGGCGGGCTGCTCAGCAGCACGCTGATTACGCTGGTGGTCGTGCCGGTGGTCTATTCCCTGTTCGAGCGGAAGCTCCGCGTCCATGGCCGGGGCGAACCGTCAAACGCCCACGCATCGGAGGCCCTGCAGTGAGAGTCGCCCCTCTGAAGGTATTCATGCTTCTGCTGACTGTTATGACGACGGGGCTTTGCTCCTGCTCGCAATGGACCGATGACTGGCGTCCGTCGGTGGACTTGCCGAAGCTCGAACCGCCTCTGGAACAGACTGCCGAGCCGGACGCCGGGACCGGAACGCCCGACAGTGACCGGCCCGACGAACCGCTCGAGCTGACCATCGAGCAAGCGGTGCTGATGGCGATGGAAAACAACCGCGAGTTGCACGTCGAGCGACTGGAGCCGGAAATCAGCCGCACGTTTATCGAACAGGAGCTGGCGGCCTTTGATCCTGTCTTCAGCGCCGATGTGTTCGCCGGTCGCGAACGGATCGAGAACTCCTCCGCCAACAGCATTCGCAGCAGTCAAACCGGAGCGGAGCTGGGTCTGTCGCGCGACCTGCCGACCGGGACGTCCGTCGGCGTGGAGGCCTCCACCGAGCGGAACTGGGGCACGTCGGGCGATGACCGGCATGCAACACGCGTCGGCCTGAGCGTAACACAGGCCCTGCTGGAGGGCAGAAGCGTAGCCGCCAATCTTGCCGATGTCCGCCAGGCGCGCGTGGACGCGGCGCTGTCGGCGTATGAGTTCCGCGGGTTCGCCGAGGCACTGGTAGAGGAAGTGGAGAACACCTACTGGCGGCTCGTGCTGGCCGTCAGGCGGGAGGAGATAGTCACCGAGTCGCTGCGGCTCGCGGAACAGCAGTTGGAGGACACCAATCACCGCATCCGTGTCGGGCAACTGGCCGAAACCGAGCTGGCGGCCGCCGAAGCGGAAGTAGCCCTGCGGAAGGAAGCCCTCATCAACGCCCGCAGCGAGATATCCAGTCTGCGAGTTCGGCTTCTGCGACTCATCAACCCGCAAATGTTGCGGACCGAAAAATCCGAGGTTCGAACCGTTACCGCCCCTACCGTGCCGCCGACGCCGGTCGAGAAACTCGACCGCCACATTCAGGTCGCCCTGGCAATGCGCCCGGAACTCAAGGAGGCCCAACTGCAACTCCAGCGCGGAGAGCTGGAGGTCGTCAAGACACGCAACGGCCTGCTGCCGAAAATGGACCTGTTTATCTCGCTCGGCAAGACCGGCTATGCGGATTCTTTCGGCCAATCGGTCAGCGATCTTCCGGACGACGGATATGACATGTTCGTAGGACTGTCGCTGAGCGACGCGCCGCAGCGACGCGCCGAACAGGCCCGCCACCGCCGCGCGGCCATGACCGTCACTCAGAGACAGAGAGCTTTGGAGAACCTTCGCGACCTTGTGACGCACGACGTGGAGCTGGCTGTAATAGAGGTCAACCGCACGTTGCAGCAGGTGCACGCAACGGCCGCCACACGTCAGGCGCAGGAGGAGAAGGTACGGGCAGAGACCGCAAAGTTTCGGGTGGGCAACTCAACGGCCTTTCTGGTGGCGGCGGCCCAGCGCGACCTGCTGCAGAGCCGCGTCGCCGAAGTAGAGGCACAGATAAACTACCTCACCGCGCGCATCGAGCTTTACCGCGCCGAGGGTTCTCTGCTGGCGCGGCGGGGTCTGTCGGGCGACGTCACCGAGACACGCTGAGCACCGAGGTGGACATGGCCAGCGTGTAGGAGGCAATCAAACTCAGCGCCGACGGTCGAAGGCGGCGGCTCAACCGTCAGCCGCTGCGGGTGAAGACGCTCGAACGGTTCACCAACGAGCAGTTCTACGACCTCGCCGGCCGGACACGCCCCCAGACTGATCGCATCGACCGCAACTGTCTTGGCAATCTCCGGGCATGACCCGTCCTACGGCTTGATTTCCACGTCCCCGCCCCGGATTGCAAGGGGTTCCGCCCCCTCGGCCGATGGGCGCAGCCCTCGAGCTTCCAGAAGTCCGGTAACGTTCCGCAGCCAGGCGGCGGCAAACGGCGGAGCGGAACTGCCGCTTATGACCGCTTCCATGTCCTCGTAGTACTCCGGGTTGCCCATGCGGTTGGGCGAACGGAGAAGCTCCACCTTCTCGACGTCCACCGGGTAGGTCGGCCAATGGACGCGATAGTCTCGCACGCGGAGGTCGCGGACGTTCTCGGCGGCCAGTGCGGCCCGCGCCGACCTCACGCCCTCCACGTTTGCGAAGAAGGATTTCCCGCCGGCCCGTTTGCCGATGGGCTGGGGGTCGTCAATCATGGGATAACGCAGCCGGACGTGGTCCAGCGAGATGTCCTCGACGGTGGCGTTCTCGTCGGCGGCCATCATGATGCGGCCGCAGGTCTCCAGG
Organism: Phycisphaerae bacterium; assembly: GCA_049975485.1. Taxonomy (GTDB): domain Bacteria; phylum Planctomycetota; class Phycisphaerae; order SM23-33; family SM23-33; genus PUND01. Next base: position 83,193 of record JBNGDC010000004.1, on the reverse strand, counting down.
TCGAAATTGGTCACGGTTATCCCGCGGATCCTGCCCGGCGGCATGTCCGGGTAGGTCTTGCCGTAATTTGGGTGCTCGGGGATGCGGACCTTGTACGGCTCGTTGGTGATGGAGCAGTAGATTTCGATGGGACGGTCCAGCAGCCAGCCGCTCATGCACCGCCCGACGATGTTGGAGAAGCTGATGTTCTCGATGTCGCCGCCGGCGAACGTGACCAGGTCTATCCCCCGCGAGCAGTTCCTGATGGTGATGTTGCTGAAGCTGCAGTTGCGGAAGTCCTGGTCGGATTCGAACCCAAGCCGCAGCGCGGCGCAGGAAGTTTCCAGCACGCAGTTGGTCACGGTGATGTGTTCGCAGCCTTGGCTGTCGGAGGTGGTCTTCAGGGCTATGGCGTCGTCGCCGGTATGTATGTAGCAGTCGCTGATGATGGTGTCCTGGCATCCGGTGAGGTCGATGCCGTCGCTGTTCGGCCAGAACAGCGAGTTGTCGATGGTGATTCCGCGGACGAAGGCGCGGTCGCAGTCGTGCAGGTGGAGCGTCCAGCCGGCGGGGTCGCAGAGGCGGACGTTCTCGACACGAACGTCGGTGCATCGGCTGATTTCCACCATCGGGCTGGGACGGTTGGGTATTTCCTTGTAGAAGGACCATTCGTGCTCACGGTCGCCGTGGTGGTAATGGCTGCCGTTGCCGTTTATCTCGCCGTCGCCGGTGATGCTCACGTGATGGGCGTCCTCGGCAAATATCAGATGCCAGGGCGTGCGGTCGTCGTGATGGCCCCAACTATGGGTCGCGTAGTCCGACAGCTCCGGGGAGCCGAGTATCTTCGCGCCCTGGGCGAGGTGCAGCGTCACGCGGCTTTTCAGCTCGACCGTGCCGGTAAGGAACTCCCCAGGCGGTACCAGCACAGTACCGCCGTGCTCGGCGGCGGCCTCGACGGCCTTGCGAAATGGCTCTGTGTTTTTGGTCTTGCCGTCGCCGACGGCGCCGTAATCGAGAATGTTACACATCGTCATTGATAAATGCTCCTGGGCGTTGCATCGAGGTAAGGGGCGAATTTCGCACGGCCGACGCTCATCGGCAGGCCGGGATTATGCGGCACGCCAAGCCGAACGGCAAGCTACGAACGTGATTGCGGCCATGCAGCGTGTCCCGGGAGGATCACGGCCGCCGACATGGGCGGCAATTCGATTCCGCCTTCCACACTCCGCCAGCATCCCTCTCCCACGATCCGGAAGCGGGAAAACTCCGTGCCGTCGTCCAGACGTGCTTCGACGGTCACTGCTTGTTCCATCTCGTAATTGGCGACTGCGACAGCGGCCCGCCCGTCGCCCCGGCGTTTCCAGACCGCATATGGGTGGTGCGGATCACCTGCGGCAGTTGTCACGCTCGCACCCAGCTCGTGACGAAACTCCCCGTCCCAGAGGCACTCCCGCAACTCCGTACGCAGGGCGTCCATGGCCTGACCATACGCAACCGTTTCAGGGAAATCGCCCAACCGGCCCTTGAAGTTGTACGGCTCGTAGCTGAGGATGTAACCGTACAGCAGGCACTGGTTAATCATGTTGCGGTCGTCGAAGCCGGTGATGGCCGTCATCAGCTTCGCGTCCGGTCTTAGGTACCGCTGGAACGGAATGTGATTAACGTTCCAGGTGCGGAAGTACGCCAGGTGATAAACTCCGAACTCCTGGTCGTAGCAGGCTTCGCCGGCAAACAGGAACTCCGGGTCCACATCGCCAGAGAAGTTCTCGATCAGCCGGTTGTCATTCGAATGCACATAGGCGCCCGGACGGTGACCATGGGAGGTGTCAAAGCACAGGTAAGCCGGTCCGTGATGCTGGCTCTCGTCATAGAGGATGCCGGCCGCACCGAGGTCAACCATCTTGCGGAACTCTTTCCGACACAGATCGAGGTACTCCTGAGACAGGAAGCACATGGGGACCAGACGTTTGGTGTTGACGTCGGCCAACTGGGTCTGTGTCTGGTAGCGATAGCCGCTGTGAATGGGGTAATTGCCGTAGGGGTCCTTTATGGCGAAGCGGTGCAGCTCCTCACGGAACCAAGGGGTGGCCTGGTCGGCCCAGGTGAACTTGGCGAAGAGCACGACCTTCACCCCGAGTTCGTGGCACCGTGCGATGGCTTGTTTAAGTTCCTCCGGCGTACCCAGGCGGGGGTCGGGATCATGCGATGGATTGCCCTGATCCTGACCTCCGTCGTTCCAGCCGACCAACTGAATCGCCTTCACGCCGTGGGCCGCACACTCGACCGCCACGTCAGGCAGTTCGGAGAAGGCGAACCGCAACTCATCCTCCGGCGAGTTCATCTGGATTTGAAGCCACGCGTGTGGCTCGTTGACCCATTGCGGTTGTTGGGCGGAGCGTGGATAGCTCCGGCGGTTGCGGTGAACGTCAACGCCTGCTTGCCAACTGCCCTCATATGGACACAGCGCCACGGGGGCCAGATCCCTCCGCTGCCCCGGCTGAATGAAAGGCGGTTGGGACGCCCCGAACCACATTGTCACCGGCTTGCCGGCGAGTGTGTCGTTGCGGGGCACAAGCTCTCGCATCGCACACGCATAGCCGGGTCGCAGCTCGGCATGCCATAGCATCGGCAGGTTCTCAGAGCAGTCCCGTCCGAAGTAAAGCCCCTCCCGGTCGCTGCGTAGAAGGCAGAACGCACTCTTGCGGAGCATGGAAGGATGGTCGACTCCAAAGTACCCGTGCTGGTTGCGAAACATCGGCCAGAGCGATGTCCGCGACGGATCGGAGTATCCCGGCGCGAAAAGCTCCAGAAAGTCCGCACCCGTCGGCGGCCGCAGGTCTCCCAGGAACGGCCAGATTGCGTTCTCCACCACGTACGGCGATTGGTTGTTGATGGTGCACTGGAAAACGGCTGCTTCATCCGCCAGGGACACCCCCAAGGTCAAGCCGACGCCGAGGCGCTCACCTCGCTCGTCAATAAGCGACTCCCAGGCGAAGCTCGCATGCCGGTAGTCGGGCGAGACTTCCACCTGTGCCGGGGGCTGCTGGTCGCCGAACACGCGGTTGTTCCGTCGGCCGCCGTGTTGCCACGGCTGTTCGCTGGCTCGAGTGGGCACCAGCATCTCGAACGACAGTCCGAGTTCCGGTCGCCCAATCGCCTCCCAGCCGGTCTGCAGGCATCGCAGGCCAAGCAGCGCGGCCGTCTTCGAATCAAAGGTCAGTTCCAGTCGGTCGTTACCTAGCGTGATTAAGCCCATCGGGCTTTTCCTTGCCCCTCGGGTACCGCTGCGTGCTTCGCGCATTCGCTGCACAACCGGGAAGCGGCTTCAGAACTGAAGGTCCCGGCATCGAGCGGGTCTCTCGAATGCCCGGCTACGTCGTATTCTGCAATCTCGCACGTAATCATGGACACCTGCGCGTTCCTGCGTTGCAGTCGCTTGCCGGGTTGGTCTGCTGACGCCCTCCTGCCTGTGGAATCGGGCATTATGTAAGCGACAGAGTTTGAAAACCAAGGTTTTCCAACCTCCCGCACCCACGAAACAACCACAACACCAGCGGAATAAGGCAGCACGCCGGGGCGCCGTGCGGCGACTCTAACCGGCCTTGAGCACGGCCTCGAGGAAGAACAGGTCGTGTCGGTCCACGTGTTTTGTCTGCCGCAAGCCGGCGGCGTCGAGCAGGGCGGTCCACTCGTCGCCCACCGGCAGCGCGTCGCCGCTTACGGCTCCCGCAAGTGAGGCGTGGAACTGGTTGAGGTGTTCGCTGCCGACAAGGTGCATAACGATGAGTCGGCCGGTAGGTTTCATGGCCGTGGCGAAATTCCGCAGGGCGGCCTGCTGGTCGCGGAAGTGCGGGAAGCTGTGGAAGCAGAGGATTACGTCGTAAACATCCCGGCCGAGGTCGTCGGCGCAGACGTCCACGCAGGCGAAGTCGGCGTCGATGGACTTTCCGCGGGCCTGCTCGATCATCTTTGGTGAGAAATCGATGGCCGTCACCCTCCCCGGAGCCACCTGCCCGGCGAGCCAGCCGGTGGTCTTGCCCGTGCCGCAGCCGACCTCCAGCAGATCCTCACCGGCGCGAAGCTTCAGCAAATCGGCCTGCGCGGACAGACCGGCGACCATCTCATCGGCCGACGGTTCCTCGCGGTCCCAGTCGGCGGCGAGGGAATCGAAATACTCCATGCGGGGGTCCTGTCGGGAATTCATACGAAAATCCTCTTGAGTAATACCATCGTTCGTAGTATCTTTATGGAAATCGTAATACGCCCTGCCCCGCGGGTCAAGCGATCCGCCGCGGACGTTCGCTCGGAAACTCAGAAGGAGACACAGAATGCTCGGCTTTCGCTCTTTTACGCTCATGTTTGTCGTCGCGGCCCTGGTCGTATCACCGACCGCCGCACAGGACTGGTCGTCCGTGGACTACGTAAAGCATTCGCAGTACCAGGCCGTCGATTCCGACGGCAGCGACGCCTACGACGGCGGCTGGCCGATCCGCATGGTCGGCGTGGTACTGAACGACACCGAAGATTGGCTGAACCCCGCGCCGGACTTCGACTCCGGCTACACGCCGTGGTACATGGGCGGCGAGGCGGAGATATTCGTCCAGGCCGTGGACCTCGACGGAACGGGTTGGGACCCGTTCGAAAGCGAGCCGTTCGACGACTTCGGCGGCACCGCCTGCTGGATCGGCCAGAACTACGGCAACCACGGCATGTACGGCGGCGACTCCGATTTCAGCTACACCGACGCCGAGTGGACGGCGGAGCTGGGCCGGCTGAATTTCCAGGGCGGCGACGGCGTAACCGACCCCATCCGCGCCGGCGACCTGGTGGAGGTCCGCGCCCGCGCCGGGCTGCACTACCAGGGAAAGATGAACGTGAACGAACAGCACAGCAAAGACCCCGCGAAGGATTTCGAGGTCGTCCGCCTGGTGTCGGGCTTCGGCATGCCGGAAGCGGCCGAGCTTACGCTGGCCGACCTCAAAGACGGCAGCGACACGTTCTACTTCGACCAGACCCGCCAGACCGGCGGCGAGAGGTATCAATCAACGTGGATCGAACTGAAGGACCTTTATCTTCAGGACGGCAACTGGGTAGCGCAGGATTACGTGAACTTCACCGACGACGATGGCAGGACCATCCGCGTTCGCCTGGGCTACGCCGACGGATACGACTGGGGCGAGCTGGGCGGCCAGTGGTCCTCATTGTTCGGTGACGATCCCGTAAGTGTTACCGGCATACTCAACCAGGCCGACGCCGCAGGCACAGGCGGATACTACCTGCTGGCGCTGGACCCGGACCACTTTGTGCCCGAGCCGCTGAGCATGTCGCTGCTGGCTTTCGGCGGCACGGCCGTGCTGCTGCGGCGGCGGTAGTAGAGCTTTTTTTCGCGGCAAAACACGAGTACGTCCAGGCCCGGCCCTTGAGGTTCGGGCCTGGCGCTTTTGCGGACGAGCTTGAGCAACATGCGCAACAGAAACGGCTTTACGCTCATCGAACTGCTTGTGGTGATCGCGATTATCGCGCTGCTGATGAGCATATTGCTGCCGTCGCTGCACCAGGCGCGAGTGTACGCACGCATCGCCAAGGCCCACGCGGAATTGCGGGCCATCACGGACGCGATGGAGATGTACCGCATGGACAACGATGAGGAGATCCCGCCCACGCGGTTCTCGTGCAGTACGCGGACGGCGTACGAACTGCCCGTCGAGCTTGTGGATTACCTCCCAAGCGCCCAGGACGACGGAATCCGCATAGTGAACATGCCCGACCCATTTACCCCCGGCGAATACTACAAGTACCGGGCGGTCGGGACGGCGATCATGAACGAGTCCACGCTCCTGGAGAACGCGGCTACTCTTTGGGTACCCGACGGTTTCGGAGGCACCGAGAAGGACACCGGCAGCTACTACCGCGATCCCGACGAAAGCCCCGTCCGCTACGCCGTCTGGAGCATGGGACCCAACCCGGACTCGCCCAAGTTCGACGTCCCCGGCCGACTGCCCATACCGCAGAAGTACTGGCTGCAGGACGCATCGGACACCGGCGTCATCGTGCATTTCCAGGACCGGCAAGGGCGGCTGTACATGAGTCCCTAGGGAGAGACCTGTGATGAAAGGCGTTATCTGTGCGACATTACTCATGGCGGCGGTGCTGACGACGGGCTGCGAGGAAGACTCGCCGCCGGCGGAAGTCGCCGCCTCCAACTCGCTGCTCGAATGCGCCGTGCTTGATTTGATGGGCGACTCCACGCCGGTGCTGCGCCTTGCGGAGCCGGGCGCGTGCCCCGGGCACTTCGACGTCCGTCCCAGCCAAATATCCCAGCTCCGCGACAGTCGCCTGCTGCTGCGGATGGACTTCCAGAAATCGCTGGACACCAAGCTGTCGGGGCTTACGGGCGACGGGCTGACCATCGCGGAGGTTCGTCTGTCCGGCGGCCTGTGCGAGCCGGATACCTACCTGTCCGCCTGCCGTCAGACGGCCGACGCGCTGGTGGACGCCGGGCTGCTGGACCGCGCCACGGCCGAGACGCGACTGCAGACTATAGCCGGGCGGATGGATGATCTTTCGGCACGAATTTCCGAGGCGACACGGGCCCTGGAAGGCACGCCGGTGGTCGCCAGCGAGCACCAGGAGCTTTTCTGCCGGTGGCTGGGGTTGGACGTCGTCGCGACGTACCGCGGCGCGGATGTGGAGGTTCCACGGCTGCTGCAGCAGGCCCGCGACGCGGCCGTCGATGCCGGAGCAGCCATCGTCATAGCCAACCGACCCGAGGGGCGCAAAGCGGCCGACTTTCTGGCAGACCGTATCGACGGGGAGGTCGTGGTCTTCGACAATTTTCCCATGCTCGGCGGGCGACACGACGGCTTTGAGGATCTCGTCGAGGACAACGTCGCAAAGCTCCTGGAGGTGGCAAAACGTTGACAGCGACGGCCGTCCACTGCCCTGACCTCTCGGTCTCTACCGGCGCGGGGGAAATCCTCCGCCTCCGCCGGCATCGCATTGAAGCCGGCGAGCTGGTCGCGCTGCTGGGTCCCAACGGGGCCGGCAAGACCACCTACCTGCGATGCCTGCTGGGCATGCAAAGCCATGCCCGCGGTCAACTGTCGGTCCTCGGCCGGGAGCTTGCCCGCCTGGGGGCGGGAGAGATGGCGGCGCTGAGGCAGCGAGTCGGTTACGTTCCGCAGATGCTGCCGGCCCGCAGCGAGATGCCGCTGACGGTCCGCGAGGTGGTGGCCATCGGCAGGACCGGCGTCCGCGGTCTGCTGCGCCGCCTGAGGCGCGAGGACCGGCGCATTGTGGACGAGTGGATAGACCGCCTGGGACTGTCGGAGCTGGCACAACGCGGCTTCGGCGACATCTCCGGCGGCGAGCAGCGGAAGACACTCATCGCCCGCGCCATGGTCCAGCAGCCGGAGATGCTCCTGCTGGATGAACCGACAGCCAACCTGGACCTGGGATGGCGGGAGAGGATTGTTGCCCTCATCGACGAGCTTTACCGCTCGATGTCGCTGACTGTGATACTGGTCTGTCACGAGCTGGAGGTCCTGCCGCCGAGTTGCGGGCGCGTGGTGGTGCTGGAAGACGGGCGGGTAGTGGCCGACGGGGCCTGCGCCGACGTGCTGACCACGGCGCTTATCGAGGAGCTTTACGGCCGAGGGCTGGATGTGGTGGGCAGGTCGGGCCGGTGGACCGTCGTACCGCGGGAGACGACCAATGTTTGACTTCGTCTTCTGGGGATCGGTACTCGCGGGCGGTCTGGTGGCCGGCGCTTCCAGCGGACTGCTGAGCGTCTATATCGTGGGGATGCGGATACCGTTTCTGGGTATCTGCGTGGCGCACGCGGCCTTGGCGGGAGCGGTATTCGGGGCACTGGCCGGTCTTACGGGAGCGACACTGCTGCTGCCGGCGCTGGCGGGCGCGGTGCTTACCGCACTTGCCCTGGGGCTGGCCGACCCGCGGAAGCTCAACATGGACCCCAACGTCATCATGGGTCTGCTGTTCTCGGTGACGCTGGGGCTGGCGTTCGTGGGGTTCGGGCTTTTCGCCGTCGTCGGACGCGCCGACCACGACGTACGCAGTCTCCTGTGGGGCAGTCTGATGTACTGCCGCTGGTCGGATGTCTGGCTGATGCTGGCGGCCGCTGCCGCGCTGGGGCTTTTCGTGCTGCTGTTCGGAAAGGAAATGCGGGCGATCCTGTTCTCGCGTACGGACGCACAGGCCGCCGGCATCCGCGCTACGGGCGTATGGACCGGCTTTCTGGTGCTTACGGCGGCGGTTATGACCGTAAACTTCCAGACGGTCGGGGGACTGATGATCTACAGTCTCATCACAAACCCCGCGGCCGCGGCGTTCCAACTGGTCCGGGGCAGTGGGAAGGCGGTGCTGCTGGCGATGTTTTTCGGGGCGCTCAGCGGCGTGGGTGGCTTTGTCCTCTCGGCCGTTACCGACGTGCCCAGCGGAGCGGTTATAGTGCTGCTGTCGGCTGCTATCGTCTGTGCCGCGGGCACTTACCGCTGGTTGCGGCTCTCCTGAGCCGCCGCAAAGCCATATCCGCACCTCGTGGAGAGAAAAAAAAGCCCGCCCGATGCATGGTGCACCTCGGCTGGAAGCTTGGCGCATCGACTAATCCCCTGTACAATAATGCGAGCTTGCATCGGAGATAAGCGGCTCGCCTTTCGTCTCGCTTCTCTGCCTGGACGGCGGCCGTGGGCGGCACGAAACATTCTGTTTATTCACTGCCGGAGGGCTCGAATCCAACCCGGTGAACAAGGGAAAGGACCTTGGTGATGGGATCAGGACTACTCTATTCATCTTCCGCGGACCAGGACCAGTACGACCAACCCGTAAGCCAGACATGGGTGGGGCTTGAACCGCTCGAGCCGAGGGTGCTGCTGTCGGCGTCGTCGAACGCGATGGACATCTCGGCCGCGTCGTTTCTGGGCGGGTTGGGGGAGGACGCGGTGCGCGGAGCCGTGGTGCAGGACTCCGGAACGATCGTGCTGGCCGCCAACATATCAGACGCCACGCCGGGTGGACTTACTCCGACTCTGCTGAACGGCGCGACGGCCGACTCGGACGGTGCGATCATCCGCCTCTCCCAGGACGGACAGACCGTGCTGTCCGTGACGCGTCTGGCGGATAAGGTGCTGGACCTGGCCGCCGACGATAGCGGCAACCTGTACGTCGCCCAGTGGGAGCAGGGCTTCAGCAAGATCAACGCGACCGCCGACACGGTTCTATGGTCGAAAACGACCGTGGATCTCGGCTTCAGCAATGTGCAGCGGATCGACGCCGGACCGTCGGGCTATTCGGTCGTTCTGGGCGGCGGCTCGCTGGACAACGGCAGCACTCTGGGCGACCACGTCCGCGTCTTCGACCCCAACGGCAACGAGCTGGGCGGTGTCAGCAGCGGCAAATGGAAGAACGATGTCGCCATCGACGAGGCCTCGGAGACGGTCGTCTATCTGGGATACCGCAACGCCACAGACGGGGAATCGGGACTGCCCGTTCAGATTGCTTACTATCGCGGCATCGCCTATGACGGGACCATAAAGTACACCGGCTACGACTGGTCCGGCGATCCCACCTCCGACCGCTACCTGAACTCCCCCACCAACAACATGGCCGACACGCGGGGATACCGCTGCTCCATCGGGGACGACGGCTATCTCTACCTGGCCTTCGAGTCGGCGGGCGGGAACAACATATTCCGCTACGACCCGTTCGACATCAACCAGAGCGTCAATCTCGCCGGCGGCGACGGCTGGCATACGCCCTACAACATCAGCGCTCCGCACATAACTTACTTCGGCAAGTATGAAGCCGCCACAGGCGCATTCGTCAACGGCAACCACTTCCTGACGCGCCTGAGCGACGACACGGCCAACACCGCGCGCGTGCAGATGGGCAATATTCACGCCGACGAGTTCGGCCAGGTATACCTGGTCGGCAGCAGCGCGTGGGGACTGCCGCTATCGACGCACCCGCTTAATCCGGCCGGTACGAGCTTCAACCCCGGCGTCAACGGCAACTATCTCGGCGGCGGCTACGTCCTGGTGATGAAGTCGAACTTTTACGAGCGGCTGTTCTGCACGCGACTTACCGGCGGCTGGACGCACGCCGTCGCGTCGGGACAGGCCCCGGACGGCTCCTACCAGGTCGTTTTCGGCGGTTCCACCGGCAACGAGCTTTACGTAACCGACGGCGACCAGATGGCCTCGGGCGGAGGCACCGATGGCTGGTACGGCGTGATCCCCAACGCCACGGGCGAAACCGGCAATAACCCTCCCACAGCCGACTTCACCCTCCAGAGTATCTCCTCCGGCGAGGGTTCCTACACGATGGAATTCGACGCCACCGCCACAAACGACCCCGACGGGGACCCGATGACGTATGTCTGGCATTTCGGCGACGGCAGCCGGGCGACCGGCCAGATCGTGCAGCACACTTTCGAGTCCTCCGCAACCGCCACCGTGACGCTGACAGCCAAGGACGATTCCACCGGCTGGTCCACGCTGTCCCGCACGATCGGCCCGCCCAGCGCGGCCATTTCCGTTTCACAGCGGACGGGCACCGCGCCGGTGGAGATCACCTTCGACGCAGGCCAGACCACCGACCCCGACAACGACATCTCGGAGTTGACCTTCGAATGGGACTTCGGCGACGGAACCACCGCCACCGGCCAGACCGTCTCGCATACCTTTCAGCGCGGCGGCGTGTTCAACGTCCGCCTGACCGCCACCGACCCATACGGAGGGTCCAATACCACCGAGGAGATCATCGGCATAGCCGCTCCCGGCGGCATCAGCGTGCGCCTGGACTTCCAGTACGCCGAAGAAAACCCGGCCCCCGGCTATATCGGGGTTCCGCTGGTGGAATACGACCCCACACGCGGCTATGGCTGGCAGGAGGTAACCAGCGACTTCAGAACGAGCGGCTACACCGGGGACGCCCTCTACAGTGACTACCACTCCTTCAGCAAATACCCCAGCAATGTGATGGACGGCACCTTCCTGCTGGACATACCCGACGGAACGTACACCGTCCTGGCGAGGTTCAGCCACAAAGACTCGCACTCCTTCCCCGGCGTAGCGGCCGAGGGAACGCGCGAGACCGGATCCATATACGGAGCGCAGGATGTGCACGTTACCAAGGTCTTCGACGTAACCGTCGAGGACGGACAACTGGAAACAACGTTCATCCAGCCCTACTGGTTCGTCTCCGGTCTGGAGGTCTTCGACACCGGATCGGCGATGCAGCCGAACCCCACCGACAGCTTCGTTATCGACCCGAACTTCGGCGAAAGTCCGCTGGAGGTGGGCTTCCGTGCGCTGGGCGAGGAAGACGAGTCCCTGACCTACGAGTGGGACTTCGGCGACGGTGCATTCGGCACAGGCAGAGAGGTCAGTCATACCTACAGCGAGGCCGGTGATTACACGGTCACACTGACGGTCTCCGGGGCAGGCACGTCCGGGACCATAGTCAACTTCGGCGGCGATTACGTTTCCTCCCGTGTCGGCTTCAACGAACGAAGGATCCTTAACATCGACGCCGACGGCGACGGCGAGGCCGACGACAGTGTGGCAACGACCGATTTCGGCATCGAGCCCGGCGCGCCGTTCATAGACGTAAGCAACGGTACGCCCAGCGGCAGGATATACGGCGGTATCGCCGGCATCCGCATAGGCGACCCCACCGCCGGCGGCTTCGCCGACGCCCGGATAAGCAACAGCGAGACCGGCGACTTTCTCAATGTCCGCGACCAGCAGTATCCGGAGGTCCTGGAGCACCGCGCCGTGCTGATGTGGGCGAAGGAGGACTTCCTCAACGGCGCCGGCTCGCAGAGCGTTTACTTCGATTCCGCCAGCGAGATGTCAGTTTCCATAATCCGCTGGGAGTCCCTCAACGCCGGCCGATGGGTGGTCTCCGACGGCGGCCAGCTCTATGTCTCGCAGGCGACCTTCAGCGGCACCGGCGACCACAGCGTGGACCCCAACATTACACAGTGGGCGCCTTACAATCCGTCCGGTCCTTACCAGTGGGACTTCGACCAGGACGCCGCGACATTCACGACGCGAAGCTTCACGGACATCCGCGCGGTCGGCGTCCTGCTGGAGCAGGACGGCGCGGTCGGAGGCGCACGGGTGTGGTACCAGGTGGACGGCTTCAGCGTGGACGCCGCCTGGGGACCGGCCGAAGGCACTGTCAACGTCGTCGAGGATATGCCTGTTCTCTCCATCGACGCGACCGACCCCGACACGACGGGCACGCCCGGAGAGTTCGTCATCACTCGCACCGGCGACACCAGCGAGGAGATGACCGTCAACTACACGGTCAACTACCTGGAGCCGAACGCGGCCGACCCGTACGACTACCAGGCCGACCCGGAACTGGGCGAACTGGTGGGATCTATAGTGATACCCGCCGGCAGCTCGTCGGCTGTAATCACCATAACCCCCTGGGAAGACGCCATCAGCGACGGCGACGACGTGATACGTCTGGATATCAGGCCCGGCGCCGGTTACACGGTCTCGGGCGACGCTTCCGCGACGATGGTGATCCCTGACTTCGGCGGACCGTTCGTCGATTTCGGCGCGGACTACCTCTCCAGCACGCAGACGCTACGTCCGAGCGAGAACGGCGGAGCCGGCACGCAGACCGTGGACGACTTCAACAACGACGGCGTCACCGACGCCATGCGCAGCTACGAGTTCAGCACCACCACGCCCGTGTCGCCGCCGATCTCCGACAGCTACGACGGACCAAGCGCCACCTTCTACGGCGGAGTGGTCGGCATCGGGTACGGCGCGACTTCCGAGAACTTCGATAATCACAACCTCGCCAATGCCGACCCCTACGACTACGTGAACATCCGCTTCCAGACGGGCGCGGCGACTTCGGAGTTCCACACGGCCTTCGTCTGGGCGGAGGAAGACTTCCTCGTGGGCGAATCGCCGAAGATCCTCGGCGACAGCACCACCATGCAGGTCCACTTCAAGCGATACGAGAATCTCGGCTCGGCCCGCTGGCTGCTCGGCGACGGCGAGCAGTTCTACGTCTCCCAGCAGACCTTCACCGGCAGCACCACCTGGCAAGGCCAGGACGTGGGCGACTCCATGTGGGCGGTTTACTCCCCCAGCGGAACGGATATCGCGTTCGACGCGGGATCGGCCGTGTTTGATGTGGCCCTCTCAGACATAGAGGTCCGGGAAATCGGCTTTATAACGACCGGTTACGGCAGCTCGGGCACCCGTCACTGGATACAGTTCGACGAGTTCTCCGTCCGCGCCGGCGACAACCTCGCACCGACCGTCGAGCAGGTGCAGCGTGTGGAGCCGGCCGATGAGCGCCCGGACATACTCGAAGAAATGTCCGTGGTATTCACCGAGAACGTCGCGCCGTCCATAGAGGCAAGCGACCTTACGCTGTACGACCTGGACGCCGACGAGTACGTGGATCTCGCCGACGCGGCCTTCAGCTACGACCGCGAAACGACCACGGGCACCTGGGACGTCTCTGCCGTCGCCCTTGGCGCGGGCAACTACGAGGCGCGGCTCCTGGCGGCCGACATTGCCGACCGCGCCGGCAACCAGTTCAATGGTGGTCAGGACTACACCTGGAACGTCACGGTAGCCCACACCGCCGACGCAACGCTCGACGGATGGGTCGATGACGCCGACTTCCAGACCGTCAGCGACAACTGGGACCCGCAGGGCACGGGTAACATCTGGGCCGACGGCGACGTGGACGACGACGGTGCGGTCGGCAACACCGACTTCGCCTCGATTCTGGCCAACTGGAACGCCCAGCCGCAGGCCACGGCCACCACGCAGCAGACGACCGAGAGCACGGAGCCGACGCAGTCCGGCACCACCGCGGAGACGACATCGACTTCCCTCTCGACAACCGGGACCGAAGACTCCGGGAACTACGACGCACTGGCGGAGGCGGCCATCGCCGACCAGGCGGGCCGGCGGCAGCCCTCAACCGCACGGAACATCGGCGAGCCGTCGCTTTCGACGACGCTGGACGCCGACATGAGCGTCGAGCTTAAAGAGGCGTCGGAAATCGGAAGGTCCTCGCAAGGCACGGCGGCGATTGACAATGGAGCGATACTGACGCACTCCTCCCGTCGGCCGCAGGCGGGTTCGCAGGCAGGCAACGACCTGCCGGAGACGCTTGATGTGCTGTCGCTGCCCTCGCTGGGCGTGCTGAAGGCATAGACAACGCCGGCGGACCGCATAAGAGACACCCGGGGGGGACTGTTCGTCCTGAACGGGGCTATGCGCGCCGCTGACAGCTCCGGCCGCGCTCTTGCCGCTCGGAGTACAGCTCTTCCTGAAGGTCCAGTATGCGATTGGCCGCGCGGAGGTGGATCTTCAGCTCCAGCGGCTGGAAGGGCTTGAGCAGGAAGTCATCGGCGCCGGCGACGAGCACCTTGATTATCTCATCCTCCATGCGACTGGCGGTAAGCAGAAGGACGTACACGTCCTGTTTCTGATTGTCGGCGCGGAGGCGTCGGCAAATCTCGAATCCGTCCACGCCGGGCATCATCCAGTCGAGTATTACCAGTTTTGGGGCGGAGTCCCGCTGGAGCATATCCCAGGCGGCTTCGCCGTCGCCGACAACGATCGTTTCGTAGCCCCACTCCTCCAGCAGGTCTCTGAGCAGGTCCTGATAGACCGGATCGTCGTCAGCCACCAGAATTTGTCGCATGGGTCATGTCCTTTCGGTACGAGGCGAGCTGCTCCGAAAACCGGAGCACTTCCCGCCGCAGCTCACTGCAGATTTGCTCCGCCTCGTCGAGGCGGTTCTCGCGGGCGGCCAGTTCCAGTCGGCAAGCCGCGTCGTGGGCCGCGTCGGCCGCCAGAAGCCCCAGCGAACCTTTGAGGCGGTGAGCGGCCTGGCGGAGGCGTTCGGCGTCGCCGGCGTCGAGCGCTTCGGCGACGGCCGTCAACATCGTGTCGCGGTTCTCGTCGAATACCTTCGCCAGCCGACAGAGCGTCTCGCGTTTGCCGCCTACGCGGCGCAGGGCTTCTCGCTCATCGAACGAGACGACCCAAGGCGCTTCGGACGGCTCTTCGGGTGCTTTTTCTGATACGCTCTCGTCGGATGTTTCCATCGACGGAGTTTCGGTCGGCTCGGCCGATTCGCCGTTTGTCAATGTCTCCATGAGCGTAAAGAGTGTCTCCGGCTCCATGGGCTTGGCGATGTAATCGTCCATTCCAGCAGCAAGGCAGCAGTCGCGGTCGCCTTTGAGAGCGTGGGCGGTCATGGCGATGATGGGCACGTGCCGGCCTGTGCCGGCTTCGCGACGGCGGATTTCCGACGCCGCCTCCAGGCCGTTCATTTCCGGCATCTCCCCGTCCATCATGACCAGGTCGTAATCACCCTTTGACCAGGCATCGATGGCCTGCTTGCCGTTCGAGGCATGATCCACGCTGTGCCCCCACTTCTCCAGCAGCAACGAGACATGCTCACGGTTGACCGGGTTGTCCTCGGCCAGCAGTATGCGCAGACGTCGCCGCGACTGGCGCAGCGAGTGTCGAGTAATCAGCCGTGGCGGGGCTTTTCCTTCGGCTACGTCCAGAGCCGCGGAGATGGCCGCCGCCAGAAGATTGCGCCCGATGGGCTTGGTGAGGTAGGCCACCGCTCCGGCGGCCTCGCTGCGGGCGCCGTCGCCACGGACGCCCATACGCGACATCAGGATGACGGCCGTGTCCGACAACTCCGGGGCGGCCTTTATCCTGCCCGCCAGCGCGAAGCCGTCCACGCCGTCGGCGGCCGCCTCCACCAGGGCGATATCGAACGGTTTGCCGTCCGAGGCGCCGCTTCGCAGCAGCTCCATGCCCGCCTGTTCGCCGGCGCAGGTTTGGCAGTCCATGCCCCAGTCGCCGAGAACGCCGCACAGATAGTCGCGGTTGGACGCTTCGGAGTCCACCACGAGCACGCGCAACGACCTGAGCCGCTCGATGGAGACCTCCATGTCCTCGGCGAGTTGCTGCGAACTGCGAGGCAGTCTCACCAGAAAATGGAACTCGCTTCCCTTACCGACAGTGCTTTCCACCCATATCCGCCCGCCCATCATTTCGACAAGCTGGGACGATATCGCCAGGCCCAGACCCGTACCGCTGTGCCGCTCGCGACTGTAGGTCCCGGCCTGCGCGAAGGCCTGGAATATCTCCCGACGCTTCTCCGGGGGTATGCCGGGACCTGTGTCGGTAACCACGAAGTGCAGTACCGCCGTGTCGCCCTCGTCCGCTTCAAGCGAAGCGCGCACGCCTATCTCGCCCTCATCGGTGAACTTCACGGCGTTTCCCAGGAGGTTGATGAGCACCTGCCGGAGCCGGCCCGGGTCGCCAACCAGCATGTCCGGTACGTCGGCGTCCACCTCGAACCGCAGGGACAGCCCCTTTTCTTCCGCACGAACGCTCATCAGCTCAGACGTATCCCGCACGCAGTCACGAACAGAGAAGTCCGAACTGGCCAGATCCAGCCGACCGGCCTCTATCTTGGAAAAGTCCAGGATGTCGTTGATGACCGTCAGCAGCCAATCGCCCGCCTGGCGAACCATCCGCATGTAGCGCTGCTGCGATCGGTTCAGTTTTGTGTCCAGCAGGTGCTCTGTCAGCCCGATTATCACGCTCATGGGGTTGCGTATCTCATGGCTGACGCGGGCGAGGAAGTCGCTCTTGGCGCGGCTTGCGGACTCCGCCGCCTTGCGGCGCTCCTCTGCCAGCGACAGGTGCGCCTTGGCGCTGCGGTAGCTGATATAGCCGGCCGCGAAGAACATCATCACCAGCACGGCGATCAGCGAGTAAGTAATGCGCTGGTGCGCGGTGATGGGCACGGATATGTCGCTCTTTGGGGCGGCCATCGCCAGGGCGTAGCGTTGCGTGCCGAGCTTCACCGGCGTGTACGCCAGCAGAACTCCGGAGGGCGAGCCATCCGCACCGGCCAGTTGGGTTACCCCCTCCCGACCCTGGCCGGCGCCGTGGGTGGAGACCGCCCGGACCACCTGCCGACGAATCACAGCGGGGACACCAAAACCCGCCCTCTGCGACTGTCGGTCGAAGGATTCCACGTCGGCCTCAAAGAGCACTTTGCCGCCGGGGCTGATGACCCACCAGCCATTCTGGGCCCACCGGTCCGGGCGTGTGAAGCTCTTCACCGAGAGCTTGCGGACGCTGACCAGCGCGTAGAGCACACCGGCGAAGCGGCCGTCGTCGCTCAGCGGACTGACGATCCTGACCACCCGCTCGCCTTCTGAATTCTTCAGGGCCGCACCGTAGCCCGTGTAGGAACTGCCGCTGCGGCGAGTCCAGATGAACTCCGGCCAATCGTCAATACTGCCGCCGGCAAGCGCCTCGCCTGAACGATGGACAACCTTGCCCGAAGAGTCTGTCAGACCCAACTCGCTGAGCACATCCGCGCGGGTGCGGAAATAATTATCGAGTGCGTCACCGGCCTCGCTGCCGCCCGCAAGCACTTGCGGGTATTCTGAGATGGTGCGGATATTGTCCTGGATGTCGTCGAAGGTATCTTCCATCGTGCCGGCGATGCCGCGCGCGGCCGTCAGTTGATAGCTCTGGAAGCTTCCCACAAGGGACTGCTCGAAATTCGCGTGCGTCCACCACACCAGAGCGCCGACACCGCCGGCCAGCAACGCCGCGGCCAGCACAGGCAGCACCACAGCCGGCAAACTTACGGGCCTGTTGTCCGCCCCCGGTGAATCCGAACGCGCTGATTTCCGCCCCGAGTTTTCCGCACTGCCGCCCGGCATCGGCTCCAAGCTCCAGGATAATCTCGACTTGAGTTGAGCCACCGCATACCCACAGGGTGTCTTTTAGTGGTTATCGGGACGTAGCCGGGAGGCCTTTACTTAGGGCGCCTGTACAGCGAAACCGCCTGGCTCGACGCCGTCGGTCTTGTTGCCCGGCCGGGGGTGTGCTAAAAACTCCTTCCTGGTATCCCTATGAACATTGAAGACCTGAAAGCACTGACGGAAGCCGGCGACGCGGACGCCCTGGAGACGGCGTGGATGGAGGCCGTCGAGGAAGGCACACCGGGCGAGCAGCTCGCGCCCGTGCTCGAAAAGCTCGTCGAGGCGGGCGAACTGAACACGGCCGAGACACTCGGCTGGGCTCTGCTGGCCGAACGCGCCGAGAAGCTGTCCGACGAACGCGCCCTCGAGGAAGCCGAAGCCGTCGTCACCGCAGTGCCGGAAAGCGACGAGCTTCGTGCCCAGGCCGGCGAGGTATTCCGCCGGGCGCACGGACAACACCGGCATTTCGAGCCGATATTCGAAGCGGCGGGACTGCTGAGCGGCCAATCGCCGCGCCGGGCGTTCCGGACCCTGCGCACTTGCCTGGGCATCGGTCCGGGCGACTACCTGGTCAACCGCTTCGACCACCGTGTGGTCAAGGTGTCCGGCTTCGACGAGGTGCTGAAGGAATTCGAGCTGAGCGAGCCATCCGGCGGGACCATACGCATGGAGTGCAAAAACCTCGCCGACGAGTTCGACCCCGCCGACGCCGACGACTTCCGGGTGCTTTGCCAGTATCGCAGCGACCGCCTGGGAGAGCTGCTGGAATCCGACCCGGCCGGTTTGCTGATAGGTCTTTGCCGTTCGCGAGGCGGAAGCATAGACGCCGAGCAACTGAAGGAAGAGCTGGTCCCCCAGCACATTTCCGCCAGTCAGTGGAGCTCGTGGTGGAACCGCGCCCGCACGGCCGCGAGGAAAAGCGAGTACCTGACACTGGAGGGCAGGCCCATCGTGATCAGCTACCACCCGGGCGGCAAATCCCTGGAGGAGGAGCTGGCCGGTGAGGCCCAGTCTGCGCGGATGCCGATGGACAAGCTGAACCTGCTGCGGCGCTACGTGCGCGAGGCCTCAGCACGGAAGGTACAGCCCCAGGAGGATTTCGTGCGTCCCGTCATCGAGTCCCTTGCCAGGCAGGCGCGGGAGTTTGCCCAGAACCGACCGACCGACGCGCTAACGGCCGCTCTGGCGCTGGCAAAGGCCGAGGAACTGGGGCTGGGTACTGCCGAGCAACCGCACCCGTCGGCCGCGGACATCATCGCATCCTCGAAAAACCCGGCCCGGGTCGCGGCCTCACTGGACGCGGAGCTGATACCGCCGGCAATCGAGGCGTTGTCGTCCCGACCCGACGCGGCCGATTGCCTTGCGAAGCTGCTTCCGATGCTTTCGTCGGACCACCTGGACGACGTGTCGGCCCGGCTGCGATCAGCCGGCCGCGAGGACGCCGTCGAATCCATCGTCACCAAGGCCCTCAAGGACCCGCAGAAGCTGCCGGAGGTGGCGATCTGGCTGTGGAAAGGCCCGCAGCAGCCCCCGCGGGGCGCGCCTGGAAAGGTCGAGCTGCTCAGCCGTCTGCTGACCATGATGCAACACCTCGGCCGGGACGAACAGGTGGACCGCTCGCACCGCAAGGATATCTTCCAGAAGGTCCGGTCGGCCCTGTCGGCCAACGGGTTCGCAAGCTACAAGCAGGCGCTGGAGGAGATGGACGAAGACGTGGCCGCCACCGTCAAGCGCCTGGTGCAGCGATGCGACGGGCTTGCCCAGGCCGTCCGGGGCGAGATGCTCCAGTTGCTGCGGAACAAATTCCCGGCGCTTTGGATATCCAAACGCGTGGAGCCGTGGCTGGACGAGTCCACCATTTACACCACGCAGGAGGCGATGGACCGTCGTCTGGCGGAGTTGAAGCACCTCGCGGAAGTCGAGATACCGGACAACTCCCGTCGCATAGGCGAGGCGGCCTCCCACGGGGACCTCAGCGAGAATGCCGAGTGGAGCTTCGCCATGGAGGAGCGTGACCTCCTGCGGCGCAGACAGGCCAAGATGCAGGACGAGCTTTCACGCGCCCGCGTCATCCATCCTGATGAAGTCCCCACCGACATGGTCGGCATCGGCTCGAAGGTCCACCTGCGACGGCTCGATAACGGCAAGGAGTTCGATGTCAGTTTCCTAGGGCCCTGGGAAACCGACGTTGCCAACCGGATTTACAGCTACCAGACCCAGCTCGCTCAGGACCTGATGGGCAAAAGGGTCGGCGACGAGGTGCAACTGAAGCTCGAAGGCGACGAGGCCGACTATCGCATCGAGGCCATCTCGTCGGCGTTTGGATAGACGGTAGCCGGTAACCCCTGGGGCTTACTGTACTGCTCTGAGCATTACGCTACACAGCTCGTGCTTCGTAGCGACACTTCGCAGAGTAGCAGACGACGCAGAATCCCCGCCGGCCGGTAAGCTATCCCCATTTGTGCAATCGGTGGTGATTCGTGCAATTCGTGTTCTCTCTGCCCAGTGTGCGCACACCGGTTGCAAAAGCCGGCCGACTCCGGTCTAATCGCCGCCGATCCAGCGAACCCAGGACGAGAGAGAACATGATCGACATCAAGGAACTCCGCGCGGACCCGGACAAATTCGCCCAGGCCGCCAGGAACAAGAAAATCGACGTGGATATAGAAGAGCTGCTGCGCATCGACGAGCAACTACTCGACGCGCAGCGCGAGCTCCAGGATATCCGCACCAGACAGAACCGCGCCGGCAAGGAGATAGCCAAGCTCTCCGGCGAGCGGAAGCAGCAGGCGATAGAGGAGATGTCCCGCCTCAAGGCCCGCGCCAAGGAACTGGAAGACCTCGCGGCCGGGCTGGAACCGACCCATCGCGACCTTCTGCTGCGCGTGCCGCAGGTTCCCTCTGACGAGGTCCCCGTAGGCGAAAGCGAGGAGGACAACGTGGAGCTCCGCCGGGTGGGCGAGCCGCGGAGGTTCGACTTCGAACCGAAGGACCATGTCGAGCTGGGCAAGGCGCTGGACATAATCGACATCGAGCGGGGCGTGAAGCTGGCCGGCTCGCGCAACTTCACACTCAAGGGCGCAGGCGCCATGCTCCACCAGGCCGTGCTGCGACTGGCGCTGGACCAGATGATCTCCAAGGGCTGGACGCTGCTGACCGTGCCGGTCCTGGTAGGCGAGCATGCAATGGAAGGCACCGGTCATTTCCCACTGGGCCGGGATGAGTCCTATCTGGTTGAGCGGGACGGAATGGCACTGGTGGGAACGGCCGAGGTGCCGGTCACGGGCTTCCACGGCGACGAGATTCTCTCCCAGGATGAACTGCCCAAAAAATATGTGGCGCTTTCCACGTGCTTCCGCCGAGAGGCCGGCGCCGCCGGCAAGGACACCTACGGGCTGTATCGCATCCACTACTTCGACAAGGTCGAGCAGGTGGTGATAGGCCTTAACGACGCCGAGCAGTCCCTGGAGCTTCACGCCGAGATACTGAAAAACAGCGAGGACGTGCTGAACGCACTCGATCTGCCCTACCGCGTGGTCAACTGCTGCACGGGCGATATCGGCATCGGGCAGGTGCAGCGGTTCGACATCGAGACCTACATGCCGTCACGGGGCGCATACGGCGAGACACACTCGGCCAGCCGGTATCACGACTTCCAGGCCCGGCGGCTGAACATCCGCTACCGCGACGGCGAAGGCGAGCTGCAATACTGCCACACGCTCAACAACACCGTCATCGCAAGCCCGCGGATACTCATACCCATCCTGGAGCTGTACCAGAACGCCGACGGCAGCGTCACTGTGCCAAAGGCCCTGCGACCCTACATGCACGGCATGGAGAAGATAACGCCGGCGTAGGCGGAGCGAAGTTTGTATAAGGGGCCAGCAGAATCTTTTATGATAAATAAGCGTATGTCCAACAATATCTTAAGGTGATGGTGCCGCATGAGTAGGGCATCTTGCCTTGATTCTGCTGAAAAAAATGCTATCATATGATAGCATCCTGTGACGATATAGGGGTTGCGGGATGGCTAGTCGGTCTGAGGTCCTTGAGTTCCTGAACCAGTTTAAGGCATGCGTGACCTTGGGCTTTTGGCACGTAAGAGCCAGGGACAAGAACGCGCAAGCGCTTATTGACCTCGGACTTACAGGTGCGGAACGCAAGGAGTTGCTCCTTGGTCTGACACCCGATGACTACCACGCAGGCCCAAAGCCAGACGACACAGACGACACCAGACAGGTGTGGGAGTTCGGCAAGGATGTTGGTGGCGTGGAAGTCTATATCAAGTTGCGCGTCGTGCAGGATTCCAGACGAAGAGGCTTGTTTCGTGCGATGGTGTGGTCTTTCCACCCGGCTGAGCACAGGATGAGATACCCTTTGCGGAAGAAAAATTGATGAAGGCCGACATCGACAAAAGAACAGAGGTCTTCTGTCCGAACTGCGAAGACTATCGGCTCGCGAAGCGCGTCAGGCGTGACGAGACTTACAAGGTTCGAGATCAGCAGATCACGATACCCGTCGAAAGACTCATTTGCGTCAACTGTGGCGAGCCACTCGGCTCGGACGAACATGACCAAGCCGTTCTTAATGCCGTTTACGCCGAATACCGGCGTCGAGCCGACCTGTTGACACCCCAGCGCATCAAAGAGATCCGCAGGCAATATCGGCTGAGCCAGAAGTCATTCGCGGCTTTGCTCGGAATGAGCGAGGCAACCATCAATCGCTATGAGCAGGGAGGGCTTCAGGATTCGGCCCACGATACGGCGATCCGCGCATGTGAAAAGCCCGATGTGCTTCGTGATTTGCTCGAACGGCGAGGACATCTGCTTAGTGACTGGCAAAGAAAGCGGGTGGAGCAGTCTCTTGCAGGTGAATCCGAGCCGGTCTGCCGGGCACTCGAGCATCTTGGGGAGGTGGATTGGATATGCATGCCAGACGAAGTGACCGACAGAACCGGATACCGAAGGTTTGACTACGAGAGGTTCGCTGCGACAGTCACTTGGTTCTGTAACCGATTGGGAGACGTGTCGCGTACCACTATCAACAAACTACTGTTCTATGCCGACTTCCTGAGCTTTAAGACCTCCACGGTTTCGCTGACCGGAGCCGCCTACCGGCGGCTGGAATACGGACCCGTCCCAGCCGACTATGGTGGTCTGCTCAGTCGGATGGAGTCCGAAGATTTCCTGACATCTCGTGAAGAGCATTATCCCACAGGTCTTGTCGGATGTTACTATTCTTCAGGGCCGAAGGCGAGCGAGTTGAACGTGGAGTTCTCGGAGCATGAGCAAAGGGTTCTTGAAAAGGTCGCTGAAACCCTTGGCCGGCTGAGTGCAAAGGCGATATCTGAAAACTCCCATAACGAATCGGCCTGGAGGAACACCGGCGAGAAGCAATTGATCTCTTATCTGGAGGCGAGCGATCTCTCCATTTCTCTTGATGACTGAGCAGTCTCTCCTTGACCATGCGCGTCGCTTTGGCTTGCGGGCTGTTACAATGGTGCTGCGGCAGGAGGTGACATCATGAGAAGTCGATTTCGCAGAGGTTCGGCCCGGCTGGTCGCGGCGCTGTTCGGCGGCGCGGGGCTGATAGGGCTGCTGATAGCCATAGCCATTATGTCAAACATGGCTGCCGAGCAGGCCGATACTTCCCTCAGAACCCGGGAAAAGGCCGAGGAAGACATCGAGCAAATTCAGGAGCAACTCGATATACAAGGCCAACGGGCCGAAGAGATTATGGACGAAATGGACGGCCGGCGGCCTGGCCGCGAAGACACCACGACTGCCCCGGAAAAGGAAGACAACAACAGATGATCGTAGTGATGAAACCGGGCGCCGGCGCCGAGCACGTTGAGCATGTGGTTCGGCTGGTGCGCGACTTCGGCCTCAAGGACCACGTGATCCACGGCACGGACCGCACGGTGGTGGCGTGCATCGGCGACAAGCGGGCCGTGGACAAGGGCGCCATAGAGAACGCCCCCATGGTCGAGCGGATCGTGCCGATCCTCGCGCCATACAAGATGGCCTCCACGGAGGTAAAGCGGGAGCGGACGGAAATTCGCATAGGACCGGCCGGCTTTCCCCTAGGCGGCACCAAAATCGGCGTTATCGCGGGACCCTGCGCCGTTGAGGGTCGCGAGCAGATGCTTCGCATCGCCGACGCTGTAAAAGAGGCCGGCTGCGTCGGGCTTCGCGGCGGCGCCTACAAGCCCCGAACCAGCCCGTACAGCTTCCAGGGGCTGAAGGAAGAGGGACTGAAGCTGCTGGCCGAGGCCCGCGAGCGGACCGGACTGGCTGTGGTTACCGAAGTTACCGGGCTGGAGAACCTCGACGTCGTCAAAGAGTACACCGACGTGCTGCAGGTGGGCGCACGCAACATGCAGCACTACCCGCTGCTGGAGGCGCTCGGCAGCGTCGGCAAGCCCATCCTGCTCAAACGCGGCATGAGCGCGAAGCTCGACGAATGGCTGCTGGCCGCCGAATACATTATCGACGCCGGCAACCCCCAGGTCATACTCTGTGAGCGCGGCATACGCACCTATGAGGAATACGTCCGCTTCACCCTGCCGCTGACGGTGGTCCCGGAGCTTCGCGAGCGAACGCACCTGCCCGTGATAGTGGACCCCTCCCACGGGACCGGACACGCCCACCTGGTGCCCGCGATGAGCCGGGCCGCTATCGCCGCCGGCGCCGACGGGCTGATAATAGAGGCACACCCGGACCCGGAGCATGCGGCCTCCGACGGGGCGCAGTCCATAGACCCAAAATCCCTGAAGGACCTGATGACCTCACTGGCCAAGGTCGCCCGCGCCGTCGGCCGCGATATGTAACCTTGGCTTGCATATTGGGTTGACCCCATCCACTCCACGGGGCAACATCTGTCCCATGCGTCCTGGACCGGTCGCCAGGACTATGGCCTCGCTACCATGCCGGGCGGAACATGGGACAACTCCAGGCAATCAGGCGCGACGGGCGCACCAGAATTGTCAGGGCGCCGCTCATACCGGCGGCCTTGACCGTGGCGGCAGGTGTGGCGGCCGGGCGGTATCTGCCGTTTGCCACGGGTTTTTGGTCGGTCCTGGGCGGCGCCTCCACGGCGGCGGCCCTGGTGACATTCTTGCGCCGTCGCCTGCACGCGGCCACTGTCGCAGCAACGGCCGTCGCTGTCTTTGCGGTCTCGGCCGTGCACGTGCGACTGCTGTATCACCACCTGCCGGATAACCACGTAGTCACTTACACCTCACAGAGCTCTTCGCTGGCAACACTTCGCGGACGCATAGCCACTGTCCCGCAGACTTATTCCGACGCGGACGACGTGCGCTTCGGCTATCGCAGACCACCCCGGACGAGTTTTCTGCTGTCGGCCGAGGGGATACGCACGCACGACGGCTACCGCCCCGTTACCGGACTGGTCCGGGTTACCGTGGACAGAGCCGACGACCGCCTCCGGACCGGCCAGCAGGTGGAACTTATCGGACGCATCGGCCGGGCCGGGCCGCCCGACAACCCGGGGCAGTTCGACTGGTCCGAGTTCGCGCGGCACAACCGGACGCTCGTATGGATGCGCGTGCCGGCCCCCGGCGGCGTGAGCATACTCTCGCCGGAACCCGCCGGCGTGCTGCGGCTGCCGGCGCGAATGCGGGCGGCCGCCACCGAACACCTCACTGCCTGCGGCGACGCCCGCAGCGGCCGACTGCTCAACGCACTGATTATCGGCGAACGCCACCCGGCTCTGCGCTCGTTGAACCGCACCATGGTCCGGGCGGGCATTGCGCACTTCCTGAGCATATCCGGACTGCACCTGGGTATCTTTCTGGGGTTCGCGTACGCCGTCTGCCGGCTGATGATGCTCACGCCGCGGCGAAGCGCCATGGTGGTGCTCATGGTGCTGACGGCCTACGTGATGCTGGCCGAACCGCGAGCGCCCCTGCTGCGAAGCGCCGTCATGGCGGGCCTCGTCTGTATCGGTGTGCTGGCCCAGAGGCCTAACAGCACTCTCAACGCCCTGGCGCTGGCGTGCATACTTCTTCTGGCGATGGACCCGCTGCAGTTATTCGCGCCGGGATTCCAACTGAGCTTTGCCATCGTGGGCGGGCTTATAGTGCTGCACAGACCGATGAAGTATTTCCTTTTCGGTCGGTGGATCCGCCGCCGCGGGCTGACGGTGTTCCGGCGAGAAGAGCGGCTGAAGCGATGGTTGTACTACCGGGCGGCCGACTGGGGCATGGATGCGGTTTCCGCGTCGCTCGTGGCCTATCTGATGGCGGCCCCGCTGGTGGCATATCACTTCGACCTCTTCAGCCCCTATGCGCCGCTTTTGAGTCTGCTGGTCTTTCCACTGGTGCTGGCCGTGCTGATACCGGGTTACCTTTCCATCGCGACGGCCATTCCACTGCCGAACCTCTCCTACACCATTTCCCGCATTGCTCACCGATCGGCCGATGCGCTGGCATGGGCGTGCCGGCAGTGCGAGCGTCTGCCGGGTCTCAGTTTCGAGGCCCGTCCGGTCAACGCGGCCTGGGTGCTTCTGTGCTATGTGGCCCTTGGGCTGGTCCTGCTGGGCGGCCGACTGCGACACGGACGGCCGGCGGCCGGGGTGGCGGTCGCAGCGCTGGTGCTGCTTACGCTCCACACGCAGAGAACCGCCGAGCCGCCGGCGGTGGCTGAGTTGCACGTCCTTGCC
Organism: Phycisphaerae bacterium; assembly: GCA_049975485.1. Lineage (GTDB taxonomy): Bacteria > Planctomycetota > Phycisphaerae > SM23-33 > SM23-33 > PUND01. The sequence continues at coordinate 56,708 of JBNGDC010000004.1, read as the reverse complement.
GTTGGTGCCGGACAGTGCGCCGTGCTGCGAACACCATCCGGCGAGACCTTTCTGCTGGACGCTGGAACACGCAGCGGATTCGACGCATCCGGCGAGGTCCTGCTGCCGTTCCTGCGGGAAATGCGTCTGCCGGCGCCTCGGGTCGCGTTCATCTCGCACGCCAATACGGACCACTACAACGCCCTGCCCGGCCTTATGGACCGCCACGGCCTGCGACGCTTATATCTGAATCAGTATTTCGCTCGCGAGGATGAATCCGCCTCGGCGCAGGGTCTGATGCGCCTCCTGGCCGAGCGGGAAGTGGAGGTAGTGCGTCTCCAGGCCGGCCAGCGCGTCCGGCTGGGACCCAGAACGGTCGTGCAGGTGCTTTGGCCGCCCGGCGGCGCGGACAACCTGAGCATCAACGATCGCTCGCTGGTGCTAAGGGTAACCTGCGACGAGTCGTCCGTGCTGGTTACCGGCGACCTGGCCGAAACCGGACAGGAGACCTTATCCCGCTGGCCCGGGTCCATCCGCGCCGACGCGCTTGTGCTTCCGCATCATGGCGGCTGGAAACCCACGCTGGCGGACTTCCTGAAAGCCGTGGACCCCGACGTTGTCATCGCCAGCAATTCCAGGACGCCTCGACCGCCGGTGTCCGCCGACGAGGATGTACGCGCCTTCTATCGCGACCTGGCCGATAGAAGCAGCTACCACGTGACCGCCCGGGACGGGTGGATTCGCGTGCGATTCGGCGCCGGTGGAACCGACGTTGTCACCATGCACGGCCGTTGAGTACAGGCCCGACGGCTCAGTGCTCCGGCGGCAGAATCACCGTATCTATCACGTGGATAACGCCATTGGAGCACTCGATATCCGTCTGCGTCACCGTGGCCGACGCTACCCTGACACTTCCGTGCGAAACCGTAATTGGCAGCTCCATTCCCGAAAGCGCCTCGGCGGAGTCCAGATTCACCACGTCGGCGGCCATTACCTTGCCGGATACCACGTGACTGGTCAGGATATTCGTGAGTGTCCCACGATTCTCCGGCCGCAGGAGGTCCTCGACCGTGCCGGCAGGCAGTTTGTCGAAGGCCGCATCCGTGGGGGCAAACACTGTGAACGGACCGTCGCCTTTGAGAGTGGACACCAGCCCGGCCGCCTCCAGAGCGGCGGTGAGCGTGTTGAATTTGCCGGCGGCCACCGCTGTCTCCACGATGTCCATAGTGGGCGCATGGGCAGCGGCCATCTCGTCCTGGCTCCTCATGTCGGAGGACGACTCGGAATCGTTGCACGAGACCATCATTGTCGCGACCAACGTGGTGGATACCAAACCCAACCACATAGCACGACTTTTGCGGACTTTGAACATGGATGCTCTCCTTTTTATACGAGGGGCGACGACCGCCCGCCGTTCGAAGAATTATAGGCATCCCGCCAACGGTCCTTGGCAAACCCCAGCCGTGACGATACGCTCAGAGTTGGAGAAAATGATGGCCGTCGAGTTTCGGATTATCAGCATAGGCACGATGTCGCGCAATCGCCTGTGGGGCGAGTCGCGGGCCATGCGCACCTCGCACGCCACCACCACGCTGGTGGTCGAGGGCGACAGGCGTATTCTCGTGGACCCGTCGCTGCCGGCGGAGATACTCTCCGCCCGCTATAACGAGCGCACCGGCAGGCAGTTGGAAGACGTCACGGACGTTTTCTGCACGACGCTTCGGCCGGTGCATCGCCGGAGTATTGCGGCCTTTGAGCACGCCCGCTGGTGGGCCTGTGAGCAGGAGCTTGAGACGTACGGGCGGCACCTGGCGCAACTGGCGGACTCCGCCGATCGACTCAGCGAAGAGGACGCCCGCATGGTCGAGGCCGACCGCCGACTGCTGGGACGATTCCAACCGGCTCCGGAGAAGCTCTCCGAGCAGATTCACCTGTTTCCGTTGACGGGCGCGTCGCCCGGCTCGGCCGGCCTGTTGCTGACTCCGCCGACCCAAAGCATCGTAATCGCGGGCGATGCCGCCATCACCACCGACCACATTGCCCGCGGGCAGGTCTGGCAGGGCTCCGCAGATACCGAGCAGGCGGGCGAGTCGCTGCGTGACGTCCTGGAGATAGCCGACATCATCGTACCGGGGCACGACAACGTGATGCTGTCGCCGAGACGACTGGTTTGATGTATAATCCTGTAGTTCTCATGTCGGAGACCATCACACAAGAAACTGACGAGGGCGGCCAAGAGGACTGCGACGGCCCGGACGAACCGGAGCCATCACCGTACGCGTTATCCCGCGGCGCGCTTCACCGTAACGGCAGGACCGCCGGAAACGGAGGGCGCCGCTGATGTGGGGAGAATTCCTCGCCACCCACACCTGGCAGATGCTGGCCATGCTTGCGCTGCTGGGTATGTCGGGTTTTTTCAGCGGCACGGAGACGGCCCTGTTCTCGCTGACGCGGGGCCAGCTCAACCGCCTTGCCGAACACGGGACGTCGGGACGGCTTGCGCTTTACCTGATGCGCAAACCCCGCCGCGTCCTGAACACGCTGCTGCTCGGTAACATGCTCGTAAACGTGGGCTTTTCGGCGGTGGCGGCCGTGCTGGTGCTGGACCTGCGGCACGCCGGCGCGCGGAGCTGGCAGTTGGCCGTCGCCACCGCACTGCCGGTGGTGCTGCTGATACTGTTCGGCGAGGTGACGCCGAAGATGATCGCCATCACGCTCGCCCAGCGATGGTCGGCCTTCGTCGCCGGCGCGCTGGCGGTCATCCAGAAACTCCTGCTGCCGGCGGTGTGGATACTGGAATATCTCTGCATAGTCCCGCTGGTGCGGATAATCGCGCCCCGCGCCCCGGCCGAGCCGCACATCACCGGCAAGGAGCTGGGCGCTCTGCTGGACCTCTCGGCCAAACGCGGGATCATCGACCACGACGCCAACACGCTGCTCCAGGAGATCGTCGAGCTTACCGACATACGCGTCTCGGAGATCATGGTGCCGCGCGTGGACATGATCGCCTACGACGTGAACGAACCGTCGGAGGGGCTGCTGGAGACATTCCGGCAAACGCACCTGCCGAAAGTGCCCGTATATGACGGGACCATAGACCGGATTTTGGGCGTGGTACATGCCAAGCGGCTTCTGCTGAACCCCCATGCCCCGCTTCGCGAGCTTGCGGTGAAGATACCGTTCATACCCGAGACCGCGAACATCGAGCGGGCGCTGTTGCAGTTCCGCGTTACGCGCACGCAGATGGCAATCGTGGTGGACGAGTATGGCGGCACGGCCGGGCTGGTGACGCTGGAGGACATACTGGAGGAGATAGTCGGAGATATCCCCGACCCCGACGAGGTCCGCAGCGGACCGGCCGTCAGGAAGATCGGCGAGGTGGACTATCTGCTCGACGGCGATCTGTCCATACACGAATGGTCCGAGGTTTTCGGCGCGGATATCGCTGATCGCCGTGTGAGCACCGTGGGAGGGTTCGTGACCAGTCTTCTCGGCCGGGTCGCCCGCGTGGGCGATACGGTCAGCTACGGCAACCTCAAGTTCACCGTCGAATCCGTGCGCAGACGACGCGTGGACAAGCTGCGACTGGAACTGGTGGAGGAGCAGACGAACGGTCAATGATTGCCGTCGCCACCGACATTGCGTCTTTGATTGCCTGGATCGTGCTCCTTTGGGCGGGTCTGGTTCTATCGGCCTACTACTCGGGTATGGAGACCGGTCTTTACGTGCTCAACAAAATACGCCTCGACCTGCGGGCCGAGAGCGGCGAGAAGCGCGGGCGGACGCTGCGTGGTCTGCTGCGAGACCCCAACAGCTTTCTGGCAATTCTGCTGGTGGGCAACAACCTTGCCAACTACGCCACCACGTTCGCCGTCAGCGGAATAGCGGTCGCCCTGGGCAGAAGGCAGCTCGCCGAGGCCCTTTCCATGCTGGTAGTCACACCGACGCTGTTCATCCTCGGCGAGAGCGTGCCGAAAACCGTCTTCCGGCGAAAGGCCGAGCAGTGGGTGTACCGCATGGGCTGGCTGCTTTATGTCAGCCGGTTCGTGTTCCGCTGGACCGGACTGGTCCCGCTGGTGCGCGGCTTCGCAATCATGCTGATGCGCGTGACGCGTCAGCAGAACCGTGAGCTTACACCGCTGGCGCACGGGAACATATCGGCCGTCGTCGCCGAAGGCCGGGCCACCGGGACAATCACGCACTTCCAGTCGATGATGGCCGAGAGGGTGGTGCATATCCGCGAGGTGACGCTCTCGGACGTGATGGTTCCGATGTCGCGTGTGGTCTGGGCCGAACGTGGAGTCAGCCGTCGGGAGCTTATCGACCGCCTGAGAGGGCACGAACACTCTCGTCTGCCTCTGCTGGACGAGCGCAAGCAGGTAGTCGGCGTGGTGAACGTGTATGACGTGTTGATGCTGGAGGACACCGCACCGGCCGAGAAGGCCCGACCGCCGCTCATACTGCCCGAGGAGATGACCGTCACCGACGCGCTGTACCGGATGAGGCGGGCCCGCTCGCCGATGGCGATCGTACGGGCGCGCGACGGAGAACACGTCGGAATCGCGACCATCAAGGACCTTGTCGAGGAGATCGTCGGCGAGCTGGAAGAGTGGTAAGCCCTGGCGAGGTCAGATGTTCAATCGCGGCAAGAGCGTTCTTCAGTCGCCGAGCGCATCGACCAATTCCCGACAGATGGCGTCCTGGAGGTTCTTGGCCCGCCAGGCCTGCCCCGCGGGCACGTCGTTGACCAGTATTGAGAAGACCCATGCCGGAGCGCCCTCGGCGTCCAGCACGTATCCGCTCAGACAGCTCGACCCGCTGATGTAGCCCGTCTTGGCGGCCACGCGCCCGCGATAGGCACTCCCGGCCAGGCGATTCTCCAGGGTTCCGTCCTCGCCCGTAACAGCAAGCGACGACAGTAGCACCCGTCCGGTCGGTCGGCCGGCCAGTTCCGTGAGGATGCGGACCACCGCCTCCGGCGTGACGCGGTTGCCCGCGGAAAGCCCGCTGCCGTCGTGGACTTTCAGAGCGCCAGCCGGCAGGTCGAAGCGCCTGCGGAGCATGATCTCCATGCGGCGGGTGCTGCCGGACCAGGTTCCGTCACCGGCCGCCAGAAGCAGACACTCGGCGGCCATGTTCAAGCTTTGCTTGTTGGACCGCGCCAGCACGGTGCCAAGGGACGTCTCCGTGCGGGCCATCTCAACGGCATCCGCGGGAACCTCGTCGATGGAGATTTTCTCGAATGCGCCGTCGAAGTCGACTCCGGCTCCGGCCAACCGGTCGGCAAAGACACGACCAAGCAGCATCGGCGGGTCGTTGGCCGCCACCGGCAGCGGGTCGGGCGTGGTGGTGCTGACCCGCCCGCGAAGCGTTATTGCCGACTCGTCGTCGGCGACGGACATCGACCATACGTGACGGCTGGAGTGCTTGACTTTGTTTATGATGCGGATGAAGCGGCTTCGCGGAGACACCTGCGGCTCGACGATGCCGGTGTTGTGTACCCTGAAACCGACGTCATAGCAGTTTGTATTGAAGTTCAGCGAGGCCGCCGGCGCCGCGTACCACCGCTGATGCTGTGCGTCGGGCCAACCGTCCGGCCGGTAGGGACCCTCAGTGTTGCGGACCGCCAGGACTATCCGGCGCACGCGCCCGTCGTCGAAGTGCTCGCGGGCGGCCTTCGACCACCGGTCAAGCTCGGCGTAGAGGTCCTCACCGGTTTCCTCGCAGATGCGGGCGTCGCCCAGTGTCGGATCGAACCCGCCCACGACGTACAGGTCGCTGTCCTTCGCCATTACGCGCGTGGTAAAGCGGTAGTCGTGCCCCAACTCCGTAATGGCGAAGGCGGCCGTCAGGAGCTTCTGGTTGCTTGCCGGCACAAACGTCTCTCCTCCGTGCCGCGAGATGAGCGTTTGCCCGTCCGCCGAGCGAACGCACAGCCCGACCGTCGCGCCGGATTGCTGCTCGTAGTCGGCGACAAACTTACGGATACGCCCTAGAAGCTCGCCGTTCGTGGTGGTCTGACCGGCCGACGGAGCGGCCGCCAGCAGCAACCCCGCCACTATCGCAGCCAATGCCCCGCTTACGTTCCGTGTCATGTCGCCTCCTTGCGGCCGGCGCCGCGGGTCGCTCAGTCGCCGAAGCTGGTCTTCACCGCCCGCGCCGCCTGTATGGCGATGTGGTCGGTGGGAACCGTTCGAACCTTCCCGGCCACGTCCTTGATGGGTACGGAGTCGATTCGTCCCTCGGTTTCGACCACTACCCGTCCGAAGCGCCCCTGGCGGAGAAGCTCGTAGGCGTGGTAGCCGAACTGCGTCGCCAGCACGCGGTCCCGTGCCGTGGGCGTGCCGCCTCGCTGGACGTGGCCGAGCACTATCGCGCGGCTCTCCAGACCGGTCATCTCCTCTATCCGGTCCGAGACGAACTTGGCCACGCCGCCCAGACGGATGGGGTCGGGCGAGTCTTCGTACACACGGTCCACTATCTGCTCGCCGCCGACGGGCTTGGCGCCCTCGCCGGCGGCTATGATTGTGAACCCGCGGCCGTGAGTGTTGCGCGAGTCGCACACCTCGGCGATTTTGTCAATGTTGAAGGGGATTTCCGGGATTAATATGACGTCGGCCCCGCCGGCGATTCCGGAGTGCAGCGCCAGCCAGCCGGCGTAGCGGCCCATGATTTCCACGACCATCACCCGGTGATGGCTGCTGGCGGTGGTGTGGACCTTGTCGATCGCGTCCGTGGCGGTAGTAACCGCGCTGTCGTGACCGAAGGTTATGTCCGTTCCACACAGATCGTTGTCGATGGTCTTGGGCACCCCCACGATGTTCAGTCCGCGTTCGATAAGATCGGCCGCCCCGCTCATGGTGCCGTCACCGCCGATTATGACCAGGGCGTCCAGACCGGCATGTTCGCAGTGTTGCACCACCTGGTCGCGCACGTCGCGAGTAACCCAGCGACCGTTCTCGCGAACGGCATAGGCGGCCGGGTTGGCCTTGTTGCTCGCGCCGAGGATGGTCCCGCCCTGCGTGAGTATGTTGCTGACGTCATCGAAGGTCAGCGGCCTGTAGCGGTTCTCGATAAGCCCGAGGTAGCCGTCTGCTATGCCCACGACCTCGATTCCGCCCAGCAGAGCGGCCTTGGCGACGGACCGTATGACGGCGTTCAATCCCGGGCAGTCGCCTCCGCCGGTCAGTATGCCAATACGATTCAAGGACTTGCTCATGCATGCCTCCACTATGCTCACTGCCAGTTCGACACACTCGGTGCCGGCAGGGTTAGAGGTTAATCGCCCGCTGGCCCGTCGGCAAAGAAAAGGATATAATGTTGCCCTCTGTTCGGGCCGATACGCATGGATGGTCGTCGGATGGTCGTCGCAGGAAGGAGCCGCCGCTTTATGAGCTCTCCATCCGCAACTGAGCGCAGGAAGCACCGGCGATGTCCTATGCCGGCACGGGTTAAGTTCCATCACAGCCCGTCCCGCCGGGATTGGCCCGGCCGATGCGTGGACATATCCCACGGGGGGATGCTCATGTACGTACCGGCGTCCGTACCCGTCCAGCCGGGCCACCCCATACAACTCAAGATGGAGGCCATCAGCCACCCGGAGTACGTCGGGCTTGGCAGCAAAGGCCTCTCCGCAACCGTGGTCCGCGTGGACAGGCACGCGATGCTCTCCATGGGGCACCTGGCCGTCGGCGTCCGCTTCGACCAGCAGCCGATGGCATAGCCGGCAAAATCCCGGCCGTCTTGACAATCACACCGCCAGGGGGGATGTTCTTACGCCCCTTGGGAGACAAGCATGGCCGGCAGAGATACAGACCACGCAAACCTGGATCTGACGCAGTTGCACCTGGACGTTGTGCGCGGCCGAGCCGGCGGTAAGGTTATCTGGCAGCCACGCATAGGCGCCTGGCTCAGCGAGAGGCGCCGGCGCGGCGAGCCGCTGCCGGAGCCGTACGACCGGATGAGCAAGCCCGAGATTTACCGTTCGCTGGGGGTCTCCAACCGCATCTACGATTTCAACCGCTGCTTCGTCTCCCACGAGGACGAGCGTGTCCGGACCACCACGGAGGACATCGGCAACGGGCGGTTCGAGGTGCGCGTCGAGACGCCGGCGGGCGTGCAACGGGCCGTTTACGAAACCAGCCCCAACAGCAGCTACAAAAAGCACATCAAGTGGCCCATCGCCGACGAACAGGACATGCGCGTAGCCGCCTGGCGACAGCGCCGTCTAACCTGGACGTTCGACCGCCAGGCGTATGACCGCCTTTGCGACGAGTGGAGCGGGCTGGGCGCGCCCACCATGTACATGCCCCGCACCACGGTCCAGAAGCTATACATCGACGAGATGGGTGTGGAGAACGCCATCTTCGCCCTGATGGACTACGGCGATACCTGCGAGGCGTACTTCGAAGCGCTGCAGACCAACCAGGAACAGCTCATCGAGGTGATAAACGATTCGCCCGTGGAGGTAATCAACTTCGGCGACAACGTCCATTCCGGTACGCTGCCGCCGGAGTACTTTGCTCGTTACGTCCTGCCGGTCTATCAGCGGCGCTGCGAGCTGCTGCACGACGGCGGCAAGTTCGTACATGCCCACTTCGACGGCGACACAAGGCCGTTGCTTCCGATGGCCCGCGACACGGGCCTGGACGGAATCGAGGCCATCACGCCCCAGCCACAGGGCGACGTGACCCTGGAGGAAGTCAAGGAGGCCCTCGGCGACGAGCTGTTCCTTATCGACGGCATACCTGCGGTGTATTTCGACAAGACCTACGACGAGCAGACGCTCATCGACTGCGCGCGCCGCGTGATAGAGCTGTTCGCCCCACGGCTGATACTGGGCATCAGCGACGAGATTTCCTGGACCGGCGACATCGAGCGCATCCGCCTGGTGACGCAGGTCGTGGACGACTACAACGCTTCGCTCTAGCGCCCGGTGCTGTTACGCCCTGCCGATGTACTCGCCGGTCCGTGTATCCACCTGTATCTGTTCGCCGTTCTCTATAAACGGCGGAACCTTCACCCTCGCCCCGGTGTCGCAAAGGGCTTCCTTTTCCTGATTCGTAGCCGTGGCGCCTTTGATCTGCGGAGGGGTGTCCGTAACGGTCAGCACCACCGTGTTCGGCAGCTCCACGCCTATTATCCGCCCTTCGATGATGCACACCTGAACGTGGATGTTCGGCGTCAGAAAGACGGATTTCTCGCCGATCATCTCGCTCGGGACGTGTACCTGCTCGAACGACTCCAGGTCCATCAGCACGTACCCGTCGCCGTCGGCGTATAGGTACTCCATCTCCCTGCGGTCCACGAACACCTCGTCAAATTCCTCGGTCGTGCGGAACCGCTCGCTGATGAGCTGCCCGGTCTGGATATTACGGAGCTGTATGCTCTGGTAGCTCTGACCCTTGCCCTTGGCGACCTTCTCGTTGCTGACGACGCTCCATACGCCGTCTTTGTACCTGACGGCCTGACCGCCCTTTACGTGTATAGCGCGGATACTCATTCAGGGACCTCCTGCTGCGGGAACCAGTGGAAACGCTTATTGTAGTCGCACCGGCGACTCTTGCAAAGCCCCACAGGCGCGCGATAATGCCCCGCTTACAGCCGAAGGATATTTTTCCCCAGGAGGTTCACCAATGGCAGCCAGATCCACCGGCCGGGCAAAGGCCCCCGGCGCCGCAACGCGCGCAGAAGACGCCAAGAGAGTCCTGCTTCTCATCGGGGGCAAGTACCACTCGTGGCAGGGCTGTGCCAGTATCATCAAGGACCTGCTCGAACGCAGCGGCCGCTACGCCGTGACCGTAACAGAAGACCGCTCCGTATTGGCCGGCGGACTCGATGAATACGACGCGCTGGCGCTTTACTGCCAGGGCGGCGAGATGTCCGACGAGCAGGAAAAGCACGTGCTGGAGTTCGTTCGAGGCGGCGGGGCGCTGGTGGGGCTGCACTCGGCCAACACGGCCTTCGTCAACTCCGAAACGTTCGTAAAGCTGCTCGGCTCGGCGTTCGACCACCACCCGGCCGAGCACCAGGACGTGCTGGTGAAGCTCAACGACGCCGAGCATCCCATAGCGGTCCGTGTGGGCGATTTTCTCATCCACGACGAGCTTTACGTACTCAAAAACGTCGCCGACGACATAAACGTCCTCGCCGAGACGCGCTACCAGGGCAAGCCCCTGCCGGTCGCCTATACGCGCAGCGAAGGCGACGGCAGAGTGTTCTACTGCTCGCTGGGTCACAGCGAAAAGCAGTTCCGCCACGAACAGTTCCGCAAGCTCCTTTTGCACGGCGTGGATTGGGCCTGCGGCATCGAGCCGGCGAAAAAGGACATCGGCTGCGGGCTGCTGGGCTACGGCGGCGCCTTCAACATGGGCCGGACACACGGCTCGTGCATAAACGACACGCCGGGTCTGAAGACCGTCGCCGCCTGCGACCTTGACACCCGGCGGCTCAAGGTGGCCGAAGAGGAGCTGCCCGGCATAAAGACATACAGCTCGCTGGAGAAGATGCTCGCCGACGACGCGGTGGAGCTGGTGGTTATCATCCTGCCGCACGACCAGCACGCCGAGGCGGCCCTTAAATGCCTCCGCGCGGGCAAGCACGTGGTGCTGGAGAAGCCGTTCTGCGTGACGCTGGCGGAGGCCGACGAAATGGTCGCCGCCGCCGAAGAGGCCGGCGTGATGCTCACCTGCTACCACAACCGCCGCTGGGACGGGGACTACATGACCATACGCCGACTGATTCAGGAGGGCGCCATCGGCGAAGTATTCGAGCTGAGCTGCGGGATGGCCGGCTACAAGCGCCCCGGCGACTGGTGGCGCAGCGACAAGGCGATCTCCGGCGGGAACTTCTACGATTGGGGCGCCCATTTCGTGGACTGGGTGCTCGGGCTTTTCAGCGACAACGTCGAGTGGGTCCAGGGAT
>JBNGDC010000004.1:0-45706 GCA_049975485.1 Phycisphaerae bacterium | reverse complement strand
TTCGTGGACTGGGTGCTCGGGCTTTTCAGCGACAACGTCGAGTGGGTCCAGGGATTCTTCCACAAGAAGGTCTGGATGCACGTGACCAACGAGGACCACACCCAAGCGATCATCCGATTCGCCGGCGGCAAGCTGGCGGACGTGGTTATCTCGTCGATTTCGGCGGCCCCACGCCCGAGGTGGCGAATACTGGGCACGCGGGGAGCGATCGTGGACGACCGCACCGTCGAGCGTGGCTGCAAGCTGTACACCTACCGCGACGGCGAGTTGGTCGCCGGCGAGGTCAAGTACGAACAAAGCCGCTGGCCTGAGTTCTACAATAACGTGGCCGACCACCTGCTTAGAGGCGACGAGCTGGTCGTCAAGCCCGAGCAGGCCCGGCGGGTCATCGGCGTGCTGGAGTCGGCGGGGATTTCCAGCGAATCCGGCAGCCCGGTCAAGCCGGCCTGCGAATAGAGCAGCCGCCGGCGACGATGACTGGAGTTTGGACCGGCGCGGGACGATTCGTATAATACGGCGAGCCATGAACAGCACGAATATCAGGACGGCGCGGGCGGTTCGGGCGGGCATTCTGCTTTGGGTATGCCTGGCGATCCCCGCCGCCGCCGACGACCTGGGCCAGAGGTACACGGACCCCATCCACGGTTTTTCTCTTCGCCCGCCGGTCGAGACCGAGCGCATCCGCCAAAGCACGCCGGGCCTGCTGGTGAGCTGGCAGAAACGCGACCCCGGCACCGGCGCCATCGCCTGGACGCTCGGCGTGGCGGAAGCCGTCGAAGAGGACGAGCCGGAGGACCTGGAGCGGTACTCCCGCACACTACAGGAAAAGCTACGGACCCAGGAGGGGTTCAAGGTGGAGTCCAGCTCGGTCGGTTCCCTCGCCGACAAGCCGGCAATCCACGTGGAAGGCGTCACGGGAGGCGGTCTGCGCCTGTGGCAGCGCCAGGCGTGGGTGCAGGTACAGCCGACCCGTTTCCTGGTATTCATCATCAGTGGGCCTGAGACACAGAAGGACGACCTGGATGATCTGATGGACGCCGTCCTGGAGACTCTGCGCGTCGAAGACCCCACCGAGGCCATCGAGCGACGACGCCGGGCGCTGGAGCAGGGCGAGAAACTGATGGACGGCCTCACGCCTGAGCGGGTGAGAGACGTCTTCCGCGACACCCGCCCGCGGTGGTACCTGGTAAGGATGAAGAACCGCACCGTGGGCTTCATGTGGCAGTCGGCCTCGGCCGGCAAATGGGAGGACACCGAGGGATACGTCGCCCACCACGTGCTCATGGTGCAGATTCCCGACGACCAGCCCCGAAGGATGTGGCGGCGGATGTTCGTCACGGCCGACCGCACCGAGGAGCACTGGCAGCAGCGTCTGGAGATAGGCAGCGGCGAGGAAGGCATAACCGTCGTCGAGGAGGGGCTGAAGCAGGACGACCGCCTGGTGGCAACCGTGCGAAGCGGAGAGCACCGCCAGTCGCATGACAAGGAGCTTCCAGAGCATGTAAAGGGTATATACCTGCCCGAGGCGTTGGGGGCCTGTCTGCCCAGGATGCTGGACCTGTCGCAGGAGGCGTCATACGGCTTCGCCCGCTATGATCCCCGCTCGAATGCCTTCGAGATGCGCATGATCACTATCGAAGGCCCAAGGGAAATTGATATCGCCGGCGAGACGCGCCAGGCCGTCCGCGCCACCGATCAGCCCTCCATAGACGCCGAGCCGACTGAACTGCTGCTCGACAAAGACGGCAACCTGCTGCGAATGACCACGGCGGAAGGGCTTGAGATGGAGCTTTCCACGGCCGAGACGGTCACCAGGCAGTTCCCGCAGGCGCGATCAATGGTCCGGAGGATGCAGGACTGACCGCCGGGCCGGCGCGTTGCGCCCGACTCACGATATGCCCCCTGAAGATCGGAGTACTCGATGGGTGATAGTAGTAACGACGTTTACGACGTGCTGATTATAGGCGGCGGACCGGCGGGACTGTCGGCCGCCCTGTACGCTGCTCGCGACCGCTACAGGGAAGCCGTGCTGGACAAGAATGGCCTGGCCGGCGGTCAGATTCTGCTGACCGAGCGGGTGGAGAACTATCCGGGCTGGGAGGAGATTTCCGGGCCTGAGCTTGTCCAGCACATGACCAACCAGGTTCAGAAGTTCGGTGGAGAAATCCTCACCAACCACGCGGTTTCGTCCATCCGCCGCAGGGACGACGACCTGATCGAGCTGGACATCAATGACGGCGAGAAGACCATGCTCGCCCGTGCCGTAATCGCCGCGCCGGGAAGCGACTACCGCAAACTTGGCGTGCCCGGCGAGGACGAGATGCGCCAGGCGACAAAGGTCAGCTACTGCGCCACTTGCGACGGGGCGTTTTACAAAGACAAGCACGTGTTGTGCGTCGGCGGCGGCAACACCGCCGTTGAGGACACCATCTACCTGGCCAAACGGTTCGCCCGCAAGACCACCCTCATTCACCGCCGTAACGAGTTCCGGGCGCAAAAGGTGCTCGTGGACGAGCTTTACTCGGCCGCCAACGAGGATGGCATCGACATCAAGCTGCCGTATGTGCTCGACCGTATCGTCCCCGATGCCGACGGCAACGAAATTGACCACGTTGTGCTTCGCAATGTCGAGACGGACGGCACCGAAAAGCTCGAGGTGGACGGGGTCTTCGTGTTCGTGGGCATGATTCCCAACACCGGCTTTCTTCGCGACGTCGTGGACATGGACGAGAATGGATACGTGTACTGCGACTGCACGACAATGAAGACGTCGCTGCCGGGCGTCTTCGTTGCGGGCGACTGTCGTCGCCAAGCGGCCATGCAGCTCGTGACCGCCTGCGCCGACGGCGTGGTGGCGGCCCTGGAGCTGGCGAACTACTTCCGCGACCCGTCGAGCTGGGGCAAATCGCTGGAGGAAGAAGGACGCGTCGCCGGCTGGTAGAGCCCCGGAATCCTCTTATATCGGGCACGTCCGGGCGGGCGCTCCAGGCGAAGGGCGCAATGAGATGAAGGGCGTTTAAACGCCCTGTTCTCCGGAACAGGACCGCCTTATACACCACGGCTGAAGCCGTGGCCTACTGCCCCGCATTCGGCCGATGGTCCCGACTCTTACCTTCCGAGCAGCGGGGACTGTCTAGTCCGCCACGCGCCGCACGTCGCCGCCGAGTTGGGCGAACTTCTGCTCGATGCTCTGGTAGCCCCGGTCTATGTGATAGACGCGCTGCACGGTGGTGGTGCCATCGGCGACCATCCCGGCCAGCACCAGGGCGGCCGACGCCCGCAGGTCGCTGGCCATCACCGGCGCGCCGATGAGCTTACGAACCCCGGTAACGATGGCCGTGGGCCCCTCCTTGCGGATGTTCGCCCCCATCCGCAGCAACTCCGCGACGTGCATGAAGCGGTCGGGAAAGACCTTCTCGGTAATCACGCTGTTGCCGTCGGCCAGGCACAGCAGCGTCATAAGCTGCGCCTGCAGGTCGGTCGGAAAACCCGGATACGGCTGGGTTGTCACGTCGGCCGGCTCCAGCCGCCGCGCGGACGCCACCTCCAAGCCGTCACCGGCCTGCTCGACTATCGCCCCTATCTGGCGGAGTTTATCGACGGCCGCCATCATGTGGTCCACGCGCGCGTTTTTGACCCGCACCTCGCCGTTGCTGACGGCCGATGCGACCATGAACGTTCCCGCCTCGATGCGGTCGGGAATCACCGTGTGCTCCGCGCCCCGCAGCGAATCGACGCCCTCGATGGTCACCCGCGGCGTGCCCGCCCCTTCGATACTCGCGCCCATCGAGTTGAGGTAGTCGGCAAGGTCGGCTATCTCCGGCTCGCAGGCGGCCGACTCTATAACCGTCCGCCCTTCAGCCAGGGTGGCGGCCATCATCACGTTGGCCGTCCCCAGCACCGTCGAGCCGAACGGTCCGCCGAGAAAGATACTCGCACCGTGCAATCGCTTGGCCGTTGCCACCACGTCGCCGCCGGACAGTTCGATATTGGCCCCCAGCGCCCGCAGCCCGCGAAGGTGCAGGTCTATCGGCCGAGAGCCGATGGCGCAACCACCGGGCATCGCCACGCGGGCCTTCCTTCGCTTGGCCAGCAGAGGCCCCAGCACGCAGACGCTGGCCCGCATCTTTCGCACCAGATCGTACCGGGCGTGACTGTCGGACTCGTCGCGGACTTCGATCTCGATGGTGCTTCCGTCACGGCGGACGTCGGCGCCCAGCTCCTCCAGCAGCGCACACATGTGCCGGATATCCGCCAGGTCCGGGACCTCGTGGATGCGACTGGGGCCCTCCGCCAGCAGGGACGCCGCCATTATCGGCAGCGCCGCGTTCTTCGCCCCGTCAACCTTGACCTCACCCTTCAGGCGGCTCCCGCCGTGGATGACAAACTTGTCCATGACAACCTCCATGCCGTCTCGGCCGGGCCGACGCCCGCCGGACGGGCGACAATACCGCGCACCGGCAGTCCGCGGCAACGCCCATTGCAGAGCTGTTACGGCATTACCGACCGGATAACCTCTTCGGTCCGCCGGGCGGTTTCCCGCCAGTCGAACAGTGCGGCACGCGCCCGGCCGGCGCGGGACAAACCCGACCACCAATCGCCGTCCTCGAGAACCCTCCGGATGGCCTCGCTCCAGCGGCCCGCTTCGTCCGGCGGAAGCCGCACACCGGCGTCGCCGGCCACCTCCGCAAACGCCTCGGCCGTCGAGCACAACACCGGCACACCGGCGGCCATCGCTTCGACTATCGGCAGGCCGAACCCCTCGTACCAGCTCGGAGCCACCAGCGCCGCCGCGGCATTCAGCAGCGTCGCGGTATCGCGCTCTCCGACGTGTCCGGTGTGAAGCACCTCCTCCGCCACGGGATGCGTAACCAGCCGTTTGAAAAAGTCCTCCCCGCCCCAGCCGCCTCCGCCGGCCAGCACCAGCCGGACTTCCCGCCTGAAGCCGCCCGGCAACTGCGACCATGCATCCAGCAGCAGCTCGATGTTCTTCCTCGGCTCGATGACGCCAAGGTGCAGCACGTATCGGGGAGGCAGCTCTTCGGCGGTCTCCGCCGGCGGCGGCAGCGGCCTGGCCGCCAGCGGCGTTACGGTGACCAGCTCCGGCGGAATCGACAGCAGCCCGGCCATCCGCCGGCGCGTGAACTGCGAGACGGTAATCCACCGCGAGGTCACTTCCAGTGTCTTCTCAAGCTCCGCCCGCCAGTAGGCGACGCGGTCCGGCGGATGCCACTGTGGGTTCTCAAGCACCGACAGATCGTGAATCACCGTCACCACAGGCCCATCGACTCCGACAGCCAGATGGTTCGGCTCGAACGACGCAGAGAATTTCCCCCGGCGGTAACGGCGCGCGTACAGCCGTGCGTAGCCGCACTGAAGCAGGCGTCGCATGGGCTGGGGCGTACGGCGGGCCAGTCGGCGCGGGTCTCCCAGCGCGGAGAGGGGTCTCAATCGCAACGGCCCGGGCTTGGGCCGCTTAAGACCCGCCGGCCGGCGCAACAGCGGCGGAAGCGAGCTGCAGAACCCCGTCGGCACGGCCGCCGCGTCCTCCGGCCAGTGCTCCAGCACGTTGCGCAGATATACCGATACGCCGCCGGCGCCGCGGTAGAGGCATCTGTCGTTGACAAGGAATTTCCGGTACACGCTATCGGCTCGCGGTTAAGCTGTGTTCGTAAAGGTTACCTGATGACGCCGCGGATATCACCGTCGGGGGCATACGCGTTGTCGGCTTGGACGTGGACCGGAACAAAACGTAGAATAGCCGACACGTTCGGACCGCCGGTCCCGGTCATGCAAGAGGAACCCCATGCAGTCAAGTGCCAGTGATGCCGCCGTAGTGCAAAACCGCGGCGACTCCAGTACGGAGGTCGTAACGGTCATCCGCCCGGACCGCGGATGGCGCGACCTGGGCCTGCGCGAGTTGTGGAAGTCGCGGGAACTGGTCTATCAACTCGCCAAAAAGAACTTTCTCACTCGCTATAAGCAGACCGTGATGGGTGCCGCGTGGGCGTTCGCCAGGCCCTTGGCCCAGATGGGCGTGTTCTCCGTGGTCTTCGGCAGTTGGCTGGGCATCGGCTCGGAGGGCGCGAAGTACCCGGTGTTCGTCTTCGCGGGCCTGCTGCCCTGGACGCTGTTCGCACGAACACTCTCGGAGGTAACCCAGAGCGTGGCGGGGGCTCGAGCGTTGATAACCAAGGTCTATTTTCCGCGCCTGGCGATACCGGTCTCGGCCATCGGGGTGAGTCTGGCCGACTTCGTCGTGGCCCTGTTGATAATGATGGGGCTGATGCTGGCGTACGGGCATGCGTTCACCTGGAGACTGCTGGCGCTGATACCGCTTACGCTGCTGACGCTGATGATCACACTCGGTGTCGGGGCGCTGTTCGCAGCACTGCACGTGGCCTACCGGGACACCCGGTTCCTGTTGTCGGCGGTCACGAGCATGTGGATGTTCCTGACGCCGGTGATTTACCCCGCCCGGACCATACCGGAGAGCTGGCAGTGGATGATGACGCTGAACCCGATGGTCGGCGTGGTGGACACCTTCAGGGCGATAATCCTTACAAGAGCGGTATCGTGGGATTACCTCGGCGCTTCGGTGACGATAGGTCTTGTGCTGCTGTTTTTCGGGCTGGCGTGTTTCCGACGGGTCGAGAGGCGCTTCGCGGACATAGTCTAGAGCGGACGTTCATATGGCCGAGCCGATAATCGACATAGACTCCATCAGCAAGAAATACATGGTGGCGCCCGTGCGCAAGGAGCTTCCCCTGGGTCGGCGGGTTCTGGGGCAGCTCGTCGAGCCGTTCCGCCGGCTGAGGCAGTTCGGTCAGTCCAGTTACCGCGACCAGGACGCCATCTGGGCGCTGAAGGACGTTTCCCTTCAGGTAGCGCCCGGCGAGGTGGTCGGCATCATCGGCCGCAACGGCTCGGGCAAGAGCACGCTGCTGAAGATACTCAGTCGCATCACGCCGCCGACGGAAGGGATGGCCGTTCTTCGCGGCCGGGTGGGGAGCTTGCTGGAAGTGGGTACCGGCTTCAATCCGCAGCTCACAGGGCGCGAGAACGTGTTCCTCAGCGGCGCGATACTGGGCATGTCCCAGGCCGAGGCGCGCAGCCGCTTCGACGAGATAGTCTCCTTCGCAGGTGTGCAGCGGTACATCGACACGCCGGTGAAGCGTTACTCCAGCGGCATGTGCGTGCGGCTGGGATTCGCGGTGGCCGCCCATCTCGACAGCGACATCCTGCTCATCGACGAGGTGCTGGCCGTCGGCGACGCGGGGTTCAAGAAACGCTGCCTGGGCAAGATGAGCGAGGTCGGACGAAGCGGCAGGACCATCCTCTTCGTCAGTCACAACATGGCCAGCATACGCTCGCTGTGCGACAGGGTGGTCTGGCTGCGGGACGGGCAGATAGCCGCCATCGGCGAGCCGGAGCCGATCGTGGACGCCTATCTGCAGGAGGAGACCGCTCCGGAGTCGCCCCAGGAGGGCGTCCGCGAATGGCCGGCGGAATCCGCTCCCGGCGGCGCGGGCGGGGAGCTGCGGCTGCTTCGCGTCTCGGCTCTGGACGGCGGCGGCAACACCAAGAGCACATTCACAACCGACGAAACCATCCGCGTACAGTGCGAATACGAACAGATGGTTCCCCTGTGCGGCCTGCGACTGGCCGTCCAGGTAGTTACCAACAACGGCGAAGTGGCCTTCACCAGCACCGACCACTACCTGCGCGGACTCAAGGATTTCCCGCCCGGCAGATACGCCTCAACCTGCGAGATACCCGGTGAGCTTATGAACCGGGGGGAATACTGCGTCCGCGTCTGGGCGGGCATTCCAGACGTGAGGTACCTGGTCAGGCCCGTAGAGGCCATCCGATTCCAGGTGACCGGGGTCGGAAACCAGGGGTCGGATTTCGAAGACAAATACGCCTGGCCGGGCGTGGTGTGCCCACGCCTGCAGTGGACACTCAACGAGAACGCGGAAGTCCAACATGGCGTTTCTTGACCGCATCCATCGAAAGCGGCCGGGGGCAGAGAAACCCGGACGAAACAAGCCCTATCGCCCGCGGCCGGGGGATGTTTACCTGGTCTCCTACCCCCGCTCCGGCAGCACGTGGGTGAGGTCCGCCGTCGCGGAGGCGATGTTCGGCGGCTCCGGTGAGTCGCTGGAGGAACTGGACCGCTATTGCCCCGACGTGCACGCCCGCACGCCGGCTTCACGGGTGCGTCCGGCGGAGGTGCACCTGGTGAAATCGCACTGGCCTTGCTCACCTCGCGAGGGAGCGGCCGACTACCAGCGCGTGGTGTACCTGCTTCGCGACCCGCGGGACGTGGTACTGTCGCATTTCCGCTATCTCACAGGGCTGGGACAGTATGCGGGGGATTTTGATGAGTTTCTGACCGACTGGCTCTGCGGACGGGTGTATCCATGCTCGTGGGCCGAGCACGTCATCTCCTGGCTCGGACCGGCGGGACTGCAACGCGAGCGGTCCATGCTTACCCTGCGCTACGAGGACCTGTCGGCGGATGCGACCAGGGAACTGGCCCGGCTGCTGGATTTCATCGGCATACGGCACACCGCCGAGCGGTTGAATGAAATCGTAACGCTATGCTCGGCCGATCGCATGCGCGGCAAGGAGCGGCGAGGGATGCGTCCGTCGCTGCAGGTTGAGAACCTGGAGTTTATCGGACCGGCCCAGGCCGGACGATGGCGCCAAGAGCTTACCAACGACCAGGTTACGATGATTCAGGACTGGGCCGGCAAGGCCATGCGTATGACGGGCTACGAGTGACCCTGAGACAAAAGCCGTCGGCTAAAGCTCCTGGGCAGCTCAGTCCAGACCGCCCTTGAGGTTCTTTCGCTCGGGTCGCTTGACCGGCTGCTGCGGCTCGGCCGGCTCCTGCTGCCCAACGTCCCCGCCCGTACCGGCCGCCTGCTTCATCGACAGGGATATCCGCCGGTTCTCCTCGTCCACCGACAGCACCTTCACCGACACGGTATCACCCGCCGACACCACGTCGCCCACGGAGCGCGTGAAGCCGTCCGCCAGCTCGCTTATGTGGACCAGGCCTTCGACACCCTCGGCCAGCTCGACGAACGCTCCGAAGTCGGTTACGCGGGTTACCCTTGCGGTAACTATCTCGCCCTCCGGCCAGCGAACCTGGGCACCCGTCCAGGGGTCCTCGCCCATCTGCTTGAGCGACAAACTCATGCGCTGCCGCTCCGGCTCGACGTTTAGCACCCGCAAACGTACTTCCTGACCTTCTGAAAGTATCTCAGACGGATGTTTGACATGCCGCTCAAAGCTCAGCTCGCTTATCGGAACCAGTCCCTGTACGCCCTCGGCCACCTCCACGAACGCACCGAAGTCCATGAGGCGAACCACGCGGGCGTCCACAATCTGCCCCGGCTGGAACTGCGTTGCGACGGTCGCCCAGGGGTCCGGCTGGGTCTGCTTGAGTCCCAGTGAGATCCGCTGGTTCTCGCGGTCGATCTTCAGGATTTTCACCTCGACCTGCTGACCTTCGTGAACAACGTGGCGGGGATCCTCCACGCGGGAATAGCTCATGTCGCTGACGTGCAACAGTCCGTCGGCCCCGCCGATGTCCACAAACGCCCCGTAAGGCATGATGGTCCTGACCGTTCCGGTGACAATCTGCTCCGGCTCGATGGTCTCCCAAAGCTCGCGGCGGGCCTCCTCGGCCTGCTTGTCCAGCACCGCACGATGAGACACCACCACGTCGCCCTCGGAGGGATTAAACTCGATGACCTCCACGGGCAGGCGACGATTCACGTATCCGGGCAGGTCCTCGTCCTCCACGCGGTCGCGGCCGATCTGACTGATCGGCATGAACGCGCGGATGCCGTCCAGGTCCATCTCCAGCCCGCCCTTGTTGTG
This sequence comes from Phycisphaerae bacterium, assembly GCA_049975485.1. GTDB lineage: Bacteria > Planctomycetota > Phycisphaerae > SM23-33 > SM23-33 > PUND01. Next base: position 35,812 of record JBNGDC010000004.1, on the reverse strand, counting down.
ACCGGTGACGCGACCTTCCACGACCAGCCCCCGCTCCAGGCGGTCCCAGGCGGCCGCCAGTACGGCGCCTTTGCGGGAGAGAATCAGCAGACCTTCATCCTCGTTGGTGCCCTCGACGGTTACCTCGATTTCCGCGCCCGGCTCGGGCAGCGGCTCGTCGTCGAACTGCTCGGCCGGCAGAACGCCCTGGTCCTTGCCGCCGAGGTCCACGAACACATCGTCGCCCTGGACGTCGATGACGCGACCGGTGCGGATGCTCCGCCCGTCCTCGCTGCGCTTGGGAGGTTTGCTCTCCTGCTGCTCCTCGGCGGCCAGGAGGTCGTCCAGACTGGCAGAACCCAGCGCCTGCTCGATCTCCCTCTCCAGATCGGCATCAAGATTCTCCGTTGAGTCCTGCCGCGGGGCCTCGCGCTCGGCCGGCGTGGGTGCCTGCTGCTGCTCCTGCGGTTCCGGGCTTTCGCTGTCGCCCGGCTGCTGGTCGTTGCTTTGCTCAGTCATGAGATACTCTCAAACAAAACGCCTTGCCCGCTCCGCATCGGCCGCACTCACGGCCGGGGACCGACAGACGTTTAGAATACACCCCGCTGCGTTTGCGCCAAGCTGCTGCGCCAAGGGTATTTTCTCAGCCGATCTCCAGGACCTTGATATCGAACTGGAGGTCCTTGCCCGCCAGGGGATGATTGGCGTCGAGCGTGACCTGCTGCTCGTTGACGTCGGTCACCACGACAGGGATGCTCTGCTCGCCCTGGCGTACCTCAAGCCGCTGACCTACCTGCGGGTCCAGGTCTTCGGGAAGCTGTTCGCGATGGACCGTCACCACGCGCTCCTCGGTGTGCCGGCCATAGCCCTGGTCGGCGGGAACGTCCACGGTTTTTTCCTCGCCTTCCTCCATCCCGACGACCGCCTGCTCGAAGCCGGGGATTATCTGTCCCTGACCGACTGTGAACTCAAGCGGGTTGCTCTCGTCGTTGGAGTCGAAGACCTGTCCGTCTTCCTTCAGCTTGCCGGTGTACTGGACTTTTACTTTGTCGCCGTCCTTCGCTGGCGCCATTGCCTTTCCTTTCGATTGCACCCAGAGTCTCCACCCGTGCGCCTACCTCGGCGCCGGGTCCAGTGCGCAGGGTAGGAAATATACCCCCGGTAATGCACGGATTTTCTCTGAGGCCGTCGCACCCGCAGGCAGGGCACCTACAGTCAGAGCCGACGGATCTCAAGCCAATGCCCCGAAGCGGCCGATGTATGTACTGTAATCACCTTAGCGTCTCGCAGTAAGTCGGGCGCCCGTCGGGAGCGCGCCATGAGCCGAGAAGAGATATCGCGCCACTGTCGCGAGATTAACCGCTGCAATCAGCGCGGCGGGAGGATGCTTTCGGTGGTGGACCTCATCGAGGCCGGAACCATCTCGCGCGACCTGGCGGCTTATTCACTGGCCGCCATCGGCTCGGGAGCGTCGTTTCTGGTCGGGGCCGTGCCCGGAGGCGCCGGCAAGACCACCGTTATGTGCGCCCTGCTGAATTTCGTGCCGCCGGACGTGCAGCTATCGGCCGCGGACAGTGCGGCCACCATCAAACAGGGGGCCAGGAACACGGCTGTTCGCCGGTGCTACATCTGCCACGAAATCGGCCGGGGGCAATACTATGCCTACCTCTGGGGCGAGGAGCTTCAGGTGTACTTCGAGTTGCCCACGGCCGGTCATATGCTCGCGACCAACCTGCACGCGGACACATATCGCCAGGCCCGGTCTCAGATCGTCGATGAGTGCGGTGTCGCGCCGCAGGCGTTGCGGCGGATGAACCTGATGTACTTCCTGTCGGTCCGCGGCGGCCAGAGGAGGATAGAAAGTGTGCACGAGAGCGACGGCACCGGGGAGCACAAGCTCGTCTATGTGGCCGGCACCGGCACCACGCCCGCGAAGAATTCGACACTCGTTACCGCAAGGCAGCTCGAATCGGCAAGGCGGAGCATAGACAGAGTCATCCGCTCCGAGGCGCGGACCATCGAGGAAGTACGCTCGGCCGTGCTGGAAAACCAACCCGAAGCATAGAGCGGCGACAGTGACCGGCCCCTTTTCAAGACTACGCGCGGCAGGATTCGAACCTGCAACCTTCGGTTCCGTAGACCGATGCTCTGTCCAGTTGAGCTACGCGCGCGGACAAACCGGCCGGCAGACGCCGACCGCCACGTCAATCTAGCTGTCTGCCCGCGTCATGTCAAGCCAGTCACACCAGTCGTGGCGGACCAATCGTAGAGTCCGCCCGGCTGTGCCCGAACGACGCAGCGAGGGGTGGGTCAACCGAGCATCCTGCGGATCTCGTCCTCGTACTCGGGGAAGTACCTGCCAATCACCGGCAACTCGAACGACGACAGGATGCTGGTGTTCGACTCGCGCTCGAGGAGGAACTCGAACGACCTGGCCACGAGCGCCTCAGGCGGCACGGAGCCGCCGGTAAGCTTCTGGTAGTAGTCTTCGCCGACGGTGACGGTGTGCGTGGTCGTCGAGCCGTTCGAGACCGTAACCTTGAACTGACTGTCGTTGAGCTTCTCGACGTTGATCATTCCGAACTCCCTTCGTTGACCGCGTTCCGGCAGGCCCCTTCATCCGGCTTTGGCGTCTCGAGCGTCCGGCCGAGAAAATACCGCATGAGCTGCCACGAGCGGCGGTCGGCGGCCGCATTGTAGGCAACGTTGTCCGACGGGTCGTCGCCCGAGTCCGGATTGGTGAAGGCGTGGACGGCGCCGCCGTAGAGGACCACCTGGTAGTCCACGCCGCCGGCCCGCATCTCCTCCACAAAAGCGGCCACCTGCGACATGGGGACGGAGCGGTCGTCCGCGCCACTGCAGACCAGGACAGACGCCCGGATGTCCTTGGCGTCGTCGGCATCCGGCGTTGACAGTCCGCCGTGGAAGCTTACGACAGCGTTCACGTCGGCCCCGCTGCGGGCCAGCTCCAGCACCACCGTGCCGCCGAAGCAGTAGCCGATAGCTCCCACCCGGTCGCCGTCCACACGCGGGTGGTCGCAGACGGCCGTAAGCCCCGCACGCACGCGCCGTCGCATAAGCTCGCGGTCCGAGCGAAACGGCGCCGACAGCTCGCGGGCCTGCTGCGCGGTCTCGGCCACCACGCCATCGCCGTACATGTCCACTGCGAAGGCGACGTATCCCAGCGATGCAAGCTGACGCGCACGGCTCCTGGCGTAGTCGTTCAGCCCCCACCACTCATGGACCACCAGCACCAGCGGCCGCGGCTCGTCGGCTGTCGCGTCGTACGCGAGGTAACCCGCCAGCGCCGTCTGCCCGTCGCGGTATGTAACCGTCTCGGTCTTGATATGCTCGTCGGTCGTGGCTGGGCTTGCGCTAGCGGCCACTGCCAGAACCAACACCGTCAGTAAACTCACTCGTGCGATCATGGTCCGTCCTCCTTCGAAGCTCTGTCTCTGCTCAACATGGTACGCAGGCGGAGAGCGAAACTGCCTGCTTGCCCCTCAGCGAAGCGGACCACAGGCGGCTGACGGGAATCAGTTAAGACAGAGCGGATGCGAAACGGGCGCGGATAGGGACTCCGGCCGTCGGGAACCGGTTTGGTGTCCCGCATGTCTCAGGCACGTCGCTGCAGGAACGCTTTCAACGATACGGCCTCGTCGCCGCTAGTCGCCGGCCGGAGTGTCCACCACCAAATAGGCGTTGGACTCCGGAGTATCGTCCGTATGCCCATACAAGGCGTTGTCGGTGGTAACCATGGACCCGCGGGTCTCGGCCACCAGGGCGTAATGCCCCTCGCGGACGTCCACTCCCACGCACGTGCCCTTGCCGAAGACCACCCAGGTATCACGGCTGTGCCAGTCGGGACTGGTCACCAGCAGGAAGGCGCCGGACGCGTTCTCAGGATGCACCAGCGTGTCGTTTATCCAGATATCGCCGCGATTGGCGATATGCGCGGTGGCCACGCCGACAACGTAAGCCCTGCCGTCCGCGTCGGCGGCGATACCCCTGGGACGGATGGTGTTGCCGCGGGTGTTCTCCAGCCGGCTCAGCGCCCACTGGAGCCGGTCCAGCTTGCCGGTGTCCGGCTCGAACCGCGCGAAGATGGTCACGTGGTTCGCGCCCGTGTTGTACGGGTGCGTGTGGCCGTCTATGCGGATCAACTCCTCCCCGACCACCAGGTCGCGGTCGAGGTCGCGGGGGTCCTTGCTGTAGATGGCGTTTCCGCCGGCTGCCTCCCCGGCGAAGTAGAGCATGCCGTCGCGTCCCATCGCCAGCCGATAGCCGCGGGTGTCGGCCTCCAGCAGGTGATAGTCGCTCTTGTCGGCGTCCGGCGGGGCCGCACCCAGCGGGTCGCCGGGCCAGTCGTAGTTGATCCAGCGGGGACTTCCGGAAAGGTCGTCCATATCGAACGCCCGAATGAAGGCCACCTGCACCGGCCCCCGGCGGCCGTTGCGCATACGCAGACGCTTGTTGTTGAACCCGGTGACAAACACGATGCCGCGCTCATCGTCGAGGGCAATGTCGGTGACGTAGTTGTCGCCGAAACGCCGCGTGCCCAGAACCTCCCCGTTCCCGGCATATATGCGTATGCGCTTGTCCGACCCCAGCGCGGCGACCCGGCCCTGGGACCCGGCCGCTACACGCACGGCGGGCGCATCGGCGTCTTCCCACAGCACCTGCCGGGCCTCGGCGTCGAGCACCACCACGCCGGCTCCCTCCACGGCGACCGCGATGCGTCCGGCGTCATCGACGTCCACGTCCCGGACATTCGAGCCGACACGGGTAACAGAAAGCACCTCGGTGCCGGCGCCGTTGAAGCGGACCACTGCGCCTTCGCCGCCGCCTTCAAGCTCGATGGGTCCGACGTCGCCCGGTTCGTGGCCTTTCGGTATTCGTCCGACCACTACGACCTCGCCTTCCGGAGTAACGGCCACGCCGCCCGGGGAGTTGCCCTCCCAGTCGCCGAGATACGTCGCCGTTGAGACGGTCAGGCGGTTGGGCTGCTGTGGACGCTCCTGCGCGTACGCGGACGAGGAGCAAACCAGCGTTACCGCAAGCAGAACAACGAGGATGCCGCCCAGCGGATGCCGGGAATTCCTGCAAGTGTTCATGTGAGAACCTCCGTTCAAGTTTGTAGCCGTTGCCAACACTCCTTGAACGTCAACGTAACTTGCAGGTTATGGAAAATCGGCCGCGCCGTAACGGCAACGGGTCGGTCACGCCATCTCCGGAAAGATCATAGACTCGGCAAACAGCATCTGGAAGTTGTCGTCGCGCGAAAGCTCCACGTGCTCGGTCTGTCGGGCGACCTTCTCGGCGCGTTTGCGGGCGGCCGTCGAAAGCAGCGCCCACCGCGCGCCGCAGAGCGAGGCGTTTCCAACGAAGTGGACCGTCTCCGGCGCCAGTTCGCACGGCAGCAGCCCTATGCGCATGGCGTTCTCGCGGCGGATATAGCTGCCGAAACCGCCGGCTATCATGACCATCCCCAGGTCCGTCGGCTCCAGGTGCGCGCGGGCAAGCAGAGCCATCGTGCCCGCCCTGATGGCGCCGGAGGCAAGCTGGAGCTCGCGAATGTCACGTTGCATCAGCAGCACGGGCTTTTCCCGCCCCTGGCAGAGGAAAAACTCCGTCCCGCCGTCGGAGCCACTGCGGATCCGCCCGCGGATATCGTCGGGTACAGTTTCCGGCAGGTCGTCGGGAGGCAGGAGTCGACCGTTACTGGTCACGGCGCCTGTGTTCAGGAGCACGGCCGCGGCATCTATAAGCCCGCTGCCGCAGAGTCCGACCGGCTCGGCGTTGGCGATCACGCCGCAGTGCAGACGGTCGCCCTCGAAGACCACCTTTTCCACGGCACCCGCCGACGCGCGCATGCCGCAGGATATCCTGGCGCCCTCGAAGGCCGGACCGGCCGCCGTCGAAGCCGCCCACAGCCGCCCGTCGTGTACCAGCACTATCTCTCCGTTGGTGCCGACGTCGATGAGCATGGTCGGCGACTGGGACTCGCACAGGCGCGTGGCCAGCATCCCCGCGACCACGTCACCTCCGACGAATCCGCCTATCAGCGGCATCATGTGCACGGGCGCCCGCGGGTGCACGTCCAGTCCAAGCTCGTCGGCGTTCAATGTCAGCGCCCGGCCGTGCACTGGCACGAACGGCACCTCTCCGAGCTGTCCTACGGGAAGCCCGCAGAGCAGATGCTCCATGGTGGTGTTGCCGGCTACCGTCAGTTCATATATGCGCTGCCGCGAAACGCCCGCGTCACTGCAAAGACGCTCCAGCAGCGCATCCATGCCTTCCACGACGGCGCATCGAAGCTCTCCCCCGCCTTCGGAGGACTCACCGGCACGGCGGATGCGGGTCAGTACGTCGTCGCCGTAGCTGACCTGCGGATTGACGCCGCTGGCGACGGCCAGCTCCTCGCCGTTGGTCAGGTCGAGCATGGCCGCCGCTATGGTGGTCGTGCCGACGTCGAACGCCACCCCCACGCACTCACTGCTCGTATCGCCCGGTTCGAAGTCGATAAGCTCACCGTCTGTCAGCACGGCGGTGCCCTTGAAGCCGCCCTCGCGAAGCCGCCCGGGCAGCACCCGCAGCAGGTCCAGTCCGGCGTTTACATGCCCCAGTTCGGCGTCGAGCCGCACGAGGTCGGGCCGGGCGTCGTCCAGTGAAGGTTGAGGCAGCTCCACATACTGCTTCCGAACGGCCGGCAGTATTTCCGCCTCGGCCGCCGCAAGGGACTCGGTGAGAATCTGGTGCTGGTCGGCGAAGATGGAGCTTTCCGGTACGGTAACGACGCTCTCGCCGCAGATGTGCGTCTGGCATGCCAGCCGCCAGCCGGCGTCGAGGTCCCGCTCGGATATGTGCTGTTTTTCGGCGTCGGTGGGCGGGCAGGCGCCACTGGTGAAACGCACACGGCACTTGCCGCAGGTACCCGCCCCGCCACAGGGGGTGTCGATGGTGAGGGCGGCACGGGCGGCCGCCTCCAGAACGGTCGTGCCCGGCAGGACATAAACCGCACGGCCGTGCGGCTGGAAGGTAACTCGCAACTGCTTCTGGGCCATTGTGGACGTCTCCGGGGACAGTTGATAGCATCCTACCGTGATCGGCTATGATATCAACGGCCGGTCCGTAAGCTCACCCGGAGGGTTTAACCCCCTGACCCGGCTTATTCACGAAGAAACCGCACCTTCGTAAATAAGCCGCCCTTAGGGCTTCGACTGCGGGCCTTCGGCCCAACGCTGAGGGCTGGTCCTGAGCGAGGCGCGAAGCGCCGAGTCGAAGCCGTCAGCAAAGCAGGCGCTTTGCTGACGGCACATTATGAGCGAAAGCCAGTCTTTCGTGAATAATGTGGGCTAAAGACCTGCAAACAGGAGTGATAGATGTCCCGTAAGATTTTCTTGTGCGTGCTTATCCCGGCGTTCGTCCTTTCGGCCTGCGCGCCGACGGCGAGTGTTCGCGCCGATGATGGCGCCCAGCCAGCCCAAGAGCCGCAGCCGCAAACACAACAGGTGGCCATGCCCGCCGGCGGATACTTCGACTTCTGGGACGACACCACCGAATACGCCAGGACCTATCATGTAGCGAAAAACCACCCCGACGCCGACGACGGCAACCCCGGCACGGCCGCGGAGCCATTCGCCACAATCAACCAAGCGGCGGAGGTGGTGCGACCGGGCGAGCGCGTAATCGTCCACGAGGGCGTCTATCGCGAGTGTGTCCGCCCCGCTCGCGGCGGCGAGGGGCCCGATGCGATGATCCACTATCTGGCGGCCGACGGCGAGGAAGTGCACATTCGCGCCTCGGATGTCTGGGAGCCGCAGTTCGACTCCAGCAAGGAGTACTGGATACCGGACGACCTCGATCCGCCCATACTGACTGCGGAGCTGCCGGCGGACGCCTTCGACGGCTACAACCCGTTCAGCATCTCGAACATTCCCCGGGCGATGATGAACTACGGCTGGGAGTGGACCGAGGATGAGTTCGACAGGTTGTACCTCCGCCGCGGGTGCATCTACGTCAACGGTGAGCCGCTGGAGCAGGTTTCCTGGCTGGGCGACCTCCGCGGACGAAGCGGGGCTTTCTGGGTGGACCCGTCGGGCCTGCGCGTGTACCTGCGCCTGCCGGAGGGCACCCGCGCCGAAGAGGCGGAGTTCGAAATAACCGTCCGTGAGCAGTGCTTTACGCCGCGCGAGCCGGGTCTTTCATACATACGCGTGTCGGGCTTTCGGTTCTCGCACGCGGCCAACGGCGTGCCCTGGCCTCAGCGGGGCATGCTGAGCGCGGGCAAAGGCGATCACTGGATCGTCGAGAATTGCGTTTTCCGCCACGCCAACGCCCTGGCGATAGACATCGGCCGACAGGACCACTGGGGGCACCTGGAGCCACCTTACGGAGGCCACATAATCCGCCGGAACGTAATCTCCGACTGCGGCGTGTGCGGACTGGCCGGCGACAGGAACAACGAAGGCACGCTCATCGAATACAACACGTTCGAGCGCATAGGCGGACTGAACATCGAGCGCGTGCTGGAGTGTGCGGCCATCAAGTTCCACCGGGCGGAGAATGTGCTGGTCCGCAACAATGTCTTCAGAGACATCTCCCATGCCGCGGGCGTCTGGATGGACGTGGACAACTACAACTGCCGCATAACCGGCAACGTCTTCGCCAACGTCACCACCATGCTCGGGGCCGCTTACTACGAGATGACGCACGACCCCAATTCCATAGACCGCAACATATTCTGGAACATCCACGACGGCGACCTCCGCGGAGAGGAGAAGCCCGACTACGTCCGCCACGGCGGCGTGGCCGCCGACAGCGACGGCAGCGAGAAGATTATCGTGGCCAACAATCTCTTTGCGCGAGTCCACGATAATTACGCCGTCAGCATGCACCTCCAGCAGTCAGGGCGCCGGGTGCGGGACGAATCCGGATACCGAACCGGGCTGTGCCGCAAGCACCGCGCGGTAAACAACATCTTCCACGAGTGCCGATACTGCATCCGCTTCGAGCACGCGGCCGACAACGTCGCCGACGGCAACCTCTACCCCGACCGGATGCGCGGCTACGTCGCCAGCATTCCCCGGCCCGAGCCGGAGACGCGTCTGAATCTCGACGCCTGGCGGGAATACTATGGCCAGGGACATGGCTCGGCGCAGGCGGGTTTGCGGGCCGATTTCAACATCCAGACGCTGGAGTTGACGTTCCGGCTCCAGGGGGACACGCCGCAGACCGTGGCCGTCGAAGAGCTGGCTATTGAGGCCGGTTCACCGGCGGGACCCTTCACGGCAGAACAGTGGCGGCGAATCCTCGCCGGCGAAGAGATAGTCTTCCGCATCGACGCCGGAGCCGAGTAGGCAACCGATTCCCCGCTGCGACGGTCCTCGTTGACACCGGCGTCGGGTCGGGGTACGTTTGCCTCAGGCGCAGGCCGTCGTGTCGGGCGTCGGCGGCGCTGCTTCGCACCCCAGGTACAAGGACAGGTCTTGGCGTGGTCTGCCGTTCCCGCGGCGCAGGTCCCCCGCCTGGCGGGTAGCCGAACGGACCGCAAGCGAACGGCAAAGGCAGTATCAAGGGATTGTATCTTCGGAAGCTTGCCCGCATGGACAGGGCACGACAATGGGCCAGGAAGGTAACCACGCGGCAGTAACCATGACTTCGCCGCGGCAGAGAATCCGGCAAGCATCCCGGCCGGGTCCGGCGGCCCGGCTCGTGGGCAGAGTGCAGCGGGCATTGGACGCCGCCGGTCTGACGGCCCTTCCGGCGCCCAGCAGGCCGCAGAGACTTCCGGAGGTTGACCTCGACAGCATCGCCCCCCGCCTTTCAGGAACACCGCGTATTATCACCGACCGGCAGAACCTCCCTCCCCGCGAGGGTCTGCCCCACGACGATCTGGGGGCGCTTCTGCGGATCGTTGCCCATGTTAATCCCGGGGTTGTGCTGGAACTGGGGACCGCCTACGGCAACGCCACGGCCAACATCTGCGCGAACAGCTCGGCCCATGTGTACACGGTCAACGCGCTGCCGGAGCAGCTTCCCGACGATCCTGACACACTCGCCATTGAACGCGACGAGATCGGCATTGTTTACAGGCAGCATGGCTTCGCGGACCGGGTGACGCAGATTTTCGGCGACACGCTTAAGCTGGATCTGGCGGCCGAGCTGAAAGGCCGGCAGGTGGACCTGGCCGTCATCGACGCGTGCCACAAGCCGCACCACGTCGTCAACGATTTTCACTCCGTTCAGCGGGTCCTGCAGCGCGGTGCGGTGGTGCTGCTGCACGACACACACCCCAGCGGCGCCAGGCACCTTTGGGGCAGCACGCAGGCGTGCCTCCGCCTTCGCTGCCAGGGGTTCGACATCCGCCACATCCGCGGCACGTGGTGGGGCTACTGGCGCAAGAGCAGAAGCGAGGACCTGCGGAGGGCGGTCGCGGACATCTCGCGGCGTTTCACGGGCCGGATGCCGCTGGTAAGGCAATGGCGCCGCCGACCGGCGCGACAGACCACAAATCCGACGCGCGAGGCGCCGGCTAAACCGGCGGCTGCGGGCACAACGGACCCGGCCACTGAAGCAGTCGATACCACGTACCTGTTCGTCCTTTGCCCACCGTTCTCCGGCTCGACGGTGCTGTGGAAACTGCTGGCCACCTCCCCGGCGGTTTCGGCGCTGCCCGGAGAGGGACAGTTTCTTCCCCAGGTCTCGGACTGGATGGCGCCCCGGCGGTGGGACCCGGACAAGCAGATGCCGTGGGACAAGATACAGCGCGAGTGGGACCGGATATGGGATCCAGGACTCCCAATCCATTTGGAGAAAAGCCCCGCCCATATCGTCCGGGCCGAACAGATTGAGCGGCATTTCGAGCCGGCGGCGTTTGTGGCGATGGTCCGCAATCCCTACGCGCTGTGCCAGGGGCTTACCGCCCGCCAGGGACGCTCGGCGACGACGGCTGCCGAAATGTGGGTCAAATGGGCACGGTACCAGATGCACAACATCCGGAACCTTCGGCGGGTGTTGTTCTTCACCTACGAGGAATTGACCGAAAAACCCGCCGAGGTGGCCGGACGCCTCGTGGAGTTCCTGCCCGAACTCCAGCGGCTAGACCACGACGGCACGTTCAGTGTCTTTTCGGTGCTTGGTCGGTCGTCGCGGAAGATTCGCAATCTGAACCAGCCGAAGATTGATATGCTCTCAGGCGAGTATGTACGGCAGGTCAACGAAGTGCTCGGCCGCAACGAGGACGTGATGCGGTTCTTCGGCTATGAGCTGCTGACGCCCGACCGGCGGCATGCCGTCAGACATGCCTGGGCGATGCTCAAGTCCCGGACCTGTTCCCTGCTGCGGTCTTTGTCGCCCGTCGCGGACGGAGCGGTCCACGGCAAGCGGTCCCGGCAGACCCGCCGGCGTGTGGATATGTAAAGCCGCCTCTGCGCAGTAGCATCACAGGCAGACCAGTGGAGTGGTAATGTTCGGAGTTTTGAGAAAACTGGCCGGTCGGTTGAGAGGCAATGAATTGCGCACCGACCCGCGCGACGTATTCGTGGTGTCCTATCCCCGGTCCGGCAACACGTGGGTGCGGTTTCTGCTGGCGAACCTGCTACGTGCCCGGGACGGCAAGCCGGTGGATTTCTACACATTGCCGCTATACGTGCCGGACCTGCACATAGAGGAACACCGGGACATTGTCCGGCGAATGGAGCCGCCCCGGCTGCTGAAGACACACGACCTGCCGGCGGGGTATATGCGGCGCGTGATATACCTGCTTCGTGACGGCCGTGATGTGGCGGTCTCGCACTACGTGTATCTGAAGTCCCTAGGACGTTTCGACGGCTCCTTCATGGAATACCTCGAAAGCCCCAGGGGTCCGCGCCGCTGGGCGCGGCACGTCTCGGAATGGCTGGACGCCAGGGACGACCGCGCGCTGCTGGTGGTGCGTTACGAGGACCTGAAATCCGAAACGGCCGGGCAACTGCGCAGGATGGCGCAGTTCGCGGGACTGCCCGCGGACACCGAGGATATCGAACGCGCGGTTGAGAGGTCCAACTTCGAGAGCATGCGAAAGCTGCAGGACACGAACGGGCGGCCTTACTCCAATTCCGGGCAACTGCAGCAAGTCCGCAAAGGCACGGCCGGGCAGTGGCGGGATTGGTTCGACGACGCGCATATTGAGGTATTTAACCGCTGCGCAGGCGACGTCCTGCGCAAATTGGGGTACGAAGACAATGCCGGCTCCTGACGGGCACAAAGGCCCCGCCACCGCCGGCCCCGCCTCCGTCGCCAAAGGATTGGCAAGACGGACCGCCCGCAGGATCGCGCACGCCCTGCGACTGGTCCGGCCGGTCTTCATTCTCGCCCCACCCCGTTCCGGGTCCACGCTGCTTTTTGATGCGCTGGCGGCCACACGGCAATTCCACTACTACCCCGTCGAGAATGACTGGGTCTGGTGGCGACTGTTCCCTCCGGATCGGCTGACCGAACCCAGTGATCTGGTGACGGCCGAAGATGTCGCTCATCGGGAAGGTGAGCTTCGAAACGCACTCTGCGACCAGATTCTCAGCGGCTACCGCAATCGCTTCACCGGCAGACAGCGGCTGATGAATCTGGCGTCACTGCTGCTTCGCCCGGGGCGTCCCTTGCTGGATAAGACCATCGCAAACTGCTTCCACCTGGACGCTCTGTGGCGGGTTTTTCCCGATGCGCGTTACATATTCCTGGTGCGCGATCCGCGCGCCAACATCAGCAGCATGATGGAAGGATGGACCAGCCCGGAACGCTTCGGCAAGACACTGGTAAAGCCGTCGTTGCGGGAGCTTTCCCGGCGATCGGTGCACCGCTGGTGCTATCCGGTTCCGCCCGGCTGGCAGCGGGTAATAGACCGGCCGCTGGCTGAGATATGCGCCTGGTCATGGAAGCGCCACATCGAGGCCACGCTGGATTTCTTCGACCGAACGAACGTCAACCCGACCTTCGTGCGGTACGAGGAGCTTACGAGCAGACCCGCAGAGGTGCTCGACAGAATTGCACGTCGGCTGTGTATCCGCATACCGCCGGACGCCCGCGAACGCTGGAGCAACATGCCGCTGAGCCGAACCACTGTCAGTCCGCCGGACCCCCACAAGTGGCAACGGCTGCACGGCGATGAAATCCGCGCTGTCCTGCCGCACGTCATGGAAACCGCTCGCCGCATCGGATATGACGTTAGCGCGGACTCGTCTCGTAAGGAACTGTAATGTCACAGGGACGCGACAAACCCTTGATCTCGGTGGTCATGGTGGACGGAGGTTTCCGGGAGAACTTCGATCCGCTCTCATCGTGGCTGCACCAGTCGCTGCCGGCCGATGCTTACGAACTGATTTGGGTTGAATACACGGACCGGCCGGCGCCGCAGGTGGAAGCGACGGGGCGATTCCGGACGTTCGCGATGGGCCTGAAAGACGAGCCGCAGGTGCTGCCGCGGGCCTACAACGAAGGCATCCGGCGGGCGAAGGCGGACATCCTGGTCATCCCCGACGCGGACGTGTATTGCGAGCACGACCTGCTGGAAACCGTCGCCGGCGAGCTGGCGGATGACCCTCAGGAAGTGCTCTACATACTTCGCCTTGACCAGCGACGGCCGAGATACCGGCCGGGGCAGGATCTCGACCACGTCAGGCGGACATGCTCCATCCGCCAGACCCAGAACTACGGCGGCTGTTTCGCCGTCCATCGACAGCGCATGATAGAGATGAACGGCTACGAGGAATTGCCCTTCTTTGCGGGCTATCATCAGACCGCATTCGACAACCACATCAGGTTCAAGAACATGGGGCTGAAGATACGCTGGCATCCTACACAGAGGGTCTATCATCCGTGGCACGAGTCACCTCAGGGATACAAATTTGCACAGCGGGATGCACAGAAGCTCCACATCGCCCGACGTGCGGTGACCTGGGATTATCTCGCATACCGCGGGCTGGACGAGTCGCGCAATCGACCCTATGACCCGGACGCGCCGGTGGAAACCGACTGGCCGAGCGTTATGACCGAGAGGGGCCTGCTCCGCCACGCGGACGGGCTGGTATTCGAGGCCCGGCCGGGGGGAGGACAGCCGCCCAAAACCTCCCGTTTCTGGCTGCGTCTGCGCAGACTGCTGGGACTGACTGAAAAGTAGAGGAACCACCCCGGTGAGGATATACCACCTGAGCTTGAGCGACAGTCGCGGCGGGGCCGCCCGCGCCACCTATCGCATACACCGCGCGCTGCTGGCCGACGGCGCCGACAGCCGAATGTTCGTGCGCATCAAGGTGACCACGGACCCCACCGTCGATGGGTACCTGCCCCGCAAGGACTTCCGGAGCCGCTTCAAGCGCGTATGCCGCCGTATAGCCATATCCAGACGACTGGCGCGGTACGAGCCGACGTTGCCCCAGGAGCCGTTCATCTTCCACGCCCGCTCCTCGGAGCTGGGCAAAGACCTGATGCCGGACCTGCCCGAGGCGGACCTGCTTAACCTGCACTGGGTCTCCACGTTCGTTGACTTCGCTGCCTTCTTCCGCGCCGTCGGCGGGCGTGTGCCGGTGGTCTGGACGCTGCACGACATGAACCCTTTCACCGGCGGCTGTCACTACAGCACCGGCTGCGAGGGCTACCTCCGCCGGTGCGGCAAGTGCCCCTGGCTGGGTTCCGACGACCCCCACGACCTGTCCCACAAAACGTGGCGAAGAAAGCACAAGGCCCTGGAGGACGTGCCGGCCGACATGCTCCACATAGTCTCGCCGAGTCGATGGCTGGCGGAGCGCGCGAGGGCAAGCTCGCTGTTCGGCCGATTCCCTGTCCACGTTCTGCCGAACTGCCTGGATACCGACGTGTTCGCACCGCGAGACCGGCACATCGCCAGAGAGGCGCTCGATATTCCGCAGGATGCTAAGGTGGTGCTCTTCGCGGCCGCCAATCCGGAAATGCCCCGCAAGGGCTTCGACCTTCTGGTGGAGTCGATCGGCCGAATCAGCGAAAGCGACAGGCCGATGCTGCTGACGCTCGGGCAAGGCGAACCGAGCATACCCGAGACGATCCCTCGCAAGCATATCGGCTCGATCCACGACGAGCGGCTTATCACGCTGCCGTACGCCGCGGCGGACCTGTTGGCCTGCCCCTCACTGGAGGACAACCTGCCCAATATCGTGCTGGAGTCGATGGCCTGCGGGACGCCGACAGTCGGCTTCGACGTCGGAGGGATACCGGATATGGTCCGGCCGGACGAGACGGGCCTGCTTGCTCCGGCCGGTGACACGGACGCCCTCGCCGGCGCCATTCGCTCGCTGCTGTCGGACTCCGACCGGCTGCAACGCATGGGCCGGGCGTGTCGCGAGACGGCCGTGCGCGAATATTCGTACAAGCCAGTAGCTGGGAGATACAGGCAACTGTACGAGCAGGTCTGCTCCGGCAAGCACACGGCCGGCGGGGATGTGTAGCCGTGCCGAATCAGTCACCGCCGCAGCGCCATGGCGACGGGAGCGTGCTTGCGAAGCCACCCGCCGACGGCCGAGACCCACTGCCGGTCCACGCGGCCGTTGTAGCGCACCGCCGCTTTCATGGAAGCCCATATCGTCCGCGCCACATAGGCGGCGGGACGGTCCGGACCCAACCCGGCAGATGCCGCGACCGCCTTTCCGTAGCCCAGCAGCCAGGCGCCGGGGACCCGTCCGAAACGCTCCCGGAACATCCGGCATATCTCACTGTGCACCTCCAGCCGGCGGGAAAGCGTCTTGGTGTCCGGGTGCAGCCGTGAGCCGGCCAGCACCTCGTCGATGTATGCGAACCTTGCCCCGCCGCGGGCCAGACGAAGCCAGTATTCGTAATCCATGCAGTACTGCAGCGATTCGTCGAGCAATCCGAACCGCTCCAGCACCCGCCTGCGAAAGAAGACGGCCGGCTGGCATATGAAACACGTCTCCATCAGCCGCTCGGGGTCCCACGGCTCGGTAGGGTATTCAGCCATGACGGCGTCGGACTGGTCTATCCAGTTGGCCCGGCCATATACGACGTCTATTTCCTCGTCCGCCTGCAGCGCCGCGACGGCACTCTCGACCGCCGCGGGGTAGTAAACGTCGTCCGAATTGAGCCAGCCGATAATCTCCCCGCCTGTGGCGGCAAGACCGCGGTTTACCGCGCTGCTTTGACCGCTGTCCGGCTCACTGACCCACCGCACGCTCCCCCGGTAGCGGCGCAGTATGTCCGGCGACTCGTCGGTACTGCCGCCGTCGGCTACGAAATGCTCGACCTCCACACCCTCCTGGTCGAGGACGCTGCGAATGGCCCGTTCCAGGAACCTCCCCTGGTTCAGCGAAGGTGTCACTATGGAGACCAGGCCGTCCATCTGCGATTTCCCACATCCGTCGGACATGCCGCGCAGAGAAAGAGCCGGCTCACGGAAGAATCCGCTCGCCGGCTTCCCTTTCCCATGGGCCGTAGTGGACTTGAACCACTGACCTCCTGCGTGTCGAGCAGGCGCTCTGGCCAACTGAGCTAACGGCCCAAAGCAACCAGGCAAGGCCGCCTGATTGACCGGTCAGTCGGCCAACCAGACGTCCACCTGTCTGCGGATTATAACGCCGCACCGAGGTTATGCAAGCCCGCGTGTTGCGAACAACATCAACCCTTGAGCTTGTAAACGCCTCGCTTGACCTTTTTGAAATTATCCGTATCCCTGACCGCCGAGGCGATGATGCCGTAGAAGTCCTTGCTGGCGGTCTTGTAGCCGGCCTTCCTGACGGCCTGCTCGATTTCCTTGACGCGCATGCCCTCGGGGTTCTTGCGAAGCACATCCTTGATGTACTCCACCAACGGCTTGCCGCGACGGCCCCTTCCGCCTCGTTTGGCGGCGGTCTTCTTGCGGCCTCGAGTGGACTTGCGGCGTCTCGAGCTTGAGCGAGTCACTCCCACCCCCATCAGTTCGGCGATCTCGCGGTCGATCTCGTCGCGACGTGACTTGAGTTCCTCGAGTCGCTCAAGCTTTGTCTCCAGTTCCTTCTGCAGTTCGTCAATCGTCTTTGCTTTCGGCGGCATGGAAGACTCCTAAAAGCGGGGGGTGAAAGTAGAATTTAACAGGTCGAACGCCGGATGATTATATGGCCCGTTCATATATCGGGCAACAATATATATCACAGGTCCCACAATATTGACACCACACTTTCCCTGCATCAGATGCTGCCGTTCCACGTCGCCGTCCGGCGTTAGCGCCACCGGTCGCCTCGCCGCGGAGCCGCCGAGGCGGTCCTGTGCCCCCGGCACCGCGCGGAGCCGCACTGCGCAAAGTCATCCGGACAGGGCTTGTATGCCCGCGCGGTGATAACTATGATGGTATGTACAGAGTATCCCACCGCACGGCAGCCGGCGCGTTCGCAGGGCGTTGAGCGGGCGCAGGGCCAGCAGTTGTGGCCGTCGAAGGGTCCATCCCGGCAAGCTCCAGAGGCACGCCTGAAGCGGGCCGCTGCCCCCTCCGGATTGCGGACTTTGTGCCCGAAGCACCGATTGCTGCAAACGTTGTGGCCTTAAGTGCCGATATAGCTTGCGGCAGCGTGGCGTTGCGTGGACGCCCCGACCCGAAAATTACCCCTGTATTGGCAGCGGGAGCAAGGCAGTATGGCGGCTCCGATAGTGATGGTAAGCAGTTATCCCCCGCGGCTCTGCGGAATCGGTACGTTCTGCGAGGAGGCGAGGGAGTTCATCCAGAAGCACAACCCCGACCGCGACGTGCTCGTCATCAGCCACACCGACGGCGAGGGTGACGGTGTCATTCCCATAATCGACATGTCGTACCGCAACTGGTGGCGACCTGTCGCCGAGAAGCTCCACGAGCTGAAGCCCCATGCCGTGCACATCGAGCACGAGTACGGGCTTTACGAGTACCTCGACGAGCGGGGACAGGGCGACTCCAACGAGGGCTTCCTGGCGCTTCTGGACGCAATTAACGACCTGCCCACCATCGTGGAGCCGCACACCGTCCACGGACGGCTGACCGATTTCGAGGCGGACTTCATATTCAAGATGTGCCGGCGGGCTCATGTGGTCCTTTTCAAGTGCCACTACCAAAAGTGGCGACTGGACTGGAACTTCACCGGCCGGGGCTGGCCGACGCCGCTGAACGTCATGGTCGTGCCGCACGGCGCCCGGCCCGACCGACGCTACACTCTGGCGGAGGTCCGCAAGCTCCGCAAAGAGCTGGATCTCGACCAGGTCGCACACCTTTCGCAGCACCTCGTCGGGCTTATCGGCTGGATCCAGTCCAACAAGCGATGGGACATCCTCACCAGCATGTGGGAGGAGATTGCACAGGAAATCTACTCCCGCAGCGGAGAGCAGTGGGACCTGCTGGCCGCCGGGACTATGCGCGACCCCAACCACCGACGCGACTACGAACGATACAAGACCCAGGTCGAGCTTCTGGAAAAGAAGGGGCTGGCCCATTACTACGAGTTCGTGCCCCGAGGCGACATTTACTACAAGATGATGGCCGTCTGCGACTTCATCGTCCTTCCGAGCACAGACGAGACGCAGTCCGGCACGCTGGCGCGCATAATCGCCCTGAACAAGCCCTTTATCACCAGCGCCCCGATGGAAGGCCTGACCGCCCAGACGCTGGAAAGCCGCGGCGGTGAGCTTTTCACCACGCGCGACATGCTCAAACGACACGTGATAGAGCTGGCCTGCAACGAGGGCGCCCGTATGCGGATGGGCAACAACCTCAAGGAATACCTCGAACAGGTCGTCTCCTGGGACGTGGTCACCGGGCAGTACAGCGAGGCCTACGAGCTTGCCAGACAGGCCGTCAAGACCGGCAAACCCGTCCAGCTGCCGCTGGAGTTCTGAAAAACCGCGAGTCGCGAATTGCGAATCGCGAGTTACGTTTCTTGACGATCCGGCACCCGCCGAAAAGTCCGCCGTGGCCGCTAATCCCTCCCGAGGCGTCGAAGGCGCTCAGCCGGTCTCTGCTGCTTGGGGTTGCCGCCCTGCAGAACCTCATCGAGCTTATCCACCGCGAAGGTCCGCACGCGCCGGCGCTCGCCGGGCCAGTCCACCCGCTCGCCGGTGTCGCGGTCGAACGGCAGGAGTTTGATGACGGCCTCTGATGAATCCTCCGGAAGCCCGCCGGGGCTGAAAGTGTTCATCGCCCAGACGGAGTTTTCCCGCGTTATGTCCACCGTGTAGGGCTTGGCGCCGGGGGAATCCTGCGTGAACACCAGGTCCCACTCGTCCTCGCTTTCCGGTTCGCCGTCTCTGCCGTCCAGTTTGATCATCAGCCGCCATTGGCCTTTTTCTTCGCCCAGCTCAAAGCGGTAGATGGACTTCTGTACCAGTGGCAGGCCGTTCTCCCGACCACCGAGCACGTCGGTAAGGTCCAGCAGGATATGCTCGTCCAGCTCTTCGCCGCCGAACCACTCGTAGCGGATGATCTCACCGGCCTTGAACTCGATTACACACGGGCCCTGCGCGCCGCGTTGCGGGTTGACGTAATACTCGCTCTGGTCGGTGGCCGGTGAGCTGTCTTCCCAGGTGTCGTGGCGGATCGGCACAAACAGCACCACGCGGTCGCCGGTGGCCAGGTGCGCCAGGTCGGTGTTGTCGCCGTGCTCGAAATGGGTGTCCTCATCCGTGTAGCCCATGACGAACTTGAAGTTGTGAGGCCGTCGACAGTGCAGCAGCAACTGCCAGGGCTGAAGCTCGTAGGCGATGTCCTCGTGCATGGACACGAGGTTGTTGCGCTCGTGGATCAGGGGCATTTCGGGCTGCGAGCGGTTGTAGGCCATGTACTGGTAGAGCCAGAGGAATTCGCCGTCGGCGTCGGGCCTGCCTTCGGAGTCGCACCAGCGCACGTCACCACCCAGGTCGATCGACCGCGTCCAGAGGAACGGCCCCATCACGCCCATCAGACCCTCGGAGTAGTCCGGCAGCAATCGCCGCTCGGGGGACACCGCCTGCTCGTTCACCTGCGCGCAGGCCGGATGGAAAGCCGTCAGGACAGCCATAATCACCAGCAACACCGTCGAAGAGAAACGCATGGTCGGCTCCTTAAAACTCAGGCGGGCCTGGGGGATGTTTCAACGGGCTTCGATTATAGCGGATGACCGGTCTGTTGCCACCGGCGGCGCAAAAAGCACCCGCGACGGCCGGGAGCGAGCGCATCGACCGCCGCGGGAGGGCGTTGCCATTGCGGATTGCAGATAGCTGTTTGTTGAATCCGGCCAATTCGCGATTCGCAACTCGCGATTCGCGATTCGCGATTCGCAATTCCTACGCCAGGCACTCGGCCAGGTCCTGCTCGGCCGTCTGTATCGCCCGGATGTTCCAGTTGTCCTGAAGCGCCTTCCACACGTTCGGGCCTACGAACGCCGGCAGCGACGGTCCGACACGCATATCCTGGATGCCCAGGTGCAGCAGCGTCAGGAGTATGCAGACGGCCTTCTGCTCGTACCAACTGAGTATGAAGCTCAGCGGCAGGTCGTTTACGCCGCAGTCGAACTGCTCCGCAAGCGCCGAGGCGATGCGGATGGCGGAGTACGCGTCGTTGCACTGCCCGCAGTCCAGCAGCCGCGGGATGCCGCCGATGTCGCCGAACGGAAGCTTGTTGAAGCGGTACTTCCCGCACGCCAGAGTCAGTATGACGCAATCGTCGGGCACCTGCTGGGCGAACTCGGTGTAATAGTTCCGCCCGCTCTTGGCGCCGTCGCAGCCGCCGATGAGGAAGAAGTGCCGGATGTCGCCGTTCTTGACGGCCTGGACGACCTTCTCGGCCACTCCCATCACCGCGTTGTGCGCGAAGCCGATGGTGATTTTCTTCTCCTCGGCGTCCTCGGCGAAGCCCTCCGCCCGCCGGGCGGCCTCTATGACCGGCGTGAAGTCCTTGGAGCCGTCGGGCGCCGTCTCGATGTGTGTAACACCGGGCCAGCCCACCAGACCGGTCGTGAAGATGCGGTCCTTGTAGCTGTCCCGCGGCTTCTGGATGCAGTTGGTGGTCATCAGGATGGCGCCGGGGAACTCGTCGAACTCCTTCTGCTGGTCCTGCCAGGCGCCGCCGTAGTTGCCCACCAGGTGCTTGTGCTTCTTCAGCTCAGGGTAGGCGTTGCAGGGCAGCATCTCGCCGTGCGTATAGACGTTTATGCCCGTGCCCTCGGTCTGCTCCAGGAGCATCTTGAGGTCCTTCAGGTCGTGCCCGGAGACGCATATGCACTTGCCGGCCACCGGGGTCACGCGAACCTCGGTCGGCTCGGGGTCGCCGTAGGCGCCGGTATTGGCCGAGTCCAGCATCTCCATGACCTTCAGGTTGATCTCGCCGACCTTCAGAGCGGTGGCCGTCAGCTCGTCAACGTCGCTGGGGTTGGTTGACAGGTAATCCAGCGTCTTGTGGAAGAACGCGTACACGTCGTCGTCCTCCACGCCGAGTATGCGGGCGTGGTCGGCATAGGCGGCCGTGCCTTTAAGCCCGTAGGTGATAAGCTCCTGCAGGCCCGCGATGTCCTCGCCGAGCGAGTCGATGCGCTTGCGGATGGTCCGCTCCCTGCCCTGCTGCAGCAGCTCGTCGCGGTCCTGTGCGGGGGTGAGTTCGGCATCGCCGCCTGGCTGTTCCGGCTCGGTGCCGGCTTCGCGGCAGGCGTCTTCGTACATCTGTCTGGCCTTGTCGCGAAGCGCCGCACCGGTGCGGACAAGCTCCACCAGCCGCTCCGGGTCGAAATCCACATTGGTTACCGTCGCAAACAGCGCCTCGATGACAAACTCGTCGATTTCCCTGTCCCTGGCGCCAAGCTCGCGGGCACGGTGAGCGTACTGCGAAACACCCTCGGTGACGTGCACCAGCAGGTCCATCAGAGTGGCCGCCTCCGGCTCCTTGCCGCAGACGCCCTTGATGGTGCACCCGCTGCCCTTGGCCGTCTGCTCGCACTGATAACAGAACATGTTCATCTGACTCATCTGTCCTTTCCTTTCACAGTGGTAGGTTCGGTTGAAGTCTCATATTTACTCTCGGCCGTCGAGTCCGCCGACGGCCTGCGATATGTGCAACACCGTATGTACGAAATCCGCGTATTCTTTTGTCCAGCGTCGCCCGGCATCGACGTCTTCATCCGCCGGCCGGGTCCGGTGCAGATGCTCAAACTTCTCCTTCAGACCCGTCCGCACCGCGGAAGTGACACTGTCGATCAATTCGTCGCAAGTACCATCCGCCAGCGCCTTGTCCGCAAGCGCCACAGACGGCGGTATGCCCTCGGCCGGCTTCAAACCCGTGTACGAAGCACCCTCGTGCGCCCGGTGCAACCTGACCGCAGTCTCCAGAAAATACTTTTCCGCAAGCTCTCGGGCCTCCGGGCCGCTTTGCCTTACATTGAGCGTTCGCTCAAACGCCTGTTTCAGTTCATCTTCCTGCCCCGCCGAGATCCATTTGAGCAGGCGAGCGAGCTTGCCGTCGTCCAGCGACTTGCGGGCGTCGGCCACCACCGGCCCGCCCATCGAGTCGCAATGCCTCAGCAACAGCACCAACGCGCCGAGGCATGCCAGCACAGTCGTCCAGACTGCCGGGTTGGCAACAATGCTCTCGAGCATGGCCGCAAACACCACCTTTCAGGACGTCTTCGCAACGCCCGGCGTCTTTATCACCAGAAACCGCGCCGGCGAGTCGGCGTCGTTGAACACGCGGTGCGGTATGTCGGCCGGGCTTTCTATCAGCTCATCGGCGGCAGTTACCTCCTCCTCCTCGCCGATCTCGACCGTGGGTGTGCCTTCCAGTATGTAGAAACACACGTCCACCGGCGTAACGTGGCTTTTCAACCCCTCTCCGGGAGCCAGACGGATATGCACGATATCGGCATTGTCGCTCTGGTGCAGCCGACGTGCGCTGACGCCGTGGGGGTTCTGAATGTCCGATGTCTGTTCAAGTGTCACAGTCTTCATCTTATGCCTCCTTCGCCGCGGGCAAGGCGGTGTTGATGGTTCCATCCATGGCAATCTCGATAATCCACAGCGGCGCGTCGGAGCCGGCCGCCGCCAGCGCCCGCCGGGCCATCTCCGTCAGTCCACCGCAACAGGGCACCTCCATCCGCGCGACCGTCACCGAGCGGATATCGTTGCCGGAGAATATTCGCGTGAGCTTTTCGACGTAGGCGGCCGCATCGTCCAGCTTGGGACACGTCACCGCCAGCGACCGCCCGGCCAGCAGGCGGTCGTGAAAGTCCGGCAGGGCGTACGCGACGCAGTCGGCACAGAGCAGCACATCGGCACCGTCCCACATCTCGCCGCGCTGCGGCACAAGCGCTAGCTGCACCGGCCAGTGACCCAGACGCGACCGCCCCGACGAGGTCCCGCCGGACGACGACGGCCGGGCCTTCGGTTCGTCGCCGCCGGACAGCTTGCGCATGGCCGTTCCCGGACAGCCACACGCCAGCGGCTCGTCGCCGCCGGGCGACTCTTCGGTCTCGGCCTCAAGGTTCTTGTTCTTCAGGCGGGCCTCGACGGCGTCGGGGTCGAACTCGTCGGCCGGTCTTTCCTCTATGGTTATAGCGCCCTTCGGGCAATTGCCCAAACATGCGCCCAGTCCGTCGCAGAGGTTCTCGGCGACCAGTTTGGCCTTACCGTCGATAATCCGTATCGCCCCCTCGGCGCAGGCGGGCACGCAAAGCCCGCAGCCGTCGCACTTGTCTTCGTCGATGTGGACGATGCTCCGCATCTTCGTCGCTGTCTCCGGTGTCATGGATTGCACTCCTGAAGTCGTGTTAACTATCCATGTTTTACGGCTTCCAGGCGGCGGACACCTTGACCTGCGTCAATTCCGCAGCTTTTTTCTGCGGGTCGCGGAGAAATCGGAGTAAAAGGCCTGTCGGAAAAGAAGTTGCCTCGCGTGCGCCTGTGGACGGCCGACGGGCGGAAAATCCCTCAGCCCTGCTGTGCGAGTCGGCGGAGGGCTTCCGCATCGTTGATGGTGACGGTCCCGCCCTTGACGTGTATGTATCCGGCATCGGAGAGCTTGCCCAGCGATCGGCTGAGCGTCTCCGGCGTGGTCCCCAGCTTGGATGCGAGTTGCCGCTTGGTTTGCCCCAGGCGGAACTCGCGCCGTCCGTCGGCTTCTTCCAGAAGAGCGGCCGCGACACGGCTGGGCACGTCCTTCAAGCTGAGCCGCTCTATCAGCCGGGCGAACTCGCGAAGCTTGCTCGACAGCCCCGCCAGCATCCCCAGTGTCAGCTCGGGCCTGTCGCACATCGCCCGCTCCAGCACCGCTCTGAGCACTTCCAGTACGCGGGCGTCCTCGGCGGCCCGCGCCCAGGCCGGGTAGTCCCCACCGGCGAACATCGCCGCCTCGCCGAACGTGCAGCCGGGACCGTAGAGATGCAGCGTCTGCTCCTGCCCCTGCGGGGATAGCTGATAGACCTTGACCAACCCTTCGAGCACCACATGGAAGCGGTCGGCCGCCCGCCCCGGCTGGAATATCGCCTCACCCGCCGCCACCGACCGCACAGGACAGTTGCGCAGAAGCTCAGACAGCGCGGCTTCATCCAGCGCCGAGAACAGCGGCACCTGCTTCAGGACGTCCAGCCGACCAGGGGGCAGCTTCGCCATTGGACACCTCAATTGCACAGGCCCAACCGGGCATGACGAGGCGTCAGATTTCTTTCAGCACCCGCATGAGGATCTGAAGCGCCTTTTCGAAGTCCTCGTCGGGCGTGGTCAGCGGCGGCGCGAGACGCAGGACGTTCTGCTTGGCGACGCAGACCATCAGCCCGTGCTCCATGCACTTCATCATGATATCCTTGGCCGTCGCTGCCGACTCGTCTATCGCCACTCCGATCATCAGACCCTTGCCGCGGACCTCTTCGACGCAGGGCACGTCTGCATCCCTGAGGGCCTGGACGACCCAATCGCCTTTTTGCGCGGCCCGGTCGGTGAGGTTCTCCGCCTCGATGAGCTTCATGGTCGCAGCACCGGCCGCCGCGCAGAGCGGGTTGCCGCCCATGGTGCAGCCGTGGGTGCCGGGTGTGAGCACGTCGGCATATTTTTCCGAGGCCACGCACGCCGCGATCGGCGCTCCGCCGCCAAGCGCCTTGGCCAGTGTCATCACATCCGGCTCGAAGCCGAAGTGCTGGTGCGCATACCACTTGCCCGTCCGGGCCGGCGCGGTCCAGACCTCGTCGGCGACCAGGACCAGGTTATTCTCGTCGCACAGCCGCCGCAGTCCCGGCAGGAAGTCGGCCGGGGGCATGTTCATGCCGCCCTCGCCCTGGATCGGCTCGACGAACACGCCGGCCGTCTCGGAATCGATGGCCGCTGCCACTGCGTCGAGGTCGCCGTAAGGAACCATCACGCCGCCGGGCAGCATCGGCTCAAAACCGGCCTGGAAGTTTTTGGGGGTAATCGAAAGCCCGCCCATGGTCCGGCCGTGGAAGCAGTTCTCGAAGCTGATTATCTTGTAGCGTCCCTCGCCGGCGGCCTTGCGGACGAGCTTGATGGCGGCCTCGTTGGCCTCGGCGCCGCTGTGACAGAAGAACACCTTCCCGCCGAATCCGTGGGACGTAATCGCCTTTGCCAGCTCCACCTGTGGTTCCGAGGTGAACAGGTTACCGTGGCACATGAGCGTCTCGGCCTGGTGCTGGACGGCCCGGACGACCTGGGGATGACAGTGTCCGCACACTCCCGCGCCGCCGAAGCCGGCGAAGAAATCGAGGTACTCCTTGCCGTCGGCGTCCCAGATGTGCGAACCGGCGCCGCGGGCCATTGCTATCGGCAGCCGGCCGTAGTTCTCGATGATGTGCGCCTTGGTCTGTTCTACTATCTGTGCCTGATTGCCCATTGGTAATGCTCCCGAAAGCTTTTCTCCCGCGGTCGGCGCGGAGATGCCCTTGTACGGGCGGACGCGGTCGGCGTCAAGGTTCCGCGGTCTGTTATGCGTTGACGACGCGGCCGGGTTTGCATAAAGTGCCCTGTCCGGCCCGTGGTCTGTTCGCGGGCCGCAGCGAAGCAACGCCCCAGACGCCGCGCCGCGTAGGCGACGGCGGCGAGACCACCAACGGAGCGAAGGACAAGATGGCAGAAGATACCCAAGAACCGCAGGCCGACGACCAGGCCCAGCAGGATGCGCTTCCGGAGAACCGCGTGGATGTCGAGGACGCCGGGACGCTGAAGAAAAAGGTCACCGTCACGATCCCGCGGGCGCGGATAGACGCCAAGATGGACGAGATGTTCGGCGAGCTGCGCGAACAGGCGCAGATACCCGGTTTCCGCGTCGGACACGCCCCGCGACGGCTCATCGAGAAGCGCTTCGGCAAGGAGGTCGGCGAGGACGTCCGCAACGCGCTGGTCGGGGAGTCCATCGGCGACGCCATTGAAAAGGCCGAGCTGAAGACCCTCGGCGAGCCGGACATCGACCTCGACAAGATCGAGCTGCCGGAAAGCGGCGACATGAGCTTCAGCTTCGAGGTGGAGGTCGCGCCGGAGTTCGAGCTGCCCGAGCTTAAGAGCGTACCGGTGGAAAAGCCGGCCATGGAAGTCACCGACGAGCGGGTTGACGAGTACCTCAACCAGATGGTGCAGTCGCAGGCCAGCTACCAGGCGGCCGATGAGCCCGCGGAAAAGGGCGACGCGGTCACCGTGGACGCCGCCATCTCCGGCGAGGGGCTGGAGACTGTCACGCGCGAGGACGTGGAGCTGCGCGTGGCGGCCGGTCAGGTCGAGGGTATTCCGCTGCTGAACCTGCCGGATGAGCTGGAGGGCAAGTCCGCCGGTGATACCGTCGAGGTAACGGCCACCGTTCCGGACGCCCACCCCAACGAGGACTGGCAGGGCAAGGAAGTCACCATTGAGCTGACCGTAAAGCAGGTCCGCAAGCGGTCGCTGCCGGAGATAAACGACGAATTCGCCATCTCCATGGGCTTCGACTCGCTGAAGGAGCTCCGGGAGTTCATGGCCCGGCAGATGGAGCACCGGCTCGAAAACGAGGTCCAGCGCAACATGCGGGACCAGGTGTGCCAGTACCTGCTGGACAACACCGATTTCGAGGTCCCCGAAGGTGTCGCCAAGCGCCACAGTGCCCACGTGCTCCAGCGTCGCTATGTTGACCTACTCTACCAGGGCGTGCCGCGGGAGCAGATAGACGAGAACCTCGCCCAACTGCAGGCCGAGGCGACCCGCCAGGCGGAGCGCGACCTGAAGCTGTCGTTCATACTCTCGAAGGTCGCCGAGCAGGAAGGCATCGAGGTCGATGAGGCCGAGGTCAACGCCCGCATCGCCCAGATGGCTGCTTCCTACGGCCGCCGCCCCGAGCGGCTGCGACAGGAGCTGGAGTCCGAGGGCAATCTCCAGCAGGTTTACGAAAACCTGCAGGAGGAAAAGGCGCTGGACAAGCTTCTGGACGAGGCCACCGTCACCGAGGTATCCGAAGAGGAGCTTCGCAAGCGACAGAAAGAATCCGACAAAGACTCCGGTGGAAAGAAGGCCGCATCGGAGAAGAAGACGGCCAAAAAGTCCGCCAAAAAGAAGACATCGGCCAAGAGCAAGTCGTCCTCGGACGATAAGAAGAGCACCGGCGCCAAGAAGAGCGCCAAGAAGAGCAGCAAAAAGAGCAAGAAGAAGGACGACAAGTAGTCGGGCCGTCGCAAGAGACACAAACGCTTTGGAGTGAGACTATGACCGCATCGCCGCGAGGGCGCAGCGAGGCATACCGTGAGTACGCGTACCGCCGCGAGATGACGCTGGAAGAACGCCTCGCGGAGGAACGCATCGTGTTTCTCTGGGGCGAGATCAGGCCGGAGATCGCCGGCGGGCTGATTATGCGTCTTCTGGAATTGCAGGCCAAGTCGCCCGACCGCGATATCAACCTGTACATCAACTCCCCCGGCGGCACGGTGGACGACACGCTGGCAATCTACGACACCATGCAGTTCGTCAACTGCGACGTGGCGACCTACTGCGTCGGGCACGCCGCCAGTGGGGCGGCCGTCATCCTGGCGGCGGGCACCAAGGGCAAGCGATTCGCCCTGCCCCACAGCAAAATCATGATCCACCAGCCCTGGGGCGGCGTCACCGGGCAGGCGGCCGATATCGAAATCCAGGCCGAGGAAATACTCAAGGCCAAGCGCATGCTCAACGAACTACTGGCCGAGCATACCGGGCGCGACGTCGGTCAGATTGAGCAGGAGACCGAGCGCGACCGCTATATGACTCCCTCCGAGGCCCACGAGTACGGAATCGTTGACGAGATCGTCGAGACCAAGCCGGAGAAGTCCGACTAGCCGCGGACGCCGCGGAAGGAACCGACCGAAAATGGTTGAGAATCAGCAACTGGTACCCATCGTAATCGAGCAGACCGGTCGCGGCGAGCGAAGCTACGACATCTTCAGCCGGCTCCTGCGCGACCGCATCGTTTTCATCGGCGGCGGTATAACCGACGAGGTGGCCAACCTGGTCGTCGCGCAGCTTCTGTTTCTCAGCAACGAAGACCCCGAAGCCGACATCAGCATCTATATCAACTCACCCGGCGGGTCGGTCTCGGCCGGTCTGGCGGTCTATGACACCATGCAGTTTGTTCGCCCGGACGTGGCCACCTATTGCGTAGGTCTGGCCGCCTCGATGGGCGCGGTGCTGCTGGCGGCGGGAACGGCCGGCAAACGCTTCTGCCTGCCCAACGGGCGGGTGCTGATACACCAGCCGCTCATCCGCGGCGTTCTGACCGGTCCTGCGACCGAGCTGGACATCGAGGCACGCGAGATCATCCGCCTGCGGAAGAGGATTTACAGCATACTCGCGACCCACACCGGCCAGGGCGCCGAGCAGATTGAGAAGGACTGCGACCGGAACAAATGGCTGCATTCCGAAGAAGCGGTGGAGTACGGCTGCGTTGACCGTATCCTCGAGCGCATGCCGGAAGCCCCGAAGAGCGATTCCGGAGACAGCGGCAAATGATCCGAACGGGCGGCACAGCGGCGCTGTTCAGGACCATTGCGGCAGCGGCGGTCCTGCTGCCGGCCGCCCTTTCCATCGGCTGTAACAATACGGCCGAAATGACGCAATTGCGCGACCGTGTGGCCGAGGCCGAAACGCGCGTAGAGAAGCTCCAGCGCGACAACGCCGAACTCCGCGCCGAGATGCAGACCCTCCGGCAGCAGCTCGACACGCTCCGTGAGCTTGGCCCGGGCCGACTGGAGAAGCTCTACACCGTTTCGCAGATCAAACTGGGCAGTCGCACCGGCGGCGTGAACCTCGACGACGACCCCGGCGACCACGAAGCCGTAAAGGTCTTCCTCCAGCCGGTGGACGCCCGCGGGGACGTCCTCAAGGCGGCCGGCAGCGCAACTGTGGAGCTGTACGACCTGGCCGCCGGGGAGTCCGACAACCTCATCGGCCGATATGAGTGGTCCGTGGACGAACTGGCCGGTGCTTGGTACTCGGGCTTCCTGGCCTATCACTACGCGCTGGAATGCCCCTGGGACGAGCCGCCGGCACACGAGGAAATCACCGTCCGCGTCACATTCACCGAGTACCTCACCGGCAAAAGCTTCACCGCCCAGACCGTCTGCACCGTCCGCCTGCCACAGTAACCTTTCGGCCCAAACACCCCCTCTATCGCGCAACACACCTGGGCCGCCCTTCAAGACGCCTCAGGGCAAGCAGAGGCGCGGAGGGCACAGAGACAAAAACAAGGATATTCACCCGTGCGCAGTCGCCGACGGTATCCTGAGTATGCCGAAAGCTCACGGGCCGCCGAAGACGGCGAGAGGCAACCACGTTCATGCTGGTCTGTACGAGCTCAGCCGACACCGCGCCTTTTCCACATACTCCCTAACGAACGTCCTGAACAGAAATGTTGATATCAGCCGCTTAAGAAAGACACTGGTTACCCCTGCGCTCTCTGCGTCTCTGTCTGCCCTGAGCCGTGCCGAAGGGTGGCCCATAATCTGCAAGCTACGACCGGTCGTCGAATAGTTCTTGTTTGGGTCGGTTTGTGACCCTGTCGAGGTTTCCCCTATCGTGGACCTTCAGCATGGGCAATTTCGCCTGCCGTCGCAGCAATTCGAGCTGCGCCTTGACCTCCCCCACGCCGTAACCGTTGCCGGCAGAGTCTTCCGGGAGGTCCAGCCCGCCTGCCCGCAGGCGGTTATGGAAATGCTCCGCCACCGCCTCAAGCAGGTGCGGGTGCTTGTACAGCCGCGCTGTGGTAACACCCATTTCCGCATACACGCCGCACAGCTCCTGCTGAAGCTCCGCCGGCCAGCCGTCGCCCTGTTCGGCGATTTCCGCGATGCGCCTGGTCTGAGATAGGCGCCTTTCGATGTTACCGACGTATTTCTCCGACATCTCTATGCCGAGGTAACGACGGTTGAGCTTCTTGGCCGCTACCAGCGTGGTGCCGCTGCCGGCGAAGGGGTCCAGCACCATATCGCCGGGCCTCGAGCATGCGCGGACGATCCTCGCCAGCAGTGTCTCGGGCATCTGGCAGGGGTGCCAGCCCTCGCGCTCGGCGAAAGTCCCGCAGACCCGCGGAAACTCCGTCCACACGTCGTCGGGAATTTTCCCCTTCTGGCTGGCGCGCTTGTCGGCGTACACCCGCTGGCGGTCCGACAGAGTCCGCACCGCCTCATCCGCGAAAGTAAAGCTCCTCGGGTCGGCCACGAAGTAGAACAGGTGCGTGTGCGCCCGGGCGAACTTCTTCTTGGTGTTCTGACCGAACGTGTAATGCCAGATGACCCAGTTGCGCAGGTGCAGGTCCAAGTCCCGGCCGATCATGCGCACCTCGGCCGCGTATTCGTCGCCGATTGCTATCCAGAAGGTCCCGTCTGGCTTTAGGACGTCACGGCAGGCGGACATCCACTGCCTGGTCCAGTCGTAGTACTCGTCGTAGGCCTTGCGGTCCTCGTACACGTCGTACTTGTAGCCGATGTTGAAAGGAGGGTCGGCGAAGATGAGGTCCGCGAATCCCGGCTCGCCGGAGTGCCGTTGCCGCCACTTGCGCAGCCACTTCACGCAGTCGGCCCGGACCACCGTGTCCTGAATGTCATCCATGCCCGCGTCGCTCATGCCGATGAGAATAGCGCCCGCCCGAACCGGGCGCAAGTGTTATCTTCGAACTTTTCCTCGCGGCTACTGCTGGTCGCCGGAAACCTGCGCCGCCTCGCCGGCGCGGTCCGCCGCCGGCGCGGTCGATGTTGTCGGATCATCGTCGCTGCCGGAGACCAATGTGAAGCCCTGGGCCACCTTCTCGAGTATCTCAACCGCACGGCCTGGCTCTTCGCCGTTGTATATACAAGCCAGCGTATATGTCAGAGGCCTGCCCTCCGCGGAGACGGACAGATCTCCCTCCGGCTCGGCGAAGATGGTCCTTTGAACGATAATCGCCGGCCTGGATTCCTGCGAAGCCGACTCCGCGGGTGTCCCGGTCGAGTGCCGGACCACGAACTGCCGCCCTTCCCTGCCGGCCAGCGTCGCGGTGCCGTTGGACAGCACCTCGACCTTCACGTTCCGCGACTCGGCATCCTCGCGCAACGCATCGAGGTGACGGTTGACGAAGTCCTCGGGCGTCTCGTCGATACCGGCCCGTCCGACCATCACGTGCACCGTGGGAACGGCCACGCCCCCCAGCAGGTAGTCCATCTGCCCCATGCTCACGCCGCGCGGCGTGTTGTCGGAGAACCAACCCGCCGGCGGCCGGACCGAAAAACCCAGCTCCCGCCTCTCTACCGGCTCGCCAAGCTCCGGCACGGGCAGCTCCCCGGGCCGCCGCAGCGGGACGAACTTCAGCGTCCGCACCACTTCCCCCAGCACCGGCAGCAGACGCGACTCTTTGCCCCGCTCCTCTATCGTAAGCAGATAGCAGATTCTCACAGGGACATCGGAAAGCTCGCGGATGAAATAAAGTTGGGCGGCCGTCGTCTCTATGCCGCCGAACGTGTAGCTCATGCGAACGGCGTGCCCCGTGGCACCCGCGACCGGCATCTCGGCCGTCTTGAGCACCTCGAACCGCCGCATGGCCAGGTGCCCCTGAAGCTCCTGCAGCTTCGACTCGGCAAAGCTTTCCGGAGTTTCCTCCTGACCCACGGGAAAAGCCGACAGCGATATCGACATCTCCGTCACACCCTCACGCACCACTGCGGAGCTCAACACATCGAACGGTTCGACCAGTTGCCGGCGGTGGAAATCCGCCGGAACCGCCAGAGATATGCCGGCGTGCGGAAACTCCAGCTTCTGCTGCGACTCGTTTGTCTGCAATTGTCCATACGCGGCCGTACACGCCAGCAGCATGACTATCGCAGCCGACTTGAGTTGTCTCATTCCCTCGCTCCTGCCAGGTTCGGCGCCGCTGATACGTACGTGCGCCAGGCCGGGCCAAATCCCAAAATCACTCCTGGGCTGTTATTGTAACACATGCCCATGGCATTGGCCCGGTCATCCGCTGGCGGCTACGCCGAAATGCAGCGTAAGCCAGAGGAACACCACGTAAGCTCCCAGAAGCGGCACCCCCTGCCAGCGCCGGAAGCTGTTGCCGCTTGTGAAGATGAAGATCCGCAGCAGAACCAGAACGAAGATCATCACCGGGAAGAACAGGTAGAAGAAGTACGGCTGCACCTGCAGCGGCGTGGCCGTCGCCGATGCCCCTATGACAAACAGCACGTTCAGGATATCCGCGCCGACGATGTTGCCGACCATCAGGTCGCCGTGACCTTTCAGGATGGCCGCCAGCGCCGTCGCGAGCTCCGGCAACGAGGTGCCGAACGCCACCAGCGTCACGGCCAGCACCGCCGACGGGACGCCGCGGCGATGGCATATCTCCTGCACCGAGCCGATGAGCACCTCCGCGCCGCCGATGACCAGCCCCAACCCGAAACAGACCACCAACAGGTAGCAAATGCTCCTTCCGGCTGTATGCTTGACCGGGGCTTCCACCTCCACATCCAGACCTTCGAGTATCTCAGGATGGCGGCGCGCCCACTTGACCGACAGGAACATGTAAACGACCAGCAGGATCAGCAGTCCCACACCCGCCCAGCGGGGGATGAATACTTTGTTGATGTCCCCTGAAACCGCCAACAGCGCCAGCGACAGCCCCACCAGCAGAACTCCCGAGCCGAGCTGCAGCCAGCCGTGACGGTTCAGCACGAACCTGTCCAGCGGCAGCCGACGCAGCAGACAGCACAGGCCGAATATCAACGCCGTGTCGGCGATGATGGAGCCCACACCGTTGCCCAGCGCCAGACCGGGATCGCCCGTCCACGCCGCGCGGACCGAGACCACGGCCTCCGGCGTGGTTGTGCCGAGAGAAACTACCGTCGCGCCGATGATGACCTTGCTCATGCCCAGCACGGCCGCCAGCTTCGCGCCGGCGCCGACGGCGCGGTCGGCCCCGAACATCAGCACGGCGATGCCGAAGACGGACAGCAGCCAGAGCACCCACTCGGCTCGGGCGTCGAAAAAGCTCTCGGGTATCAGCCCTGCAATCATAGGCGACGCCAAGGCTAACCCTCATTCGCGGCGGACACAAGGCCCAAGCCCACCACGACCGTGGCGGGAATATGCCTTTCCCGCACACGATTGCTGGCACTCATATTTGGCTGTTCGTATAATGCCGGTTTCCAGAACAGGAGGCCGCCCATAATGTTAACTCGCTTCTGCAGTGCAATTGTATTGTTGTCCGTCATCATCCCAGCCGCCCAGGCCCAGACCGATACCCCTGACCTGCCGAAGGCCGACCCGCCGGCCGCCAACCCGTGGACGAACACGGACCACAATACCTCCGACGACCAGTTCCAGTTCGCCATTGTTGCGGACCGCACCGGCGGCAGGCGCCCGGGCGTGTTCGCCGAAGCTGTCGGGAAGCTCAACCTGCTCCAGCCGGAATTCGTGATGTCCGTGGGAGACCTGATCGACGGCTACACCGAAGACCCAGCCGAAATCGACGCCCAGTGGCGCGAGTTCGAACAGATTGTGGCCGCTTTGGAGATGCCCTTCTGCCATGTGCCGGGCAACCACGACATCTCCAACGAAGTGATGGCTGCCGAATGGACCAAGCGCCACGGCCGCCCCTACCATCACTTCGTCTACAAGGACGTGCTGTTCCTGGTGCTCAACACCCAAGACCCGCCCTCGGGAGGCATAAGCGATCAGCAGGTCCAGTACGTCGAGCAGGCCCTGGAAGCAAACCCCGACGTCCGATGGACGCTGGTCTTCATGCACCAGCCCTTCTGGGCGTATACAAACCAGAAGAAACAGGACTGGCTGGCAGTGGAAGAGCTTCTGCAGGGCCGGAACTACTCCGTCTTCGCGGGGCACTGGCACAGGTACACCCTCTATGAGCGCAACGGAATGAAGTATCACATGCTGGCTACCACTGGAGGGGGCAACCCCATGCATGGAGCCGAGTGCGGCTGCTTCGACCAGATCGTGTGGGTAACCATGACCGACCAGGGACCGCGGGTGGCCAACCTGGACCTGGCTGGCATCCTGGACGACGAGGTCATGACCGAAGAGACTTGGGCGCTTATGAAAGCGTATGAAATCAAGACCCAACCGGTCGGAGGCGCGGCTGCGCAGAACGGCCCGGCCGAGGGCACGATACAATTGGCGAACACATCCGACTACCCCCTCCACGTGGAGGCGTACTTCTCGCCGCACCCGGACGTGACCATTGAGCCGGCAGTGTTCGAGAGCACCCTTGAGCCAAACTCCGAGCAGGAACTGCCAATCAAGGTATCGGTCGCCGATTTCGTGCATCCGGCCAACCTCGGCAGCGCCACGCTGAACGCAACCCTCACCTTCGACATACCCGACCGCGAGAACGTAGTCATAGAGCGAACCGACGCCCTGCACTTCGGCGGCCGGCTGAGTTGCACAAAGCGTACCGAGCCGGTGACCGTCGACGGGCGACTGGATGAGTGGGACGAGCTGCCGATCGTGATGCGGGATCCTGCCCAGATCTTCCCCAAGATCAACGAGTGGCGAGGGCCTGAGGACAGCCACTTCCGCATGACAGTGGCCCACGACGATGACTTCGTGTACATAGCCGTCAGGACATTCGACGACAAGGCGTTCATCAGCCCCGCCCGGCCCCTGTGGAAGCAAGACGCCGTGGAGTTCAGACTAAGTGCGGGGCCTGAGCCGGAGAACGGCGAGCGCCCGGAGTATGTGAAGGAGCAGTTCATCATCGTGCTGGCCGCGGGCGAGACGCCTGATGAGTCCCAGGTGTATACGAACTACCAGGTTCCGCAGGGCCTACAGGCCAAGTGCGTCAAGACCGACGACGGCCAGACGATGGAAATAGCCGTGCCCGTGAGCTGGCTGAACGACAGGAGCGGCGGGCAGTGGTCGTGCTTCCGACTGAACGTGGCGCTGAACGACTGCGACGGTCTGGACGAGATTCCACAGAACATCTGGTGGAAGCCGGACTGGCGGTATCGCAGCCAGGGACACCTGGCCGACCTGTCGACATTCGTGCGTGAGTAGAAGTGGTTTCATAACTGGGCCGTTGGCCCGAGAGCGAGGGATCTCGTCGGCCGGCAAGGACGGCGAAGCAGGCGAATCAAGGGATTCGTCGATGCAGGCGGACGCAGCCGGACGGCGAGAAACCCGCTCGAAGCCAGGCACTTCAGTTTTGAAACCGCTTCTAGTAGGCCGCAGGCGGAAATGCCAACCGCACGGCTTCCGGCGGTTGCTCCCCCCGGCCGGGGCAAGCGAATCCACACCGTCGCCGACCTCGGCGGGCGCCCCTCAGCACCACCGGCCACGGGGCAAATTACCCTTGACCGGCCGGGCGATGCGCCTAAGATAGAGTCCGGAATTGCGGGCGTAGCTCAGTGGTAGAGCGTCACGTTGCCAACGTGAATGTCGTGAGTTC
>JBNGDC010000003.1:0-159156 GCA_049975485.1 Phycisphaerae bacterium | reverse complement strand
TTGCCGCTGTTGCGGTCAGGCCCGTCGGAGCCGCCGGCGGTGTGGTGTCGCCGCCGCCGGACTCATAGACCTCGACGTTGGAGAAGTAGGCCTCGCCTCCACCGCCGGCATCGTCGTCGCAGACGAACGTCAGATACAGCATCGAGCCGGTGAAGCTTTCGCCGACGGGGATGGTGAAGTGCTGATACGACCCGCCGCCGGTGTACGTGTACGTCCGGTTGCCCCAGTTCTGCGTTCCATAGACCTGGAACGTCGTGCCGGCGGAAATGCTGTCATCGTTGTCGAAACCGATGCCCTGGATTTCGACTTCCGTACCGCCCTTGAAATCGAACTCCAGAACCGTGTCGGCTGTAACGGTATAGGCGTAGTCGATCTTCTTCCAGGCGTTGTTGTAGATGCGCAGCGTGGCGCCGCCGTCCAGCACCTCGTAGGAACCGGCGTCCTGGCTGCTGTCGTAGCTCTGGATGGTATAGGTGTTGAAGTCGATCGTATCGCCGCCACCGCCGCCGGAATCGGTCGTGGCCGATGCCTCGTTGGAGGGCGAGGACTCCTCGTAGCTGGTGTTCATAGCGGTGACCTTGTAATAGTAGGTCGTGCCCGCCGACAGACCGGTGTCGCTGTAGTTGCTTGCGGTGACACCGGAGACCAGCAGCGTGCCGGAGTCGCAGGTGAAGCCCGACGTCGTGTCGCTATAGACGTTGTAGCTGTCCAGGTCCGGCTCGGAGTTGTCGTCCCAGTCCAGGTCGATCTGGCTTTCCGAAACGGCCGTTGCCGTCAGGTTCGTGGGTGCGGCCGGGGCGGTTGAGCCGCCGACCTCAGTAATCTCCACGAAGCAGATCTTGGCGTTACTGGCGCCGCTGCCCGGCTCGATAGTCAACCGGCCGTCCGATACCGTCACCGTAACGGTGTACTCGTCGAAGTTATCCTCGCCGTCCGGGTCGTCGCATAGCGTCCCCTCCACCAGGAAGTCGTTTATCTGGTCGGTATAGCTGGGGTCGCCGCAGACCAGCCAGACTTCGTAGTCGCCGTTGGCCAGCGAGATTTCCCAGATGCGGTGAGCGCCGGACTTTTGCACGTGATTCAGCGTGTCGTAACGCTGATCGGGATCGCTGTTGCGCTCGCGCGTCTCGTCGAAGCTGGCGTCCCAGCCGTAGCTGTAGCCGTTGCCCCTGTCGCCGAAAGGTTCGCTGACGTCGGCGAGGTAGCCGCTGGGTACGGTGGAGCCGGACGGCTGGAAGTTGATATTGATGTCCCCGCCGATGGCCGCTCCCGCCGTCAGCAGAAGGACAAGTCCCAGAATACATGCCTGTGTTCTCATTAAACCGTTCCTCTTCTTCCCTGTCAGGATCATGAGTTGCCCGTGTGAATTGCGGTCGGTCGCCGCACGCGCCGCGACCGGTACTGCCGCGCAAGAAATGGTCTTCATCCGTACCAGGAGGCGGGCGCGGACCTTTAGCCGACCCCTCCAGGGCCAGGGCAAATCCGTTACAACGATGTGACATGTGTGTGATTCCGAAGATGCTGTCGCCGATGCCCTGGCGCGAAAACCGCGCACAGACGCGCATCGACGTACTGCGCCTATGACGAAATCAGCCAAAGAAAGGTGTTCCCGCGGCGGTGGGGACGACTCTGCCCCGTGCCGACATCTCCGCCGCTTCCGGCACTGGCCCCTAAGATTTGAACCTTTCTCCTCGACCGTCCCTGGCCGAGAAACCAGCCGCCTTAACAGCCAACAGCGACCGGACAAGGTACTGAGACACGATGAAAATACCACCGGATGGCGGCGTCGTCAACCAAAAAACATGCGACGCTAAATCGATAAACAGGTATGGTATCGCGCCTATGGGGATCGTCGCGTATGGCCGGGGGTGGCGGTCGCCTTTACTGGGCGACCCACCCGCCGTCCACGCTGAGGACGGCGCCGGTGATGAAGCTTGCCGCCGGTGAGGCCAGGAACACGGCCGGTGCCCGTATCTCGTGCATTTCTCCCCAGCGGTTCATGGGTATCCGGCCGAGCACGACGCGCGCCTTTTCGGGGTCTTCCAGCAGGGGGCGGTTTATCTCGGTGGCGAACGGTCCCGGGCAGATGCAGTTGACGGTAACGCCGGTTTCGGCCAGCTCTACCGCCAGCGTGCGGGTTATCTGCACGACGGCGCCCTTGGAGGCCGTGTAGGAGGTTCTCTGAGGCAGGCCAATCAGTCCGAGAGCCGAGGCGATGTTGATGATGCGGCCGTATCCGGCGCGGGTCATGTGCGTTGCGGCGGACCGGCAGCAGCGCATGACGCCGGTGGCGTTGACTTCCATGACGGTGTGCCAGTCCTCGTCGTTTACCTCTTCAATGGGCGCGCGGATGTTGGTGCCGGCGTTGTTGACGAGGATGTCCAGCCGGCCAAGCTCGCCGGTCGTTCGCGACACGAAGCTTTCAACGCTGTCGGAGTCGGTAACGTCCAGCACGCAGGGCAGGGCGTTCCGGCCGGTTTCGCCGGAGATGCGGTCGGCCGCGGTGCGAATATCCCGCTCGCTGCGGCTACCTACGGCGACGTCCGCCCCCGCCTCGGCGAGCGCCAGGGCTATCTCGAGCCCCAGCCCGCGTGACGCACCGGTAACCGCGGCGACCTGTCCGGACAGGTCAAAAAGTTCCGATGGATGTTTCGGCGTAGCCATGGCGTGCGATTGTGCGCCCCGGCCCCGCCAAGGTCAACCGCCTCCGCCGTCGGAGGATGATCTGCGCTTCTTCTTGCGCTTCTTCTCGAGCGCGGCGTACTGGAAAACGAACCCGATGAGCACGGGCACGCCCACGATCATGGGCGGCAGGAATGCGTTGTCCATCAGTGCGTCGTGCAGGGGGTCGCGGACATCCGGGTGCTTGTACAGCAGGGAGATCAGTCCGGAAACCGCCATGGCCGAGCCCTGCACGGAGGTCAGCGTGACGACGACGAACTGGAAGACTACGAACGCCAGCAGTCCGAGCGTGACCATTCCCAGAAGGGCGCCCGCCCAGGCGTGTTCGGTGAGAGATTCCCGCCCGACGGCGACCGCGGCGTAGTGCCATACGCCGTAGCCGATGGCGGCTCCGGCGGCCGCCGCCATGACGCTGATGGCCGCTTTCATCGCCGGCCAGGCCAGTATCGCCAGCAGCAGACCTCCGGCGACGCCGCCGATGAGGGCGAGGTTCTCGCCGTCGAGCCGCCCGCCGAAGTGCGAGCCGACCACGCCGCCGATGACCGCGGCGTTCAGAACGGCCACCAGCTTGAACGACTTCCACCCCTGAAGCAGTATCGCCACGCCTACTGCGAGGATGACGACCGCCTGGAACGCGCCCATCGCCTCCAGGGCGTCCATGAACTGCTGCTGAGTGGGCAGCTCGAAGCTGAAAAGCTGCTCAATCAGCCCGGCCGAGTCGTTCGACGTGTCGGTGGCGGCTAGTAGGTGGCTCATGGTTTCCGGTCGAGGCAAGCCGGCCGGGGGCTATTTGCCCTTTGCGGAGGCCTTCTTGCCGTTGTTCCCGTTGGATTCGTCCTGTTGCTCTTTCTTCTTCTGTCGGCGTTCGCGACGCTCGTAGATGAACTGCCATACCCAGCCGACCAGTATCAGGGCGGCGGTACCGGCTGCCGGAACGTAAGCGTGGGTCCATGCGGTTTGCCACAGACTTTCGCGCACACGAAGTGCCGCCAGCAGCAGGCCGCCCATCAGCACGACGGCCGCGACCACCGAGGTCATCAGTATCCTCGCGGCGACGGGGCGGATGAACATTATCACCAGCACCGCGCCGCCGACGGTGAAGGCGACGGCAATCGCCAGCGGCATGGCCGTGGTCTGGTTGAGGGCGTCGAAGCAGACCCGGGCTGTCTCGGTAAGCCACTTGGAGGCGCTTTCGGGGGCTTCGGCGGCGGCGAAGCTTTCGCCGCTTCGATAGACGGAGCTCCAGAGGAATATCGATCCGATGACCAGTACGGTCAGACCGGCCGCCAGCACCGCCCAGACCACCCGTGCGGCCAGAAGCGCCGTTATACCCAGCGCCACGGCCAACACCACCCGCAGTACGACCAGGTTCCATCCGAAGTGCGCGGCAATCGGCCCGGCCAGTAGAACTCCCAGGCCCGCGGCGACCAGCACCAGAAGGGCCCTGTGCAGATGCCGACCCCACAGGAGCACGGCGGCACCGACCACGAGGGACGCGGCCGACGCTATCCATGCCCACAGCATCGGTAGCTGGGGTGTCGGAGGTAGGGGTATCTCAACCATGGGCGGCATCCCTGCCGCAAAATACGCGGCGCTGTTTACCGTTCGCGGCGTGCCTGCACCGAGCGAAGCTCGTTGTGGGCGAAATCGATCTTCCGCCGCTCGCGCAGACGGTCTATCGCCTCGCCGAGGTGCTGCTCGGCAAGGTCATACTGGTGTAGATATCGGCCATAGAGCAGTCCGAGCATCAGGTGGATATCCCCGAGGTGTTCATAGGCGGGGTAATGCTTGAGCAGGCGCTCATAGGCATCCGCGGCCTGGGGGTGGCGTTCCTCGGACATCAATTGGTTGGCGATGTCGAGCTGCTGGTTCTGCGGGAGCACGGCGTCTTCGGATAATTGTATCAATTGCAGGTAGTTATCAGCCGCCGAGCCGTAGTCATGGTTCCGCAGTGCCTGGGCTATCTGCTCGCGAAGCTTCATCTCCCGCGGCGACGCCGACGGTGTCTGCCCACGGCGGCCGGGGCGTTGCACGCCCGGCTGCATTCGCGGTCCCACCGTGCTGAAGGGGTCGTAACCTTCCGCGACCATGCGGCGGAAGCGGGCACGGCGGCGATTCGCGGTTATCAGACTCAGCAGGTCGAACGGCTCGCGCGGCAGTGCCCGTATTGCCAGTAGAACGGCGGCCACGGCGATCCCGTACAGATACCCCGCGCTGTGGGCGGCGTAGGCCACCCCGCCGCCGACCGGACCGGCCATACGGCCGAGCGTCATCAGAAGATTCCAGCCAAACTGGAACAGCAGGAAGTACAGACTGGACAGCTCGAAGAAGGTGATGAAGTAGAAGATAAATGCCAGCAGGGTTACACG
This sequence comes from Phycisphaerae bacterium, assembly GCA_049975485.1. Taxonomy (GTDB): domain Bacteria; phylum Planctomycetota; class Phycisphaerae; order SM23-33; family SM23-33; genus PUND01. The sequence goes on along the minus strand of JBNGDC010000003.1, from coordinate 154,105 downwards.
AACCTTCGGGAACAGAACGAGATACGCACCGGTAACCCCTGATATGGCTCCGGAGGCCCCCAGCAGCGGTATCATCGAATGACCCACCAGCAGCACATAGCCCACGTTGGAGAGCACGCCGCCGGCAAGATAGAAGGCCAGATAGCCCGCATGTCCGAGCCGATCGTTCAGGGCGTTTCCGAACACCCAAAGGAAGACCATGTTCCCCAGAAGGTGCATGAAGCTGCCGTGCATGAACGTCGAGCTGAAGAACTGCATCAGCGTCGGGGAGTGCGGATGGAGCATCCAGGGCAGGGCCTGGGCGTGCTCGCCGCCGAAGCCCATCACGTACAGCAGAACGTTGGCCGCTATCAGGCCGTAGTTTACCCATGGCCTTCGGGACATCCGGTAGTCTGTGCGTATCGGGAAGAACATGTCCGAGGTTTCGGCAGCTTGCGGCGTGTGTTTTCCGGCTTCAGGATCCTTGTCTGGCGTTCAGCAGTTGCGACGGGCAATTATAAAACCCGCCCTCGCGCCCCGGCCAGAATATCAGCAAACCGACGGGAATGCGAATGTCTCCGGCTCGGGAAAATGCCCTTGTCTGTCGCGGCAAAAGCCTTAAGATGTACGGCTTCCTTGGGAGCAGTCGCAGCGCCCGGCGGTCTCTGTGTCGCTGAGGCCTGCGTTTGCGGAACTCTTTCAGACCCCAGTGGAGTGAACTATGGCGGCTTCAGAACCGCGGGACATCAGGAATATCGCACTTGTCGGTCACGGAGGGTCGGGAAAGACCACCCTGGGCGAGGCAATGCTGCACGCCGCCGGCGTTACCGGTCGGCTGGGCAAAGTGGAAGACGGCACCAGCGAGCTGGATTACAGCGCCATTGAGCGGGAAAGGCAGCACTCCGTTGACCCGACGCTGGCGTTTGTTGACCACGGCGGCAAGCACATCAACTTCATCGACACGCCCGGGTATCCGGACTTCATCGGCGGCGCCATCTCGGCGTTGTGCGGTGTGGACACGGCCGTGGTGGTGCTCTCGGCGACGGCGGGCATCGAAGTAAACGCCCGGCGTTTGCTGAAGCTCGCCCGCGAGCACAACATGCCCGCCGCCATTGTGGTCAACAGGATCGACGGCGAGAACGTGGACCTCGCGGGGCTGATGGAGCAGATCCAGGAGTCCTTCGGTTCGGCGTGCAAGGCGCTGAACCTTCCGACCGGTGGCGGGTCCGGCGTGATAGACGTATTCGCCAACGATTCCGGCGAGGCCGACTTCGGCGACGTCTCCGACGCGCACATGCAGATAGTAGAGAGCGTCATCGAATCAGACGAAGCGCTGATGGAAGCGTACCTGGGCGGCGAGGATGTGCCGGCGGAGAAGCTGTCCGCGGCCTTTGCCAGCGCCATGGTAGCCGGGACGGTGATTCCGGTGCTCTTCACGGCCGCCGAATCCGAAGTAGGCGTGAAGGATTTCCTGGATGCGGTCGCCAGGTATTTCCCCTCCCCGGCGGACGTGACTCTGCGGCCGGTGAAGTCGTCCGCTGAATCCACCGAGGAGCAACCTGCCCAGGATATAGCTATTTCGGCCGATGCCGGGAAGCCCTTCGTCGGACAGGCCTTCAAGATTACCGCCGACCCCTACGTCGGGAAGCTGAGCTGGGTGCGCATACTCCAGGGCACGGTGACGCCGGATACGAGCTTCTACCTGCGGGACGACAAGCGGGCGATGAAGCTCTCCCACCCCTTCAAGGTGCAATGCAAGCAGACGCAGGAGGTCAACAAGGCCGTCGCGGGCGACATTATCGCCCTCTCGAAGGTCGAGGAGATCGAAACCGGCGACGTGTTGCATGAGCAGCAGGATCCCATGTTCCGCGACATGCTGCCGATGCCCACGCCGATGTTCTCGCTGGCTGTTACACCCAAGAGCCGCGGCGACGAACAGAAGATATCCCAGGCGCTGAACCGGCTGAGCGAGGAGGACCCGACCTTTGCGGCCGCCAGGGACGCCCAGACCAACGAGACGGTCATCAGCGGCATAGGCGACCTGCACCTGCGGATCATGCTGACCAAGATGTCCTCGCGGTTCGAGCTTGAGGTGGAGACCAAGCCCCCGAAGATACCCTACCGCGAGACCATTACCGCAAAGGCCGAAGGTCATCACCGCCACAAGAAGCAGACCGGTGGGGCGGGGCAGTTCGGCGAGGTGTTCCTCCGTGTGGAGCCGCTCGAGCGGGGCGAGGGTTTCGATTTCGTCAACGACCTGTTCGGCGAGTCGATTCCACGTCAGTTCCTGCCGGCGATAGAAAAGGGCGTGCATGACGTTCTGCAGTCCGGCGCCGTCGCGGGCTATCCGATGCAGGATGTTCGCGTCAGCATTTACGACGGAAAGCACCACCCGGTGGACTCCAAGGAAGTGGCGTTCCGCACGGCCGGGAAGTACGCCTTCATGGATGCCATCAAAAAGGCCAAGCCGGTTCTGCTGGAGCCGATGGTCCAGTTGGAGGTCACCATCCCGGCGGAGTACATGGGCGACATCGCCAGCGATCTGTCGGGCCGGCGGGGACGCATCAGCGGTCAGGATATGCTGCCGGGCAACATGTGCGTCGTCACCGCCACGGCGCCGTTGTCGGAGGTGATGCAGTACAACAGCCAGCTCCGTTCGATTACGGGCGGTCAGGGCAGCTACACGATGGAATTCAGTCACTACGAGCCGGTTCCCGGCAACGTTCAGCAGCAGATAGTCGATCAGGTCAAGAAGGCAGCCGAACAGGAAGAAGAATAGGCGGAGCCGTCCGGACAGGGCGGACCTTTCCGCGGGAGTAGAAAGATGCCTCGCAAATGTGCGTTCACGCAGAAGCAGACCCGCGCCGGCCGCAAGCACAGCCGTCGCGGTAAGGCGAAGTACCTCGGCGGCGTCGGTGTCAAGACCACCAGCATTACGCGGCGGAAGTTCAAACCGAACATCCAGCGCGTCCGTGCGGTCATCAACGGTCGGGTGGTTCGCGTCAAGGCGTCGGCCAAAGCGATCCGCAGCGGATATGTCGTCAAGCCGACCAAGCGCAATTACACCCCGCCGGAGCAGGCCGAGGGATTGGGCGAATAGGGCTGTTCCGCGCGCGACGGGGCGGCGTGATCGTTCACTGCTCGGCTTGGCGATAACCGCTTCGTTGCGCGGGAATCCGTTGCCGCGCCCCGGCGCACGCCGATGGGGGTTTGCCACCTGTGAGGGGCTGAACGGGCAGGTTTCACGTCCTGACGACTATATCCGCCGAATGCCCACTATCGACGGAACTTGACCGGGATAGTGTGCGTCAAAGAAAATACCACGCGACAGATGGCCACCGACAGAACACTCATTCGCGACGCCGTTACCAACGTCCCGGCCGGTACGCGCATTACCGTCGGGGGCTGGGTGCGCACTGTCCGGACCAGCAAGGGTGGCTTCAGCTTCGTACAGGTGAACGACGGCTCATGCATGGCGAATCTGCAGGTGGTCGCCGACAAGGAGCTGGACAATTACGAGCAGGAGGTTGTGCATCTGACGGCCGGCACGTCGGTTCTCGTCCGCGGCGGGCTTGTGGAAAGCCCCGCGAAGGGCCAAAGCGTGGAACTGCACGCCGAGGAGCTGACGGTGCTGGGACCGGCCGACGGCGAGGCGTACCCCATCCAGCCCAAGCGGCACAGCTTCGAGTTCCTGCGGAGCCAGGCGCATCTGAGGGCAAGGACGAACACATTCGGCGCGGTGGCCAGAGTCCGCAGCACCGTCAGTGGTCTGATACACGAGTTTTTCCGCTCGCGCGGGTTCATACAGGTTCACACCCCCATCATCACCCCCAGCGATTGCGAGGGCGCCGGCTCGCTGTTCCGGGTTTCGTCGGGCGAGACCGGCGGCGACGGCGACGAGGAATTCTTTGGCCGTCCGACCTACCTGACGGTATCGGGACAGCTTGAGGCCGAGGCGTACGCCTGTGCGCTGGGCAGGGTCTATACCTTCGGTCCGACCTTCAGAGCCGAGAATTCCAACACACCGAGGCACCTGGCGGAGTTCTGGATGGTGGAGCCGGAGATGGCGTTCTGCGACCTCGCCGGCGACGCCGACCTGGCGGAGGAGTTTTTGAAGCGCATATTCTCCGGAGTCATTGAGCACTGCCGCGAGGATTTGGAGTTCTTCAACAAGCGCATCGACGAGAAGCTGATAGAGACGCTGACGCACGTGGCCGGGAGCGACTTCGTCCGCCTCAGCTACACCGAGGCGATGGACATATTGACCACGGCCGACAGGCAGTGGGACTATACGCCGCGCTGGGGCGCGGACCTTCAGACGGAGCATGAGCGGTACCTTACGGAAGAGAAGTTCGGCGGACCCGTGGTGGTTACGGACTATCCGGCGGAGATAAAGCCGTTTTACATGCGCGTGAACGATGACGGGCGGACCGTGGCGGCGATGGACGTGCTGGTCCCGCGCATCGGGGAGATAATCGGCGGCTCGCAGCGCGAGGAGCGGCTGGACGTGCTTGCGGAGCGTATGAAGCAGTCCGGGCTGAGCGGCGACGACTACTGGTGGTACCTGGACTTGCGGCGCTACGGAAGCGTTCCTCACGCCGGGTTCGGGCTGGGTCTGGAGCGGTGTCTGCAGTTCGTCACGGGAATGGCGAACATCCGGGACGTGATTCCGTTCCCGCGAACCCCTCGCTCCGCGGACTTCTAGCGTGTATCATGGTGTCGGAGGCAAGCGAGCGACAGTAATGAAAATTCAACTGCATCTGCATACATCGCTATACAGCTCCTGCGCCAAGGCCGCGCCTGAACGGCTGATGGAAAAGCTGATAGAGACCGGCTTTGACGCCGTGTTCATCACCGAGCACAACACCGTCTGGCGCGATTGGGAGATAGAACGTCTCCAGGATCACTACCCGGAGATCAAGATATACCCCGGCGTGGAGATCACCATCGGGCAGAACTCCTTCCAACACCTGCTGGTGCTGGGTACGGTGGACCCGGCCTTTCTTAAGATGCAGGGCGAGAAGGAGATACTGGACGAGGCGCGTGCCCGCGGGCATCTGACGGTCCTTGCGCATCCGTTCCGCTGGCCCGACGGCCACGACATGATTGACCGGGGCAACTATCCCGACGCCATTGAATACCGCACCTCAAACCACGGTCCGGAGGAAGGAAAGCAGTCTCTGGAGCTGGCCGAGCGGCTCGACCTGCCGGTGGTCAACTCCGGCGACGTTCACTCTCTGGACATGGTCAATACCTTCTGGATTGAGACCGAGTGGGAGATATTCTCTCCCGACGACATCAGAGAGATAATCCTGGAGGGCTCTTACCGCAACTGCATGCTGGAAGGCGCCCCGGCGCCGCCGAGACCGCACGAGGTGGAATAGTACGGCCTCCAGGTCGCGGGGACCGGGATATCATCTCTGGCGATAGACGATCCGCCCGCGGGAGAGGTCGTAGGGGCTTAGCTGGACGAGTACCTTGTCGCCCGGTGTGATGCGGATGTAGTGACGGCGCATCTTTCCGGATATGTGCCCGAGGACCTCGTGGGTCTTCTCGCCCAGTTGGACCTCCAGGCGGAACATGGCATTGGGCAGGGCGGCTTTGACCACCGCTTCGACTTCTATGACATCGTCTTTGGGCATACGGCTCCTTCTGGTAGCTCCCGTAAGGTTGGGGAACTATAGCACGTGGCGACTGTGGCGTCAACGTTGGCAAGGCATATTTGACAGCCGAGCCGCCGGCCGCAAAGATAGTGCTCCCGCAGCCGAAAGGAGCTTAGGCGATGCCGCAGGAAATCGACCTCGACCTGGTCCGTCACGTCGGCAAGCTCAGCCGTATCGAGCTGACCGACGAGCAGGTGCGGACCTTCTCCCGCCAGTTGGGACAGATCATCGGCTACTTCGACAAGCTCCAGGAGCTGGATACGGAGAATGTCGAGCCGATGGCCCACGCGGTGGAACTCAGTAACGTCTTTGGCGAGGACGCGCCGGGCGAGTCGCTGGCGACGGACTCGGCGCTGGCCAACGCCCCCGAGCGCCAGGGTGAGCTTTTCCAGGTGCCCCGCGTAATCGGCACGGGAAGCTGAGCTTCCGTGCCGCCGGATGGAGTGTATCAGTGACGGACCTGACAGACCTTTCAGCCGTTGAGCTTCGCGACGCCATCGCCGCCGGCGAAGTTTCCGCGGCCGACGCCACGCGTTCTTATCTCGAAGCGGCCGAGCGGCTCGACCCGCGAGTGTGCGCGTATAACGAGCTGTTCGCCGACCGGGCGGTGGCCCGCGCGGAGGAAATCGACCAGCGCATCGCAGCCGGGCAGTCGGCGGGACCTCTGGCGGGCGTGCCCGTCGCCGTCAAGGACAACCTCTGCACCGGGTACGGACATACGACCTGTTCGTCGAAGATGCTTGCGGGATTTTGTGCGCCGTATACCGCCACGGCCGTCCGCAAGCTCGAAAGCGCCGGTGCCGTGGTAATCGGCAAGACCAACCTTGACGAGTTCGCGATGGGCTCGACCACCGAGACCAGCGCCACGCGCCCCACGCGCAACCCCTGGGACGGCCAGCGGGTGCCCGGCGGTTCGTCGGGCGGTTCCGCCGCCGCCGTCGCGGCGCGTCTCTGTGCGGCCGCCTTGGGAAGCGACACGGGCGGTTCCATACGTCAGCCGGCCGCCTTTTGCGGCGTGGTGGGGTTCAAACCCACCTACGGGCGGGTGAGCCGATACGGACTGGTCGCCTACGGTTCCAGCTTGGACCAGATAGGCCCGCTGACACGCGACGTTGCCGACTGCGCACTGCTGACGGCGGCCATCGCCGGGCACGACCCCGCCGACTCAACCAGCGTGGCGCGGGACGTGCCGGACTACACGGCCGACGTGGAAAAACCCATCGAGTCGCTAAAGGTCGGCCTGCCGAAGGAGTTTCTCTCGGACGCTCTGGACGCCGAGACGCGCGGGGCGGTTGAGTCCGCGGCCGAGGCGTTCAAGTCCCTCGGCGCCGACGTCCGCGAGGTGTCGCTGCCGTACAGCCGCATTGACCGCGACGCCGAAGGCAACCTCAGCTCCTATGCGGTGGCGTGCTACTACATCGTCGCAATGGCCGAGGCGTCCAGCAACCTCGCCCGTTACGACGGCGTTCACTTCGGCCATCGCACGGACCGGCGGGTCTCGGACATCATCGAGCTGTACTCCCGCACGCGGGCCGAGGGCTTCGGCGACGAGGTCAAACGCCGCATCATGCTGGGGACCTACACTCTTTCCTCCGGCTACTACGACGCCTACTACGACAAGGCGATGCGTGTCCGCCGGCTGATAAGCGAGGACTTCCGCAAGGCCTTCGAGAGCGTGGATGTGCTGCTGGGTCCGGTGGCGCCGACGCCGGCGTTCCGTCTCGGCGAGAAGACCGACGACCCGCTGCAGATGTACCTCAGTGACATTTACACGATATCGGTGAATCTTGCGGGGCTGCCGGGGCTTTCGCTGCCCGCGGGTGTCTCACAGGACGGTCTGCCGCTGGGCGTGCAGCTTATCGGACCGGTCTTCAGCGAGGAAATACTCCTGCGGGCCGGGCGGATGTTCGAGCAGGCGTCCGGCGTCTGCCGCCTCAAACCGGACACATCGGCCTTGCAATGAGTATTGCGGAGCGGAAAGCCAGACCATGACGACGATGAAAACAACCGATGAAGTCCTGCCGGTTATAGGGCTTGAGATACACGTCGAGCTTGCGACGGCGACGAAGATGTTCTGCCGCTGCCGGAACGCCTTCGGCGACCCTCCCAACACCAACGTCTGCCCGGTGTGTATCGGGCTGCCCGGGTCGCTTCCGGTGATGAACCGCCGCGCGGTGGAGCTGGCGATGAAGGTGGCTCTTGCGCTGGACTGCGAGGTGGCGAGCTTCACCAAGTGGGACCGCAAGAACTACTACTACCCGGACCTGCCCAAGAACTACCAGATAAGCCAGTACGACCTTCCCATAGGCCGCAACGGCCGGCTGGAGATACCGCTTTCCGACGGCTCTACACACACCGTCCGCGTTCTGCGGGCGCACCTGGAGGAGGACGCCGGCAAGAACGTCCACTCCGCCGGCGCCCACACCGGCGTGGACCTTAACCGTGCGGGCGTGCCGCTTCTGGAGATCGTTTCCGAGCCGGACATGCACTCCGTGGAGCAGGTCCTTGGCTACGCCCGCGCCATGCACCGACTGGTCCGCTGGCTCGGTGCGTCCGAGGCCAACATGCAGATGGGGCAGATGCGATTCGAGCCGAACATAAACCTGCACGTCACACGCGACGGCGTCACCCGCAAGACGCCCATCGTGGAGGTGAAGAACCTCAACAGCTTCCGCGCACTGGAGCGGACCGTCGCGTTCGAGATAGACCGCCAGTACGGGGCCTGGTCGGAAGACCCCGACGGTTTCACTCTGGAAAAACTCGGCAAGCAGAACCGCGGCTACGACGACGGCCGCGAACAGACCGTCTTCCAGCGCGAGAAGGAGGAGGCCCACGATTACCGCTATTTCCCCGACCCGGACCTGGTGCCGGTGACGGTCGAGCAGGACTGGCGCGACAACGTGGCCGGCGAGATAGGCGAGCTTCCACTGGCGCGTCGCAAGCGGTACATGGATGAATATTCGCTGCCATTGGCCGAGGCCGACGCACTGACGCAGGACCCCGGCACCGGTGATTTGCTGGATGCGGGCGTCGCTGCCGGCGGCGACGCCCGGGGCTGCGTGAACCTGCTGATGGGCAGGGGGGCCGCTCTTGCCAACGAGCGGGGCTGCTCCATCGGCGAGCTGGGCGTTACCGGCAAGCAACTCGGAGAGCTGGTCGGGATGCAGACCTCAGGAGAGATAAATGCAACGGCCGCGGGGAAGGTTTTCGACCTGCTCACCGGGTCCGATGATACGCCGCGAACCATCGCAGAGCGTGAGGGTCTGCTGGCGGTTACCGACAGCGGGCAGATAGAACAGTGGGTTGACCAGGTGCTCGAGGACAATCCCCAGGCGATAGAGGACGCCACCGGTGGGGGCAAAAAGCAGAAAAAGGCGTTCGGGTTTCTTACGGGTCAGGTGATGCAGCTTTCCAAGGGAGCGGCCCAGCCACAGGAGGTCCAGCGGCTGCTGCGGCAGAAGCTTGGGCTATGAACGGGAAAAATCTGTTGACGCCGAAGGCGTTATTCTCGGATACTGATGCAGCTTGCCGACTGCGGCAGCATGGAGTGTCGGTCGGACTCGGACCGTTGTTCCTTCAGTGAAATACATTAGATAGCCCCCGCCGTCTGGCCCACCCGGAGAACCAGGGTCGATCAAGGAGTTGACGAATGGCACGGGTCGTACAGCAGCGCAGCAGTCCTCCTTACCTGCTTATCGTGTTCGTGATGCTCTTTCTCATCGCGACGGTGCTCGCAGTGCTTTTCTACCTGAACTACGACGAGCAGCGCAAGTTGGCCGCCGAGTGTCAGGAGCTTCGCGAGGACCTTGCCACCGATCGTGAGATCAGCCAGGGTCCGATAGCCGAGATTCTCAGCAGTCGGCGTGAGGGTACGCTTGCCAACACGGTGGTCGGACACCTCAGCGAGCGCATGAACGAGCTGGCGAACCTGATCCATCCCGCCGCCGCGGACGTGGACCAGGCGATGGAGCGGGCCGAGGAGGCCTACCGGGCCGCGGGCGAGCGGGGCGGTCTGGCTCCTCTGGTGATCTCGCTGCAGGAGAAAGTCACCAGCCAGCAGGAAACTATTGCGTCCATGGAGAACGATCTCTCGCAGCGCAATGAGGAGCTTGAGGCGAGAATCGAGGCCCTGCGCGAGGTCGAGGCCGAGTATGACCAGGCCGTGACAGAGGCCAGGAACGAAATCGCGCAGCTTGAATCGCGGATAGCTGAGCTCCAGGAAAGCCAGGGCGGCGAGCTTCAGAACGCACAGGAGAGGATAGAGGAAGTCCGCAACGATCTTCAGGCGCAGGTGGCCGAGAAAGTCCAGACCATCAGCTCTCTGGAACGGCAGGTCTCCGAGCTTGAGGCGACCATTGAGAGCATGCGGAGGCAGCTGGAAAGCAAGACCGGCCGGGGCGTGCAGGCATTGCGTCCGGACGGCAAGGTCCTTCAGGTCGTCGAGGCGGAGAATATCTGCTACGTCAACCTCGGCAAGGATGAGGAAGTCAGGCCGGGCCTGACATTCAGCGTCTATTCGGAAGATGGCATCCCGGCCATGGACGAGGACGACGATGAAGTCCGCGGCAAAGGCAGCATCGTCGTTACGAAGGTCAGCGAGGGTGTCAGCGAGTGCCGGATAACCGAGCAGGTTGAAGGCAACCCGATAGTCGAGGGCGACCTGGTCGCCAATGTGGTTTACGACGCTCTGGGCGAACTGGAGTTCGTGGTAATCGGCGAGTTCGACGTATTCGGCGGTGATCAGCCCTCAGAGGCCGGCACAGAGCAGGTGCGGCAGATGATTCGCCGCATTGGCGGAGTGATCGCCGACGAGGTGACGGTGGGCACCGACTACGTCATCGTCGGGCAGTCACCTCCGCGACCGGCCACCCCGCCGCAGAGCGCCCCGCCAAGCGTATGGGACGTCTATAACCAGCGGCTGGAGGTCTATCAGAAGTTCGAGCAGATACAGTCCACGGCTCAGAGCATGCGGATTCCGGTTCTGGATGAGGACCGTTTCCTGGCGTTCATCGGGTATTCGCCTGCTGCGTACTAGAGTAGAACACAACGGGCTGCAGTGAACGGAGATTGAAACGGGCGGTCCTTTCGGGCCGCCCGTTTTTGAAGGGCCTTGGTGCTCTCGCCGTGGCTGTGGACGACGGTTCCGGCACAAAGCCCTTGACGTTTCATGCCCCGCGAGGAAAAAAACGAATGTCTTTGCCGAGAAACCAGCGACACAAGGAGTCTGCCCCATGAAACTCGCTCGACGCATCGAGTCGGTCAGTCCCAGTGCGACGATCAGCATCACCGCCCGCGCAAAGGAGATGATAGCCGACGGCGAGGACGTAGTCAGCTTCGCGGCCGGCGAGCCGGATTTCGATACGCCGGATTTCATCAAGGACGCGACCAGAGAGGCCCTTGACGCCGGCGACACCAAGTACGTGCCCCGCAAGGGCAAGGCGTTGATAGAGGCCATCGTCGCCAAGCTTCAAAGCGAGAATGACATCTCCGTGACGCCCGAGCAGGTGGTCATGACGTTCGGCGGCAAGCACGGGTTGTATTGTGCGTTCCAGACCCTTCTGGAGGAGGGCGACCGGGTCCTCATACCCGCGCCTTACTGGAACAGCTATCCCGAACAGGTCAAGCTCGCCGGCGGCGAGCCGGTGGCGATGCCGACCTCCCCGGACAGCGGACTGAAGATAACGCCCGACCAGCTCCGCCGGGCAGCCGGGGGAGCAAAGATTCTGCTGCTGAACTCACCCAGCAATCCCTCCGGGGTGATGTACACGCCGGAGGAACTGAAGGCCCTTGCCTACGTGGTGGTGGAAACCGGCCTGATAGTCTTTGCCGACGAGATATACGAAAAGCTCGTCTTCGGCGACAACCGGTTCGTGTCGTTCGCGGCTCTGGACAAGCGTTTGCCTGAGCGGACGCTGACCTTCAACGGGCTCAGTAAGACCTTCGCCATGACGGGCTGGCGGCTGGGCTGGATAGCCGGGCCCGCGGATGTCATCGGCGCGATACGGCGGCTGATGAGCCACATGACCACCAACCCGGTGAGCTTCTGCCAGGCCGGCGCCCTGGCCGCTTATACGGACCCCCAGGCCGGCGAGGTGATAGAGCGAATGCGCCAGGAGTTCGAGCGTCGCGGCAGGCACATGACCGAGCGTCTCAACGCCATCGAGGGTCTCCAGTGCCTCCAGCCGGGAGGGGCTTTCTACTGCTTCCCCGACGTCAGCAGCCATTACGGGCGGACTATCGGAGGCATCGAGGTGAAAGACTCGCTGAGCTTTGCAAAGGCGGCGCTGGAGCAGGTGAACGTGGCGTTGATTCCCGGCTCGGCCTTCGGCGAGGACCGTTGCGTACGGCTGACCTTCGCGACAGGCATGGAGCAGATAGACGAGGGACTCGACCGGCTCGAGAAGCTGCTGGGCTGATTGCGAGGCCGCCAAACCACCTCACGTGCGGGCGTGATGGATTTTCCACAAGCTCCGCCAGGTGGCCGCTGCGCGGTCCATCAGCCCCATGTTCTGCAGCGACAGCGCCAGACCGGCGCGTATCTGTTCGTTGTCCGGCGCGCCTTTGGCGGCCGATTCCATGTGGCGGACCGCGTCCTCGAATTGCCGCCGGTCGGTGTACAGCACGCCCAGCCGGTAGTGCAGGTCCACGTAATCGGGCTTTATCTCCAGGGCCATCCTGTATGTCTCGATGGCCTCGTCGGTCATCCCCAACTCCTGCCGGGTCAGCCCGAGCTTCATAATCGCCTGCACGTAGGTGGGGTTCAGGTCCACCGCCTTTGCGAACTGCTCCAGCGCTTCGCCGTGTCGTCCCTCGGCGCGCAGGAGCACGCCGTAGCGGTAGCGCAGGTCCGGGTGGTTGGGATGCTCGCGAACTTCGTCCGCGTGCCGCTCGATCTGCATGTGCAGCAGATGGTCGCTGCTCAGTTCCGATGCGGAGACCGCGGACGGCTGTCCGGTCTCCAGACTATTGGCGAACTCGTCGGCCAACGCCACCTTGAGCTGCAGCCGGGCCATCTCCGCCAGCAGAACCGTACTGTTGGGTTCGATGGCGGCCGCCAGGTCGAAGCTGTTGATCGCGTCGCCGCGTCGTCCGGCGGCCGCCTGAGCCACCCCCAGACCTATGTAACTCAGCAGGACCTGGTCGTTCAGGTCGGCCGCCCGGTGGAACAGTTCGGCCGCCTCCTCCCAGCGGCCGAAAATGAGCTGGTGAGTGCCGAGCTTGACCAGACCTTCCAGGTAGGTCGGCTCAAGGTCGATGGCTGTGAGGTAATGCTTCATCGCGGCATCGTCGTCGCCCACTCGGCTGTAAACGTCGGCCAGTCTAACGTGCAGGTCCGCTTCGTCGGGTTGCTCCTCGATGAGCGCATGCAGCCGTTCGATGGCTTCGCGAAGCTGCCCCTGCGAGATGAGCGCTTCGACCTCGTCGTCCATCAACGCCCAGTTTTCCGGCTCCATTGCGATGGCGGTCTCGAACTCGTCCACCGCCAGGTCATACTGGCCGGCGCGGTAGTACAGGTGCGCCAGAGCGCAGCGGATCCACGCCTTCTCCGGGCTCGCCTGGCGTAAAGCCAGGTACTGCCGGATGGCTTCATCCGTATCCTCCAGCATCACGGCCACCGCGGCCAGCCGTTCCCGCGCCACCAGGAAGGCGTTGTCCTGCTGTATGGCGTGGCGGTAGTAGTCGGCGGCCTGCGGCAGGTCGTGCCGCTTCTCGTGACAGAAACCAATCGCGAAGAGGATAGGTGGCTCGCCGGGGTGGTTCTGGTGGGCGATCTGGAGGTTGTCCAGCGCCTTGTCGGCTTCGCCGCCCTCCAGATAGGCCGATGCCACCGCCAGTCGAGCGGCCAGGTGGTCCGGCTTGCGGCGGCAGACCTCCTGAAGGTGCTCGGTCGCCTCTTTTGGCTGGGACCCCCGAAGGTACGCCAGTCCGAGCTGAAAGCGGACCTCGATCTGGTCAGGGCGGTCGTTGCAGACCTGCTGAAGTTCCTCGATGCTTTGCGGCTGCGGAGCCCAGTAGTACCGCGCCAGAAGGTCCTCCAGGTCGGTGTCGGCCCCTCGGCCGAGTAGTTCCAGCAAGTAGCTCACAACCAACTCCCTCCGTCATGCGGCGAGGTCATGAAGTTCCTCGCTCGCTTCCCGATAGTCCGGATTCAGCTCCAGCGCCCTTTGCAGGTGCCGGCGGGCGCGATCGGTTTCGCGGCGGTCTCTCAGCAGTCTGGCGGCCTGGCAGTGCACGTCGGGCCAGTCGCCCCCGCCGGAAACGACCTGCTCGAGGTGTTCCAGCGCTTCGTCGCACTGCCCCGACCTCTGCAGCAGCCGGGCAAGGTCCAGTCGCGCCGCAAGATACCCGGGGTTTATCTCCACCGCCCGGCGGGCGTGTGCGACGGCTTCTTCGTGCCGTCCCAGTCGCTCCAGCACACGTGCGGCGTTGCGATGCAGGTCCGCGTAGCGAGGATGTTCGGTCAATGCCGTCTGGAGCACTTCCGCCAGCAGGGCGAAGAGTTGCCCGTCGGCGTCGCTTTCAGGAAGGGCAAGGAACGCCTCTACGAAGTCCGGCTCCTCGGCCACGTAGCGGACCAGCTCGCTGCTTCTGGCCTGCGAGGAGGCCCGGGCCGGTTCGGGCACGCGGATGGAGACCTCGACCCCGGCTTCCCGGGCGGTCCGGGCGGCCAGCGCCAACTGGTAAGCCGCCAGAATGTCTTCGCTGCGCAGTTCCAGCGTTCTTTGCAGCGACCGTATCGCCTTCGGCAGGTCGCCCGCGGCGGCCGCCGACAAGCCGAGATAGTAATGGAGCTGCGGGTTCGAGCCGTCCAGCTCGACGGCCTTGGTAAAGGCGTCACAGGCCCGGTCGTAACGCTCCTCGGCCGCGTCGAAGAGTCCCGCCTGCATCAGAAGCTCGCTGCTGCCTCCGTCGTGCCGCAGTGCCTCGGCGAGGACCATATGGGCATCCACGCGACGACCAGCCTGCCAGAGCGCCTGGGCGCGGCGGCGCTGCAGTTGGGAAGCCCGTCTGGAGCCGCACTCGACCGCCTTCTCGCAGGCGTCGGCGCTGGCTTCGTAACGGTTGGTTCTGGCACAGGCAGTGGCCAGGAATTCGTACAGGTCGCCACGGCGGCCCAACAGCGACAGGGCGTCTCTGAGGTGTTTCTCGGCCTCGGCATAACGGCCGTCGTTCAACGCCCGCACGCCCAGCTCGCGTCGGCACAGCCCGCGATAGAACTTCGCCATCTGCCCCGGAAGGTCGTCCCGTTTCGACAGAGGTTTCAGCACTGCCATGGCGCGCTCGTAGCGGCCCTGCATGAACAGTCGCAGCCCACGGGCATAGCTGTCAGACACCCCGACCGGCGGCGGGGGACTCGGCTTGGCTTCACGGTCGGCCATCGATCCTCCCTTATGCCGTTTTCATCGGCACACCGCCGGCGACAGTGAAGTAAACGCCCCCCGGAAAGCGACGGAAGCTATCTTATTGCTTGTCAACGTCATGGGCCGGAGGAACGTTACTCATTCGGGCGATTTTAGTGATGGAGCCGGCGCAGCAGACCCTTGCCGGCCGAGGACAGTCGCTGCTTTTCCTCGCGGCTGAACAGCAAGCGGCTCAGCAGAGCGGTAAGCAGCATCGCCGCCCAGACAACCGCGGCCGACCATGCGGGAAGCAGGTACAACGCCGGCGCAGCCAGAACCAGGTACGTTCCCGGAAGTATGGGCAGGCGGGCGACCAGGAAGTAGCACACGGCCACCGCGCCACCTCCCAGGTACATGCCGACGCCGGCGGCGGTGGCGGCGCCGGCAGGGCCTGCCGAGGGCATCCACCACAGCGCCAGGGCGACGTTGGCGCTCGCACCAACCACAGCGGCCAGGGCGATGACCGACGGCCTCTCGCGCAGCTTCGCCAGCATTGTCAGCAGGGCCAGATGCGCCAGCGACTGGAAGAACATCAGCAGACCCGGCACGAGCGTGCGTCCCTCGGTGGTGGTGTCGCCCGGCATGATGTGTACCCACAGCCCGGCCGTTGCGTACAGCAGCACACCGACAGTCATAAGACACATGGCGACGGCCTTGTATGCCGTCTGTAACGTTTGCAGCGGTTGTGAGGGTTCCCCGGCCGGCTCGCCGTCTTCACTGCGGTGCTGTTCCCATAGGCGGACCACGTGCGTGAACACCACCGCCCATGCCGCCGCCGACAGGGCCATCACCGGTTGCCCCAGCAACCGCATGTACGCCTGGAACGTACCGCTGGCCTCCTCGCCGTACCGCCGGTGGGTCAGGTAGTAGCTGACGTAGCCCAGCAGGTTCCACAGCACGTTGCTGACCAGCGCCACGAAGCCGTAGCGGAGTATCCGCAACAACGTCCCGCCGAGCCGGTCCGGTGCGACGGTTTCATGCGTTTCAGTTGAAAACGTTGGAAGGGCGTCCAGCGCGGCGTTTTCGTCGGCCTCGGCGCCGGCGCTGAAGAGCGGCTCGGACGTTTCGGCTTCCTCAGATGTACCGGTGTGGAACCGCTTCATCCCCGCGTGAAGCAGCAGAAGCCCCACCACCAGCGACAGCGCAACGGAGCCGGAGTGCGCCCACAGAACGGCCGTGCCGGTAGGCGCTGCGACTATCACGACGACGGCCGCCGCGGTGAACGCGACGTTGAAGAGAATCTCCAGCAGCGCAACCAGGCGGTACGTCCGCAGTCCGTAGCAGAAACCAAGGAGGTTCAGGTACAGCGCTATCAGGAAGGCGTTGGCGATGGCCGCCAGGCAGATTTGCATGTACTCAACGGCCTCGGCGTTTTCGGCTTCCGCCCGCGACGCCACCACGTGGCGCGCCAGCAGGTCGGAGTTGGCCAGCGCCACGCCCGCAAGGACCACACAGACGGCGAGGATCGGCAGACGGATGCGCCTGTAGAATCGGCGGACCTCGCCCCGGGCCTCGTAGAAGCTCACATAGCGGGTCAGCCCGTGGTTGCTGCCGAGCGTGATTACAGGCGCGAGAACGTCGAAAAGGAAAGCCCCCACCGCCCACAGGCCGTACTCGACGCGGCTCAGCAGGTGCACCATCAGCAGCAGTCTAGCCAGGCCGATGCCTTTCTGAAGGATCATGGCCGGGACATAGACCGTCATGGACTCGGTCATCGACCCGACCTTCAGAAGGCGCCCCAGGACCGCCACCGCAGACCTCCTCAGATTGCCCGCCTGCTCGGGCGGCTCATCGTATCACCGTTACGAAGGCCTGTGGCTCATGTCGCCGGACTTCGCCGGCGGCGCCGTCGGCGGCCTCATAGCTGGAATGCCGCCCGACGCAGACCACAAACCGCGGGCCTTCCTCTGCCAGCAACGGCAGGACCTTCGCGTCCAGCCCGTCGGTTCGAAGTTTTTCGGCCAGCGAATCGGCATGGCTGCGCTCGTCGAAGGCTCCGGCCTGGACGGTCCAGGCGCGGGCGTGCACGCGCCGCTCGGCCAATTCGGCGAACCTCGAATCCTCAAAGACGTAGATGAGCCGGTTGAACTGGGTGTCCGCCTCTTGCCAGCGGCCCTGGCGCTGCAGCACGCAGCCCAACCGGTACAACGCCTGGTCGCGGGGCGGCTGGTTGCCCTCGAGCTCCTCAAGCGCGTCGCGGTAGAGGTTCTCGGCGGCGGCCATCTCGTGGTTCTCGTAGGCGATGTTGCCGAGAGCGACCAGCGCTCTGGCACGGACCAGCTTGTCGTCGGCTTCCTCGGCCGCCGTGCGCAGGTCCCGGCGGGCGCTGTCAAACTGCTCCTGGCGGTACAGGGCCATTCCGCGAAGGTAATACGCCTCCTCGACGCCCCGGACGCGCGGATACTGCGATATGAACTCATCCATGCGAGTGCGGGCGGTGTCGTGGTCGCCGGCTTCGTAGGCGTCTATGCCGGAATCCAGAAGCTCCCGTGCCTGTGGCGGCATCTCCGGCGCGCAGCCGGCGAGAACGACCCAAGCCAAAGTCGCCACCCATGCGAAAGTGCGTTTACGGACCTTCATCCTGGTACTCCCAAAGTGTCTTTGGACGTTTTCGGCGTCTGCGGCCCGACGGCTTGAGTTTCACAGAAGCCGTTCATGTCGCCAGAAATACCAACAGCAGGTTCAGCAATGCAAAAGCCAGATGGACGATAAGCCCGCCCGCGCCGACCAGGCCCAGCACTTTCACGGTCGACGGCAGGCGCAGTATCCGCTGAAAGCGGATCGGCAGGTACACAGCGGCAAACACGCCGCCCAGCATGCCGAGGATACTCAGCAGATCCATCGCCACATCGCCGCCTTCCCAGACCCACGTCCGCACCACGGGTGCCCGGCCCAGGCGCGGCAGCGTCAGAATCAGCACTATGAACATGCATACGCAGACCAGGGCCATCAAACGGCTGTGGACGACGGGAGCTTTGTGGCGGTTCGCTGCTGCTCTGTCCTCATCCATGTCGGAACATTCCTTGCGGCTTCAAGTCTGCCGGTCCCATGCGACCGACAGGTTTGGAAAAACGTCTCGTGGCCCGAACAATGGTAACGCAGGAGTGACTGCAACAGAAAGGGAACCCTGATGGCGGAAAAGCGCGCGCAACAGTCTCAGCTATACATCGCCGGCGAGCAGACGCTCTGGCAGGCCGAAAAAGACCGGCAAAAGCCCCGGGAAGTGCTCTCCGGCGAAAGTATTCGAGCCGTGGCGGCCGGTGCGGGTATCGTCGTGGTCGCCCTGGAGGGAGGGAAGCTTGTCGTAATGGGCGATCAGAAGCGGACGGTCGATACCCAAATCGCCGAGCCGATTGAATCTTTATTGATAGTTGACGGCCGCGAGGCGGAGGTGCTTATCGGCACCGGGGATGCCCGCCTGTACCGCCTGCGGGGCGATGCGGTCCAACCGAACCGGAACTTCGATGATCTGGGTTGCAGGCAAACGTGGCATACGCCCTGGGGCGGACCGCCGGCCGTGCGGAGCATGGCCGGTACGCCCGACGGCTGGGTTTACGCGGACATCCACGTTGGGAGCATAATGCGGTCGTCCGACCGGGGCGAACACTGGGAGCCGGTCAAACCGGAGCTTAACGAGGACGTTCATCAGGTCGCGACGTGTCGGGCCGACGCCAACCGCGTGTATGCCGACACGGCCAAAGCGGTTTACATCAGCTACGACAGGGGCAGTTCCTGGGAACACCGCTCCGGCGAGCTGCAGGACCGGTACGGCCGCGCCATTGCTGTGGACCCCGATGACCCTGACCTCGTGCTGGCGACGGTCAGCGATGGTCCGCACGGCTCAAACGTGCACGGCCGGCTCTGGCGAAGCGAAAACGCCGGACGAAGCTGGTCGCACGTTTGCGACGGCTTCCCCGAGTCAACCAGGGAGAACATCAACACGTTTCAGGTGGCCTTCGGGCCCGACGGGACGGCCTGGGCGGCCGTGGAAAACACCGTTTACGTTGGTTTGGACCGCGCCCGCCAGTGGCGGGAATGGCTCCGCATGGATGAGCCAGTGCGGATGCTGGCCGTTCCCCAGCCGGCTATCGGACGTGTGTGAGGATGAGCGTGTCGTTCTGCCCGCCGAAGCCGAAACTGTTGGACATCACGATATTCAGCTCGGCCTTGCGCGGCTCATTGGGCACATAGTCCAGGTCGCAGGCGGGGTCGGGGGTGGTATAGTTGGTTGTCGGGGGGATTACCTGGTCCCGAAGCGCCAGCACGCAGGTAATCAACTCCGTGGCGCCGGCGGCGGCTATGAGGTGCCCCAGCATGCTCTTGACGCTGGAAACCGGAACCTTGTACGCATAGTCGCCGAAGACCTGCTTGATACCCTTGGTCTCCACCTGGTCGTTCTGCTGCGTGCCCGTTCCGTGCGCGGAGATATAGTCGATGTCCGTCGGCTCGAGGGAGGCATCCTTCAGTGCCGCTCTCATGCTGGCGGCCGCGCCGTCCCCATCCGGGTCCTGGTCGGTGATGCGGAAGGCGTCCGCGGACGAGCCGAAGCCGACAATCTCGGCAAGCATATTCGCGCCGCGGGCGACCGCGAAGTCGTAGTCCTCCAGGATCAGTATGCTCGCTCCCTCGCCGAGCACGAAACCGTCGCGGGTCAGGTCGAACGGGCGGGACGAGGTCTCTATCTCGTCGTTTCGTGTGGAAAGGGCGGTCAGGCGGTTGAAGCCCGTCAGGCCGTAGGGGTGGATCATGCTGTGGGCGCCGCCGCTGATGACGGCGTCGACATCGCCGTGGCGGATCTGCATGGTCGCTTCGCCCAGCGCCTGGGTGCTGGCGGCGCAGGCGGTCAGCACGTTAAAGGCCGGTCCCCGCACACCGAACTCACCGGCAAGGTGCGCTACGACCATATTCGATTCCTGCTCGAACTCCCGCCACAGGTCCATCCGCTGGAAAGCCAGCTCCGCCCACTTGCGGGTGTCCACGCCGCCGTCGGACCAGGCGTCGATCATCAGCGAGGTGAAATTATCGAAATCCAGACTCCCCTCGCCGGAGCCGAGATACAGTCCCAGGCGCTCGGCGTCGATATTTTTGCAGTCGGCAAGGCCCGCCTGCTTCCATGCCTGGACGGCTGCGGCGATGGCGAAGCCGCAATGCCTGCCGGCCGTGGCGTGTCGCTCAGGGTCGGCGACGTGTCCGGCGAGGTCGAAATCTTTCACCTGCGCCGAGAAGGTTGAGGGGAAAGTCGAGGCGTCGAACAGCTCGGTCTTGCTGATGCCGCTCTTGCATGCCAGCAGCGCACGCCAAGTCTCTTCCACGTCGTGGGCCAGTGGGTTGATGGTGCCCATGCCGGTTATGACCACACGTCGGCTCATGATTCCTCGACTCGTCTTATGACGCACGCGGCGCTTTGTCCGCCCACGGAGAAGGCGCCGGCCAGCACGTTGCGGATTTCGGCTTTGCGCGGCTCGCCGGACAGCGACAGCCCGCATCCCTCGGCCGGCTTTGTGAAATTCGCGGTGGGCGGCACGGTCTGGTCCTGCAAGGCCAGAGCTGCCGCGGCAAGTTCCGCGCCTCCGGCACCGGAGAACAGCGAGCCAACCGCACCGGTCAGGGCGGTTGCGGGTATCCGGGCGGCAGTGTCTCCCAGTGCGTCGAACCACGCCTTTGACTCGGCCCGGTCTTCGGCCGGTACGCCCGTGCCGTGTGCGATGATAAGGTCTATATCCTCCGGGCCAATCCCCGCATCGGTCATCGCCTTGCGGATGGCCGCGTCCAGCCCGCCGGCGGAGGGATGCGTAACATCCATGCCTTGCGGGTCGCAGGCGGCTCCGAAGCCCGCAATCTCGGCGTATATCCGGGCCTTGCGCTGCAAAGCCCGGTCGAAGTCCTCCAGAATCAACAGGCCGCCGCCTTCGCCTATGACGGTTCCGTCGTGGCCGGCGTCGAACGGCCGGCAGGCGCAGGCGGGGTCGTCGTTGGAGCTTTCGCACAGCCGCTTCAGAAGCGTGTGCCGCATGAGGTTCATGCAGTTGAGCTTGCTTTCGGCGCCGCCGGCGACCACAACGTCGGCGTCGCCGCGGGCGATTATCCGCGCCGACTCACCCACGGCCATGTAACCGGCCGCGTCGCCACAGGTGATGCAGTTGCTCGGACCCTCCGCGCCGTGGATTATCGTGACGTGGCAGGAGAGCATGTTGGGCAGGTATTTCAGGAGCCACAAGGGCGTGAGGTTGTTCATGCCCGACTCGCCCCAGAGCTTCATGTCGAAGCGGCCGTCTTTTACGGCCGTATTGACCGCCATGCCCAGCTCGTCGAGGTCGGTGCAGATAAGACCGGCGGCTATGTTGCAGCCGAGCCGGTGGGGATCGACGTCCACGTTGTCCGGGTCGATGCCGCGTGTGTTTATGCCGGCGTCGCGGAAGGCGCAATCGGCGGCGGCGACCGCTATCTCGATATCCCGCGCCATTACCTTGACGCTTTTGCGGTAGCTTTTGGGGACGAACTTGCGGGCGGAAAAGTCGTCGATCTGCCCGCCGACGCGTGAGGGGAACTCGGACGCGTCGAACAGGTCTATCTGCTTGACGCAGCTTCTGCCGGCGGAAAGGGCATCGTGGAACGGTTGCGCTCCCACGCCTGCGGCCGATACCACCCCCAGGCCCGTGATCGCAACGCGGCGGTCAGCCATCCCGCCCCTCCAGCATCGGTGCGATCAGACGGCGGAACTGCCCGGTGAACACGAAGTTTTCCTCCGGGAACTTCTGCCCGGCGAGGTTGCGGTCTATGTGCGAGAACATCAGGTTCACCTCGCCGATCTGCTCGCCGTTTCGCTTTATTACTCCGCGGGTGGCGGCGGCCTCGTCGGCGATGGTCTCTATCTCGGCTTCGAAGGTGATCTGGTCCCCGGGGACGACTATGTCGGTGAACTCTGCCTTGGCGATCTTGGCGAGGATGACCTTTTCGCTGAAGTCGCGCGCCTCGCCGACGAGTATGCCGGCCGTCTGGGCCATGCCCTCTATCATCAGCGACGCGGGGTGTACGGGGAAGGCCTCCCAGTGGTCGTGCAGGTGGTCCTCGGCGAGCGTGACGTTTTTGACCGCGACGGCCCGAACGCCCGACTCAAACTCCACGAAACGGTCTATCCAAATCCAACGCATCGGACAATTCCGAAGTTTTCGACCGGCGAACGGACGAGCCGAGCGTTTCGCTCAGGCGCTGTTGACCTTGTCCCGAACGTAGTTGACGATTGTCTGAACGCTGAAAAGCTCGGCCAGCTTGTTCACGTCCGGATCCTGCTCGAACCCACTCAGATCCAGATGGGGCATGCGCTGCTTAAGTTGCTCCAGCCCCTGGTCGGTGAGCTTTCCGTCCTGCACGAACTCCGGGTTGTTCAGGACATTGTCGGGAAACAGCTCGCCACGCGGGATCTTGATATTGAAGGTCTTCTCAAGCCGGAAGACGATGTCCAGAAAATCGATGGACTCGGCGCCCAGGTCGCCGGTGAGTGTCGCTTCCGGGGTAACTTCGTCGTCGTCCACGCCAAGGGCCTCGACGAGCGTGTCACGTACCTTCTCGAGAACTTCCTGTTCGGTCATCGGCATTAGCTTCTGTCTCCTTCTGGGCCCTGACCACCACCAATAGTGTTCCTCCGGCGGCCATGCCGGAAAAGGCAACTATGTATAGGCCCTTCGCCGGGCAAAGTCAACGATTCGCCGCTTGGTTACTCGCCTTGAGTGCTTCCGGACCGCCTATCAGCCGGAACCGCTCCTTAAGGTCCGCGATGATTTGCGCATCGGCGTCGGCCAGATAGTCGTGCCTGTCGGCGAGATTGAAGCACCTCAACTCCAGCCGGGCGGCCACCGCCTGCTGATCCGCGACGTATCCCTGCCCGCTGAACTTGGCGGCATCCGAGCCGATCTCCCGTGCGGTTACCTCGCAGCGGAAGACCTGTCCGGGCTCGACGAAGCGTGCGTAGCGCACGTTCCTCGCGGCCGCCAGCACGATCATGCTGCGCGAAAAGTCCTGCTCGATGCGTGTAAGCCAGGCCGCCGATTGCGTCATCGCCTCCAGCATCAGCACGCCGGGCATCACCGGAAACGTCGGAAAGTGATCCGCGAGATACTCCTCGGCCAGCGAGAGCACCTTCGTAGTCACTATCCGCTGCGACGGCTCCAGCAAATCTATCTTGTCCACCAGGTGGAATTTCATCATGCACCCGCGAAGGAGTTGGCGGACTTTTATTCGCTCTACGGCGGGCTTGCAAGGGCTTTTTTGTGGAGCATCCGTTCCTGTAGCTGCATATTGTCCCTGCCGGTGTGCGAACCGGCGGGTGAGGCGCATACATGTTACGGCAGCTTCTGGAGATGGCGGGGGCCATGTCCCTGGTGCTGGCCGCCTGGGCGGCTATGGCGGTGCTGCTGACCGGTGCGGGTCTGCTGCTTCTGCGGGTCGCCTCACGGCGCCGGCCCTCGCCCGCGCGGGCGTTCTGGGCAGGCCTGGCGGTGACGGTCGGCTTCCTGCAGGTGTGGCATCTGTTCCTGCCCGCCTCTGTCGTTGCCCTGCCGGCGCTGGCGTGCGCAGCGGTGGTGGGTTTCGCCATAGCCGGCAGGGGCGCGGCGGCCGCTGTTCCACGCCTTTTCCGGCAACGGAAGCTCCTGCTGATAGCGGCCGTTCTGGCGGCGGTCTGGCTGTCCAACAGGGCCATAGGACCGTGCAGGCACACCGACAGCGGGCTGTACCACCTGCAGGTGGTGCGGTGGTATCGCAGTTACCCGGCCGTCCCGGGCCTGGGGAACCTGCACCGGCGGTACGCCTCCAACAACGCAAACCTGCTTCTGGCCGCCTCGCTGGAGGCAGGCCCGCTCGCGGGCAGGTCCGCACACGTGGTGAACTCGCTGCTGATTTATGCGCTGCTTATGCACGGTCTGGCCGGGGCGGGGCGAGTGTTCTCGCACGACCGCTCGCGCCGCGCCCACGGAGTATTCGACGTAACGCTGGCGGTGATGGCTGTGCAGATGAGCAATCACTGGATGGTCTCCAGTCACAGCACCGACGTCCTGCCGGCGGTATGCTCGGTAGTGGCCGCCTCTCAGCTTGTGGGGCTGCTGTGCGGCGCCTGCCGACGCAGCCAAAGACCCGGCTGCATCGTGGTGGCGGCGGCGCTTCTTGCCGCCGCGGTGTGCGGCAAGCTGACGGCCGCCCCGTTCGCAGCGGCGGCTGGTTTGCTGTTGGCAGGGTGGTGGCTGGCGGCAGGTCGGCCCGGTGGGGTGCGGACGGCAGCTACGGCGGCCGGCGTCGCGGTGCTGCTGACGGCGAGCTGGGTGGTTCACGGCCTTGTGCTCAGCGGCTGGGCAGTGTATCCGCTGCCGATTCTGGCGGCCGAGGTGGACTGGCGAATGCCCGTCGGCATGGTTCGTAGGGAGTGGCGGTACATCGGCCGGGCGGGCAGGGCTTTCGGGCCTTTGAGCAGGTGGGTCTCCTGGCTGGAGCTTGCCGGCAGATGGCAGCGCGACGTTCTCTTCCCGGCGGCGGTGGCCATTCTCGCCGCTGCCGTGCTGAGCGTGATGTGCATCCGCCGCCGGGCCGTGCGGACGCTGCATCTATGGCTGCTGTTGATACCGGCCGTTGTGGGCATAGCCGCCTGGCTGATCTTATCGCCCCAGCGGCGGCTGGGGTTCCATCTGGTGTGGATGTTCGCGGCGTCTATGGTGGCGATGCTGGCCGCGGGCGCCTGGCCCCGTCCGGGACGGCGAACCCTGACGGCTCTGCTGGTAATCTGGGCGGCGCTCGGCGTGGCAAACCTGAAGAAGGTCTATACTCCGCCGGTCGCCGGAGGTTTTCATCGGCCGCCTTCCAGCGAGCTGACCGCAACCGAAACGCCTTGCGGCCTGAGAGTTCTTGTGCCCGAAGACGGCTTCTGCTGGGATGCGCCTATACCTTGTACGCCGCGAGTGCATCCGGGGCTGCGTTTGCGCCGGGAAGGGGACCTGTCGTCGGGTTTCAGAATCGAGCAGTAGCGGCCGGGCCTCAGCCCGCCATGCCCGCCAGTATTTCCAGCCCCTCCCGCAGCTTCTCATCGTCGGTGGCGTAGGAGATGCGGAAGTGCGTGTCCCTGGAGCTGAAGACGTTGCCCGGAATAATCAGGACATTGTTGGCGATGGCCTTTTCCACGAATGCGGTGGCCTTGCCGCCCGGGGCCGGCACGAAGGCATAGAACGCCCCGGCCGGCTTGATAAGCCCGAACTTCTCGCCGAGAACATCCTGCACCATGTCCCGCTTGCGGCGATAGTCCTCCACGTGCGAGGAGATGTCGGTTTCAAGAGCTTTCACGCCGCCGGCCTGGGCCATGCTCGGCGCGCAGACGAAGCTGTACTGCTGGAGCATCGTCATCTGCTCGATGATCGCCTTCGGGCCGGTCGCCCAGCCCAGCCGCCAGCCGGTCATTGCATAGCTCTTGGAGAAGCCGCGCAGCAGCAACGTGTTGTCGTACACAGCCGTCATGGACACGAACGGCTCGTCGTAGCAGAAATCGTTGTAGATTTCGTCCGAGATCACCAGCAGGTCGCGCTCGGCCGCCACTTCCGCAATCTGCTCCAGCTCCTCGCGGCTGTATACCGCACCGGTGGGGTTGCAGGGGGAGTTGATCAGCAGCATGCGTGTGCGGTCGGTAATGGCTTCGCGAATTCGGCCGGCGTCCGGACGGAAATCGGGGTACGTATCGACGGGCACGGGCACGCCGCCCATCAGGTTCACCAGGTGCGAGTACATCACGAAATACGGGTCCGCGAATACCACCTCGTCACCGGGGTTCACCAGCGTCATCATCGCCAGCAGCAACCCGCCGCTGACGCCGGACGTGATGATGTAGCCTCGCGGACCGAAGACCTTCCCGTGGTAAGGGTCGTGCCAGCCGAACTCCTCGCAGCACTTCCGGGCCACCGCCTCCAGCAGCTCGGCGGAGCCCTGCGTCTGGGTGTACTTGTTCTGTCCTCGACGGATGGCCTCGATGGCCTCGTCCTTGATCGGCTCGGGAACGTCGAAATCCGGCTGGCCAATCGAGAGGTTGATGGGGTTTTCCATCTTGGCGGCCAGGTCGAAGACCTTCCGAATGCCCGATGCGTCCAGTCGGTTCATTCGTTCGGCGATGGCGTGGCTGGGTCGTGTCATGGGTAGCCCTTTGGCAAACACAGCGAAAAAGACCACCCGCGCAGGCACCGCCCACCGCGTCCTCAGGTGGCTCGTAACTGCTGCGCCGGTGGTCTGTCTGCGGCAGAGAGCAGCTTACTCGGATTCGGCCTGCTCTGCGGACTGCTCGGCTGCGGCCTCGGCGCCCTCGACGCCGGCCTCTTCCTCGGGGGTCTTTTCCTTCTTGGTCTTGGTGCCGGCCTTGGAGTGGCGGACCTTCATCTTCGGCAGACCGAACGGCTCGTCCTTCTCAGGGTCGAAGTTGCCTTCCTCCATCAGCCGCTCGATGCGCTCGGCTCGCGTCAGCACACTGCGGGTCCGGGCCATTGCCCCGTGGATTTTCAACGTTCTATCAAGTGACATCCTTAACGCTCCGTTACACGTATTATCGCTGGCTTGGCTGGTACACCGCGTACCAGGGATTAAACCTTACGTTGTCGTGCTCCTGACGGTACTGCTCGCCCAGCCGGCGTATGCGAGTCTTGTAGTTCTCGGCCGCCTGACTGTCGGGGCGGTCGAAACCCTCGGTGGACCAGACGGCCAGGAACGGCTGCCCGCCCTGGTCTTTAAGCTCGCGGACTTCCGCACTCTCGCCGTGGGCGTTGAAGAATTCCGCTATGCGCTCGGCTTCCGGACGCATTCCGACGCCGGCGTCGGCGTCCCAGATTATCAGGTAGTGCTTACCCGCCACGCGCTGGACGCCGCTGGTCTCTGTGCGCTCCTGCTCGCCACCGCCCACGCCTGCTTTCGCGGCAGAATCCCCGGCATCGCCGGAGCCGCCCGTGGCACGTCCGATGGCGAAGGCGGCCGCAATCAGAAGCACCACTGCCACGCCAAGCACGATCGCGCCGCTGTAATTAAGCGACAAACGCAACCGACCACCCGACGTTGAAAACACCGGTTCGTAAGCCGGCTGCTGCGACTGCACCTGGCTCGCCGGGCGGGCATGCTCATCCGCCTGGGGCGATTGCTTCTGTGCCGCCGGCTCCTGCGCCTGCGACTCGGGCGTCTCGTCCGGCTGCTGCCGGTCTCCGCCCATCCACGTCGGTACACGCAGCCCGGACTGGGACTGACGCTCCCTGCTGCGGGAGATTACCTCGAACAGGGCCGGTGAATTCTTTCGTTTCGCCACGTTCAGGTCCTCCCCGAAGGGGGCGCGGTCGTTGCCTGGATCGAATCTCAAGATGCTATTGGCCCGACCGATATATGTCAACCCAATTAGTGGCCTTGCCGGCTCGCCGGGAGGGAAGCTGGACGTCGCAAGGGCATGACGTTTATATTGCCGACTGCCGGGGGCGGAGTGGATATCAGCATAAGGAATACTGCACATGGCCGAGAACCCGAACATCGTTTACATAATGGCCGACGACATGGGCTACGGCGACCCCGGCTGCTACGGTGCCACGAAGATACGCACGCCCAACATGGACCGCCTGGCGGCCGAGGGAGTAAGGTTTCTCGACGCGCATTCCTCCTCGGCCGTCTGCACACCCAGCCGCTACAGCGTGCTCACCGGGCGGTACTGCTGGCGGGCATCCCTGAAACGTGGCGTCAACGGCGGGTTCTCACTGCCGCTGATAGACCCGGCGCGGGAGACTATCGCAACACTGCTGAAGCGGCACGGATACGCGACGGCCGCCGTGGGCAAATGGCACGTCGGCTGGGAGTGGCAGGCGAAACACGGCGAAAAGATCAACTACAACTGCTGGGAGGACGAAGGCCACGTCGATTACTCCAGGCCGATCATCGGCGGCCCGACCGACGTGGGGTTCGACTACTTCTTCGGCATCGCCGGTTCGCTGGACATGCCGCCGTACTGCTTTGTGGAGAACGACCGCGTAGTGGCCGAGCCGACCGAGGAGAAGCACCCTTACAATCCGCAGCAGAGACACGGTTTCATGTCGCCGGGATGGCGGGACGAGGATGTGGACGTCCATCACGCCCGCAAGGCCTGCGAATGGCTGGAACGTACCCACCAGGCGGAGGCGGACAAGCCGTTCTTTCTGTACCTGACGCCCTCGGCGCCGCACCGGCCTTGCATGCCGCCGGACTTCCTCGCCGGCGTCAGCGACGCCGGACCTCGGGGCGACCTGGTCGCGACGGTGGACTGGGTGGTGGGGCAGGTCATCGGGACGCTGGAGAAGATCGGGCGGCTGGACGACACCTTGATTATCGTCACCAGCGACAACGGGGCGCGTCCCACCGACGTGGACGGCGAAACGTACGGGCACAAGTCCTGCGGCGATCTGCGCGGGTACAAGGGTCAGATATGGGACGGCGGACATCGCGAACCGTTCATCGCGCGCTGGCCCGGCCGCATCGAACCGGGCGGCACCTGCGATGAGCTTATCTGCCTGTCGGACATGTTCGCTACCTTTGCGGCCATCGTCGGCGAGCGATTGCCGGACAACGCCGCCGAAGACAGTTTCAGCTTCCTGCCGGCGCTTCTTGGCGATGACCGCGGCAGACCGGTCCGCGAGGCGGTGGTCCATCACTCCGTTGACGGCATGTTCTCCATCCGCGACAGCCGTTGGAAGCTCATCGACGGCCGGGGCGCCGGTGCGAAGATGAACACCGAGTGGACCAGGCCGCAGGAAGACGACATGCCGGGGCAGCTATATGAGATGTCCGGCGACTGGCGCGAGACGACCAACCTGTGGGACCGCGAAACGGAAGTCCGCGACCGGCTATTGCGGCTGCTGCAGACCTGCAAAGACGAAAACCGCAGCCGGCCGAGGCATGAGCAGTTGTAGCGGCCGTCAGTCCTCGTCCGTTTCGTTCACCGGTTCGCCTGTGTCCTGGGCCATCTTTTCTTCCACGGCCAGTTGGCGCATGGCCAGGAACCGCTGCATATTCTGCGGCGCCTCGTCGCGCCTTGCCTGGGGGTGATTATCGCGGACGATCTGCTCGGCCTCTTCGATACGCTTCTCCGTCAGCGGATGGGTGGAGAAGAACTCGCCGAGCGAGCCGCCGCTGCCGCCGAGCTGGTTGAGTCGCGTCAGAAGCTCCACCATGCCCCAGGGGTTGTAGCCCGCACGGGCCATGTAGCGGACACCCAGCTCGTCGGCCTGGTATTCGTCCTGGCGGCTGTATCGCAGGTTCCCGAGGCCGGTGACGATCTGCGTGACCTGTCCGGCGACCTGTCCGCTTTCTCCGCCGGCGACACGGACGGCCACATCCACCAGGATACTCGCGCCCACCTGCCGCTGCAACGCCTGGACGTTGTGCTGAGCGGCCACGTGCCCCACCTCGTGGGCCAGGACCGCCGCCAGCTCACGCTCGCTTTCCATCACCTCCATAAGCCCGACGGTCACATACACCTTTCCACCGGGAAGCGCGAAGGCGTTGGGCACCTCCGAACGCAGCGCGGCGAACTCATAGGGCATGGGTCTCTCGGATGCCTCCGCCACCCGCGAACCGACCAGGCGGACATACTGCTGCACCTGTTCGTCCCTGACGAGGCCCTGGAACGCCTGTTCAAATTCCGGAGCGGCCTCTTCGCCTATGGCGATCTCCTGGTCCCGGTTGATTAACATCGGTATCCGCTCGCCGGTGGCGGGGTTGGTCGAGCATCCCGGCGCCAGCAGCGAAAGCGTCAGCAGCCCAAACAGCGGTCCTGTCATCGTGAGGCATTTCATCATGGCCACGACTCCCGATTCGTCTTCCATTGAGTTTGACACGTGAACGTCGCTACATGATAGCGTCAAACTGTGCCGCCTGCCTGCTGCTGGCCCAGCAGGTCGGCCAGCGTAACGCCGCCGAGGGACTCATCCGCCCGTTGCCGCACGTTCTTGAGGGCGTTCTTTATCTCACGGGTGGTGCGGGCCTTCGTGTCGCGCCGGCCGCCGCCCATCTCCATCACGTCCAGCACGCCTACCTTGGCCGCCGGCCTGGCGAGTATGTATCTCTCTCTGTCCTCGTCACCCAAGGGGCAGACAATGCCGGCATCCACCAGGCGGTCCAGCAGGCGGCGGGCGGTCTCGGCGGGCAGGTCCAGGTCGTCGCAGACCTGGGAAAGCGACACCGGTCCGCGACCGGCCTCGTAGGGCGCCGCCACCGCCACAGCCGTGGCGAGCAGGTCCGACGGACCGGGCAGCATGCGCTCGGCGAGTTCCGCCGATTCCATCCGCCGCAGGTTGGCGGCGGTGTAGGCGAGCTGCCCGCCGAAGAGGAATATCAGCCAGGACGCGTTCACCCATATCAGAAACAGCGGCAGCAGGCCCAGCGTGCCGTAGATGTGCCCGCGGGCGACAAGATTGTTGACGTAAACCGACAGCCCCCATTTCGCCAGCAGCCACAGCGGCAGGGCAATCGCCGCGCCGCCGATGGCCGCCCGGGTACTCACGCGGGTGTTGGGTATGAGTTTGTACACGGCCGTGAGGATAAGCAGGCCCACCAGTACCGGCCCGAGCCATCCGGCGAAGTGCAGAAGCGCCGACCCGAACGACAGCTCAACCACCGCGGCGCTGGCGCGGCGACCCGCGTAGCTTGCCGCCACCAGCAGCAGCGGTATGAGTGTAAGCGCGGACCAGTACATCAATCCGCGCCGCCCCAACGAACGGCTACGCGGCGCCTCAAAGATTCGGTTCAGGGACCGCTCCAGCGTCGTCAGCAGCGAGACGCTCGTCCAGACCAGCAGCACCACGCCAATGGGACCGACACGCCCCAGCGTCAGCCGGCTCTCCACGCGCTCAACCAGCCGGCCTATCCACTCGGCCACCGATACCTCTTCGCCTTCGTCCGGTTCGACCACCGCGGGCCGGGTTTCGGCGGCGGGTTTCTCCGCGACCAGTTGTATCTCGCCGAAACCGGCCTGCCTGAGCACATTGTCCAGCGCTTCCTGGGGGTCGCCCAGCACGCCGGCGGAACGCAGGACCAGGAAAGCCAGCACCAGCACGGGAACGGCCGCGAAGATCGTCCGGAAAGAAAGCGCCGCGCTCATCGCCGTGGCGTTGTTTTCCTTCAGGCGGCGTGCGCAGAAACGCCAAAGCTGTAGCTGGAAGCGCAGGAACCGCGCGAAGCGCCCCAGTTCCTCTCCCGGCGCGGTGAGCAACCGCTCCAGCCGCCGGCGTAGTTCGCGGATGGTCTTCATTCGTCGGATTCCCTGTCAGATTCGTCGGTCTCTTCGTCGGGCCGCTCCAGCACGTCCCACAACATATCCAGCAGCGGGTCGGAGCGCCGGGGAGTGCCGGGCGTCTGCGGGTCGGTTCGGGGAAGCTGGCTGGGGGCGTCGCGGGTCGGCTTGTCCGTTTCCTCGTCGGCGTCCTCGTCGTCTTCATCGCCCTGCAGGCGTTCGAGCAGAAGAAGCTGCGACGCCCTGTTGACCAGGTCGGTCACGTCCACCTCGGCGAGGTCGAGCCGCGGCCGAAGGCGGGTGCCCGCCACGGGGATCTCCACCCTCACGCCCTCCAGCACGCGGGCGTAGTCCACAAAGCGGATGGGCACGCCCAGTCGCCGCAGCAGCTCGGCGCGGACCGGCACGGAGACGGCCAGGTCCAGCGTATCGTCGAATCCCACGGCGCCGCGGAACTTCAGGTCCAGGTCGTCGCCGACAAAGACAGTGAAGTCGTCGTAATGTATCGCGCCGTCGGCGATGGTGAAGTTCACGGTTCCGACGTTCATGGATTGCTGCCGGTCGCCGGAGAGACCCGCAAGCGTCAAAATCTGCGAGAGTATGCCGGCCGGGCGGACGTTCAACTGGGACATATCCAGTCGTCCGCGTCCGGTGCCGGTGCGTATCTCCGGCTCGGTCAGCGGAAGCTCCAGTGCGTCCAGGTGCAGCGTGAGCTGCCCGTCAAGCCCGCCGAGTTGCCCGAAGATGGGGTTGAAGCGGCTCAGCAGTTGAGTCCCCGTTTGTTCCGTGACCGTGGCGGACTCGACTATGTCGGCCGGCTCGCGCAGGCGCAACACGGGCGCTTCACCGCGCAGGTCCAGCTCCAGGGGCACTCTGACCCATCCGTCGCCCGCGGTGGGTATCGGCTCACCTTCCACTTGTGCCAAGGCGTCCCGCATGGTCAACGCGAGGTTGCCCTGCAGCAGGTCCAGCCCCCAGGCGTTCAGAGACGCCCAACCGACGCTTGATTCGGCATCCAGCTCCGCCTTTACGGTTCGTCCCTCGCCGCCGCGCAGCGGGCCGCGCAGGGCGAAGCTTGCCTCGGCCGGTCCGCGAATGAGCAATTGCCCCCGCGTGCTCGGCGCCAGGCGATGGATAATTTCCGTAATCCGCTGCCAGTTGCCGGCGTATCTGCCGGTGATGTCCGCGACCGCCCGGCCGGAAAGCTGCTCCACGGAGCCGTCCAGCTCCATGGAGAGGTCGTCGGCCGTCACGCGAAGATGCTCTATCCGCAGTTTTTCACCATCTTCCAGCAGCGTCGCGCGATGAGCGAATGCGATCGGACCTTCTGTAGGCGGCTGCTGTGTGTCGTCGAAGCGCAGGCCTTCAAGCTCGCCCTCGCCGTCGGCCGACAGCACACCCTCCGTCGAGGCGGCCTGTCCTTTCCATTCCAGACGGCCGGAGGTTATTTCCGGCGTCTCTTCAGCGACGCGCATGTCGCGCAGTAACTTCAGCAGCCAGGGCAGGTCGGTCCGGGCGGTCAGTTCAGGACCGGCCGACCAGGAGCCGTCGCGGAAGTCCACCATTGCGGGACCGGATACGCTCAGTGAGTCATCCGCCTGCAGCGACAGGGACGTCAGGTGTAGTAGCGGCTTGTCGTCGTCGGTAGCCGAAAGCATGCCGGCGTAGTCGGCGGCCAGCGTTCGGGCCTCGAAACGTCGCCCATTGCGGACCACAAGCACGTCGGCGCCTTCGAGTCGGCCGGAGAAGGAGAGTTCTTCGATGTCCTGTTCGCCGTGCGCATCATCGATGGTTACGACAACTCCGCCCTCCAGCAGACCGGCAAGTGTCAGGTCGCCGATATCGAAGACTCCGGAGAGCTTCTCCTGCAGCGAGTCCAGATCCAGCCGGGTCAACTCCGCTTCTACGCCTTCGGCAACGGTCGTCGCCGATGCCAGTGCGAACGGCGATTCCAGGCGCAGCCGTACATCCGGCTCGGCGCCCTCGCGCGACTGTCCGTGCCATCTGAGATCGACCGGTCCGCACTGCAGATTGCGTCGCCCGGCAACGGTGGCCTCGATATGCACGCGCCCGGCCGTCGCGGGCCAATCGCCGCCGGTAAGCTCGCAGTCCTCGAACAGAACGCTGCCGGCCGTTATCTCCACGTCCTCCCGGAGCTTCAGCAGCGACGGGACGGCCGCTCCTATCTCGGCGAGGTCCATTTCCCCGTTGAGCGTGGCGACGAATTCGCCGAGCTCTGCCGACCGGCCGGACAGCGCCGCCAACAGCGCGTTGGCGACCGAGGCGCGTGACAGGGCGGCGGGGTCGCCCTCGAAGGTGAGCTTAACCGTCCCCGGCTGCGTCAGGTTCAGCTCGCCGCTCAGGTGCTCCAGCGTCCAGGTTGCCTGGGACTGAAGCACTACGTCGATGGGCTTTATCTCGCCCACCCGCGAAGAACCGGCGGACAATCCATCGACGGATACGGTCATGTCACCGGAACCTTTGCCGTCGGTGAAGGTGACGCCTCCGTTGATGCTCGCCAGGCCGGAGACGCCGGCGGGCACGGCCAGGCCATGTTGCGTTGACAATCGCGAAAGGTCCACTGGTGCTACGGTGCGGAGGGTTCCCTTGGCGTCGGCCGACAGCAAGTCCACCGAGCCACCGGCGGCCAGGTCCCGCACGCGGGCGTCGGCCTCGAGACGCCCGCCGGCGAGCGGCATTTCCAGGCGGGCCTCCAGGTCGTCGAGCGTGTTGACGCTCAGCAGCATTGAGATGCCGTCGAAACTGCGGCCCGCGCCGTCTGCTGTGACGATGCGGACTGAGCCGTCGTGCATGCGGACCGTTCCGTGCGGCCGGGCCGGCGGTGCCGGTTCCTTCGGCGGGGTTACCGGACGAAAGGCCTCGATTATGGATGCAGGCCTGTCCGGCTCCAGGTACACATCCGCCCGCGGTCGGCGAAGGTCAACCTGTCCGAACTGCTCGGAATCCCGCAGGAGCGACCACAGCCCCGAGGAGACCTCGACCTCGTCGGCCGTCAGAACGCGCCGCCCCTGCTCGTCGGTAACGTGCAGCCCCCTGATGCGTACCGGCCCGCGCCAGGTCAGCGACAGGTCGTCGGCCTCCATGTTTCCACGGATCTGCCCGCTGGCGAACCGCATGGCAAGACGGGTGCCGAAGCCGGTGGACAGCAGGTACGGCAGCGACCAGACCAGCACCGCCAGTATGACGATTACCACCAGCAGGCGCAGCAGAAACCGTCGCTTCCATCCGCGCCGCCGTCCGACGTTATTGTCTGTGTCCGCCTCAGGCATGGTCTTTCGCCGTCAGGTATCAGTTGCCGTCTGCATCCTGCTCGTCTTCGGAGGAACCGCCGAGAAGGTCCTCCAGGGCCCTGGAAGGCCGGGAGGTTATGTCTTCGCGGAATTGCTCGGCGGATTCCTCAATACGCTGGGATATGTCTTCACGGGTCTGGGTTATCAGCTCTCTGCCGCGCTGGCCCATGGCGTCGGCGGTCTGCTGCAACTGACCGGAAAGGTCGTCCAGCGTGCCGGCGGGCAGCACACCCTCGCCCTGTTCGAGTACCGCCGCGAGCACCGCCGGCAGAATGCGGGCGACGATCTCCGAGACCGGCACGCCGCCCTCCTCGCCCATGGTGACGTTATCCAGCTCCACGACCGGCAGATTGACGGTAATCTCACGCATGCCCGGTATATGGAAGTGCGCCACCACGTCCCGGATCTCGATGCGGTCTATCTTCAGCCTTTTGCCGGGCTTCTGTTCGGCATCCTCGGCCGGGGCTTTCTGGAAACGCCGCAGGTTCTCCAGTATCGCCGATACGTTGCTGCCGGTGAGCTTCTGTTCGATGTTCAGGTCCAGCCCGTTGAGCACGAAGTGCTCCATCTCCACCGGGTCCGACAGCACCGTCCCGCCTTTCAGCCGGACGTCGAATCGACCGCTGCGGAAGAAGTGCGGCGTCGCGAAGCCCTCCGGGTTGGCCGCCCACAGACCGTCCATGATCACCTGTCCTTGGAACAGCTTGACGTCCATGCGGTCCATGCTGGTCTCGACGCCCAGGGCGTAGCCGGCCCCGCGCTCGACACCGGATTTGGCGATGGGGTCTATCAGCAGCACGGCCGCCACCACCAGAATGATGACCAGAGCCACAATGGCAATCAGGACGCGTCGCAGCAGTCTCTTCGTCTTCATGTCTTTATCTCCCGGGCAGTTTCGCCTGCTTCATTATTGACCTCTCACCGGCCAAAGCAAAGCCATCATCGGCGGCGACCTTGCATTGTCACGCCGTCGCCGCGAAGATGCCCGACCCGAAACTGCCTGAAGTGAGGAGATCATGAGCAAACCATCAGTTGCTGATCGCACCCCCGGCGAGTCTGTGTACACGATGGCGCCCGAGGACGGCGCGGCCGTTACTGTAACCGACGAGGATTTCGGCACCGTCGGCGACGGACAGGCCGACGACACCGCGGCGATACAGACCGCTATCGACTCTCTCCAGCCGGCGCAGGAAAGCGACGCGGGCCGCCGGGCCATCCGCCGCAACGATCTGCCGTGCGGCATCGTGCTTTTGCCGGAAGGCACATATCGCCTGACCGATACGCTGCGGGTCTGGTGGGGTGTGCGGCTGATCGGCTTTGGGCGCAAGCGTCCGACGCTGCTGCTGGCTTCACGCACGCCGGGATTCGACGCGGGCGACAGTCGGCCGATGGTCCACTTCCACGGACCTCGACCCGCCGCCGGAGAGACGCCGCCGGATGCTAACAACTCCACGTTCTTCTCCGGCCTGAGCAACGTGGACATCCGCATCGAGGAAGGCAACAGCTCGGCCGTCGGCGTCCGGGCCAACTTCGCCCAGCACTGCTCGATCGAAAACGTGGATTTTCATCTGTCCGACGCACGCGCGGGCGTGGAACAGGCCGGCAACGAGATACACAACTGCCGTTTCTTCGGTGGCGAGCACGGGCTGACCACGGGCCGAACGTCGGCCGGCTGGCAGTTGCTGGTAAACGACTGCACCTTCGCGGGGCAGCGGACAAGCTGCATCGAAACGCACGAAGCGGGACTGACGGCCGTGCGGACTGTTTTGCGCGACGCGCCGCTGGGCGTCAAAGTTCCCGCCGGGATGATCGAAAAACTGTATCTGAAGGACTGCCGGTTCGAGTCGCTTTCAGCAGCCGGCGTTGAGATGGACGCCTGCGACGAACCGGCCTGTCAGGTCAACGCCGAGAACGTCCTGTGTGTGCGAACGCCCGCGTTCCTCAAGGCCCGCGGCGGCGAGGCGCAGGGCTGGGAAGCGGATGCCTGCGTCGTTAGCCGCCTGTCCGCCGGCCTGCATATCGCCGACGCCCTGGGTGAGAAAGCGACGGAGCAGACCGAGATCATATTCGAGAATGAAGCGCTTGAAGAAGCGCCGCCGCCTCCCGAGTCGGACATGCCGCCGCTGCCGCCGATGGAGCAGTGGGTAAACGTGCGGGACTTCGGCGCCGTCGGCGACGGCCAGGCCGACGACACGGCTGCGCTGCAAAAGGCGTTGCAGGAGCGGGCCGTTTATTTCCCCCAGGGTAAATACCGCATAACCGACACGCTCCGGCCGGGCGCCGAGACGGCGCTTATCGGCCTGCATCCGGGGCGGACGCAGATTGTCCTTCGCGACGGCGAAGAGGGCTTCACGGACGGCGACAGCCCGCGGGCGATGCTGGCTGTCCCGGAGGGCGGGCGGAACCTGATGACCGGCCTGGGAACGAACCCGGGGCTTAACGCCGGCGCCGTCGCCGTCCACTGGGCCGGGGGTGATGACTCCGGCATGGACGATGTTTTCTTCGACTGGTCGCGGGGCCGCTGCCGGCGGAAAGGGTGCGACGCGGGTGTCTCGCTGAAGATCACCGGCGGCGGGACGTTCCGCAACGTGTGGACGGCCAACTACCACGCCCCCTGCGGGCTGGAGGTCACCGGTGACGGGGCGGGGCGGGTGTACCTGATGTCCGTAGAGCACCACCGCGACGCTGAAGTTGTGCTGCGGGGTGCCTCCGGCTGGCGGTTCTATGCACTGCAGACCGAGGAGAATCTCGGTTCCGAATCGGCGACGGCCGTCGTTATGGACCGCTGCCGCGACATGCTGTTCGCGAACCTGTTCTGCTATCGCGTGATGGGCCTGTCCAGCCGGCATCCGCAGGCGATGCTGGTATCGGACTGCGGCGATATTCGGATACGCGGGCTGCACGTGTTCAGCTTGGGAAGCTTCCCGTTCGACGCCGGCGCGTGCGACCGCCGCACCGGCCGGCGGCTCACCCACCGCGAGGCGGCGTGGGTGGAACTGTGAGATTTTGGATTGCGGATTGCGGATCCATGGCTTCACGGACTGGAGTCCACTGATTACACGGATAACAGCAGATTACACGAAGTTTTGAAGGGCGGTTTCCTGCGTAGCCCTTTCCATCGCGTGTAATCTCTGGGTTCCGGGCTGAACCGTCGGCGGAAAGGCGGCAACTATGGTCCGGCCTCCTTGGCCATATCCGCAAGCATGCCGATCCGCGCCGCGATCCATTCTTCCTTGCCGATCTCCGAGGCGTGCCCCGCCAGGAATTGAGGCAGGAAGCGCTTCGGACCCGCAGCGGCCTGAAAGATCGCTTCGGAGTGGTCGGTCGGCACCACAAAATCCAGCGCCCCGTGCGTCATCAGCAGCGGGCAAGTTAGCCGTCTTGCGGCGGCCACCGCGTCGGCTTCATCCGGTTCGAAATCGGCGAGTTCCAAAGCCCGCTGATATGCGGCCTCATAGTGGCTGTCGCTGAGCATCAGCAGAATGCGCCGGCTTATGGCGCGGAAGCTCTTGGGAGGGGCGATGGCGAAACACCCCCTGCAGCGTGGGTCCAGTGCGGCATATTGCACTGCCACAGTACCTCCCAGCGACGCGCCGCAGACGAAGATGGGCCGCCGGATCAGGCCGCGGTTCAGCAGCTCATCTACGACGGCCTTGATGTCATGTTTTTCCTTCGCGCCCCAGGTGACGTACTCACCCTCGCTCCGCCCGTGAGCACGCAGATCGGGTAGCACCACGTCCCAGCCGCGGTCGGCCAACCCCTGGGCCAATTCCAGAAACCAGGTTTTGCTTGTCATCAGGGGATGCAGCAATAGCACTGTCCCGCGACGGATGCGAACGGCCCGCAAGCCGCCCTCGGGTGTCGGCTCATAGTGGATCATCCGACTGTTGATGACCCAGACGTCGATTGTCGTGTTCTCGTAACCTTCCACACGCAGGGCGTGGTGGATGCGTCCCTGGGCCACCATCTGCTCGCCCGTTCCGGTGAGCCCCTGCATGACACGGCCGGGCAGAGCATCGGGAACGATGAGCTTTTTCGCCTCAGCCTCGATGTTCGGCGCACACCCGACAAGCAGCGCAACGAGGACGAGCAATATTGCTGAACAGCGTAGTTTACCCCTGATGGACTTCATATCTGAGTAGCTTCCTTGCAGGCACGCGCGACGTCAAGCCCTTGCTTCACTTGCGAAGGCGGCGTTCTGGCTGAACGGTATTCTGCTGCTTGCTGCGACTTGCCCTCACCCGGGCCTTCGGCCCGACCTCTCCCTGAGGGAGAGGGGTAAGCGCGTCCTGAGGGAGAGAGGTAAGTGCGCGTTCCGCAGAGGGGCGTGCGCGCCGAACGCCTCCCCCCTTGAGGGGGAGGATGGCCCGCAGGGCCAGGAGGGGGTGGCGGACTGTGTGCCCCTTCCTTCAGATTTCGCGCCCCGGTGTCAAGCCGGCCGTCGGCTACGACCCAACGGCTTCGGCCATGTTGCGGCCCAGTTCGGCGCAGCGGGCGAGATCGTCGTCGTTGGGCGCGCAGTTGGCCTCGACGACCGGCTCTATGAGGTTCCACTGCCCGCCTTCTTCGGCGAATTGCTGCATTTGCTTCACGCCGCCGCCGCTCCAGCCGTAGCTGCCGAAGACGCCGATGTGCCGCCCCTGCATCCGCAATATCTCCAAATCGCGCAGAAGCGCGTCCATCGGCGGGAACAGGCCGGTGTTGTAGGTAGGCGCGCCGATGATAAGCCCGCCATACCGCCACGCGTCGCGGATGATGTAAGACGGATGCGTCCGCGAGACGTTGTGCACGCGGACGGCGCGGACGCCGGCGTCGGCCAGGGCGCGGCCGACGGCCTCGGCCATCTTGCCCGTGCTGCCGTACATCGAGCCGAACGCCAGCACCACACCCGGTTCGGTTTCCTGGCGGCTCCAGCAGGCGTACTTTTCGATAATCTCACTCGGGTTGTTCCGCCAGATGGGCCCGTGCGTCGGCGCGACGACGCGGATGTCAAGCGATTGCAGCTTGTCGATGGCCTTTATGACCGGCTTGGCGTACTTGCCGACGATGTTGGAGAAGTAGCGGAGGATCTCGTCTTCGTAGTAGGCCAGGTCCACCTCGTCGTCGAAGATCCCGTCGTCCAGGGCCGCGAAACCACCGAACGCGTCGGCGGAGAAAAGCACCCCGTCGGTCTTATCGAAAGTGACCATCGTCTCGGGCCAGTGGACCATCGGCGTCATGAAGAACTGCAGCTTGTGTTTGCCCAGGTCCAGCTCCTCGCCGTCGCCAACCGTCTTTACGCGGTCGGTTATGCCGTAGAACTGCTCCAGGAAGCCGGCGGTCTTTTCGTTGCCGACTATCTGCAGGTCCGGATAAATCTCGCGCAGAGTACGCACCGTCCCGGAGTGGTCCGGCTCCATGTGGTTGACGATAAGATAGTCGATGGGCTTCTCGCCGATAATTCCCCGGATGCGTTCGAGCTGGTCGGCCGCGAAGGCATCCTTTACACCGTCGGACAGGGCGACCTTCTCGTCGTCGATGAGGTAGGAGTTGTAGGACACACCCCTGGGCAACGGCCAGACCGCCTCGAACAGGTGAGTCTCGTAGTCGTTGACTCCGACCCAATGGATGTCCTCTGTGACCGGGACGCTCAGTGTCATCTCCGTGCTCCTTTCGGAAGTGATGCTCTTTTAACTGCTTTCCACCTCCAAGTATAGGCGCCGCGTCCCGCCCAGGCCGTCGGAGAGCGAGGGCCTGCCAAATCGGAGGCGTTTTTTGGGAACCTTTTGTCCGCGACGCCGTCAAACGCTCCAGCTACCATATTTCGCGGCTGTTGCTTACATAAGGGCCTGGAGATCAGGGTGCGTCAGATTCGCCTAATGTGTTGCCTGGTGCTGGCGGTGGTCTTCACGGCCGCCGTTGCGGGCGGGGGTGAGATGGACTCAGAGCAGTCCGGCATGAGCCGGGCCGGCATTGTCCGCGCCATGCTGGACCGCAGCCGTCTGCTCGAGGATGTGCACTTCACGATACCGGTGAATCTCTGGGAGGTTTATCTGCGCGAGACATCCGCACCGGCCGTTGCTGCCCCGGTGCCCACGGTGGCGGCCGGGTCGGTTTACGCCCTTGAAATGCCGGACGACGGCCCGGCCGGGCTGACTGCGACTATTCATTATCAGGTTCTCGACCCATCGGCCGCCGGATCGGTGCCGGTGCTCAGCGCCGAACACGCATGGCGGGACGTGCGGGTAAACGGTGAGCCGACCGAGATGCCCGTCATCGACGGGTGGCTCA
Organism: Phycisphaerae bacterium; assembly: GCA_049975485.1. Taxonomy (GTDB): domain Bacteria; phylum Planctomycetota; class Phycisphaerae; order SM23-33; family SM23-33; genus PUND01. Next base: position 113,229 of record JBNGDC010000003.1, on the reverse strand, counting down.
GTTTGCTGTGCGAAGAACCCGGCGAGTATGTGGTGACCGCCCGGATGCAGCCGGACTGGCAGACCGGGACCTCCGAGAACACGCTTTCTTTGCCGGTGCCGGCTACAACCACCACGGTGGTAACGCTCGACTCGCCGGAAGCGTGGGTGCTAAGCGCCGCCGGGGCGGTCGGCACGATCCGCGGTTCGGCCGAAGCCGGCACCCACGGCCGGGTCGCACTGCCGACCAGTGACCAACTCAACATCACCATTCACCCCCCGCGGCCGGAGGCGTATCACGCCCCGCGCTACGCGGTGTCCGGCGATATCGTCTGGCTGCTCGACGCCGGCGGCCGCCGGCTGACCGCGCGGCTGGACGTGAAAGTCCTCACCGGGCGGACCGACCGGCTGGAGGTGTTCCTGCCGGCCGGCGCCGCGCAGGTGTCCATAACAGGTCCGGACGTTCGGGAGGTCCGCACAACCGGCTCGTCGGCGGCGGTTTTCCTGCAAGGGGAGCTGTCCGAGCAGACCCGCCTGCACGTGAGTTGCGAGGTGGGCGGCTCACAGGACGCGTTCCGGCTCGGCGAGCTGGGGCTTCGCAACGGGCATTTCAGCGGCGGGACGGTGGTTGTCGGCAGCTCCACAGGAACATCTGAGGTCCTGGCCGGGCGCACGACGGGTCTGGAGCCATTGGCCGTCAGCGAGATACCCGCCTCCGCGGCCGGCATGCTAGCGGGACCTGTTGCACTGGCCTACCGCGTGACCGGACGGAGCTGGTCGGCCGGGATCGAGGTCATCGACCTCTCCGAGGCGGAGATAAGGGAGTCTCTGGCGGACCTGGCCCATTATCAGGCGGTTCTGACCGGCGACGGTACGGTCTTCTGCAAGGTGGACTACGAGCTGCGGAACCGCACGCGGCAGTTCATGCGCCTGGATTTGCCGGAGGGGGCGGAGCTGGTGATGGTGCGCGTCAACGAAAGGACCGTTCCGGTTACGCCCCTCGACGACGGCGGCTGGCAGGTCCCGCTGGTGCGTTCCACGGCGTCCGTGCGGGGGCTGGTGAGCTTTCCGGTGGAGCTGGTGTGCCTCTGGCGGCACGAGCCGGTGGAGGGCGCGGCCGGCTTCGAGGTGCCGCTGCCGCGGATTGATTTGCCCATCGCTTACGCATGGTGCGAGCTTTACATGCCACAGACGGCAAAGGTGCGCCGCTGGGCGGGTCCGCTGGAGCAGGTGGACCGCTTCTCCAGCGAGACGGCCGTTGCCGGCTTGACCTACGGCAGCGGCGAGTTGGCCGATGACAGCGCCGCCGTTCCGCGGCCGGGCATGCAGCCCACACTTCCCGAAACGACACTTCCTTCCTCTTCGGCCGAGCCGGTCGAGAAACCGGCCGAGGTGCGGTACCGGCTGGGGGTGAACTACTACCGCGCCGGCAGAGATTTCTACGAGCAGGGCGAATACGACAAGGCCGCCGAGGCACTGCGGAACGCGCAGCGGCTGAACCCGGAGGGTTCTCCGGCGTGGACGAATGCGTCGCGTCTCCTCGGCAATATCGAGCTTATGCGAGGTGAGCTGGGAGTCGAGACCGACACCGAGAAGGTGGCGGCCGCGCGTGTCCAGAGCGAGGTGGAAGCGAAGGTCGCCGACCTTTCCGCCCGCCAGCAGTCGCTGCTGGAGGAAGGCCTGGAGGCGGCCCGCGCGGGCAGGTCGGGCGAAGCCCAGGTGAAGCTGCGGGCGGTCGAGGAGATGGGCGTACAGCTCAGCATGAGCGGCGGAGGCGGATTCCAGGCCGAGCAGCATGCGCGAATGAGCAGGGCACGTGGCGAGCTGGAGCGGTTCGAGGATTACGAACAACGGGAAGCCGCGGAGCTGAGAAAGGAGCTGGAGTCGCTGCGGCAAAGCGGCCGCTACGACGAGGCGATCCAGGCCGCCAGAAGGCTGCGAAAATACGAGCCGGATTCGGGCGGAGCGGATCGGCCCGCGGACAGGATAGAGTTCGAACTTGCGGCCGAAGCCGCGAAGTCCGCGCCCGCGGCAGCGCCGGCTCCATCTACTTTGCCACAGAAACCCGTTGTCGGTACTTACGACGTGCGGGGGTTGGTGCGGGAAGGCGGCGGCGATGAGCTGCTCCAGGCCGTCCGGGACGTCAGCCACGGTGAAGTGAGCTTTACCGACGGCAAACTGGAGGTGCGGGACACGCCGGCCGGTCAACACCGGGTAGCCGAACTTATCGGCAATCTCCGTGAGTTGAGCGGCCCCCGGGTGCAGATCGGAAGCAATATCGTCCAGCAACAGGCCGAGGGTGTCCTGCAGGCCGATGGTTCTGTGGGTGCCGACGGCGGTGATGCGGTCTCTGCCGATGATCTGTCCGGGCAGTTCGACACCTTCTACTCCCGCAACTACAGGTGGGCGGAGGGCGACAGGGGCGTTTCCGTAGCGGGGACGGACTACCGCGATTTCGTCCTGTCGAACGCCCGCTACAACCTCGGTCAGAAGCTTCTGGTCGGCAGCACAACCCTGAACCTCACGGCCGCCGACGCCGCCGGTGTCGGGGCGGAATTCCGCCAGGGGCGGGGCGGACTGACATTCGCCGTGGTGGATGAAGCCCAGATGCGCACGCTGCTGGAACTGGACGCCCGCCGTAACGGCCGCGCGGGCGACGAGACCCGCAGCAGACGCCAGGAGGCAATTGTCGGCACCGATGCGCTGCTGGCCAACGGCATGCTGGCCAACGTCGCCTTCGCCGGCGACGAATACAACGAATTCATCGTGGCCGACAACAGTCTCCGCCTGGAGCACGACGAATACCTGCTGGTGGCCGACGGTGGAACGCTGACGCTGGTCGGCTCCGGTGAGATGCGACATTGGAGTGAAACCGTTGAACAGGAAGTTTTCGCGGAAGTTCCCCAGACCATCGACGCGCCCCGCGTGGGGCGGATGGTCGGGTTCGAGAAATCGCTGGTAAGGCCCGAAGACGAACTCGTTCTGCAGGCACAGGACATAGTCTGGAAAGGAACACAGCCATGATACCTTCGCGCAGTCCGCTGCTGCCGACCATCGCCGCCGCTTGCCTCGCGGTGATGCTGTTTGCCGGTCCCCTGAGCGCACAGGAGGTTCCGGAAGCCCCGCTCGACGACGACGGACGGGTGATTCTGACCTGGGAGAAGTTTGTGCAGATTACCGGTTACGACCCGGAAAAAGGCGACTCCCAGGTCCTGACCATACCGTGGTCGGAGGTCGAGGCGCTGCTGGACGTCAAGATACCCAACGTCTCCGAGCGCACGCAGGTGGACCTGCCGTGGAACGAGTTCAAGGCGCTTCTGCAGTGGTCGCTGGAGCGACGGAAAGACGACACCACGCCGCCGCCGACCGACGTTGTTATCCGCTCGGCCGAGGTAAGCGGCACGATGGGCGAGGACGGTGCTAACCTGAAGCTTTCGCTTTCGCTGAATGTGCTCCGCGAGGAGGGCTGGAAGCGGATAGCGGTGCTGCCGGCAGGCGTCGCCGTGACCGGAGCCGAACTGCCCGAAGGCGTGTTCCTCAGCCCCAACAGCCAGCGGGGCAATGTCTATGAACTGCTGACCCGCCAGAGCGGCGCTCTTGAGTGCGAGCTGCACTTCCAGGCGGCGGTCGGAAAGAGCCAGGGCATAAACGAGGTGACCATTCCCACTGTGCTGGAGACATCGCTGGTGCTGGACCTGGCCATCGACCGGCCCGACGTTGACGTCAAAGTCGCCGGCGCCCAGTCGCTGGTGGTGAAGCATACCGACGAACAGACCCACTTCACCGGGGCGATTGCGGTGAACAACCCGCTGCGCGTAAGCTGGGAGCGGGCCCTGCCGGAGATAGCCCCGGCCCCACCGAAGCTCTACAGCGATACCCGCACACTGGTGGCCGTCGCCGAAGGCGTGCTGCTGTGCGAGGAGACGGTGCACTTCAACATCCTGCACACGGCCGTTCGCGAGCTTAAGCTGTCGGTCCCCGACGGCGTGAGCGTGCTGACGGTTTCCGGCAGCGGCGTGCAGGACTGGCGCGTCAACGACAGCCGGGAGCTGGTCGTGTCGCTGCGGGGCGAGGTAATCGGCGCCTACTCCCTGCGGGTTTCCTATGAGCAGGCCGGCGAAAGCACGGAGGTGCCGGTTCTCCGGGCCGTGGGCGTCGAGCGGGAAAAGGGCTACGTCGCCGTGGTGGCCCTGGCGAACGTGGAAATATCCCCGGGCCAGGTCGCCGGAGCCACCGGCATAGACGTCCGTCAGCTTCCGTCGGACCTGGTGGCGATGACCAACCAGCCGGTGCTGCTGGGGTTCCGCTACGTCTCCGAGGACTTCAGCATCCCGCTGACCGTGCGCAGACACGAGGAGCTGGGCGTGCTGGTGACGATAGTTGACTCGGCGGCATTTACGTCGATGCAGCTCAAGGACGGTCGTCGTATCACCAAGGCGACGTACAGCGTGCGGAACAACCGCAACCAGTTCCTGCGGGTTAATATGCCGGCGGGTGCGGAGATATGGTCGGTGATGGTCGCGGGCAACAACGTCACACCGGCGAAGGACGAGCAGGGCAACGTGCTGCTGCCGCTGGTTCGCAGTGGCGGCGGATCGGCCGAGCTGGCGGCGTTCCCCGTGGAGGTAGTGTACGTCGAATCGCCGGCCGAGCCGGTGCCGCCCGCCGGTGGCATGAGGGTGGATCTGCCCTCGCTGGACGTGCCGGCCATGCACGTGATGGTCAACTGCTACCTGCCGCCGGATGGCGACTACACCGAGTCGGCGGGCATGTTCGGACGACAGTCCAGCTTCTCAGGCCCGCTGAAGGTGGTGGACGAGTTTGCCGCATTGGCCGCCGAAGCCGCGCATGCGCCCCGGCCGGCCGCGGACGTCGAGGCCCAGCAGATGGCGCAGCAGTTCCGGTCCCGCGTGGAAGGCGAGATCGCATCGGCCGGTGGCACGCCCATCCGCGTGCGCATGCCGGTCAACGGAACGCTGGTCAAGCTGGAGAAGATACTCGTGCTGCCTAAGGACTCCCTGTACTTCACCTACCAGTATCGTGGGTGGGGTGAATAACGCGACTTGCGTTTGCAGGGACTATCGGCCCCGCTCGGCATTGCCGGGCGGGGCCGCGTCATTATTGCGGATTGCGGAGTGATGCTTCCGTATTCATCGATTGGCAGTTCGCTGCTGTCGAACGGGCATTGCGCACGTGTTGGCGTCTGACCGCCCCTGCGAAGGTGGAAGGGCGGAAACTGCCCGGGAGGCGCACCCTCTCTGCGGAACCCCGTCGAGATGCCGCCGGTGCTTCCTGGCCGAATCCGAAATCCACAATCGGTAATCCGCAATGGAATCACCACCGGTGCTCGTCCGGGCCGAAGTCCGCCTGGTAGAACGGCGCGACGCATTCGCCCGGGCGGGCGACCTCGTCGAGGCGTTTGCGGTCTTCGTCGGTTACCTCCACCTCCAGTGCGCCGAGGTTGTCCTCGAGTTGCTCCATCGTCCGCGGGCCGATAATCGGGCTGGTTATGCCCGGCTGATTCATGCACCACGCCAGCGAAAGCTGGCTGGGCGTGCAGTTCTTCTCGGAGGCGATTTCCTCAACGCGTTCGATGACGTCGAAGCCGGCGTCGGAGAGCATCCGCTCAGTCCGTTCGTCGTCCCGGCCGGCCAGGCGCGAATCTTCAGGCCGCCGCTCGCCGCGTCGGTACTTGCCCGTCAGGAAGCCGCCCGCCAGCGGCGACCAGGGGATAAGCCCGATTCCCCACGTCTCGGCCATCGGCACCAGCTCGCGCTCGATGCGCCTGTCCAGCAGGTTATAGGGCGGCTGTTCCGTGACGAAGCGGTTCAGACCAAGCTGCTGCGAGACCCACAGCGACTCGACCACCTGCCATGCCCCGAACGTGCTGGTCCCTATGTAGCGGACCTTGCCGCTGGTAATCAGGTCGTCCATTGCCCGCAGCGTCTCGTCTATGGGTATGTCCGACTGGGGGCGATGAATCTGGTACAGGTCGATCCAGTCCGTCTGAAGTCGCCGTAGCGACGCCTCGCACTGCTGGATGATGTGCCGCCGGCTGTTGCCCCAGGCGTTGGGGTCGTCGTCGTTCATCCGCCCGTGAACCTTGGTCGCCAGGACAATCCGGTCGCGCTTGCCGTTGTCCTTCAGGGCCTTGCCGGTGGTCTCCTCGCTGGCGCCGCGGCCGTACACGTTGGCGGTGTCCAGAAAGTTCACGCCGGCGTCGATGGCGCGGTCTATGATTCTGGCGGACTCGGCCTGGTCGGTCTTGCGGCCGAACATCATGCACCCAAGGCACAGCGGGCTGACCTTGACTCCGGTACGTCCGAGGTTGCGGTACTCCATTGTGTCGTTCTCCCTTCATTCGTCACATGGTGTCGCGTGTGTTTACAAGCTGTGAACATTCTAGCCCGGCTTATTCACGAAGTAGCGGCATCTTAGTGAACAAGCCGCCGGTCGTGCCTGGAGGCGGCGGGATTGAACCAGGTGAGTTCGTCGAAAACCGTTGCCGAAAGAAGTTGCTGCTGTATCATCGTGCTTCAGGGCGTTAGCACTTTTCGATCTGGCTCTATCGGAGGTTGACTCCACATGTTGTATCCGCGTGAAAGCGAGACGCGAGAGGTAAAGGACCTGTGCGGGATATGGTCATTCCGGGCCGATGCCGCCGGCGAGGGGCTGGAGGCGGGCTGGTACGCTTCGGGTCTGGCCGGACCTACGCGCGAGATGCCGGTCCCCGCGAGCTACAACGACATTACCCAGGACGCCGAGCTGCGCGACCTCGTCGGCACGGTGTGGTATGAGCGGGAGTTTTTCGTTCCGCGCGGGTGGCGAGACATGCGGGTGGTCCTGCGGTTCGGCAGCGCCACTCACCACGCGGTGGTATGGGTCAACGGCACGGAGGCGGCCCGTCACCGGGGCGGTTTCCTGCCGTTCGAGGCAGACGTCAGCGAGCTGGTCGCTTTCGGCCAGAGCAACCGCGTGACGGTGGCGGTCAACAACGAGCTGGACTGGACCACGCTGCCGACCGGCGAGCTGCGAACCTACGACGATGAGATGCACCCCAAGGGCTTCCGCACCCAGGAGATACACTTCGACTTCTTCAACTACGCCGGGCTGCACCGTCCGGTGAAGCTCATCGCCACGCCCAGGACCTGGATCGACGACGTAACGGTTCTGACGGACATCGAGGGCGGCGACGGCGTAGTCCGCTATGACGTTCGCACCTCCGGTGGCCAGGCAAGCGTAAGGGTTCGGCTGCTGGACGCCGACGGCTACGAGGTGGCCGCGGCCGAGGGCAGCGACGACCAGCTCCGCGTTCCCGACGCCGAGCTGTGGGGCCCCGGGCGGGCGTACCTGTACACGTTGGAGGTAAGCGCGCTGGTCGGCGGCGAAGTGATGGATGTATATCGCCTGCCGGTCGGCATACGCACCGTGGAGGTGGAGGGAAACCGCTTCCTCATCAACGGCGAGCCGTTCTATTTTCGCGGCTTCGGAAAACACGAGGACGCCGACATCCGTGGCCGCGGGTACGACGACGCAATTGCCTGCAAGGACTTCAACCTGCTTCAGTGGATAGGCGCCAACAGCTTCCGCACGTCGCATTACCCCTACGCCGAGGAGCTACTGGAGATGGCCGACCGCTGGGGCGTGGTGGTAATAGACGAAGCCCCTGCAGTGGGCATGAACTTCTTCAACCCCAACCAGAAGGTCTTCAGCGACGAGCGGGTTGGCTCCGATGCGCTGGCACACCATCTTGACGTGATGCGTGAGATGGTCGCCCGCGACAAGAACCATCCGTCCGTTGTGATGTGGTCTGTGGGCAACGAGCCGGCCGGCTGGGAGGAAGCCGCCGAGGACTACTTCCGGCAGGTGGCGCAGGAGGTCCGGCACCTGGACCCCACGCGGCCGGTGACGGTCGTGAACGTGCCGGATTTCAACGCCTGCCGCATCGGGCATCTTTTCGACGTCATCTGCATCAACAGCTACTATTCGTGGTACTTCGACGCCGGGCACCTGGAGCTGATAGACAGGCAGCTCCACCGGGAGCTTCGGGGCTGGTATGAGAAGTTCCACAAGCCGATAATAGTGACCGAGTACGGAGCCGACGCGGTCGCCGGGCTGCACCACGACCCGCCGGTGATGTTCTCGGAGGAATATCAGTGCGAGTTCCTGCGGCGCTACCACGCGGTGTTCGACCGGCTGGACTTCGTCATCGGCGAGCATGTGTGGAATTTCGCGGACTTCATGACCAAACAGGGCGTCAAGCGGGTCGTCGGCAACCGTAAGGGTGTCTTCACCCGCGATCGCCAACCCAAATCCGCCGCCTTCGTGCTGAGGGAAAGGTGGAAGTCGGCCGGTGGCTGAGCTTCAGCGACCGGCGGGTCCGATTGCGGCGTCTATTTTCCCAACCATGCGGTGAACGCGGTGTCTGGACGTAAGGAAGCCGATGCGTCGCGAGAGCCAGAGGATGCTGATCTGGTGCGCGCTACGTTGAGTGGCGGCTTGTGGGCGTTCGAGAAGCTGCTGGACCGTTACCAACGGGCGGCGACGGCCCGGGCGTGGCGGTTGCTGAATGACCGCCAGGACGCCATGGAAGTGACGCAGGACGCCTTCCTTAAGGCGTACGACAGTCTGCGGTCGCTTTCGAAGCCCGAGCGGTTCGGGGCGTGGCTGATGAGGATTGTTACGAACCTTTCGCTGAACCGTCGCCGATACCGGGCGCTCCGCAAGAGCGCCTCGCTGGACGCCACAGACGAGGATGGCGGACACATGGACAGGCCTGACACCCGCGCGGCCACGCCTGAGCAGAACGCCTCGGCGGGAGACCTTTCGGAGCTTCTGTGGAACAGGATTGAGCGGCTGCCCGAGACGCAGCGACTGGCGCTGGTGATGTTCTCGATAGACGGTATGAGTCAGAAAGAAATCGCCGAGTTGCTGCATCTGAGCGTGGAAGCGGTAAAGTGGCACGTCTTCACGGCACGAAAAAAGCTGCGTGAGGAGCTGCAGGACTACCTGTAGAGGACGATGAGCGAATTGAACGAATATGACGGCCAGGACGTCGAGCAGCGGCTGGTCCGTTATCTCGACGGGGAGTTGAGCGACCGCGAGGCGGCCGAGCTTGAAGCCCGCGTGGAACGCGACGATCGCCTCAGAGAGCTTCTGCGCCAGTACGCGGCGCTGGACGGTCGGCTCGCCGAGCTTCGCGACCGTGGCGCCGAGGAGCTGGACGCGGAACTGCAGCGCGCGGACATAGTGGCCGCTCTGGAACGCAAAGTGCTTCTGGAAGGTCCGTCGCGAGGGCGCCGGGTCATACGCCTGAAGCCGCTGGCGGCAGGCCTAGCGGCCGCGGCGGTAATAGCGATAGCGACCGCCTTTGTGCTGATGCTGCCCGGCGCGCGCGACACCACCGACGCGCCGGGTGAGCCGTTTGTGCGGGCATCGATGCTGCCGGCCGGTGAGACGACCGCGACCGAGGGCTTCGTCGAGTCACACCCGATGCCCCTGGAGCACATGCAGGTGCGTCTCAGCCCGGAGCTCCGCCGCGAGACGGGCGTACCCTCGGGCACTGTGTATGTATCTTCGGGCGCCGTGCGGAGAGCGCCCGGTGTGCAGGAACAGCAATATCCCATGGAGTGGACACTTACGGAGACCTACTGATGGTACGGCCAACAGGAGTATCGCCGGCGGCGACAAGGTTTTTCCCGATGGCGTGTGCGGCGTTGGCGGCTGTGGCGGCTGCCACAGCGCCGGCGGCGGCGCAGAACACCGATGTACGGGTCCAGCAGGCACTGGACAGGCCGGTGAATCTGGAAATCCCCGACGCCCCGGTAACCGAGGTGATGGACCAACTCAGCGCGATGACCGGCGTGAAGTTCGTGCTGGACGACAGGGTGGCCGAGCGGCTCCCGTACGGTTTGCAGTCCCGTATGTCGGTAACGCTCCGCGACGTAACCCTCCGTAAGGCCCTTACCCCCATGCTTGCCCCGCAGGCGCTGCAGTGGCGGGTGGAGCAGGACACGGTTCGCATAGTTCCGGCGCCGGCCCTTGCCCGTATGACCCGCCGCGCCACCTACGAGGAGCTGCAGCTTCTCGGTACGCTCTATTCCGCAGAGCTGTCGACGACCGAAGAGCCGGACGGAGCGTTGGAACAGATGCGCCGACTTGCCGAAAAGGACAATCTGAAACTCTCGCTGGAGCCCGAAGCCGAGCGTTCCGAAGTGTTACGGAAAGCCAACGCCGAACTGCCCGCGACCGGTGCGGAGTGGCTGGAGGCGATGTGTGAGCCGCACGACTGGACGTGGCACGTCAGCGGCGACCGCATAGTGGTAATCGAGCAGACCGAGCAGGTTCGCCGGCAGCTTGCCAGGCAGGTCTCCCTGCGATACCAGGAAGCCGAGCTGGTGGCAGTGCTGCTGGAGCTGGCGCAAAAGGCGGACGTGCACCTGTCCATAGACCCCGACACGTTCAACTATGTGCCGGCCGAGACACGCGAGAGCTTCAACCTGATCATGTCCGACGCCACCATATCGCAGGCGCTGGAAGTGATCGCCGGCGTTACCGGGCTGGCGTTTGAGACGACCAGTGACGGTCTGCAGGTGAGTGCTTCGGAGGAGTTGAAGCAGCGCGTGCAGGAATCGACGCCTCGGCGCGAAGGCCCGAGGTTCCTGGTCCGCCTGTCTGTGCCGGGTCCCGAGGGTGTGACTGTGGACGTGTTCATGCGGGCCGACGACCTGCCGGAAGAGGTGTTCGAGAATCTGGACAAACTTCGCATGGAGGCCCTTGAGCGTCTCAAGGAGCAGGCATCGCAGTAACAGGTCCGTCGCCTGCGGCTACTGCCTGCCGGCGTTGACCATCTCGACGGCACGGCTGTAGTCGTACGGCTGTCCGTACAGCGGTGCGGACGTATCGGGCTTTCCGGTTGGGCGGAGGTTGTCCAGGCCCTTGCCCCATACCTCCTTGGCCCGTTGGACGTAAAACAGATAGTTTTCGAATGGCACGTCCGGCGGCACGCGGTGGTCGCAGAAGGGGACACATCCGCCTTGCTCGACCAGCGGCGCGAGCCGGTCTATCTCGCGGGCGATATCGTCGGTTGACCTCGCCAGGATGTGCTTGTCGAACCCTCCGCAGATGCGCAGGTCCCGTTCGAACTGCTCGCGCATGCTCACCGGCTCCTGGGACCAGGTGCCGACTTCCAGCGGGAAGGTGATGTTCACGCCGCCGGCCAGCCAACCGGGAATCAGTGCACGCACGTCGCCGTCGCTGTCGAGCATTATGTAGTTGCAGCCATGCTTGCGCAGCAGTGAACTTATCCGCTTGTACTGGGGCACCAGCAGGTCGTTGAAGCTTCGCAGCGGCATCAGCGGTCCCGTGCCGCAGGACATGTCCTCCCACATGTTGGCGCGGTCGAACGTGACTCCCGCTTCGGCCGCCATCGGCAGGAACCGCTCCAGCGTGCCGACGATGCAGTCGGCCACCGTTGAGACCATTTCCTCGAACAGCTCCGGGTCGTCGGCCTGTATGTAGGTCACGCCCAGCAGTCCCATCCAGTTGCGGATGCGGCCGAACAGACTGCCGGCGTCCGTGGAAAGCGGCCAGGTCCGCACGGCGTCTGCGTTTGCGGCCAGCGCGTCGGCGATGTCTTCGGGAATGCGGTCCTCGCGAGTCGGGTCCAGCCGCCACTTATAATGCTTCTCCCAGCTCTGGCGGTCCGTCAGCGTATGGCCGACGTGTTCGGGGATGGACGACATGTACTTGTGCTTCTTGAGAATCGTGCCGTCCGACTCCATGTAGGTAACGTGCGTGCCGTCGTCCTCGAGAGTTTTGGTCTCGAACGGCGGCCAGAGCATCGTCCTTGCGCCTATACCGTGCCAGAACGGGTCGAGGCCGAAAAACTTCTCGCTGTTGGACCGGTCCACGTCCCGCGGCAGGCCGTAGAGATGCCAGACGTCCACCGTCTCGTGCCAGTAGGCGAAGTCCTGGATGATGCCACGGTCGAACTCGCCGTAATTCATCACCGCGTGAAACCGCTCGCGGTCGTTCATGCCGTTGTCTCCCGAAGGTGCATGGCTGTAGCGACGGGTGCACAGTCTGCACGAAGGTCTCCGTCACTGCCAGCGTGTTATCGCGGAAAATAAGCGGTTTCGTTACACTTCACAGGTGAGTCGAGCAAAGTGATGTCGACCTGGCTGATAGACAACCTCCTGCAGTTGATGCTCCTGCTTCCGCTTGCGGCGGCTGTGGTGGCTGTTCTGTCGCGGACACCGCCTGTGGCGCTGGCGGTTGCGCTGACGGCAGGGGTGTTGGAGCTTGTGCTGGCGGCGATGGCGGCCATGGCGCTGGCGGTGGGTGTGGAGCTGATGTTCATCTCCGACTGGGTTCGGGCCGGCCTGGGGCTGGACCTTGCGCTTATGGCAGGCCCGCCGCGTGTGGGGGCGGTGGCGGCTCTGGCATTTACCGCCGGTGCGGTTGCGATGTGGGCATACCGGCGTGGGGCGTTGACGCCGGCGCGCACGGCCTTGGGGATGTTGATGCTCTCCGCCGCTGCCGGTGCGGTGATGGCGGCGGATATGCTCCTTCTGGCGACGTTTGTGGAGGCCGCTTGGCTGCCGGCTGTGGTGCTGGTTGCGGCGTCGCGCGGGCCCGCATCCGCGGGGCGGCTGATGCTGCCGTGTCTTATGGTGACGGCCGCACTGACGGCCGGCGTGGTCTGGCTCGCCTGGCTGCACTGCGAGGCGACGGGCGTGCTGAGCTTCGCACACGGCGACCTGCTCCATACCGACGAGTACCTCGCCGGCAAAGCCCTGGCGACGATGGACATGTTCCGCACCACCGAGCCGCTGCGACTCGCGGGATGGGCGGCGGTCTATATCGTCGGGTTTGCCTCTCTGCTGGCCGCCATGCGACGGGCGCTGAGTGCCGAGACGCTCTCGGGCGGCGCGAAGATGCTGGCGGCCGCGCACGTGGCGTTTCTGGTCCTCTCCGCCGCCACGGCGGCCTTGCCGGCGCGGGACGCGGCCGTGGGCTGGAGTGGTTCACATCTGGCGGCTCTGGCGTTCGCGGCCGTCACGACGGGCCTGGCCTGGCTGGGGCTGCTGGCCTGCGGTGCGTACCTGGTTCGCAGCGGGCGGCGGATGGCCGAACCGCAGGACATTCGAGGGCTGGCGCGGAAGTACCCGGACGTTGCCTTCGCAGCCGGAATCTGCCTGATATCTCTTGCGGGTCTGCCGCTTACAGGCGGGTTCTTCGCGCGGGTGATGCTGCTTAGCTCGGCCGCTGGGACCGGGGCGCTGCTGGCGATGCTGCTGTTCGTTCCGCCGATGATCGCGCTGTCGGCGACGTACCTGAGCATGGTCCTGGCGATTGCGTTTACCGGCCGACCCGCGCCTCACGAGCACATATCACTTCCGGGTCTGCGAGGGGCACTATGGCGGGCCGGGATAGCCGCTGTCGTGACCGCGCTGGTGATACTCGGCATCCTGCCGCACCTGCTGGCCGAGCCGCTGAGGATGCTGACTGGTCGGTGAACAAACCCGGTAAGTGCCTGCCGCAGAGACGCAGAGCACGCAGAGCAGAAGGATGTGGAGGAGTACAGCAAACTGTCTGCCGTTGTCGCGTGCTCGACTTAACCTGGCCTGGTTTTGATCCTGGCTTTTTAAAGTGTTTTCTCTGCGTTCTCCGCGCCTCCGCGGCAAAAGAGGAATCCACCTAACTGTCGTCGTGGGCAGCGTCTTGCGGGCGGCTGGTTGCGGAGGCGACTCTTTCCTTCATTTCAGCAAGGATCTTGTCCACCAGGTCGTCGGGGATATCGTCGGCCCGGACCGGCTTTCGCCTTCGCTCCGCCTGCTCGGCCAGGTCCCGAAGGTGCTGTAAATGGGGGTCGGCGGCTCTGCAAGAACCGCCTTCGCGCCAAAGGCGCAGCAATTGCCGGGCGGACTTGGCCCGGGCTTCGGGAGTGAACTCTCCTGTTTCCCAGGAGCTCTCCATGCGCCGCGCCTGGGCAAAAGCACCGCGATAGGTGAAGTGCGGCGAGCGGCGCATGAAGGGCTGGAAAATGCTTACCTTTACCCACTGCCTCTTTTCCGGCGGGTTCTCGTCGGCGCCGATCGCCTCGGATAGCGGCGTCTCCCGCACTTTCTGGCTGACCTGTAAGTAAAGTATGTACCTTGTGACGCGGGCCTGGCCGGAGAAAAGGTCTATTTCATGCTCTTCGTTGTTTATGCGTGACCAAGGGGCAATCAAACCGGGCATGAATGCCAGGACCAGCACAAGCAGCAGAAAAAGCACCACCGCCCATTTGATAATCCGCCGGCGGTGAATCTCCCACCAGCTTGGGTAGTCCGTGGACATGGCTTCGTCGCCTCCGGTCTATGGAGTCGTCTTGTCTGTGCCTGTGGACAGCGCCACGGAAGCATCCGGCGGAAGCGGTTTGCCTGAGTCGCCTTTGCCGCTTTTGCTTTGTCTTGTTTTTCTCTGCGTGCTCGGCGCCTCTGCGGCCGGAACAAACATGCGTCGTTTACTCAACCACGAGCTGATACTCGGTTCTGCGGACCTGCTGGTGTCTGGCCCAGGCGGGGTCCGTGTCGGGGAAGTCCCTGCGGTAGTGCACGCCGCGGGTTTCGGTGCGTCTCATGGCGCACTCGGTGAGTATGTAGGCGGTGGTGAGCATGTTCTGGGCTTCCCAGCCGGACGGGTCGTCGTAGAACTCCTTATCCAGCACGTACCGGCCCCAGAAGTTGATGATTTCCAGCGTCTCGGCCAGGCGGTCGCCCTGTCGGACGATGCCGGCGTTTCGCCACATCAGCGAGCGGAGCGAATTGCGCACATCGACAAGGTCCAGCTCTGTGCGACGCGACGGTTCGTTGGACCAGCGGACGGAGGTGGCGGCCAGTCGGTCGTTGATGTCGGTAAGGTCCGACAGTGCGGTCTGCCCGCAGCGTTTGCCGTAAACCAGCGCTTCGGAAAGTGAGTTGGAGGCCAGCCGGTTCGCGCCGTGCAGCCCGGTGCAGGACGCCTCCCCGCAGGCGAGCAGCCCGGGCAGTGTGGTTCGCCCGTCGCGGTCCACGCGCGCCCCGCCGATCATGTAATGGGCGGCCGGGTGGACGGGTATCAGATCGCTGCCGGGGTCTATTCCGAAGGACTCGCACTGTTTGAATATGCCGGGGAAACGCTCGGCGAAGCGTTCGCGGCCCATCTCCCGGGCGTCGAGGTAAACGTGTGTGGCTTGGGTCTTCGCCATTTGCTCCATGATGGCCCGGCTGACGACGTCGCGGGGCGCCAGCTCGCCGCGTTCGTCGTAATCGCCCATGAAGCGGTACCCCTTGCGGTCCACCAGCAGTGCGCCCTCGCCGCGGACGGCCTCGGTGACCAGCGAGCGGGTGGCGCCGGCGACGTACAGGGTAGTGGGATGGAACTGCATCATCTCCACGTCGGCCACCGTCGCCCCGGCGCGAAACGCCATGGCGATGGCGTCCGTCGTGGCTACAACCGGATTGGTCGTCTCCCGCCAGAGCATCCCCGCGCCACCGGCCGCCAGTATCGTTCGCCGCGCCTGGATGGTCTGCACGCCGTAGCGCGGGTGCCAGGTAATCGCGCCGATGCACCGGCTCTGGTTGCCGCCTTCCGGCGGATCGGTAAGCAGGTCCAGTACGAAGCAGCGGTCCCACAGTTTGATGGCGTCGTGCTCGCGCGCCTTTGCCAGCAGGACCTCCACCATCGCCTTGCCGGTGGCGTCGCCGGCGGCATGCACGATGCGGTTTTTCCCGTGTCCGCCCTCGCGGCCGAGCAGAAACTGCCCGTCGCCGCGGTCGAAGGGCACGCCCCAGTCGGCAAGCTCTCGGATGTGCTCCGGGGCGGCCGATATCACCTCGCGGACGACCTGCTCGTCGGCCAGCCCGCACGCCGCCTCGAGCGTATCGGCGATGTGCTCCTCGACGGTGTCTCCCTCGGTCAGGACCGCGGCTATGCCGCCCTGTGCGTAGTAGGTGTTGCTCTCCGGGAGGTCGCCCTTGGTAACGACGATAACCTCGGCCCCGCTTGCGGCCTCAAGGGCCGCCCGCAGACCGGCGGCGCCGGCGCCGATTACCAGCACGTCCGTGAAGATGTGCGGCAGCCGGCGCGTCTCGAAACCGACAAGATAACGACGTTCAAGATACGGACTGGTCATGATTCACAAATCCTATGCCTGCCGACGCGGGCTGTCGATGGGTTTTCGAAGGTGTATTGCAGCGGGGCTGTGGTCGGAGCTCCCGGCGCACGCAGGCAGGATGTGGTGACGTCGTACCACAAAACTGATCTGAGACCTGTGCTGAAACCCTCAATCGCCCCCTGATGGGGGCACCCGGTGGTTGGTGCCGCAACAAATCCACGCCCTGGCGGGCGTGGCTATTTTCAGTCGTCCCGGCTGTGCCGGGACTCTTCGCCAGCCGGCCAACTCGCGCGGGCGATTACCAGTCATCCCGGCTTCCAGCTCCGCCGGGACTCTTCGGCGTCGTTGTTCAAGGGTCAATCGCCGCGGACCTCTTAGCCCCCGGCAGGGGGCGCCCGATAATAGCCCCGGGCGAAGCGAAGCTGAGCCCGTGGAAATCGGTTGCCGCAGAGCTGAAGCCCCCGCCAGGGGGCGATTGAAACTCATATGGCCCGCGGAGCCCTGGACCGTGTCGCCAAAGTCTATCCGCCCCCAACAACCCACCGCACCCCTCGCGGTATTGCGTAACCGGCCGCTATCGGCTAGGTTTTGCGTGCCCCCAGCGGAAAGGACCTCAGAATGAGAAAGCAGTCTTACGAATTCCTCAAGGAGCTTCTGACCACACCGTCTCCCAGCGGCAGCGAAGGACCGGGCCAGAAGGTCTGGTGCGACTACGTCCGCCAGTACGCCGACGAGGTCCGCACGGACTCCTACGGCAACGCCGTGGCCGTGCTGAATCCCGGCGGCGATCCGAAGATCATGATCGACGGACACGCCGACGAAATCGGCCTGATGGTCAGTCACATCGACGACAAGGGCTTCGTGTATTTTCAGCGGATAGGCGGAGTGGACCCCGCGCTGGTCAGCGCCAAGCGGGTGAACATACACAACCGCAAGGGCGTCGTCCGCGGCGTTACCGGAACCACGCCGGTCCACCTCCAGGAGCGAGGCAAGGAGCGCAAGGTCCCGAAGATGCACGAGATCTTCATAGACATCGGAGCCGCCGACGGCGATGCGGCGCGCAAGAAGGTCGATATCGGCGATGCGGTGACGTTCGTGGACGACTTCGAGATGCTCAACGACAACGTCGGCGTCGCACGTGGGTTTGACAACCGCGCCGGCACCTGGGTGGCCGCGGAGGTCCTGCGGCTGGTAAAGACCGGCAAGACCAAACCCAGGTGCGCAATCTACGCGTGCAGTTCGGTGCAGGAGGAGGTCGGGCTGATGGGTGCGGCGATGCAGGTGTTCAACCTCTCGCCGGACGCCGCGATTGTGGTGGACGTGACCCCGGCGACGGATACGCCCGGCATCGATGTCAAGCAGCACGGCGAGTGCAAGATAAGCGAGGGGCCTGTCGTCACCATCGGCCGGGAGAATCACCCCGTGCTGGTGGATCGCCTGCGGAAGATCGCCCGGCGCAAACGCATCAAGATTCAGACGTCGGCGTTCAGCTTGAGCGGCGGGACGGACGCGCTGGTTATCTTCAAGGCCCAGGGCGGCGTGCCGTCTGTGGTGCTGAGCATACCCAACCGCTACACGCACTCGACCATCGAGATGGTGGACCTGCGCGACATGGAGCGGGCGGCTTCGCTGGTGGCGGCGTTTGCAACCGACCTGAAAAAGGCCGAGCGGTTCGAGGTCAAGGTCTGAGCGCCGGCCGGTGCGGCGGGTGATGCGACTCAGTCGCCGCCGATATCCTGAAGCTGCTTGCTTTCGGGCGTGTAGCCGTGCAGTTCGATGCGGTTTCCGTCCGGGTCGGTGATCCACGCCTGCCAGCTATGGTCGTTGCCCAGCTTCGGCTCGGAGACCTCCACGCCGGCGTTACGCAGGGTGGCGACGGTGGCGTCGATGTCGTCAACTTCCATGCACAGATGCCGGAAGCTCTTGTTCTCCACCGGCTCGGCGTTCTCACCGGCGAAAAGCTCCAGGAAAGTTCTGGCTCCGGCGTGGAGATATACGCCGAACCGCTCGCCGTCGTCGCGGCGGAAGTCGAACAGCTCCCGCAGGCCCAGTTTGTCGCGGTAGAAAGCGACGGATGCTTCGAGATCATTCACGGTAAAGGCCACGTGCGCCAATCCGGTAATCATTGCGGACACCTCGCTTGATATTGTGGTTTAATAAAAGCGTAGAGGCCTTGCCTGCCGTATGCAAGAGACGTTCCGCGTCAGTGGTCCGGTTTCCGCAAGGCAGGCACTGATACACGAGTACAGGAATACACCAGACCCGGAGAGGACGAATGTACCACGTTTTGCTGCTGCTTGCGGTGCTGGCGCTGCTTCCGGTTCTTGCGGCCGGTGCCCAGGAGCCGACCGGCGAGCCGCTGTTGCCGGAGGGTGCCGATTCCCTTGAGTTTCACGCCCGTCCGGAGCTGGCCGAGTTCGAGCGTATCGATGTTCAGGGGCAGGACTTCAAGAGGGCGATCCGCGTGCGGACGCTGCGGGATACGCCGGGCGGTGAGCAATGGTGGACCATACAGGTCGGGCAGGTTACCGATGCGCCCGTCTCCGAAGGTGACGTGTTGGTGTTGCGATTCGCACTGCGGGGGCCACAGTCCAGCGACGAGACCGGCGAGGGCCGCGCGATGGCGTATTTCCAGAAGGCAGGTTCGCCCTGGGACAAGTCGATCACTTTTGAAGGTACCGCCGGGGATGAATGGCGCCGCTTTACGGTTCCCTTCCGCTGCCGGGACGACTACGGAGCGGGCGAGGCGATGTTGTGCTTCGGGTTCGGCTACAAGCCCCAGGTGGCGGAGCTGGCCGACGTGTCTTTGGTCAACCACGGACCGGACGTGGATCCGGACATATTCCGCAGCGACGTTCGCTACGAGGGAATGGAGGACAATGCGCCGTGGCGCAAAACTGCGGCCGAGCGGATCGACCGCATCCGAAAGGCGGACTTGACGGTAATCGTTACGGATTCTTCCGGCGAGCCGGTGGAGGCCGCCGAGGTCCGTGTTCGGATGCAACGTCACGCGTTCGGCTTCGGCACTGCCGTCGCGGCCGACATGATGCCCGGCGGGCGGCGTGAGAACGAGGAATACGTCCGCCACGTAAAGGAGCTTTTCAACCGGGTGACCATCGAAAACGCGTTGAAATGGCCCCGGTGGCAGCGGGAGGGCGGACCGGACAGCCAGGCGGTGCGTACGCTCCGCTGGCTCGGCGGGCAGGGCATGCGTCGCCATGGTCACGTGATGGTCTGGCCGAGCTGGAGGCACACGCCAAACGAGCTTCGAGAGCTGTCCGATAAGCCGGAGGAACTCGCCGCCGCCGTCCGCGAGCATATTGCCGACATCGCTTCGAGGACGGCGGGTCTCGCGGAGGAGTGGGACGTAATCAACGAGCCCTTCGCCAATCACGACCTCATGGACATCCTTGGCCGCGAGGTGATGGTGGATTGGTTCCGAACCGCCCGACAGCACGCACCGGACGCGGTGCTGATGATCAACGATTACGGAATACTGAACACGGGCGGCAGACTGCACACCGCCCATCAGGACCATTACCACCAGACCATCGGTTTTCTGCTGAAGCGGGATGCACCGCTGGACGCCATCGGGCTTCAGGGGCACTTCGGCTGGCAGTTGACGCCGCCGCGGCGGTTGTGGGACATCCTGGACCGCTTTGCGGAGTTCGACCTGCCTCTTCACGTCACCGAGTTCGACGTGAACGTCTCCGACGAGCTGCTGCAGGCGGCCTATATGCGGGACTTCCTGACGGCGGTCTTCGCCCACGAGGCGGTGGAGAGCTTCACCATGTGGGGCTTCTGGGCGGGCCGGCACTGGCGGCCCGACGCGGCGATCATGCGTGAGGATTTCACCATCAAGCCCAACGGGCAGGAGTATCGTGACCTGGTGTTCGGGCAATGGTGGACGGATGAAACGCTCGCGACCGACGCCGACGGCCGGGCCGTCGTAAGCGGCTTCAAGGGCGACTATGAGCTTACCGTGGAGTCCGGCGGCAGGGCGGTGCGGCGGGACGTATCCCTCGGCGAAGGCGGAACTGTCGTGAAGGTCCGGCTGGACTGAGAGGGCACAGGGCGATTTTACGGCGCCCCTATTGTTATTGACACGCCCAAAGGCGCACCTATAATCACGGAAACCGGCCACACGGGCCGGGCTTGACTGAATTATCTCCATGCAAGGCGGTATGTTTCATACCCGAACCTTTGTGACCTCGCAGCTTGGGAGAAAGCATGCCTAGTGCAACGTTACCAAAGGCGGCGGTGGCGGCGATTGCCGTTGTTCTGATCTTCGTTTCGACGGGTCCGGCCCAGCAGGCAGCTTCCCCCGACGAGATGTCGGCCGAACAGCTCTGGGAAGACTTCATCCACTACATCAAAATCGCGCGCCCGGAGTTGGCCCGCAGCTTCGGCAGGGCCTTGCTGGACTCCGACGTCGATGCTCAGACCATCTATGATTTCGCCCAGGCCACGCCCGATTCCAGCTCCACTCTGACGCGGGGTCGGCGTCTCGAGGGACTTGAGGAAATCGTCGACGAGGTCCGCCATCGCATCGAGCAGGGCTATCGCGAGAAGCGTTCCGACCCGCAGGAGATCGCCCGGGCTATTGAACTTCTCGGCGGGACCCTGCGCGGTTATGAGATGGGCGCCGAGCGGCTGCGGAGCAGCGGACAATTCGCGCTTCCGCAACTGCTCAACAAGCTTCGTGACGACCAGGCCTCCCAGATGCTCAAGGAGCGTATTATCACCGTCCTGCCGTCACTGGGGCGAGAGGCGGTCCGCGGTCTGTCCGCCGCCCTGCAGTCGAAGGACGCCGCCATTGTCGAGATCATGGCCGGTGCTTTGGGGGAAATAGGTTACGCCCATGCCGCGCCCCGTCTGCGGGAGGCGTTGCAGCGCGAGGACCTGCCCGATCGCACCCGGAATATTCTCCGCATTTCGCTCGTGTCCTGCGCCGGCGAGGCGGCGCCACAGAAGTCCGTCGCCGAGTTGTACTATCGAACCGCCGAGCAATACTACTACAAGGCCGAGTCTCTTCGCGCCGACGAGCGGTACGGCGAAGCCAACCTCTGGTACTGGAGCGAGGACCTGGGACTGGCGTTCACGCCGTGCCCGGTTGAGATTTTCTATGACGCCTACACGATGCGGTTCTGCCGCCTGGCGTTGTCGCACGACAGCGGCTTCAGCCCCGCGGTGGGGCTGTGGCTGGCGGCGAACCTGCGCAAGGAAGCCAACCTCCCCGAAGGCGTGGAGGACCCCGTGCGACGTGAGGATCAACCCTCGGCGGATTACTACGCCCTTGCTTCCGGCGCGGGTTACCTCCAGCGGGTGCTGGCCCGTGGTCTGAAGGATCGTGACACCGCGGTCGCCACAGGCGCCATCGAGGCGTTGGCGGACACGGCCGGCGCCGAGAGTCTGGTTGAGCCGGTGGAAGGTGGCGCCCAGCCGCTGGTCGAGGCGATGAGCTATCCCGACCGGCGCGTGCGTTTTCTCGCGGCGGTTTCGCTGGCCGAGGCGCTTCCCCGCAGTTCCTTCACCGGTCAGGCGATGGTGATGTGGACGCTTAACGAGGCGCTGCGACAGACAGGTCAGCAGCGTGCCCTGCTGTTAGTTGCCGACGAACAGCTTCGCAACCGCCTCAAATCGGCCCTGCGCGAGGAGGGCTTCGAGGTCCTGGATTTCGCGGACCTCGCCGAGGCGATGTCGGCGGCCCGTGCGTCGGCGGGTGTGGATATGGTGGTGCTGGCCGACAACCCGGAGCCGGTCAATGTGGTCGGCTCGATTCGTTCGGAGGCGGTATTCTCGGCCTTGCCGGTGATCGTCGCCCATGACACCGCTCGTGTCGAAGAAATGGCTGAAGACGACGGGCGGGTGGTGGTTATGTCTAAGACGGCCGACGATGCGGGCATCTCCGAAGCCATCGAGCAAGCCATGCGGTTGGGTAACGGCCAGCCCATCGACGCCGCCGAGGCCGAGCAATGGGCCTTAAGGACCGCCCGCGCTATAGAGAGACTGGGTGTGACATCCAACCCCGTCTTCGATGTGACTCGCGCCCGGGAGGCGTTGGGCGACGCCATCGACACCGGCAGCGACGAGGTGAAGGTCGCCTGTGCGGCCGCCCTGGCGGCCATGGACGACTCCGACGCCCAGCGGATGGTCGTTGAGCTGGCGCTGGATGAGGACCAGAGCGAAGTCGTGCGCATCAGTGCGTTTGAGCAGCTCAGTATGTCGTTGCGAAGGTTCGGCAATTGTCTCGAAGAGGACCAGTCATCGGCAGTGGTGAGCGTGGTAGGCGGCGACGGTTCCTTCGAACTGCGAACTGCCGCGGCCCGGGCGCTTGGTGCCATGGACCTGCCCAGTGAGGACATTACGGACCTCATTCTGGACACGGGCGGCGTCGCCGGAGGATAGAATCAACTAACGATTGCACACGGTTGCGGCCCGCAGGTTGCCGCACCGGCCGACATTCAGATGAGACAGCTTCCAAGCCCAGTCATTCAAACGGCTGGGCTTGCTTTTCACAGCGTCAGGGCATGCCGGCACGCGAGTCCCCGAGTTCGCGAAGGACTCGGCGAAAGCCGTCAAGCGTCTATGCAGATGGTGCCTTCGTGGCTGGGCGGTGTTTGCCGGCGAGGACTGTCTTTTGAGGCCTTCGGCATAGCCCACACGCGGTCGGGATACCAGGTGCCCGGCCCCCGGCGATTGTAGCGGTGCAGAGCGCAGAGCGTTTCCGCGCATCGGCCGTTGTCCTGGTTGCAGGTGATGGCGGAGAGCGGGAACGATCCGTCCCGTGTCAGCGGACAGTCCCCGGAGGCATCCGCGGCACAACTGCCGCGAACGACCCTACGCAGTGCGGGGCACGCTATGAAGATCGGTCTGCTCTTGGACATTGTGCTGAACAACCCCTGTTGCGGTATATATCGGCCTATCTGTTACCGCCGCTTTATCGAACATTCTTTGTCTTTGCGGACGCCATTTCTCGCAATGCCGGTTCCGACGCAGTAAGATAAACTCCGGCGTAGCCAAGGCGCCGCCGGGTTGTCCGGCGGAGTCTTCGAGACCATAGTGCGGCCGCAACCCGCGTGGGTTGCCACATGTCGGAGAGCTTGACCCAATTTTAAGGGGCACCGAAATGAAAGCGAAGCGTCGGTTCCAAAACGTTGTGTTCACAGGGCTTTTCATGTCGGCGGTGTTCTGCGGACTGGTGTTCTGCCCTGTGGCGGCGGCTCAGGAGTCGCTGGTTGATGTCACCGGCGAATTGGCCGAAGGCGACCAGAAGCTGCCCAAAGGCGAATACAGTGACGAGCATTCGTTTGAGGTGGAAGCCGGTCAGACCATCCAGGCGGTCGTCAAATCGGACGATTTTGATACGTTCCTGATCCTGCGCAGTCCGTCCGGCAAGTTGTACACCAACGACGACTGGAAGGAGCAGTTGGACACTTCCCGTGTCGATGTGTTCGGCGCCGAGCAGGGCCGATGGCAGGCGACGGTGACCTCGTTCGGCGTTGGTGAAGAGGGCGACTATTCCCTGAAAATCGAGCAGCTCCCGGCGGAGCCCGCTCACGAGGCGCCCGAGCCGGGCGAGTCCGGAGTAGTCCTGCGGCGCAAGGGATGGCTGCTGCCGGGCGGAAAGAGACTGCCAAAGGGAGAAATCTACGAGGAATACAGCTTCGAGCTTGAGGAGAACGTCTCCATCCGGGTGAAGCTGAATTCCGAGGGTTTCGACACCTTCCTGGTGCTTCGCAGTCCCAGCGGTCAGCAGTGGGTCAACGACGACTGGCAGGAGGGGCGTGACTCGCGTATCGAGCTTGTCACTTCCGAGGCCGGTGAATGGACCGCCATGGCCACGAGCTATGCTCCCGCCGAGACGGGCGCTTTCGACCTGACGGTTGAGCAACTGGGCGGCGACGATGCGCTTGAGGCCCCGCCTGAGGCGGGCGTGGAGGCGACACTACTTGAGGAAACGGGCAGTCTGGACAGCGATTGCGAGAAGCTGCCCGGAGGCGAATTTTTTCAGCGCCATACCTTCAGGGTCAGAAGCGGACAGCCCGTTCGGGTGGTTATGTCCTCTGACGAGTTCGATACATACATCCTCCTGCAAAGCCCCAGCGGTCGCCACTGGGAGAACGACGACTGGCAGGGACGGAGCGACATGTCGCGCTTGGATCTGGTAACGACCGAGCCGGGCGAGTGGACCGTGATCACCACCTCCTACGCCGCCGGTGAGACCGGAGATTACGACCTGACCATCGAACAGGTTACCGAAGGTGAGTTGAAGCCCCAGAAGCCCATCGGCCCCGAGAGCTTCTAGAATCTGCCGGGCGGAACGTTAAATAACTACGCGGCCGGTGTTGTCGGTTTCTATCTGCGTAATACCGGGATAGCGGTTTTCCAGCTCGTTAAGCACGTGGGACTGATGCTCGGCGAGGGCTTCGGTGACGGCTAGTTTGTGCGCGTGGATGTCGCGGCTGGAAACCATGCCGACGGGGTCGTCGCCTTCGAGTATGGGCAGGTGCCGTATGCGGTGCTTGGCCATCAGCTTCTGCGCCTGCGTAATGGACGTGTCCATCCGGCAGGAGACCACGTTGGTCCTCATGATATCGCCGACAGTCAGGTCCATGGGGTCGGCCGCCTTGGCGACCACATCCCGCAAAATGTCGCGTTCGGAGAGTATGCCCACGAGTTGGCGGTATGCGTTGACAACCAGAAGGCATCCGACGTGACCGGTGCTCATCATCCGGGCGGCCTCGGCGACCTTGACATTCTCGCGAATCGTAAGCAGCCCCGCCTGACTCCCCGCGATCCTGTCTATTGATTTGACCTTCGACATCGTCTTCACCTCTTCTCGCGCCGGACGACCCCCTGCTGTCAATGGCCTACGGGCTATTTACGATTCGTCGGACAGACGTGGCAAGAAAGCCGCCGGACGGGGTTTGCTGAAACCTGCTTTCCACGCCCGCCGGGTGTTCAGATGACAACCTTGCCCGTTTCGTCGCAGTGCAGATTGGTGATACCCGGATACTCGCTCTCCAGTCGATTCAGCACCGCGTACTGCTGACGCGCCAGCATTTCGGTGAACGCCAGCTTGTGGGAGTGTATGTCCCGGCTGGAGACCATCCCCACAGGCACGCCGTTATCGACTATCGGAAGATGGCGCACCGAATAGTGAGCCATCATCTGCTCGGCCTTGTTCACGGACGTCTTGCGGGAGCAGCTCACGACACGCGGGGTCATTATCTTCGAGACCGGCGTTTTTTCCGGGTCAAGACCGGGCGCGACGACCTTGCTGAGTATGTCCCGCTCCGTGAAGATGCCCGTGAGCCGACCCTCGGCGTCAACCGCCAGCAGGCAACCGACGTGGTGCCGGCCCATCTTCTTGGCGGCTTCGGTGATGACGGCCGAGTCGCGAATCGTCAGTACCTGTCGATCCTCGCCGGCGATGCGGTCAATGTCACTGACGGTAGCCATCTGCTCCGTCCCTCCATAAAAACCTTGTTCAACTCGAAACGCGTTCCTGTGACTTATCGGTTTGATAAAGCCGGGGGTAAATTACTGCGGGAGAATTTCGCGACGATTCGTACCTCGAAGCGGGCGCCGTGACTGTTCGCATCCGGCATTACCGGTGGAAACCTCACAGACCGTTACGCGGCTGACGCATCCGGGGCAGGGCGGAAAAGATCGTGTTTTTGTTCGTTCAAGTCGGCGGCCGTTTATGCCGTATTCTAAACTGCCCCTGGGATGGGTGGCGAATCACCCGGTAAGGGAAGGAAACTCGTGCGGGAACGCATACGTACCTGGCTGGACGCTTCCGACGCTACGCGCCCCGTGGGTGTGTGTATCGTGGCGATGGCGTGCATGTCCGGCGCCATGGCCGTTATGGGCTGGCACGTGCCGAGCTTGATGCTTGTGCCCATGATGGTCCTGCTGGGCGTTCTGGTAATCATCCAGGTACACCGCAACGTCCGCGATCTGAAAGGTCAGTCCCACGCCGCCCGCCGCGCCGCCATCCAGGCCGAGCAGCACTACATTGACGTGCTGGGCAAGATCATCGGCTATATCGAATCGCGGGACGTGTACGCCCGGGGGCGCAGCGAGCGTATCGGCTGGTTGAGCGAGCAGATAGCCCGCCGTATGGGATTGGATTCCGAGCTCTGCCGGCGGATGAACGTCGCGGGTCGCCTCCACGATATAGGCCTGCTGGCCGTGCCCGAAAGCATATTGAACAAACGTTCGCGGCTTGGCGCGGACGAATTCCACACCGTGCAGAAGCACGCCGAGGTCTCGTTCGAGGTCCTCAAACCGCTGACGACGCTCCAGGACGTCCTGCCCGCCGTTCGTGCCCACCATGAACGCATGAACGGAACAGGGTATCCCGAAGGGCTTAAGGGGCAGCAGATTCCCCAGGTCAGCCGGATACTCGCCGTCGCCGACGCCTACGACGCCATGACCCACGATCGGCCGTGGCGACCGGCGATGACCCCGCTGGAAGCGATGCGCGAGCTGATACGCTGCTCGCCGGCCGGTTATGACCCCGATTGCATCAGGGCCCTGGGAGAGGTCATCAACATGCCCGCGCTGGAACGGGCGTTCGAGGCGAGCGGCGATGTGGCCGAAACACAGACGGCCGCAAAGCCATAGCTATCGGTCGCGTTCTGCGGAAGGGATAAGCATCAAGCGGGGGGCGGTCATTCCTGCCGGTCTTCCCCGGATGACTCCTCGCCTTTGTCGGGCTGTTTGCGCTTGCGCTGAGCCAGCGACTCCACCTTGCCCGGCTCCTGTCCACTGGCTTGGGCGGCGGCCTCGTTTTCCCGCTTTATTGCCTCATACACCTCTTTGCGGTGCACGGGAATGTGAGCCGGGGCGCTTATGCCCAGGCGGACCTTCTCCCCGCGGATATCAACGACGGTAATCTCGATGTCGTCGCCGATCTTGATGGATTCGTCACGTTGTCTGGAGAGCACCAGCATCGTCGGCTCCTTCCCTGGAGTCGTCGGCCGGACGCTTATCGCCCGAAGGAGCGTCCCTCAGGGACGACTATTGCGGAGCGGACACATCCACGGGGACGGGCCACACCCCACCCGGTTATCTTAAGGATATATATCGGCACCGAGGGCGTGCAAGCTGAGTTTCGTTTGCTCCCCTGTGGTGACATTCACCGACGGGCATGCTCGGGCGGCTTTCGCATGGCCCGCAGCGACAGGGCATTGAAGTAGTCCCCGCAAGCCGGTCCGAACAGGTTCATATCCATGCTTTCGTAATGGTCTTCGTAGTAACGCCGACGGGGCAGCAGGTAGCCGATATAGTCGCCGTTGAAGCTCGTAACTACGGGTGTGAGTGGCATATCGGCCGCCTCGGCGTGCAGCTCACCGGCAAGTTCGCCGGAAAAATCCGCCGGCATACCCAGCAGCACGACAGGCCCCACACGCAGCATGTGAAGCTCCGTCCGCCGCCCGTGCAGATAGCTTGCCGCAATGGGCGACAGCCGCAGCCGACGGCTGATGCGATACTGCTGCGCGGGCAGGTCCACCCGCAGCCGCCGGGAGACAATCTCCGCCTCGCGCACCGGCTCACGACGGGTAACGCGAAGGTTCTTCGGTATTGAGACATCGTTTACTACCAGCGGCCGGAGCATCGACAGTGCGTCGTCGGCGGCCGATTTGACCAGATCGTCGCCACGCGGCTTCCGCATCACCGGCGCCATGCTGCCGACCGCGCCGGCCGCAAAGAGCACTACCCCGCCGGCTTCGGCTTCCAGCGTGCTCTGGACGAGGCCGGGATAATCCCCGCTGAGCAGGCGGTTTTCCTTGCCCAGGCACGTCGCATGGGCGGGGAAGACCACCACGGAGCCGATGGGTCTTCCGTCGGCGCCCTCGGCTACCAGAGCGGCGGCGGCCGCGTACCCCGGACTTTCGTCGAGGCGGTTTCGGACGTAGCGCCCGGCGGCGTCACCCTCGGCAGTCGCACGGGCGAAGCGCAGCGTGGCGTCGGACATCCCCGTCCTGCTGAGGCGAACGGCCTCGGCGAAGCCCTCGGCCAGCCGCTGGGCGACCGACTCGTCGTAACTGCCCAGGACCAGCTCGTAGAGAAGACCGGGCGAGTATCCTCCAGGCCCGGAGTGTGTGTGCGTGGCGGTGAAGTAAACCTCATCCGGCGGGCAGTCCAGCCGGTCCAGAATCGCCTCGCGCAGGTGCGGCGTTACCAGCAGGATGTCCCCGCCGACTATGGTGACCGTGCTCTGACCGTTGGAGAAGCTCACCGCCCGGGCGAAGACGCGGTCGCGGATGCCGACGGATTCCTTGGGCTTCCTGGCGCCATAGCCGGCCAGCGGTACTCCCACAGGCGGCGTGATGTCCACCTTCGCGGCTCCCGTCCGCAGCGGACCGCTTGTCGGCTGCCAGTCTGCCGCGTCCAGTCGCGAAAAGGTCGTCTCGGCGTAGTCTGCGCCCTCGTATCCTCCGCTGTAGGTCGTCCAGGGGCCTACGCACACCCAGAAGGCCACCAGCACAACGGCCGTTATCCAGGGCCACTTCCGTCGGTATAGCGGCTTCTTCCCCGCAGGGGTGTCTGCTGAGTCGGATTTGTCCCGCCGCGACGCCATGCGGGCATTGTAAGCCGCCCGATAGTTGCGGCAAACGTCGGCTTTCGCTACTTTCTAATACATGAACCCCACGCACGAGAAAGTCTCGCCGCCCGTGAAGGTGGTCGAGTGGGTAGGCGGTGCGGGCGACGGCCACCTGCGTCTGCTCGACCAGACCCGCCTGCCGGACGAAACCGTTTTCCTGGACTGCCGCGACGCGATGAGCGTCTGGGACGCCATCCGCCGGCTGTCGGTACGCGGAGCGCCCGCAATAGGGGTGGCCGCCGGCTACGGCATGGTCGTCGCCTCCCAGTGGGTGCCGGAGGGTGGCGATTTCATGACCGGGCTCGCCGCGGCCGCGGAGTATCTGGAGAGTTCCCGCCCGACCGCGGTGAACCTGTCCTGGGCGGTTCGGCGCGTGCTTCGCCGCGCCGAGGGCACCCGGGGTGATTGCTCTGAAATCCGTGAGGCGATGCTCGACGAGGCCCGCGCCATCCACGCCGAGGATGAGCGGATGTGTCTGGAGATCGGCCGCAACGCCGTCGAGCTTGTTAAGGGTTGCTCGGGCGTTCTGACGCACTGCAACGCCGGTGCGTTGGCGACCGCGGGAATCGGTACGGCCACTGCGGGCATGTACCTGGCGCATGCCGAAGGCCACGCGTTCACCGTCTATTGCGACGAGACACGCCCGCTGCTGCAGGGCAGCCGGCTTACCGCGTGGGAGCTTATGCAGGCGGGTATCGACGCAGTGGTCATCGCCGACAACATGGCCGGCGTGGTTCTGCGGGAGCGGCGCGTGCAGATGGTCGTCACCGGCGCCGACCGGATCGCCGCCAACGGCGACGCCGCCAACAAGATCGGCACCTACCCGCTGGCCGTGCTGGCGAATTACCACAACATTCCTTTCTATGTTGCCGCACCGCGCAGCACGTTCGACATGGAGCTGAGCGACGGCGGGAAGATACCCATCGAGCAGCGCGCTTCGGAGGAAATAACACACGGCTTCGGCCGGGCGACGGCGCCGGAGGGTATTAAGACATACAGTCCGGCCTTCGACGTGACACCTGCTGAGCTGATTACCGCGATTATCACCGACCGCGGCGTAATCCAGCCGGTCGATGCCGACTCGGTCAGGCGCGTTGTGGGCGAGTCGGCTCAGTCCAGCCGATAGCGGACCTGCCCGCCGACGATGGTAATCACGGGACGGGCCTTGAGCTTCCATCCCTGGTAGGGACAGTTGCGGCTGCGCGAGGCGAAGCGGTCGGTTCGCACGGTCCACCGCTTCTTGGGGTCGATTATGGTCACATCGGCCGGGGCGCCTTCGGCGAGCGTGCCGAGCGGTCGGCCTATCAGCCGGGCCGGATTTATCGTCATCCGCTCAATCAGTCCGGGCCAGTCCAGCAGCTCCGTATCCACCAGTGCCTTGACGTACAGGCCCAAGGCGCATTCCAGCGAGATCATCCCGAACGGCGCCAGCCCGAACTCCAGCTCTTTCTCCTCCGCGGCGTGCGGGGCATGGTCGGTGGCGAGGCAGTCTATGGTGCCGTCGGCCACCCCGCGGCGAACCTGCTCGACATCCTCCGCCGAGCGCAACGGCGGGTTGACCTTGTAGTTTGGGTCGTAGGTCATGCAGGCGGCGTCGGTCAGCAGGAGGTGGTGGGGGGTGGCCTCCGCGGTTACCGCAAGCCCCTCGGCCTTGGCGCGGCGGATAAGCTCCACCGATTCGCCCGTGGAGACGTGCATCACGTGGTAGCGGGCGTTGCTGCGTTTCAGCAACTCCAGGTCGCGTTGGAGCATGATCATCTCGCCGGAGGCGGCTATGCCGCTCATACCGAGCCGGACGGCCACCGGTCCGCTGTTCATGTGTCCGCCGCCCAGGCCCGGATCCTGGCAGTGCTGCATGATCGGCACGCCCAGGGCGCCGGCGTACTGCAGGGCGCGGTACATCACGTCGGTGGCGCCGACGCCGTCGCCGTCGTCGCTGAAGCCGACCGCGCCGGCCTCGATCATCAGCCCCATCTCCGCCAGCTCCGCTCCTTCACGGTTCTTCGTGATGCAGCCGACGGGCAGTACGCGCGCCAGTCCGGCCCGGGCCGCCCGTTGGAGGATGTACTGGACGGCCGTCTCGTCGTCGATGGGCGGATGCGTGTTGGGCATCGCGCAGATGGTGGTGAACCCGCCGGCCACCGCGGCCGCGGCAGCCGTCGCGACGGTTTCCTCCTCCTCGTGTCCCGGCTCGCGGCAGTGCACGTGCACGTCGATAAGACCCGGCGATACGATGCAACCCTCGGCGTCGATGGTCTCGTTCGCTTTGGAGCCGGCCTTGCCCACCGACGCGATGAAGCCGTCGGCGATCGCCACGTCGCAGACCTCGTCCCGCCCGCTTGCCGGATCAATCACTCGCCCGTTTCGGATGATTATGTCGTTCATGTCTGGTTCGTGTGCTTCTGCTGGATTTCAACCTGGTTGCGCGATTGGCATGCCGTCGGCAGGGCGGCATGCCAGCGGGTATTCGACCGTCCTGCCCGATATAATTGCGGCCTGTCGTATCGGTTAATGTCCGGGGACAAGCTTTGCCCGTCTGACGTCCATGTTCGACTGTCTAAGGCCCGCCTTCGTGTACGCGAGCTTCGTCTTCGTCTGTCTAAGTCGCGCGCCTTTGGCCGTCCGGCGTTCGCATTTGGCCGTCCGAGGCCCGCCTCCGGCGGGCCGGTACGTAAATAGCCGGGGGCGTAAGCCCCCGGGAACGGATGCTCCCGAACTCCATGAGCCCCGCAGGGGCGCCACGAGTCATGCCAGACAAGAGCTTCCATCACGTTTTATACCGTGCTTCTCAAAGAGGGCGGCAAGTTCCTCATCGAATGTCTGTCCATGGTGATGCTCTCGTTGTCGGTGTATGTACCGCTTAACCCGGGCCAGCGCCGAAGGTGAGACGCTGAAGGCCGCGTACCCGTCCTGCCAGCGAAAGGCGCCCATATCCTGGCGTTTTCTTCTGAGCCACCGGGATGAATTGGCTTTGATCTTTCCGATGAACTCTGCCACGGCCGATGTCGGCGGCAGCAGACCGGCCAGGTGCATATGGTCGTCCGCAGCGCCGGCCGCCAGCAGACGGCCGCCCAGATTTACGAATATCCCGTTCATGTACCCGGCGAGCTTGTCCGCAACGTCTTCGGTAAGCCAGCGACGGCGCTGGTTTGTGGCGAAGACGATGTGATATGTCAGAGACGTGTAGGACATTTTTCGTGTCGGCCCTTCGGGCCTCTGCCTTCTATGGGCCGTGTTCCGGGGGCTTACGCCCCCGGCTATTTTCGTTTCGGGCCTTCGGCCCTTTTGTTTCACCGTTGTCGCTCGTCTAAACGCCTGTTTGTGAAGGCACGCACAGTGCCCGCGACATCAGATCTTTGCTGTCATTGCTTCGGGCCTCTGCCTTCTATGGACCGTGTTCCGGGGGTTTACGCCCCCGGCTATTTTCGTTTCGGGCCTTCAGCCCTTTTGTTTCACCGTTGTCGCTCGTCTAAACGCCTGTTTGTGAAGGCACGCACAGAGCCCGCGACATCAGATCTTTGCTGTCATTGCTTCGGGCCTCTGTGTTCTTTACGTCCGTCTTCCGGGTGGCTTACGCGCCCGGCTGTTTTTGTTTGGGGCCTTCGGGCCGTGGCGTGCTGCTGGTTCATTCGCTCCCCTGGCTGACCAGGTACAGCACGGCCATGCGTATCGCCAGGCCGTTGGTCACCTGCTGGAGGATGCAACTGTTCGGGCCGTCGGCCACGTCGGAGGTCAGTTCCACGCCGCGGTTGATCGGACCGGGGTGCATGACCAGCACGTCCTTTTTGCACCGCTTGAGCCGCTCGGAGTTCATGCCGAAGAGCTTGTTGTACTCCCGCAGCGAGGGGAACATGCTGCTGCCGAACCGCTCGAACTGAATCCGCAGCATATTCACCACGTCCACCTCGCCGAGTACGTCGTCCAGCGAGTGCGAGATATCGCAGCCCATCGCGGAGATGGCTGACGGCACGAGCGTCGGCGGACCTACGACCACGACCTCGGCGCCGAGTTTACGCAGCCCGAGGATATTGCTGCGGGCGACGCGGCTGTGGGCGATGTCGCCGACAATGGCGACCTTCAGCCCCTCGATGCGCCCCAGCCGCCGGCGGATGGTGTATATGTCCAGCAGCGCCTGGGTGGGGTGCTCGTGCCGCCCGTCGCCGGCGTTGACGATTGCCGCCGATACCTGTCGGGCCAGCATGTGCGGCGCGCCCGACTGCCCGTGGCGGACCACGAAGATATCCACGCCCATCGCCTCGACATTGCGGATGGTGTCCAGCGTGGTCTCGCCCTTGGCGACCGACGAACCGGCCGACTGAAACTGGATGGTGTCGGCCGACATCCGGCTGGCCGCCAGCTCGAAACTCATCCGTGTGCGCGTGGACGGCTCGAAGAACATCAGCGCCACCACCTTGCCACGCAGCGCCGGAACCTTCTTGATGGAGCGGGTGGAAACTTCCTCGAATCCCTGTGCCGTATCCAGAATATGCAGGATTTCACGGGCCGAAAGCTCATCCAGCCCCAGCAGGTCCTTCCGCGTCCATACGAAGGAGTCCTTATTCGGCTCGGTCGGTTCAGTCGTCCTGCTTTTCGGTGATGAAGACGCCTTCTTCGCCATCGTTCTCCCGCAACCTTACCCGGACCAGTTCACCGGGCTTGACCTTGACGCTCTTGCCGACGAAGTCGGCGGATATGGGCAGTTCCCGTCCGCCGCGATCTATGAGCACACCCAGGCGGACCACCTTGGGTCGTCCGAAGTCGTGCAGCGCGTCCAGCGCCGCCCGGACGCTCCGTCCGGTCTGGAGCACGTCGTCCACCAGCAGCAGCCAGACGTCGTCGAGGTCGAAGTCGATCTCCGTGGCGCGCACCAGCGGCGCGCCGCGCCGTCGTGACAGGTCGTCGCGATAGAAGGTGATATCCAGCACGCCGCAATCAACCTGCAGCGAGGGGTGGTCCCGGCCGAGTCGCTCGACCAGACGGCCGGCAATGGTCTGACCGCGAGTGCGGATACCGACAACGGCGATTCGCTCGTCGGAAGGAATATCCTTCACAACGGCCTCGTAGAGGCGGTCCAGGGCGTCTTCGACTTGTTCGGCGGTGAGGAGTTTTTTCATGGCCCGCGCCCGACCGACGTCCGAATCCGTTCGGTCCGGGATGCTACGGAGCAAATGCGGAAAAAGCAAGCCATAATGACTCGCCAAAGTGGCAATCGGTTGTGTCTGAGTCGCCGATACAATAGATGAGGAGTTGAGCTTGCGCGCCGAAAGGAGAAGCGCAATGTCCATCAAAGTGCGGATGCCGGCGGTGGCGACGGTGCTTCTTGTGCTGGGGGCGGCTGTCCCGGCCGAGTGTGAGACGCCCAGCGTTGTCTATTACCAGGTGACCCGGCAGGACGGCACCATCGAGGACGTCTCCCGCATCCCGCAGAGCGACGAGGGGATCCGTCGCGTGTTACGGATATCCCGCTACGAAGGCCCGGATCGCGGCTACGAGCTTCTGTCAACGGACCGCCCGCTGACGGTTATCGATCGCGGCCGGACCGAGCGGCACGAGCTTATCTGGCAAGACGGCGCATGGGTGGCCCCGGCGGATGTGGAGCAACGCCGTCGCGAGCAACTCCGGCAGAAGATGAGCAACAGGCCCCGGCAGGAGGTAGACCCCGCCGAAGCAGAACGGCTGGAGCTGCAACTGCGGATTCTGCGGGAGCATATGGAGGACCTGGACCAACGCCTGACGGAGGCGGAGGACCGGTTGCTGGAGGTTCGTGGCGCGGAAGGCGAACAGGCCGCCCGCGAACAGTTGCGAGAGCTGCTGGTTGAGCGGGTCAGACTGGAGGAGATAATCGCCCGTCTGGAGTGTCGCCTGGCCGCCGCTCGTGGCGAGCTTACGGAGTTTCCCGAACCGCTGGGGCAAGTGCAGCCGTACCGTCCCGATGAGCAGGGCACGCCCGATATGGGTGTCGCGGAGCCGCTGGACGAGACGGCCGTTGTGCCGCACGGCGTACAGGCCTGGAAGCTGCCGGAGGGGCAGGGGCGTCGCAGGATACGCATTGCCGCGGCACACCCGGAGGCCGGAGCTTTCGGCGCACTTGTGTACATTGTTTACGCCGACACCGACGGCGACGGAAAACCGGACAGCTTGCTGGCACGCTCACCGGTCGCCCGGGCCGACCGCCCCGGCCGCTGGAGCAGTTGGAGCTTTGAGACGGAGCATCCGAGGGTGTTCGCGGGCTGCGCGCCGATGGGGAAGGACAACACCATGTACTTCCGGCCCATGGGTTCGAGGCGCGACAACTGGGTGGGCGCGGATGACGTTTACGTCTCGGATTGCATCGAGGTGATGCCCTGCCGGCGCGGGCGGAGTTTTCTGTCAAACGTGCGGATCCACGTGATCCACGATACCGACGACTGAGCGTTCAGGAATCGCGGAGTGTGAACACCGTAATCTCCGGCCGGGCGTTGAGGTTCAGCCGCCTGGCGTAACCCAGTCCGCGATTTACGTAGAGCTTCTTCCCCCCGTCCAGATCATACAGGCCGGCGTAAAAGCGACTGTGGTTTGACGGCCTCAACACATCGTACACGCCGCGATCGTCTGCGCCGGTGCCGTGGGTGTGTCCGGCGAGCACCCAGTCGGCTCCCCGGGAGGCGAATACCGTCGCGCCGTCCGGATTGTGGCACAGGCCTATGACCGGTCGGTCCGTCCGGGCGAATTCCAGTGCGGCCGCCGGGTCGAACCTGCCGGACCAGAAATCCTCGACTCCGGCGAACTGCAGGACCGAGCCGTCGCGGCGGAAACGCCTGGACTCGTTGAGCATGACGAATATATCCGCATGCCCCAGCCGTTCGGTCAAGTATTGGGCCAGGCCGCGGTTCATGCCGAAGCCGCGGGGGTGAAGTATGCCGTAGTCGTGATTGCCCAGGCACGCCAGAGTGGCCACTTTTGGGTGAAGCTCGTGCAGCACGCGGGCGACCCGCCGGGCGTAGGTCTTCAATCCGGTGATGAAGTCGCCGGTAATCACCACAAAGTCCGGCTCAAGGGCGTTCACCCGCTCAACGCATTGGTGAAGATACCGCTCCAGAACAATGGGGCTGCAATGCAGGTCGGAGATATGTATCAGACGTGCGCCGTCAAAGCCCTTGCCGAGGTTCTCCAGCGGCATATCGGTGTGTTCGATGCGCAGCCAGTGGTCTTCCAGCCGCCATGCGAAAAGCCCTCCCAGCGCACATGAGCCGGCGGCCGTCCAGATAAGGTGCTTCAGACGGGCCTTCTTGGGCTGGTGGTGGTGCCTGTGTGCCAGGAGTATATCGTTCATGTCTGTAGTTACGACGGCGCGGGCGATGCGGTTTCGCGGATGTTCCTCAGCTTACTCTTCATTGTAGCCGGTGGCTGAACGTGTTGCCACAAGGTGCGGAGCTTCCAGCGTCTAAGGCACGTTCTATACGCCACGTGTTGATGAACATGTTCCTGTTGCCGCAAGTTGCCTGCCCCTGGCGCTGTTCCAGGGGTATGTATAACACACGGTAGCGTCTTACATGCTCCTGCTGCACAGGAGCTCATAGATGGCACCCGGCCAATTCTTCTTTCCGTGTCATTGGAAAGCATTTGTGTCATTCGTGTCCTCTTCGCTGCATGGAGCCGTGAGCGGCTTCGTTTCCGCTCGCTGCCGTTCGGGGCCAGCCGCGACTGCAAGGGAGCGGACAGAGGTTATCGTCTCCGGTCGGATAGTACGTCGGCGATATTAAGTGCGTATTTGGGGAAGCCCATTTCGGCGCTAATCCTTGTTGCGCACCGGGGCCCTGCCTCGGTCCAGCAGGAGTGTCGGCAGCGACTTCAGCAGACCGTAGGGGCGGTACAGCGACTCTATCTCGCCCCGGCAGTTGTACCAGCACGCCCGGCAGGGGTTCCCGCGGGAGGCGTCCCGCAGACGGCGGTGTATCTGCGAGCCGCTGTGCCTGAAGACGTTGGCAACGGGGCGGTTGCGACGTTCGACACATACTGCGACGTCGCCGGTGGAGTCGATGTTGAAGAACGCCCGCCCGGCCTTGCACCCGCCCACGCCGCCGGCGAGAAAGCGGTCGAACTGCGAGAGGTAGTGCGGGTTGGACAGGAAGTTTGGCCATCGCTGCCGCAGCCGAAGCAGCCGCGGCGATACGGCTCCGTCGTTGTGCTCGAAGGCGTGGGAGCCGGTCTTGAGGTGCCCGTAGGGCTGGACCATGAAGTAGGCGTCTCGCTCCGCCGCCATGGACAGCAGGTCGGGAAGCTGCTCGATGTTGTCGTCCATAAGCACGGTGATGACGTTCACCCGCTGCCACTTGTGGACGCGGGCGGCCGAGAGAAGCTCCACGGCCCGCCAGGCGTATTCCCAGGCGCCGTCGGCGCCCCGCCGCTGGTCGTGACACTGCGGGTCGGCGTAGTCTATGCTTACGGACACTCCCCAGACGCCGGCCCGCATAAGCTCTTTTGCCGACTGCGGGGTCACGAACCAGCCATTGGTGGTAACAAAGGGGAAGTGGTGCCTTCCGACGGCCTCGACGATCTCCGGCAGGTCGGTCCGGAGCATCGGCTCGCCGCCGGCGAGGGAGATAAGCAACGTTCCGAACGACGCCAGCTTGCGGGAACCTTCGGCGATTTCCCCTACCGTCGGTTCGGGCTTCATGCCCATGGGGTCGCGCCAGTAGCCGCAGAAACGGCACCGGAAGTTGCAGCGGTAGGTCACCTGCCATGCGCACCAGACCGGATGCCTCGACGCCCAGGCGCGGAACAGACGCCACTTCTTGTCGGTGGGTTTCAGCATTTTCGCTCCGGAAGGGCAACGGAGCTACTGTATGCCGACGGCGCCCTGGTGTTCAAGACGCTTCCCGGCGCAATAAAAAGCCCCCCAAAGGGCGTGGATACCTTCGAGGGGCGGGTATGGCGGCAATGCCGCTTGTAAGCGGTTTCAAAACTGAAGTGCCTGGCTTCGAGCGGGTTTCTCGCCGTCCGGCCGCGTCCGCCTGCATCGACGAATCCCTTGATTCGCCTGCTTCGGCGTCCTTGCCGGCCGACGCGACCCCTCGCTCTCGGGCCAGCGGCCCAGTTATGAAACCACTTCTACGACTTGATTTCGATCTTTCGCGGCTTGGCTTCCTCGGACTTCGGCAGCGTCACCGTCAGGACGCCGTCGCGGTAGGTCGCGTCCACGTTGTCGGCATCGACGCCGGCAGGCAGAGGTATCTCGCGCCGGAACGTCCCGTAGCGACGCTCGCTGTGGTAGTACTCGCCTTCCTTGTGCTCTTCGGACTCCTTCTTCTCGCCGCTGATGGTCAGGTGGTTGTCCTGGACGGAGATATCGATGTCGTCACGTTTCATGCCCGGAATCTCCGCCTGGACGACCACAGAGTCCTCACGTTCGGAGATGTCCAGCGCGGGGAACCAGCTTCCCGCCCGGGACAGACCGGCCAGCGGCCAGTCGTCGAAGAAGCGACCGAAGAGGTCGTTCACTTCGTCCTGAAGCCGAGCCAAAGGTGCCGCCTGCTGCTGATTTCTCCTGCGTACCAGTGCCATATTCGCACCTCCCTTCTGCAAAGAGGTCCAAAACAAGCGTTTCTGCCAATCACACAGACTCAAGTGCTTCCACTTTACTTGCTGGCAAAGGCCGTGCCAGCGGGGCGACTTGCGCAATCGCATGTAATAACAAAACTTACTGTTGGCGGCGGCGGATAGCCGGTCAAGGCGAACCTGTCGTTTTGGCAGCGTTTGCCATTTCGGGCGCATGACTCGCAGACAGCCGGCTGCCCAGACGGCACGAAACGCACACCAGGAAACTTCAGCACATATCAACGTTCCCCCCGCGGGATGCCGATGGAACCCACAGGCATGCCTGGATACAGCCGATTCAAGAGGGCGAAAGTGTCGCGCGCGGTTCTGACAGTTCTGGCGGCGGCCGTATTTGCGTCGATGATCCCGGCGCAGTCACCGGCCGATGCGCCCCGCAAAGCCGACCTTTACCTCATCGCCCCCGGCGGCGATTACGCACGCTACTATGACCCCCTGATGGCCGAGACGGCCCTGCGCCTGGCTGAGATTTCACTCTCCACGCGGCACAACCGTTCGGTGGCGCAGGTCGCCTCCGACGTCGCCAGAGAGGACAACGAGCTTTTTCCACGCATCGAGCTTCGTCCCTCCGGCTGGCCTGAAATGCAGACGCTGCGGCTGAGCAGACGTGGCGAGACCTTTATCTTCTCGGCCGCCGGGGAGAACGGCGAGTTCCTGGAAATCGGGCGCAGCCGTCAGCCCATGCCGAATCGGGTTCACGTCGGGGCTATGCTGTTTTCCTATTACGACGGCTACACCGCCGGCGCCGTCGTGGAGGGCCTGCGGCTCAACGGCGAGCCGCTGACCGACCCGAAGATCGCCATGCTCGGCTCGCCTTCGGATGAGTTCGACGCCTACTGGAGCGACGACCGTCTGCACCTGCGGAGCATAGGTCATTGGACCGCCGCCGACCGCCACCCTTACGGGCCGTTCGCCCATGCGGTGGTCGAGGGCGACTTCACGATAGAGGCACGGCTGCACACGTTTACGCACGTGCCGAAGTGGCGCTACTGGGGGTTGGCGTGCTACGCGGAGCTGCGGCCGGACTCGGAAGCCGTCGGCGTTTACAGCGACGGGCAGGGCCTCTACGGCGGCGTGCAGCCGGCCGGTGAAACACGACTGATGTGGGTATGGGACGGCGAGCGGCACTTCATACGCGCCTACCTTCTCGATGGACGGAACGAGCCGAAGCGGATAGCTCGCATTTGGGCATCGCCTGGTACCTGGGAGCACTTGGTCGAAAGCACGAATGAGCTGGCGCGGGCCGTTGTGTCCTCAACCGTAAGCGGCCCGCCGGCCCGCGCTGTCGCCGCCACAGACGACCAGTTGGCGGCACTCAACAGGGCGCGGGCGCTGGCGCTGCGTGTGCGCGGCGACGAGATCCTATCGGCCACCCGTTGGGTGCGGGACGTGCTTGAGGAATCTCCGACCTGCCCGGAGGCGCACTATACGGCCGCTTTCTGCGGTGCGATGCTGGCGATGCGAGAGCCGCGTGGCGCTTTCCATCAGCGGGCGGCTCTACTGGCCCGGCCGCTGGCGCACCTGCTGTTTGCCCGCGAGCTGTCCGAACCGACGCGACCACAGGACCGCCTGACAGAGGCGTGGGTGATGCTCGCCTGCGGCTACCCGGATGCAGCCCTGCGAGCGGCCGAGGCGGTCGATGAAAGCTTCGCACCGGCCGAGCTCAGGGCGATGAGGATGTTCGCCAAGCGCGACACCCGCGGGCTGGACGTCCACCGGCTCGGCGGCGTCACACCACTGGAGCGTGCCGCCTGGGCATGGGCCGCATCGGAAACGAAGCCCGAGCTTATCAACGCGCGCCTGGCCGAGCTGGCCCGGGAAGACGGTACACCGGCCGCTCTGCCGACGCGGGCCGTCGCGGACGACGAACTGCAGGAGGCCTTCTGCAGGACCGGCCTGGGGCTTTCTGCCGGTCGGACCATAGCCGACTTGCTGAAGTGTGACGAAATCCCCCATCTGGACCGGATGGCGGCCGCCGAGAGGGTTACGGGCGCGCTGGATATGCACATGACCGGCGACCTCACCGAGACTGCCAACCTTATCGCGGCCGTGCTGGCGCAGGACGGATTGGCCGACGATGCCGCCCCGGAAGTGACGGCCGCCGCCATGGAGCTTTGCGCAGCGGCCGGGCAGACCGGCGGCGGCCCTTGGCACGGTCAGGTAATCACGCCGGCCGAGTACGCCGCGCAGCAGCGGGGGCTGATGCTTACCTGGCTTTACCGCCGGGCCGAGTTGCTTGCACGCACCGAGGGCAGCGGGCTGGCGGCGAAGGACTACTGCACTGCATTGGCCGACGCGCTGCGGGACGTTCCCGGTGCGGCCGACTACTTCCGCGGGCTTTCCGGTGCCGCCATGGGCGAGGTGTATCGCACGCGGGCCTGCCTGCGGCGGGTCTTCGAAAACCCCTTCGGGTCCAACATACCGGCCGTGTACTTCGTGGCGACCGATTGGCCGGGGGACCTGTCGGGCCTGCTGGGCGAGGCCCCTTACCGGTTTGGCCGGGGCAGTTGGGACCTGGCACTCAGCTCCGCCGTGATGGACCGGGCGGGCAGCGAGGGCAAACGCTTCGCGGTAAAGGCCCAGCAGTTGCAGATTGATTCCCACGCCGCCGAAGTCGATACCACTGCCGTTGCCGGGGCGGTCCCACCGCCGGAGTAACCGGCGGCCAGTAGCCGGCAGCCGGCAGGGCAGGCTTTGCCCGCCGGTGATCCTCGTGCCGGCCCTTCGGGCCTCTCGTCATACCTGTTCCAAGCCAACCTTCCGGGCGATCGGATTTCCAGGTTTACTGTTCTGCGTTGCGCGTTCCCGGTCCCGTGGCCCGTAGGGCGGGCTGTGCCCGCCGAGAGGTTACGCACCCTTTCAGGAGGCCACGGCTTCAGCCGTGGTATCGAGAGCCGGTGTTTTGGTGGTAGTAGCCCGTTTCAACGGGCTTCCCGCAAGCGGCAGAAGGGCGTAAACGCCCTGAAAACCATACCTGCCGCCGCGTGGTACCATGGCTGAAGCCATGGCCTGATTACCGCCGCCGCCATTGCGTGTGCCCTGTTCCGGGTTCCGCAGCCAGCAACCAGTAACCCGTCTCCGGCACCTTGCGGTACCGGTCCCGGTTTTGAACGGAGAGGGTGGGATTCTCCTTCTGAGGCGCCTTCGGCGTCAAACCCACGTTGCTCTGCTGCGCCCTTTGGGCTTCGCAGAGCGGTGGGTTCTCATCCCACCAAGTAGAACCGGGACGGGCGCCCTGTGGGCCTGTCCCGGTTTTGAACGGAGAGGGTGGGATTCGAACCCACGGTGCCCGAAGGCACACCGGTTTTCGAAACCGGCACATTCAGCCACTCTGTCACCTCTCCGTGGCCGCTATTCTAAGGACGCATCCCCCGGCTGACAACCCGTCTGGCGCCGGCCGGCGTTTCTCTCGAGAAGGAAGTGCTGAACTTGTTCAGGCACTTCGCACGATTTACACTGTAGGAAAAGGCCTTCCAGGCGGATATCTCCGGGAACCGCGTGGTCGGTTCGTGTTTAACAGTCTGGGCGGCAACCGGCGGCCCGCCCCGACGGAGACAGCAATGACCAAGACGAACATCTTCGAAGCCACCGTCGAGCACTTCCTTGCGCCGATCATGCCTTACATGAACGACCCGACGGTTTCGGAGATAATGGTCAACGCGCCGGACGAGATATACATCGAGCGCGAAGGGCGGGTCCACAAGACCGACGCCCGCTTCGACGACGACGAGGCCCTGCTGGCGGCCGTCAAGAACGTGCTGCAGTTCACGGGCAAGCAGATATCCCAGCAGCAGCCGCTTGTGGACTCGCGCCTGCCGGACGGCAGCCGCGTGCACGTAATCCTGTATCCGTTGTGCCGCACCAGCACGGTCGTGTGCATCCGCAAGTTCGCCAAGACACTCCTGGATGCCGACCGCCTTCTGGAGCTTGGCTCCTGGACGCCGGAGATGATGGACTACCTCAGTGTATGCGTCCGTGGTGCCAAGAACGTGCTTGTCGCCGGCGGGACCAGCAGCGGCAAGACCTCGCTGCTCAACGTTCTTAGCGGCTTCGTGCCCGACCACGAGCGTGTGGTTGTCATAGAGGATTCGGCCGAGCTGGATTTCCGCAAACCGCACGTTCTTTCGCTGGAGAGCCGTCCGCCGGACCGCTGGGGCAGGGGCGAGGTGACCATACGCGACCTGTTCCGCTCGGCGCTGCGGCTGCGGCCTGACCGGGTGATTATCGGCGAGGTCCGCGGCGGCGAGGCGCTGGACGTGATACAGGCGATGACCTCCGGACACGCCGGCAGCATGACCACGCTGCACGCCACCGGCGGGCTGGATGCCCTGAACCGCCTGGAGACGCTGGCGATGATGTCCACCGTCGAGCTGCCGCTGCACGCGCTGCGGGCGCAGATTGCATCGGCCATCGACGTGCTGGTGCAGTTGACGCGGTTCACGGACGGCCGTCGCATGGTTACCGGGGCGGCGGAGGTGCTGCCCCTCGGCGACGACGGCAAGTATCGAATCCGAGAGATATTCCGCTACGAGCCGTCCGGCGCCGACGGCGAAGAGCTGCTGACATGGACCGGCGAAAAATCGCTGTTTGCCGACCAGGCCGACATCCGCCGACTTCGCGAGCATTGGAACCGGGCGGCCGACGTATTCGGCGGCAAAAAGTAGTACAATAGAGGTGTGCAGATGCTCTCCCCAGGACCGGAAAAACACCTTCATCGGGATCAGACAGGGCAGACCACCATTGAGTGGGCTCTGTTGCTTGGTGCTTTCGGCATCCCGATGATTTACG
Organism: Phycisphaerae bacterium; assembly: GCA_049975485.1. Classification (GTDB taxonomy): domain Bacteria; phylum Planctomycetota; class Phycisphaerae; order SM23-33; family SM23-33; genus PUND01. The sequence goes on along the minus strand of JBNGDC010000003.1, from coordinate 70,109 downwards.
TGATGGTCCTGCTGCTGGGGGCGCTGTGCGAGCATTACAGGATGGTGACGTTTATTGAGAAGCTTCCGCTGCCGTAACGGGCGTGCGGCGGGATGAGCTTTATTTTCAGTCCCGGCAAAAGGACAGGTTACGGACTATGCGAGGAATGAAGAATGCGATCCGGCGTCTGAAGCGGTTGCACAACGACGAGCGAGGCGCCGACATGGTGGAGTACATTCTGCTGATAGCGGCCGTCGGACTGCCTCTGCTAACCGTGCTCATCTGGTTCTGGAAGGATATCTCCGCCTGGGCCAGGTCGCTCTATGAGGACGCCAAGGGCAGCGCCGAAGAAGGCATGCCTAACTGAGCCGAGGCCAGCCGCGTCGGAGATATGCCGCCTATGCAGTGGTTCGCCGGGATGTGGCCGTTCGTTGTGCTGGGCGTGGTGGTAACCGTCTCGGCCGTTACGGACGTGCGCAGCGGACGGGTGCCCAACTATGTGACCTACACGGGCATAGCCGTCGGTCTTATCGCCCATACGCTGCTTGGCGGTCTGCGGGGCGCCGAGGCCGGCATGGGCCTGTACGGCTCACTGGCGGGGTTCGCGGCGGGCTTCCTGCCGATGCTGGCGGTCTGGCTGGCCGGCGGTATAGGCGGCGGTGACGCAAAGCTCATGGGCGCGGTCGGAGCGCTGACCGGCTGGCGGTTTGCCTTGTCGGCGTTGTTCTACGGACTGCTCGTCGCTCTGTTGCTGGCGGCGATCGTGATGCTGCGAAAGCGGATTGTCCGACGCACGCTGCGGCGGCTGTTCAGGTTCCTGGTGCTTATGATGACACCGTCCAGACCGGCCGACCCCGCCGCCGGTCAGAGCGAGAAGGTTCCTTTCGCTCTGGCTCTATGTATCGGCTCGGCCGCGGCGTTGGTCGAAGCGCTGCTCAGAGGACCATCGGCCGTCAAGTTGCTGGGTTTCTAGGCGTCAAGGTTCGCGCGGCGTTTATGCACGGACACGCATGGGATGAGCCGGAAAAAGTCACAATGTGACGCTGTTGCGGGCTGGAAGTGGACTGTTGGTCTGCTGGCGCTGCTTATCGGGGGGATATGCGCGGCTCTGTTCTTCGGTGGTGGCGCCGCGGGCGCCGGAGACAGCGAAGGTCAGTGGCTGTCGGCGGCTGTGACAAGCCCTCTGTTCCTGACGCTTGCGGCGGTGGCCGTGGGTTGCGCCCTGCTGGCCGCCTGGCTGGGTGGGGGGCTGGCTCTCATCGGTCGCTGGGGCGCGAAAGCGAAAGCGAAAGGGGACGCCGGCGGCGCAATGGTGGAGTTCGCGCTGGTGCTGCCGTTCCTGTTGATGATCGTGCTGGTCATGGTCCAGTCGGCTCTGCTGATGGGCGGGCAGATATGCGTCAACTACGCGGCCTTCTGTGCCGCACGCAGCGCGGCCGTGCAAATCCCCGCGGACATGGGCATGAGCGAACCGCCCAACTACCTGGGCAGCCGCAAGGCCGAGCGAGTCCGCATCGCGGCGCTGTGGGGGTTGTTGCCGGTCAGCTATGGCGGGTACGAACGGAGCTTCCCCGAGGGCGACATAGTGCGGGACGGGCTGGACAGGTTTTTTGATCGGTATGGTCAGGACGTTCCCGGCTGGGTTGACGATCGCCTCGGACGCAAGCTGGCCTACGCGGACCGCTACACGGAGGTAGAAATCGACGACGCCGAGCAGACCCGCACCTACACGCTCGTCAGCGGCGACGAGTACACCGGCTTCGCGCCCAATACCGACGTAACCGTTACGGTAAGGCACGTGCTGCATCTTTCGGTGCCTTTCGCGGCGCGAGTGTTCTCGGCGGCCGGCGACGGCGTCAGTACAGGCGACGGGCAGTACGGTATGCTGATGACGACGCGGTGTACGCTCATCAACCAGGGCCAGCAGGACTATGTGGACGTGGAGACCTGGGAATAGGGCTGCGGCTACCGGCATGCCCGAGGTGTGACCAAGGACATCAAGGCGAACGGAACGGAACCGATGGCGGAAAACGGCTCAGACAAAGGCAACCAACAGAACAAGGGTAATGAAGTAGGATTGCCCCCGGGCGCGAAGATCGGCAAGTACGAGGTCCGCGAGCGGCTGGGCATCGGCGGACAGGCGATAGTGTATCGCTGCTACGACCCGCTGCTGGACCGTGAAGTCGCCATCAAGCAGATTTCGTCGCATCTGGCGGCCGACCCGGAATTCCTGAACCGCTTCCGACGCGAGGCACAGATACTGGCGCGTGTCGGCGCCACGCAGCCGGCGGTTATCGACATACACGAGCTGCTGGAGGACGAGAACGGGCTGTTCATCGTCATGGAGTATGTCCAGGGGCATACGCTCGAGAGAATGATCGCCGAGTCGGGCGGTCCCATCGAGCCGCGGCCGGCGCTTCAGCTCATCTGGCGGCTGGCGGCGGCGATGCACGACGTTCACCGCGCCGGTATCGTCCACCGCGATCTCAAACCCGGAAACATCATCGTCGCTGCCTCCATGCGGCCGAAGATAACGGACTTCGGACTGGCGGCGGCCGGTTCGGATCAGACCTCGGTGCTGATGGGGACCACCAAATACATGGCCCCGGAGCTTTTCGAGGGCAAACCCGCCGATGCGCGTGTGGACATATACTCGCTGGGTTTCATCGCCTACGAGATGTTGCTGGGGCGGGGGAAGTTCAACGAGGTCTTCGCCGACGTCGTCCGCGACAAGCACGCGGCGGCCATGCGCTGGATGAAGTGGCACGGCAATCACAGGGTGCAGGCACCGCCGCTGCACGAGCTGAACCCGTCGGTGCCGAAACCCCTCTCGGACATCGTCGCAAAGATGATCGCGAAGGACCCCGACGAGCGGTTCCAGAGCATGGAGGACCTCGGCCGGGCTATAAAGCAGAATTTTTCGCCGCGCGCGCGGGCTGCGGGAGGCGGAGCGACCGCTGGTGAGGCCGCGGCCGCGAAGCCCCGCGAGCAGGCGTCCGGGCCGTCCGGCGAGGCCGGCGGACGGGACGAAGGCGACGAGTTGGAGCTTCAGCTCGAGGCCCCTCCGACGGCGCCGATACCCCGCAAGCGGCTCTCGAGACCTGTGAAGATCGCCATGGCGGCGGGCGTGGGGCTGGCCATCGTGATCGCCGGTGTTCTTATCGGCATGCAGATGGGCAGACAACGCGGGGCCGCGGCCGACGCCTATCGACAGGCGGAGAGTCTCCACAAGCAGGGCACGGTTGAGTACGACCGCGACAAGCTCGCCCAGGCGGTCGAGCAGTTCGAGCAGATTACCCGCCGGCACGGCGGGACCGAAGCGGCGGCGAAGGCGTCGGTGATGGTTCACATGTCCAGGGCTTATCTGGCGGTTCTGGACGGCGAGTGGCAGAACGCCGCCAAAGAGGCGACCGACGCCGAGGATGCACTCCGCAACGTTCAGCGCGAGCAGCAGGCGCCGTCTGCATGGATAAGCGAGACCGACGAGGCGATCGGTGGATTTGAGAGCCATCGGCTCAACGCCCGCGCCTTTGCCGAGGCGATGGAGCAGGCCCGCAAGGAGATGGAGGCCGGTCGCTTTGACGCGGCCGCTGAGACCGTGCGACAGGAATTGGAGGGTGTGTCGCTCTCCGAGCGCCAAGAGCAACTGCGGGATGAGTTCATGCGCGAGCTTGGGCGGCAGCGCATCCAGACCCAATTCGACGAAGCGGTCGATCGCGGCGACCGGTTGACCGGGCAGGGCGATTACGCCGGAGCCGCCGAGGCCTACGATAATGCCCTGGCGGCGCTGGAGGAGCCGGAGGCCGACGATGTCTTCTCGCCGGAAGAGCTTGAGTCGATGCGGTCGCAGGTCTCCGACAAACGGGACCGCCTGGGTATCGAAAGACGCTACAACGAGGCGCTGGCGGCGGCCGAGACGGCGGTCGACAAGGAACAGAAGCTGCGACATCTTCGCGAGGCCGCCCGCATCAGACCTTCCGACGAGCTTACCGAGCGGATGAACAGTCTCCAGGCGGACATACACTACGACAACGCGCGGCGGCTGCGTCAGCAGGGCGAACTGCAGCGGGCACTGGAAGAGCTTCAGGAGTCTCTGACATACCGTGACCGCCAGTCCGTTCGCCAGGAAATGGACGAGCTTCGCCGCGAGATGCAGAGGCAGGAGCTTGTCTCGGCGGGCGACCGCGCCGCCGAAGCCGGTGATTTGTCCGGAGCACTGGAGCAGTACAACCAGGCGGCCGAGCTTGGAACCACGCCGGAGCTGCAGGAGAAGATTAATCGTACCGAGTACCGGATCAAGCTTGCCGAGGCCGACCGGCTTCGTGACGCCAAACGCTACGATGAGGCCGCGGCCGCCTACGAGCAGGCGCGGCAAATCCGTCCTGAGGCGGCGGCGCAGATAGATGATCGTATCGAAACAATGGAGCGGCAAAGGCGATACGAGCAATTGCTGGCAGAGGGTGACGAATATCTGGAACAACAGCGGTGGAGCGAGGCGATCGACTCCTATGAGCAGGCCGAGGAGGTCATGAGCACCGAAGAGGTCCAGCAGAAGCAGGACCAGGCGAACTACCTGAAGCACAAGGCCCGTGGTGACGACGCGATGCAGCGCGGCAACTACCGCGAGGCGCTCGGGTATTACAGGATTGCCCAGAACGTCATGAACACTCAGGAGATACAGGCCCTGATAGAGGAGGCCCGCACCCGGGCCGAATCCGAACCGCAGCAGTAGTATCGGCCGGCCGGCTTGCGAAGCAAACAGCAAGCGGCGCGCCGGTATCCGCGAGACGAACGCGGTGTCGGAAAGGCACCCGAATGCAAGAGAGACACACCTTGTCTGATACCCCGGTAAATTCAGATCGGCTGCGAACACGGGGCCAGGTGCTGGTGCTGACTCTCATCGCGCTGGCTGCCCTGGTGGGGCTTGTGATGTTCGTCTATAACGTCGGACACCAGGTCAACCGCCGGGCGGACACCCAGAACACGGCCGACGCCACAGCCACGGCCGGAGCGTCCTGGATGACGCGGAGCATGAACGTCGTGGCGATGAACAACCTCGCCCAGGCACGGCTTCTGTCACTGGTTCCGGTGCTCGACGCCGTCCCGCTGGCGGCGGAGATAACGCTCCAGGAGATGATCCTGGACGAGGAGACCAACGATTCTCTACCGACGGGTCTGCGACGCCAGCTCGACCGGGGCGTGCCCGACACTCCTGTGGAGCAGGCCTACGCTCCGCCGTCCCGGCTGGACGCGACCGTCGCCGACGCGGTGTTGTTCATGCCGGCCGCCGAGGACGACATAGAACCCGACTGGCCGCTGCCTGACGCTGTGCGCGTCCGCATACAATCTGTCGGGACAATCGTGGACAACGCTTCCGGGGGCTTTTCCAGCGAAGGGCAGTGGAGAAGCTCCAACGCCTTCAATGAATATCGCGGCAGCTCGCTGGAGACCCTCGAGCAGGGCGCAACAGCAACGTGGACCACGCTGCTGGAAGAGCCGGGGCGGTACGATGTTTACGCCTGGTGGAGCACTACCCGCGACGGCCTGCACCGCGACCGCTCGGCGCTGTACCGCATCGGTGGTCGCAGCGTCAGACGCAACCAGAACCGCGACTCCGGCACGTGGATCATGCTGGGTACGTTCGACTTTCCGGCCAACACCGACGGCGAAGTCGTCGCCACCGTGACTGTCGAGCGGACAACCAGCGGGGAGAACCCGGACTCGCGTCGAGTCAACTTCCTGCGGACCGGTCTTGAGAAGCTCTACACGCAGATGACCCCCGAAGGAGACAGCGACTACCAGAGCCAGTTCGACGCGCTTGAGCAGCTTGACGAGGCCCTGGACAGCGACGAGGAAAGAACGCCCGACGGTGGGTACGAAATCAGTCTCACCACCCACTGGGATCCCGGAACGGGACTTGCCGAACGCGGTGAGCTGTGGGATGCGATGATAACGCTGGACGAAGCCAATCAGGCCACAGCCGCGGCCGCGGGGATGCTGGCGCAGGCCGACGCCGTCCGTTTCGGACAGGCCAACGACGCCGACACGGCCGCGGTCGTTCCCGTCGAGCCGGAGATCCCCGCCCGACGGGGCGAATTTGAGGACTTCTTTCCGGTTCTGGTGGGCAGGTTTACGGTTACCAGCAACGGCGCCGACCTGGATATGCCCATCCACGGCGTGGTCAACAGGATCAACAGGACCAGTGACCGCATAGATGAGCTGACCAGGCAGATGGATGAGCTTCAGAGTGAAATAGACCTCCAGGAGGACCCGGAGACCCGCGAGGAGATGGAACAACAGCTCAGCCGTATGCTGGACCAGCTTCTCGGTCTGGAACGGTCCAAGGAGAACCTGATCGGCTCGCTGCACAATCAGGGCAGGGGCGGGGGGATTCCCGACTGGGAGTATCCGCACCGGCTGGGGCCGTTTGCGAGGTTGCTGCGGTGGCGACATCATATTCGCCAGCGCGTCGGCGGCGGCAGCGAACCGTCCGAGCCGGGATGGTCCGGCGACCCGGAGATCGGCGCGCCCAGGCGGGGCGGCGGCGGAGGCACATGGCGCACCATCGGCTATCGGACATACGGCCCTTACTGGTGGGCGATGCGCCACATGCATCACGCTTTCGGTCTGGTCGGCAGGCGGGAAGGGCCCGCCGACGTCAGCCGGTTCGTCGCCAACCACCGCCTCATCTCGAACATCAAGCTGGGCTACCTCTTCGGGCTTGATAAGCCGCAGACCATAAAGTACGCCCGCCGATGGATTACCGACTACGATGAAGCCCGGGCCTACGCCTCCGACCCCGACCGCAGGAGGCGAATACTCCGCACACGCTACTACTGGCCGGTGGTGATGTCGTCCGTGAGCTACGAGAGCGGCAACTGGCTCAAAGACCCGAGCACCTACTGGAGCCCGCAGAACGAAATCAGTCCTCCCGACGACCCCAAGCCCGCCCTGTGGGTCCGCGAGTTCCGTGGCTGGCGCGACGTTGAGAGCTTCCGCCCCCAGGCCGAGCGCATGGACGACTATGTCTGGCGGTGGACGCGGGAGTATGACAACGTCACCTACGAGCCGCGACTGGATATCCAGCCCCGCTACGATTCCGAGACCGGCGAAGAGATACCCTGGACCATATATATCTGCAGTTGGTACGTCTTCGGCGGAATCGAGGTTTACGAGGAGACCGTCGAGGTCGCCGACCCGTTCAACTGGACCGACGGCGTGACGCTTCCCGCGCCGATGCTGCTTGATACGTCATACGGCGACTACGACCCCTCCATGCCTTCGGGTCGGGCCACGCCGGACTCGCAGAATACCTTCCGCAGGAACTATTTCACGCTCCTGGGCGTCGCCCGCCAAAGCGACGGCGGCGTGGTCTGGCCGCAGCGCTTCTACAGCGCCGACCCGACCGATTCGATGCTCGCCGTCGCACAGGCACAGATGTTCAACAACAGGAGCTTTGACCTCTGGACCCAGGATTGGCGCAACCAGCTCATGACCGTGAGCGGATGGTCGGATTGGACGGACCGTCTGCGGGCGACGGCGGGCGATGCGGACAGGATGGGCGACCTGCTCAGCGAACAGGAGCTGCGCGACATCGAGGAGTACCTCTCGGCCCTGGAAGGCGAGATGCAGGAGATCTTCACGAAGCACTAGACCGTTCGGCTGTACATCGCGGCGGGCAGGCAAACATGGCATTGACTCAAAGGACATCACGACGTACCGCACGAGGAACCGCCCTGGCAGAGAGCGTTATGGTCATTCCTTTGCTGGCGCTGGTGCTGGGTCTGACGTTCTTCTTCGGCTGGGTGATGACCAACCAGCAGCATGTCCGCCAGGCGGCGCGCTATACTGCCTGGCGGCGGGTGGTCCGCAACAGCGGTGTCGGGGCAGATGAGCTGAACCGCAGATTCTTCGCCGACAGCGCCGAGCAGGTCGATATCTCCGGCGGAAGGTCGGGTGAGCCGACGCTGCTGGATTACTCCGACGCGCTGAGCAGCTTCAGCTCGCCGGCGGGCGACCTGGCCGAAGCCACGGCCGTCGAGAGCTTCCCGCGCGGGCGATGGGCGCGTGTATCGGCGGAGTTCCCCACGGATGTGGGGCTTTGGAGGCGATTCAGCGGTGCGATGCGGGCACGCCACAGCCGCGAGGGTGTCGAGTGGCGGCGGGGACAGGCCTCCGTCGAAAAAGCCATACGCGAACTGCACCTGGGCGGCCTGGAAGACAGTCTCGACGGAATACCAAGCCCTGGAAGCACACTGGCCGAACGGTTGCAGAACTTGTACCACCACCCGTACTGAGCTGCCCGACGGCGGCATGGTGCAGGACTCAGGGGCGTCCATTGGCCGATAATAAACCCATGGCTGCGTCGAGCACCCGCAAACGGATCCCCTCCGGTCTGCTGTTCGTCATAGCGCTGTCCGTGGGGGTGTTCGTGGCGTGGCAGGCGCACGAGTTATGGATTGCGCCGCAGGACAGTGACGGGCCGCAAACGCCGGCGGGTCCCGAGGCGCTGCCGGAGCAGTTGGACATAGGCGACCTTCTGCACCGCCCGACCTCGGTGGCCGGTCTGAGGCGGCTTGGCCCCGAACCGGGCGGAATCGCCGCTCCGCCCGATGCCCGCCGTCACGAAGCGTTCGAGCGGCGCAGCGGAGACCGCGTCGAGCAGTTGGCCACCTATTCCGTCCCCGCCGGGTCGTTCGACGAAGTCGTAGAGCACTACACGGCGGCGGCCGCCGAAAGTGGCTTCAAGCTTCTCGGCGAGCGTTCCACAGAGGACGCCAGGGTGGTCGTTTTCAACAGAAACGGCGCCCAGGCGGTGCTTCGCTTGCGACGACAGCCGGAAAAAGCGATGATATTGGTGACATTGAGCGTAACTCTACCGCCGGACAAAGCCGGCGGGTCCGGAGAGGAGCATTAAATGGCCGAGCCGCAGGAGACTCCCGCAGTACGGAACAAGTGGTTGCTGGTGATAGCGGCCGTCATCGCCCTGCTGGTGGTGGTGATCTACAACGTTCACGTTGCCAGTCTCAAGCAGAGCGCCCGGGGGCAGCAGTTGAGTCTGGTTCGTACCAAGGTGGACCTGGAGCCGGGCGACCGCATCGAGCGGGCGGACCTGGAAGTGGTCACCACCCGGGCCGAGAACGCAGAGGCGTTCGGCAACGTTCTGACCGAGCAGGACATCCATTTCGCCCTCCGCAGTAGCGTTAACCGTGAGCTGCCCGCGGGAAGATGGCTGATGTGGGAGCACCTGCTGGCTTCCGGAGCGCCGAGACCGTCCGAGAAGATCGAGCAGGGCAAGGTCAGTTGTGTAGTAGAGATCGACTACAGCCCCGGCGACCTGCTGGCCGTCGGCGACAGGGTGAACATACTGGGTGTGTTCTCGGTGAACGGCCGGCCGCCGCAAACATACCGGGTCATCGAGAGTGTGCCGGTTGTGGCAATAGAAGGCAGGACCGCGCCGGGCACGCGCATGACCAGCTATGACCAGGTGCAGGTGATCGTGGACCGCGATGTCTCGCCGCGTCTGCGGAACCTCCTGACGCACAGTCAGGGCGGGGTCTGGCTGGAAGTGCTCAACCCCGAGGCGCCCATAGGCGACAACGCCGGGCAGATAAACCCCGAGTTGTCGTCGCTGGCGACGCGAGCGGCGTCGGGCGAGCGCACCCGAACCATAGGCGACGACGGATTCTGACCAGCTTTGCCGGTTGAGCGATATGGAGATATGGGTTTACAACCAGTACACCGACCAGCGCGACCGTCTGCAGGTTGACGACGACGAGATTACCGTCGGCCGCGAGGACTCAAACGACGTGGTCCTGCGGAGCCAGTTCGTTTCGCGCAGGCACGCCCGCATTTTTCGGGACGGCAAGTCGTACTTCATCGAGTCGTTGGGGCTGAACGGCACGACGGTGGCCAACGAGCTGGTGCCGGCACATCAGCGGCGGAAGCTGGATTTCGGTGACGAAATCCGCATCGGCGAGTTCGTGCTCTACATGATGGAGCCGGCCGCCAGGCGACTGGCGCCCGAGGAGCGGGCCGCCTCCCCCCGCAAACGGGTGATCGAGCTTGAGCAGCGGATCCATGCCGAGCTGCTGGGCCTGCTGAACCTTCGCGTAACCGGGCAGAAGACCGGCGCCGACGAGCAGCACGTAAAGCTCATCAAGAAGCACCTGGCCGACATCATCGAGTCCCACCGCGACGAGATAGACGCCGAGATGATCGACTACCTCGTCGAGGAGTACCTCTGGCGGGCCGTGGTGACGGAACTGACCCGGCGGGCTACCGGCAAGCTCATGTATAACTACGGCTTCGAGGACACCGACGTGGTCGTCGCACGCCATGAGGACGCCGTCGCACGAATGGTCGGCGATGTCATCAGCTCACTGCCGCTGCGGCTTCGCCCGCACAGCGTCAAGGAGGATGTCACGGTCGTCGAGGATGCGTGGGACGAGCAGTTCGCCTCCCTTCGTAACCGCATTACCCCGGAGATGCGCGACTACATAGTCCGGCGAATGGTGTCCAAGGAAATCGAGGACGTCGTGCTGGGCTACGGCCCCCTCCAGGACCTTCTGGAGATGCCCAACGTCAACGAGATAATGGTCGTCGGAAAGGACCGCATCTACATCGAGAAGGACGGCGTCGTACAGGACACCGGTCGAAGCTTCTTTTCCGACGAGATAGTCCAGAGTGTTATTGAGCGGATAATCACGCCGGTGGGGCGGCGCATCGACCGTTCCACGCCGCTGGTGGACGCCCGCCTGCCGGACGGCTCGCGGGTCAACGCGATCATAAACCCCCTGAGCTTGTCCGGGCCTGTGCTTACCATCCGCAAGTTCGCCCGCGTGCCGTTCACCATCGACGACCTCATCGAACGCGGCACCATGAGCGAGCAGGCCGCCAATTTCCTCCGGGCCTGCGTGCTGGGCCGCAAGAATATGGTCATGTCAGGCGGCACCAGCAGCGGCAAGACCACCACGTTGAACGTTCTGGCCAACTTCATTCCGCCGGAGGAGCGGATCGTGACCATCGAGGAGTCGGCCGAGCTGCAACTGCCCCAAGAGCACCTGGTGCGGCTGGAGACGCGGCCGGCCAACGTCGAAGGTCGCGGCGCCTACTCCATTCGCGACCTGGTCCGCAACGCACTGCGTATGCGACCCGACCGCATAATCGTCGGCGAGGTCCGCGGCTCCGAGGCCCTGGACATGCTCCAGGCGATGAACACCGGGCACGACGGCTCGCTGACCACCATCCACGCCAACAATCCCACCGACACGCTCATGCGTATGGAAACCATGGTCCTGATGGCCGTCGAAATGCCCGTTCGCGCGATTCGTGAGCAGGTGGTGGCGGCGCTCGACCTGATTATCCAGATCACGCGTTTCGCCGGCGGGCAGAGGCGAATTACGCACATATCTGAGATTACCGGCATCGACCCCGAAAGCGGCCGGGCCATGACCGAGGACATCTTCGCACTGCGCTCGCCGCATGAGAAAGCCCGCGGCGACGGCGAGCTGCGTCACACCGGCTACATCCCCACCTTCGCCGACGAACTGGTTGATAAGGGACTGCTGGACGTGGAGGTGTTCACGTGAACCCGGCGGCCATCGCTCCGACGGTTTCCCAGGGCGTCTTCAGCATATTGCTGTTCGTGCTGACGATGCTGGCGGCCGCGGTGGGGCTTCGCCCTCTGGGACAGGTGCTGCTGTGGCGGGAGCAGCAGTTCGACCGGGTGCTTCGCCGCCAGTTGCTGATGGACGTCAGTCCACGCAGCGCGACCGTCGCCTCACTGGTTTTCGTGGTGGTCTGCGGGGCTTTGGGATACCTGCTGGTCGGCAGCGTCGTGGCCGTGTTGCTGTTTGCGGCGATTGCGGCCGTGGCGCCTTCGCTGGTGCTGCGACTGCTGCGACGGCGGCGCATAAAAAAGCTCGAAAGCCAACTGGTCGAGGGCATACACACGCTGGCTGCCGGCGTCCGCGCCGGGCTGAACCTGGTGCAGTCACTGGAGCTTGTCGCGCGCGACGGGCCTGTGCCGCTGCGGCAGGAGTTCGCCCACCTGCTGCGGGAGTATGAATACGGCATGCCCCTCGATGAGGCGATGGAGAACGCCGCGAAGCGCATCGGCTCGGGGGACTTTCGGCTTCTCTTCAGCGCCCTGCAGACCCACCGTGAGCGGGGCGGCGACCTGGGCGATACGCTGGACCGCATCGCCACCAGCATCCGTGAAATCCAGCGGCTGGAAAGCCGCGTCCAGGCGCTGACGGCCGAGGGAAGGGTGACCGCTCGCGTGCTGGCAGGCTTTCCCGCGGTCGTCCTGGGCGTGCTCTACCTGATAGACGCGGCCCCGGTGTCGCTGCTTTTTACCGATACGCTGGGCAAGATCATCCTGACGGCCATTGTGGTGCTGACCGTGCTGAGCTTCCTGTGGATTCGCCGCATAGTTGCAATTGATATCTGATTATGTCCGCTATCGCATACATCCTCGCCGCTGCTCCGTTCGGCGCCGGCCCGATGGACCTGGTCCTCTCGATCGGCATATTCGCCGGCGTGATGCTGCTGATCGTGGGCGTATTCAGCCAGCCCGGGCGCATACAAAGAAGCGCCGAGCGCGAGGCGGCCATCGCTACCGGGCATACCGACCGTAAGACGGTCTTCGAAAGCTCGGCCTTGCGGCCGTTGATGTGGCTGTTGCTGGCGATAAGTCACCGTCTGGCGATGCCGCGCGTCAAGCGATGGATCCGCCGCAAGTTGATGGCCGAGGGAAACCCCAGCTACTACACGGCGGAGGAATACCTGGCCGTGGCGCTGCTGACGGGCGTGGTCCTGCTGGTGGTGGTGCAACTGCTGCACCTGCTGGTGACCGGTCAGCTCACGATTTTCTGGGGCGTGGTGGCGTTTGCAGGCGGTGTGTCGCTGTCGATTTACCAGCTCCACGACCGCGCCTCCAAAAGGGTTCGTGAGATCTCCAAGCGACTGCCTTACACGCTGGATTTGATATCGCTGGCCATGTCCGCCGGCGCGACCTTCACAGAGGCCGTCCAGACCGTGGTCCGCGAGGACCCCGAAGACCCGTTGAACGTCGAGCTTCGCGCGATGCTCGCGGAAATAGACCTGGGCACCACGCGCCGCCGGGCGCTGCAGAACCTCACGGACCGGATACCGCTGTCGGCCTTGCACAGTATCGTGGCGAGCATAATCCAGGCCGAAGAGCTTGGAACGCCGTTGAGCGAAGTATTGCACGACCAGTCCACGTTGCTGCGTCAGAGGCGCTGGGTGCGTGCGGAGAACGCAGCGGCGGCCGCCGGCGTCAAGATCCTCGTTCCCTGCCTGTTGCTGGTGATGGCGGTCATGTTGGCGGTGTTCGGGCCGTTCATAGTCCGCTTCGTCAGGGGAGAGCTGTTCTGATGGCAAAAGGAAGACCACACCTTGTTTTCGTATCCGGGCCTCAGACCGGTCAGCGCGTGCGGCTGCGGTCGCGTCCGATGGAGGCGGGCCGTCTGCCGTCCTCGGATATCCCGCTGACCGAGGACTATGCCTCTCGCAGGCAGATGCGGTTCCGACGGCGCGGCGACGAATGGACCGTGGAGAACCTATCCGCCAACGGTACGCGCATAAACGGGCGGAACTACCGCGAAGGCCAGCAGGTCATCCTCGCCACCGGCGACGTTCTGGGCATAGGTTCCGAGACGAGCATCCTGTATGTAGGCCCCGGAGACGACCCCGACGAGGTGCTCGCCCAGTGGCGCGAGGACCACGAGCTGGAAGAAGCCGAGCAGACCGGGCAAGAGGAATCGACCAGCACCGAAGCGCCGGCCGAAGCGCCTCCGCCCCCCGAGGCCGGTGAGGCGCCCGTTACAGGCCGGTTGCCTACCGGACCCGCGCCGATGGGGCCCCCGCCGCAGTCGCAGGAGAGCGAGGCCGAAGAGCAGGTCGAGGCCGACGAGAAACGTGCCAAGCGGAAGAAATACCTCATCTTCGCGGTCTTCTACGCTGTGGGCTTCGCTGTGCTGCTGATTGTGCTCAGCACTCTCAGGGGCCGCGGCGAGACCGAAACACCCGGCGGCGCGCCGGAGGCGCTCAGCGAGCAGGAGATAGTCCAGGCCATCGAAGGTCCTCTCGACAGGCAGGCGAACCCGGCCCGTGCCGCGGAGATGCTCGCAAGGGCGGAGCTGTACTATCGCGACAGGCGGCTGCTTGAGGGCAACCTCTATCGTTCCGTCAAGTGCTTCAAGCTGCACCTGGCCTACGCGGGACGGTCGGACTTCGCCGAGCTGCGGCACTCGCGCATGTACCGTGACGCCGTGCTGGAGCTGTCGGAGAAGGTGCACGAGCAATACCAGCAGGCCTATCGCCTGGAACGCAACGGGGACTGGGAAGCGGCCGAGACGGCCTTCCGCCGGCTGCAGCGAATCTACCCCGCCGCGGGCGACCCCGAACCCCGTCCCACCGATAGAGCCATGTCGCCAAACGGACCGCTCTGGCGGAATATTATGGAACACCTCACCTACATCAGCCGCCAGGGCGAATAATCGTGTGTTCAGTACGTTCGGGTGGGATCGAAGTGCAGCTTGCCCTGCGGCCGGGAGCGTCCGGTTATAACGTCGGCCGCGGCGTTCATGGACTCCGTGGTCGGGTTGAAGGTCACGATCACGTTCTCGGCTGATTCCGGCACGAGCATCGGGTAGGGGCAGTTGCAGACCAGCACTGTGGGCTTGTCGAGCGACTCCATCCGCTCCAGGTCCGCGCGGCAGGGCTTTGAGCCGCGGTTGTACCAGCCGGTGTGGACAACGACGTCGGCGTGGGATGCGCGCTCGGCTATAACCTCCCAGGCGCGGTCGATATTGTGGGCGTCATAGTCCGTGAAGATGGCGTCCACGCCCCTGGCCAGCAGGGCCTCGTAAAGCGCCCCGCAGTGGGCGTGCGCGTTGCTGTGGCGACGGTGCATGCCGTGGGGCTGCTCGACCACCAGCACCCGCGAGTCGGCGGAGACGGGCACGGTTCGCCCGTCGCTGCGTAGCATCACGGTCGAGCGGCAGGCCGCCTCGACGGCAATTTCGGCGTGCCGCGGGTCGCACAGCGCCTCCTCGGCCGCCCGTGGGTCCACGATGCCCATCTCGCCGTCCAGCAGACCATATTCATCCTTGACGCCCAGGACGCGCCGTACGGATTCATCCACGCGCGATTCGCTGATTCTGCCGGTCTGGACCGCCTGCAGCAGCGCTTCGTACACCTCGCCGCGTAAGGCGTTCTCGTCCTTCAGCAGAATCACATCGACGCCGGCTTCGATGGCCCGCACGGCCGCCTCGGCCACCTCGTAACGAGCGACCAGACCGCCCATGGTGAAGGAGTCGGTTATGATTACGCCCTCGAAGCCCAGCTCCTGCCGCAGCACGCCGGTGACGATGGGTTTCGAAAGAGTGGAGACTTCCTGTGAATCATCCAGCGCCGGATAGACCGAGTGCGCCAGCATGACGGCCGGCAGACCGGCGTCTATCAGTGCGCGATAGGGCGCCAGGTGCACGTCGCGCATGCGGTCGGCGGATTCCTCGATAATCGGCACGTCGTGGTGGGCATCCAGGGCCGAGTGACCCCGCCCGGGGAAGTGCTTGGCCGTGGCGACAAGCCCGCCCTCACGGTAGCCGACGATGGTCTCGGTGGCGTACCTGGCGACCATGTCCGGCAGCGGCGCGTAGCTGCGAGTGCCTATCTCCGGGTTGGACGGGTCGGTGTTCACATCCACGCACGGCGAGTGGACCCAGTCGATGCCGACCGGCTTGAGTTGGTTGGCGGTCAGGAAGCCCACGCGCCTCGCGAGCGACGGGTCGCCGGCGGCGGCCAGGCCCATAGGGTGGGGTACGCCGAACGCGCCGCGCGGCAGGAAGTCGGCGCTGCCGTTGCCTTCGAAGTCCAGCGAGAAGTACAGCGGCACGCCCGCGCCGGTCTCCAGGGAGCGTTGGCGCAGCGTGTTGAGCACCTCGGCATACTCGGCGGCGGAGCAGCGCATAGGCCCGGCCGATGAGTTGTAGAACCTCTCCCGCAGTTGCGGTTCGCGCCGTACGCGCGCGACGCCGGGGTGATCGTCTTTGAGATAGCGGACGAATTTCCTGGCGTAGGGAGTCACGCGGAAGCCGGCCGGGTGGTATCGCTCTATGACCTCCATGATGTCCGGGTGTGGAAACGTGCCGCAGAAGCCGTAGCAGAGCATCTGCCCGACCTTCTGGGGGAAGTCCATTTTTCCGAGGAAGACATCGACTGTTTTGCTCATGTGGTTCTGGCTCCGGATGGCAGCCCTGATTAACGGGCGGTAGCCCTTGTCGTGCGGCAGAAGATCACGAATTACACCGATCGCAGCGAGTTGCACGAAAAAAATATACTCAGCAACGCATTCGTGTAATTCGTGTTCTCCTCGTTCGAGCGGTCGGCGGATCCAGGCCGCCGGGCCGGGTTCAGCGCAATAATAAACGGGCGCCGCTGGATGTTCCAGCGACACCCGCCTTTTTGACCTGTTTCAGATTCCGCGCTGTCTCAGCGGCTGCGTCGCCGCAGCGCCACGGCCAATCCGCCCAGAGCCAGCACGCTCAACGTGGCCGGCTCGGGAACCGGCGTAGGATAGAACATCACGCCGAAGTTCACCTGGTCGGTGGTATTGTCCGTGTACACCTGGAAGCTGGCCGAGTTGCCGGGATTCACCGGATCGCCGTAGAACTCGAAGTCCAGCGTCGCGCCTACGACAACGTTGTCCACGACCGGCGCCGAATCCAGCGCCATGGATGTGACCGGTTGGTAGGGGGAGTCAACCACCCAGTCCACGTTGGAGACATCGCCCTGGCCGATGTCCACGATTTCAAAGTGGAAATCGCCCCAGGCAACGTCGCTGGTGTTGGTGGCGTTGACGAAGACCCAGCCCTTCCAGGGGTCACCGTCCTCGTGGTCGAACGTGATGGCCACTCCCTCGCCGGTACCATCGAAGTAAACGGTTCCAAGGTCAGCGTCGTGGGCCGAGGCGACACCGGCCGTGAGCATCAGTGCGGCGACTGCCGCAAGAACTGCCAAGCCGCTCGTACGCATGTAAGGCCTCCTTAATTATCTCCAACAGGTCGGTCGCGTCGGCATTAGCCGAGGCGACATGTTTGCACAGCGTTACCTGCGTAGGAATGGTGAGCGGCCGTCCCGAGTACGCACATGCCGGTTTGAGCGTGCAGCCCGGCGTTCTCCTCTGATTTGCTTGTCTATTTATATGCACCTTGGGCGGTTTCGTCAAGCGTAAAGTGGTGCAAGCTATGCGTCTTTAACGGTACGGTAATGGTACTATTACCAGTCCGGCGGCGCGACTGCATGCGGAGGCATTGTCTGCGACGGTTCGAGACTACGCCGTAAGCCCGGCCGGTGTGGACAGTTGAGGCGTTCATCGGAGTTGCGAAAGCCGGTCTGCGGCGAGCCGGGTCCCGTATCCGGTCTTGTTTGGTGTCGGCGGGGGGGCTTCGTCTATAATGCAAATAATTCTTGCCGGGAATTGCGATGGACCTGTTCAGACAATCAGAGGAGAAGGCGGTCGCCGCAAACGCTCCGTTGGCGGCGCGGATGCGGCCGAGGTCCATCGACGAGATACTGGGGCAGGAGCATTTCCTTGGTCCGGGCAAGATGCTCCGTAGGATGCTCGAGGCGGACTCGCTTTCATCGGTGGTGTTCTTCGGTCCGCCCGGCAGCGGCAAGACCACGCTGGCCTACGTCATCGCAGAGACGTGCAATTGCGAATTTTGCTGGGTCAACGGGGCCTCCACGTCCGTCAAGGAGGTTCGGGAGATAATCGACTCGGCCCGGGCGTCACTCGCCGGCGGCGGCAGGCGGACAGTGCTGTTTATCGACGAGCTGCACCGCTTCAACCGCGCCCAGCAGGACGTGCTGCTCAACGACGTGGAAAAGGGCACGATAATCCTCATCGGCGCGACCACGGAGAATCCGTTCTTCACGATCAACTCCCCGCTGTTGAGCCGCTCGACAATCTTCCGCTTCGAACCGCTGAAAGAGGAGCATGTAGTCGAGCTTCTGCGTCGCGCGCTGGCCGACGAGCAGCGGGGGCTGGGTCGGTACAAAGTCCGCGCCGACGACGAGGCGCTGGAGCACCTGGCGGAAATCAGCGACGGCGACGCCCGCCGCGCGCTGACCGCGCTGGAGGTCGGCGTGCTCAGCCAGGCCAGAGCGGCCGGCGAGTCCGGCGAGATACACTTCGACCTGGACGTAGCCCAGGAGTCCATCCAGCAAAAGGCCGTGCAGTACGACCGCACCGGCGACATGCATTACGACGCGGCCAGCGCCTTGATAAAGTCCATGCGGGGCAGCGATCCGGACGCGGCCGTCTATTGGCTGGCGCGCATGCTCGTGGCGGGGGAGGACCCCCGGTTCATCGCCCGACGCGTGGCGATACTCGCCAGTGAGGACATCGGCAACGCCGACCCGCGTGCGATAACCGTCGCGGCGTCCGCTTACGAGATAGTCGAGCGCATCGGAATGCCGGAGGCCCAGCTCACCCTCGCCCAGGCGGTGATATACATGGCCTGCGCACCCAAGTCCAACGCATCGGCCCAGGCGATCTGGCAGGCGACGTCGGACGTGAAGGAAAGCCGCACTCAGCCGGTGCCGATGCATCTGCGTAACGCGCCGCACCCGGGCATGGCCGAGCAGTTCGGGCACTCGCAGGGGTATCAGTACAGCCACGACTATGCCGGCGGCGTAAGCCCCGACCAGGATTACCTGGGCGTTGACCGCAGCTACTACAAACCCAGCCAGAGGGGCTACGAGAAACACATGGCCGCTTATCTTGAGTGGGCGCGCAAGCTTCGCATACGGAAGTCCGAGCAGGGCGGCGAAGGCGGGTAGCCCGGCCCGGCGGCCAGATAGATTGCCGCTCCAGGGGCGATTTGCCCGAAAAACTAAACAGGCGACACGACACGGACGTGGACAAGCAATCGATTCGAAAACAGGTGCAGGCGACACTGACGGCGATGGATGCCGTCGAGTTGCGCCGCCGCAGCGAGAAAGTCTGCGAGAGGATCTCACGGCTGGAAGAGTTTCGCCGCGCGGAAGTGGTGATGGCGTATCTGCCGATCGTGGCGGAGGTGGACGTCGAGCCGCTCATTCTTCACGCGTGGGATGCCGGCAAGACGGTCCTGGCGCCGAGGGTCCACTGGAAACACCGTCGCATCACGCCGACGGTACTAAACTCGCTGCGGGACGGACTTGCCGAAGGCCGATACGGCGTGCGTGAGCCGCTTGGCGGCGAGGTGTTCGACATCGAGCGGATAGATTTGGTTATAGTACCCGCCGTGGCGTACGATCGCAGCGGAAACCGGCTGGGCAGGGGAGCCGGATTCTACGACCGTTTTTTGGCGTCATGCCGGCCGGCCACCATCGCCTGCGGGGCGGCGTTCGACGAGCAGGTACTGGAAAAGATTCCGGTAACCGACAACGATATGCCGGTTGATTTGATAGTAACGGATACCGAAGTGTTGCGTTTCAGCGGCCGGGGCACGGACAGGGCCGCAACACAGGAGAGGAACGGATGAACCGGAACCATGGACGGGCATTTGTGGTGATAGTGGCGCTGCTGGCTGTAGCGACGCTGGCGGTGTGGTTGTTCTGGCCGAGGAACGGAGAGTCTTCGGATACCGGCGACGGCGGCGACGAGAGCACGGTCGTCAGCCGTAACAACGGCCGGGACGCGGGCGACGGGAATACGCCTGTTGACAACGGCGGCGGGACCGACGACGAAGGCCCCGACGACGGCAACGGGTCGGACGGGAACGGCGGTGACGACCAGCAGCCCGTACGTCCGGCGGTATCCCAGGCCGAGGCCCGTCAGGCGTACCAACGCGGCCTGGAGCTTCTGGAAGCCGGGGATGTGCTGGCGGCACGGGCGGAGCTTTCCAAAGCGATACTTTCGGGCGGTCTGGAAGGACCGGATGAGCGGGACGCCATCGAGAAGGCCACCGACCTGGCCCGGCGGACCATACTGTCTCGCGAGGTCTTTCCGGAAGACCCTTACGTGTCGTATTACACCGTGCAGTCAGGTGATACGCTGGCCGACCAGCGCAACCGACCGGGCATCATCAACAAGCTGGACCTGCGGGTCCCCTCTGAGGCGATTCTGCGGGTTAACGGCATGCAGGACGCACGTTCGCTTCGGGCCGGTCAGGACCTGAAGGTGGTTTCGGGGCCTTTCCACGCGATAGTCACCAAGCACAACTTCACGTGCGACGTGTACCTGCACCGCAGCGGCCTGGATCCCGTGTTCGTCGCCCGTCTGCGCGTGGGGTTGGGCAAGAACGGCTCAACGCCTTCGGGCCTGTGGCAGGTCAGCAGCAAGCTGCCGTTCGCCACGTGGTATCCGCCGCCGAACGCCCCGGACCGCGGACCGATAGGGCCCGGTGATCCAAACTATCCGTTGGGTGAGAAGGGCTTGTGGATAGGCATCGAGGGTTTGGACGAGAACACGCAGGGCCGCTTCGGTTACGGCATCCATGGTACGGACGACCCGGGCAGTATCGGGCGGGAGGAATCGCTGGGCTGCATACGGCTGGCGGACGACGATATAGAGCTTCTGTTCGCTTTGCTGCGGGAAGGGCACAGTACAGTGGAGGTCCGGCCTTAGCGGTTGAGACCCCTGTGATTACGGGTGTGTTCTAATCCTCGCCAAGTTCCAGATCGCCCAGAGTATCGGCCAGAGGCACGAGCAGGGCGTAGCCCGTTCCCGGCTCCGAAAGGTCGATGTCCAGACGTCTGAGCAGCTTGTCGAGGCGACCCAGGATATCATCCTCGTCGGTGACTCCGAAGATGAGCTTGCCGGCGGCCTTGGGACGCGACATCAACTGCCGCAACCCCGCGAATATCGGCGCATCCTGAGCGAGGATCTCCATCACGGTACTGGAGTCGGAGACCTGAAGGCCGTTCACGTCCAGGTCCACCAGCGCGGCGAGGAAATCATCCACGTTTTCCTCATCGGCGACGGCTACTATCAGAAGGTTCATGCTGTCTCTCCATCGGTCGGAGCGTCTTGCCCGCAAATCGTACCAATCCTCGCCGGCAGAGCCCTGTGCGGAAGCGCGACGACGGGATTCATGCAAGGTGCTCCAGGCCGCCGGTCTTTGCCTTGTTCAGTTCCCCGGCCCGCGACAACGCCAGCTTTGTGGTCAGCGGGCCGATAATCTCGAATATGATCGTGGTGGCTGCGATGGTATTTATCGTCAGTCGGGCCAATTGATCGCCCGCTGCGCCGAACTGGGGCTCGCTGAACTCCTTCGCGACGGTCAGCGCCAACCCGATGGCCACGCCTGCCTGCGAGAGAATTCCCAGACCAAGATAGCGTCGGATGGTCGGTTCCGTGCGAGCCAGCGTCCCGCCCACGTAAGCACCGCCGACAAGCCCCACGGTACGGCCGAAGATATACAGCGGGCCGAGAAGGGACAGCGACGCAAGCAGGCGGATGTCCAGATGCGCACCGGCCACCACGAAAAACAGAACGTAAATTGGCGCGGTTATGTGCTGCAGCGAGGCGTAGGTCCGTTCCGTCTGTCTTGGAGAGAGGTTCACCAGGACCGTACCCAACGCCAGGTTTGCCAGAATCAGCGACAGCCCGAGCGCATTGGCCAGTCCTGTGGTCAGCAGAACCATGCCGACCGAATAAACCATCAGGTCGTCGCTGTCGCGGCGCCTCTCCAGGATGATTTTCAGCAGTATTCCTACCAGGGCTCCAAGGCCCAGCCCGCCAAGTATCTCCAGCAGCGGTCCTTCCACAGCCATAGACAGGGAAACCGGGGAATTGCTGAGAAGCATTTTGGCGGCGGCCGCCGCGAAGGCGTACAGAGCGATGGCGAAGCCATCGTCGAGACCGACGATTCCCAGCAGCAGGCTGGTCATGGGGCCGCGGGCCTTGTATTCCTGTATGACAGCCACCGTTCCGGCCGGCGCCGAGGCCGGAGCCATGGCTCCGAACACCAGAGCTCCCGCGCCGGCCAGCCCTGCAGGAAGCAATTGTCCGGAAAACGCCCACACCAGACCCGCCACCACAAGAAAGGCAATCAGCGACTCGGACACCATTATCACGATGAGCTTTGCTCCGAGCCGGCGTATCATGCGCCGCGAAAGCTCGCTGCCGATCATGAAAGCGACGATCCCCAGGCCGAAGTCGGTTATTAGCCCCAGCGACTCGGCGGAGGATTCGTCGATTATGTTCAGAACCGACCGCCCCAGAAGCACCCCCACCAGCAGGTAGCCCACGACCATCGGCGCCCGGATCCTTGCGCCGATGCGCCCACCCACACGACCCAGAAGCAACACGATTCCGATTACCAGCCAGTTGTCCAGGTCATGGAAGACGTCGTAGAGGCGATCAAGAAAGGGCTCGTCTTGGGCAATCAGTTCTGCCCCGTCTTCGTGACCGACAGCGGGTAGGCCATCCTGCTGTGCGACGGTGGTTCGCAGCGCCAGAACAGCGACGACCGCGACTATCAGCATGGCCGCCAGCACTACCGATCTGTACGAGCGCCTCGATGGCATGGGTCGTCCCAGTCGATGTCTATTGTTCGAAAGACCGCAACGTCTCCAGCATGGCGGCCGCGTCGGGGGCATCCAGCATGCGGCGGGTGAAGTTCTTCTGTTTGACCAGCAGACTCAGATGCGCAAGCAGCTTCAGGTACGCCTTAACCTGTTCTGTCGGAACACCCATCATGATGATCAGGTGTACGGGTTTGCCGTCCACGGCCTGGAAGTCGATGCCGGACGACGACCTGCCCATCGCCGCTGTGAATTCGGTGACGCTGTCGGTGCGGGCGTGGGGTATCGCCACACCGTCGCCGATGCCCGTCGTGCCCTCCATCTCGCGACTGAATACGGCGCCGATGAACTGCTCGTGGTCGCGGACAGCGTCGCAGCCGTTCAGCAGCTCGCCGACTTCCGCGATCGCATTATTCTTCTCGGTCGCCTCAATCTCCGGCTTGATGGTCTGCTCGCTCAGATGGTCGCAAAGCTTCATTGGCTTTCCTCTCTGTCGACTGGTTCCAACTGCCCGGCCGCTGCGGCTACCACGTCGCGGGCGTCCTGTGCGGATTCGGCCTGGCGGAGCCGCCGGCGGACGTCCTGCCGGCGCGTAAGCCAGGAGACCTTGGCCATCAGTTGCAGGTGCTCCTGTTCGCGTGTGGCGCATATGAGAAACAGAAGGTGTACCGGCTCGCCGTCCACCGCCTCGAAATCCGTCCCCTCGCGGCAGATGCCCAGGGCGATGCCGGGCATGGCGAACATTTCCGGTTGAACCCGTCGCGGGTGTGGCAAGGCCACGCCGTGTCCGACAGCCGTGGTCATGAGGTTCTCACGTTCCAGCAGGGCGTCCAGCAGATGCTCGGGGTCCGCTGCGAACCCTGAGGTCCGAAGCGGCTCGATGAGCTGGGTGAGGACTTCCTCTTTCGAGCCGGGGCAGATGCCGGGGTTTATCAGCTCCGGTCGGACGACCTCCACAAGCCGCAGGGCCGGGCGGTTCCGGGCGGCCACCTGCCGGAGCTTTGAAGGCGCCATCGTCTGCATCCGGCTCTCCAGCCACTCGCGAACCGCCGGACGCAGGAAGCGCCACTGACTGGCGACCTTCGTGGCGGGGATTTCCCCCCGCTGGGCCATCCGGATGACGGTCCTCTCGGCCAGTTGCAGATACTCCGCAACCTCGTGCGGAGTCATGACTTCCTGGTCTTGCTGAGTCTTTGCCATAGGCGTGGGCTCAGATTGCTCCAAGTCCTCGAAAGGCCGCATAAGGCCGAAAACGACACTATAAGCGCGAATTGTACCCGCGCCAAGCAGGTAAGACAGAATTTATCGGGCTCTGTTGAGGTTCGCGGAGGGGGCGCCGGCCTGCGGGCGTCAGTTCATGTCGCTGGTGCCGAGCAGACTCATGCGGCCGCTTCCCACGCGGAACTCGGGGACGCCCTCGGGCCAGAGCGTCAGGTAGAAGGCCACGTCGCCGGTGCGTTCGTCGTATGTGAACGTCGTGGCCGCGTACCAGCGTGGCAGCTTGCGCGTCAGGGTGAAGCTGGTGGACATGTTCCTTCCGCCGTCGAACTCGAAGTCGTACTGCTGGAAGGCGCTGATGGTGTACTTCCGGCTTATCCGGTAGCGGGCACCGACGGAGCCGATGGTGGAGTCCAGATCGTCAACATGGCGGATGCCGGCGTAGTACCGCAGGCGGGGGTCCCGCACCACGGCCAGAGCCGCACTGACCCGCCCGAATTCGCCGTCGTCCAGGTCGTAGTTGGAATCCGCCAAAAAGGTCGTCGAGTCGGATATGTGCCAGGTGTAGTCGGCGTTGACGTGGTTCCGGGCGACGCTGTACTCGGGCCTGCTGGCGAAGTAGCGCCCGTTGGCGGGAATGCCGCCGGGGGCGTTGTCGAAGAACCCGGCCATCACGTTCAGACGCATCCAGTCAACGGTCTGCTGCTCGCCCTCGGGCCCTCGCTTGGTCTGAAGCCGTTGCCGCACTCCCACCAGGACACCGTGCGTCCTGTCAATGCGCTGCTCGATTCCGGGATCCATCGGCCAGAGGTCCTGTGGCGATACGCCGTTGGTGTCGCTGAAAAAGACGCCGGCTTCCGGTGTGACAACGTGACGCAGGCGGTTGAGGTTCCACAACCGGCTGCCGACCGAATCGAAGACGCGGTAAAGGTGGGTATTGGCACGGGCGCCCACCTGTCCGTAGAGGCGGCACTCATCGTTGCCGGACGGGGAGTCTTCCCACCAGGTGGCCCTGCCGACAATATAGGGGACGATATTGACCGGGCCCGCCTTCAGCGGCAGGTCCAGCTCGTTGCGGGTGTCGGCGCGGACGAGCAGGTCGCTGGAATCGGCGCCCAGATCTTCGTCCGGGCGGTACCGCAACCTGCCCAGTCGCGATTCGTGGAAGAATGTCAGTCGGTCCTTCAGCAGCGGCTGGCCTATCCAGTGAAAGGCCACGTCCGGCAGCGACTCGGTTTGGGTGAGGAAGTCATTCAGCCGGGCCTTCAGCAGACCCGTTACCGCCCAGTTGTCACGCTGCTTCTGGGCGTACAGCAGGGTTTCCTGCTCCTTGCCTGCGTAGAACTCGCCGGGGAAGAAAGCTTCCAGGAAATTCCGGTCGCAGAGATAGCTCAACTCCGCCTGGACCTGCCAGTCACGCGGCAGAAGGTGCTTGTGCCGCATCAGCAGCCGTCCTCGGAAGTCCGGTGCCTCGATGTTCTTCCGTTCCCGCCCGAAGTCATCGTTGCCGTCCTGGTCGTCCAGCAGGTATGCCAGCGAGTATCCGCTGTAGTTGTCCCGGCTGTAAGTGACGTCGGTGCCGATGAACGGCCCGCGCTCATACCAGTTCAGCTCCAGGTTGGCGCTGTAGCCGTCCGGCCGGACCAGACCCAGCAGGCGGAACAGGTGCCATTCGGTTTCCACGCCGAAACCGTATTGACCATGGCTGCCGACTTGGGCCTTGCGGAGCGCGGTGTGCCCTTCCTGGAAGTCCCCGGTGGCGTAGGGCCAATACAGCAGCGGAACGTCCAAAATGTTGAACGTGGCGTTGGTGAACCGTCCCTGATAGCTGCGCTCGGCGAGTTTCTCCCCGGTACGCGGGTCGTAAGGCGTGGTGTCCATGACGTAGGCGGTGGAAACGCCCACGTGGTAGCTGGGTGTTTCGAAGTCGCAGGTGGATATCTTCGCGTCGCGGAACCACATCTCACGGACCGACAGCGCTCTTGCTTCCTCCGCACGGATATATACGGGAATGTCCCGCTGCTCCTGGATGGTGCGGAAGACCGCATCCGTTACCAGGGCACGGTCGGTGGTGAAGTCGTAGTAGGCCCTGGGGCCTCGGAGCATCCTCTCACCGCGGCTGATTACGACGTCGCCGGCGAGGTACACACCGGTGACGAACTCCTCCATCTCGCCGCTGGGGACCGGCTGAACGTCCGGCGCGTACGGTACGCGTGAGTCTTCGGGTACCTGCTCGGCCGGGCGCTGCTCGCTGAAGACCACCGCCGACTGGCTGCGAAGCTCCAGGAAGAGGTCGCTGTCTGGTTCGCCCTGGGAGAGATACACGTTGCCGCGGGCGATCGTGACGCGGCGGTCCTCATCGACCATCTGCATGCTGAAGCTGTCGGCGCGGAAGTTCACCGGGGCGGATGGTCGCGGCCTTTCTGGCTCGGGCGTGGTCTCCGGGTCGGGCTGGGGCTGCGGCGGCGGGGCATCCTCCGTCGGCTCCTCGTCGTGCCCGGCCGGACGCGTCGGGGGTTCCTCCTCCGTGCCGGGTCGGGTTATCAGCGGCGGCGCCGGTCGGGTTGGTCCCTCGGGACGCTCATCGCTGTCGGCAGGTTGTTCCTGTCTCTGCCGGGCGGCCTGGGCGCGGCGGTACAGCGGGAAGTCCTTCAGTGACCTCTGGGAGACGCTTCCGACGGCCGTCAGCCGTCCGTGGTGCCGCACCGTCACCAGCATACTGCTGTCGCTGGTGGACGAATCGCCCTCGACGACTTCGGCGTCGCCCTCGATATAGACGGTGATATCGCGTCGCGCGACGGCGCCGGGTCCCCGGTCGGTGACCCAGACCACGGCGTCGCGCCCGGTCATGGTTATCTCGCCTACCGTCAGGCGGAACGAGCCGAGTACGACGCTGGCGCGCTGACCGTTATCGCTGAAAACATGGATCTGCTCGCCGGAAAGGCGGGCGTCCTCTTCAAGATAATCAGCCGCCGACGACTGCGTGCAGACCAGAGCCGCACAAGCCGTTGCGACCAGCAGACCTCTGAGGCCCCAGGAGCAGACAGGGTTTTTCATCGCGCTCTCTCAGGCGGAAGCGAACCGTTTGAACCGGCGGCGATTATAGACGGCACGAAGTTGGTGTCAAACTTTCTCTGGACGTGTGGCGAATTGCCTCGGAGACGGTCATTCCCGTTGGCGGGCGGGTCGGAACGAATCCTATGTTTCCCGCGGAAAGTGTCCCCTGGAAAGGATGCGACCATGTCTGCTGCGACCCGGAAAACCCGGGGGGGCGGCTTTGCCGCGATACAGGCGGTGTTCCTGGTGCTCATTTTCGCGGCCGTTGCGGTGGCGCACTACTGGTCCGCGACGACCGGCCTGCACCAGAGCCGCAATCAGGCCCACATCCAGACGTCCACGCTGGAGGCCGAGAGCGGCATGGAGTTTCTCGTGCATCTGCTGGGGCAGCGGACCGTTCCCGGCGATGTGTCCGGCCCGGAGTTTCTCGATGCCGTGTACCAGAACCTTTCTGCCCAACTGGACGGGACGGATACGCTCGACGGCGCTAGTGTGCAGTACACCGGCGACGTGATAATGATTCCGTCCATAGCGGCCGGGCAACCGGACCGGCGTTTTTCCGCCTCCCTGGTGCTCGACGGCGAGGAAGGCGTGGTCGTCACGGTCACCGGGCGGTGCGGACAGGTAACGCGAAGTATCCGCATGGACTTTGTGCCGGTTCGCCAGTCGCATCCCATGTTCAAATACGGAATAGCGGCCCAGGGGCCTATCTCGTTCCAGAACACGGTCTCGATATCGGGCGCGAACGAGGCGTGGGAGGCGGACCTGTTCTCGGCCTGGCCGGGTACGGCATTCCGCCTGGAGGACAACCTGTCTCTGGATGGCGACGTGTACGCCGGCGCCCCGGGCGCGGATGTGCTGGTAAGCGGCGACGGGACCATCGCCGGCGACTCCATGTCGTCGCCGGAAGTGATGGACCACGTGCACGTGGGTGTGGGCGATGCGGAGTTTCCGCAGATAGACATCACGCCGTTCACGCCATTCGCAACCAACACGGTCAACAACGGCACAGATACCAGCGGCGGCACTTTCGAGAACATACGGATCAAATCGGGCACGAATCCCACTTTCAGCGGCGGAGCGCGACTCAACGGCGTCATCTACGTGGAGTCGCCCAATCAGGTGACCTTTGCCTCCGATACGGTCATTACGGGCATAATCGTTACCGACGACGGGGAGCCGGCTACCGATATGCTGCGGTTCGAGAACAACACGGAGTTCCACGGGCTGGAGGATCTGCCCGAGACTGAGCAGTGGGCCGACCTGCGTGAATTGGCCGGTTCGTTCATGCTGGCGCCGGGTTTCCGTGTGAAGTTCGAAAACGAATCCGGAGCGTTAAGCGGCTTCATGGCGGCGGAGCACTTCAAGTTTGAGAACGCCTTCGTCGGCGATATTGCCGGCGGCATCTTCTCCTACGGTACCGACGAGATAAAGGCCGAGGACGGCTCCAGCTTCACCATCGACCGGTGCGGTTTCGGCAGCCAGGCGCCTATTGGTTTTGTGGTGCCCAAACTGCTGTGCCCCGCGCCGAGTACATACGAGGAATTGTGACCGGCGTCCTCCCCACGCCGGCCCGCCGGGGGCGACGGGCCGGGCGCGAGCACCGAGGCAGGATCGCCCCTGTCGCACCGCCCTCCGGCGCTGTGGCGCCGGAGGGCGGCTTACAAGGCGAACCTTTTGCCGAACGCTGGTTTGCGCGGGCCGAATTGTATCTTACCTTCCACGTGTAGAGCAGTTAAGCGGAGGAAAAGCCTTGCATAGCGCCAGAAGGGGAAGAAACGCCGGCGGTTTCATGTCGGTATTGGTGCTTTTGCTCATCGGCGTGTTCGCGGCCTTGGCGACGGCGCACTTCTACAGCGCCACCATCTCGCTGCGCCAGAGCAAGAGCCAGGCCGACGTTCAGGCCGCCACGCTCGAGGCCGAAAGCGGTATGGAGTTCCTCTCGTACATCATCAGCCAGCAGACGTTGCCGGGCGGTGTCAGCGGGACGGACCTTCTTGATGCGCTGGCGGATGAGCTGTCCGACACGCTTGACGGAACGGCCGCTCTGGGCGGAGAGAGCACAAGCTACGCGGACGGCGTCATCAGCATTCCGGCGGTTTCTCTCGAGCCGGGCCGCCGGTTCTCGGCTACTGTCTCACTCAACGACGCCGGTCAGGTCGTGCTGGCGGTCAACGGGCAATCGGGAGCGGTCAATCGCAGTGTTGCCATAAACTTCGAGGCCCAGAGGCAGAGCCACCCGGTGTTTGAGTATGGCATCGCCGCGAGGGGACCAATCACCCTTGAGAACCGCATCGATATCCGCGGCAAGACCGACCCGTCGGAGGCATCCCTGTTCTCGGCGGCGCCCGGTACGGCCATTACCATCGAGAACCGGCTTACCTGCGATGGCGACTTGCATGCGGGACGGGCAGATGCGGATGTAAAGATAGAGGGAAACGGAACCATCGCCGGGGTCGATATGAATGACCCGGCTGTGTGGGATCATGTCCACATAGGTGTCGGGGGTGTGGAGTTCCCTTCCATGGACCCCGGGCTTTTCGAGCCGTATGCGACCAACATCGTTGACTCCGGCACTGATACTTCCGGGGAGGTCCTGGAGAATATTCGCGTCAAGTCCGGCACGAATCCGGATTTCAGTCACGGAACGGAGCTTAGAGGCGTCATCTACATAGAATCCGGAAACGAAGTGACTTTCAGTCAGAACTCTGTCATCACCGGGATCATAGTTACCGAAGAAGGGGACGGCGCTACCGACTCCATTAAATTTGAGAACCAGTCAGAGCTTTATGGGCTGGAAGACTTGCCTGACAGTGCGGAGTGGGAAAGTCTGAGAGACCTGTCGGGCTGCATCATGCTGGCTCCGGGCTTTGACGTGAAATTCGAGAATCGCTCGACTGTGCTGAGCGGATACATGGCGGCGGAGAGCTTCAAATTCGAGAACCAGTTCACCGGCGAGATCAAGGGCGGAATCATCTCCTACGGAGACGGGGAGTTGAAGGCGGAAAACCGCATGGAGATAACGATTGACCGGATGAACTATGCCACAGACCCACCGCCCGGTTTCGTCCTGCCGTTGGTCCTTCGTCCGGTTTCGGGCAGCTATACCGAGCAGTGAACGCCATGCGGCTTGCGGTCGCGACCACTCGCCGGCTGCCTTCTTCGCGCTAGAATCACGTAGCGGGCCTTTGCCGTCCGCGCGAAGAAGGGCGCATCCTTGGCGGTGAGAGTGACCATACTTGGCGGCGGTTTCGCGGGGCTGTCGGCCCTGCGCGAGTTAACCGGTGCCCCGGGTCTTTCCGTCCGGCTCATTGACCGCAGCGATTCGGCCGTCTTCTCTCCATTGCTTCCGGACGTGGTTTCTGCCCGTCTGCGGCCTCGGCGACTGGCTTTTCCTCTGGCCCGGCATTGCCGCCGACTGGGAGCCGAGTTCATCCGCGCAAACGTCCTGTCCATCGACCCCTCCGCCGGGCGTGTGGAAACCGATGCCGGGGCCTTCGAGGCGGACTTCCTGCTGGATGCGCTCGGCTGCGAGACCAACTACTTCGGTTTCGAGGAGGCCCGGCGCAAGGCCATCGGTCTGAAGTCGCTCGCCGAAGCGGTTTCCATACGGCGCCGGGCGGTCGAGCTGCTCGCGGGGCGGCGAGACGGACCGGTCAACCTGGTCATTGTCGGCGGCGGGTACACGGGCTTCGAGACGGCCAGCCATCTGGCCTACCTTGCTTCAGGTCTGACGCGCCTTGGGTTCCGGGAGCTGTCGCGAGCGGCCAACATAACAGTCCTCGAAATCGCCGACGAGGTCCTCCGCAACGTCTCGCCGAGAACGCGTCGATGGTCGCTGCGCCTGCTGAAGTCCCTTGGCGTTACCGTTCGCACGGGCACAACGGTCGAGAGCTTCGAGGGCGACGCTGTCCGCCTGACCGACGGCCGTGTGCTTCCGCGCGCTCTGGTCGTATGGTCGCCCGGCGTTGCCCCGGGGCAGGCATCGGCGGCACTGGCGGCTTCTGAGGGCGGGCGCCGGCTGAAGGTGGACCCGCAACTGCGTCTGCCGGGTTTGCCGCGCTGCTTCGCCGCCGGGGACGTGGCCGCCGGTGTACGGCCGGGCGAAAATGTCCCCCTGCGGATGGGCGTGCAGTTCTCCATAGCCGGAGGGCGACTGGCCGCGAAGAATATCCTGCGAGCCGCCGTTGGCGGGGAGCTATTTACTTTCAACCCGCTCGACCCGGGCTATCTCGTGCCGCTGGCGCCGGGCAGGGCGGCCGGCGTGGTCATGGGACGGGAGTTCCGCGGCAGGTTCCCCTATCTGCTGCACTATTTTATGGGCGTGGCGCGGTCCTGGGGATGGTCGAACCGCATGGGACTGTTGGGCGATATGCTGCTGGGGCTGGGCACGCCGGAAGTTTAATGCGAACCGCCCACGGCCGGGGGCTGTAGGAATATCAAACAGCGGCGAGCACGTCGCCGGAACAGCGATCCAGGGATATTGAAGGCCGTGGGCAAGGTCTTGGCCCGGATTGTCCGATATTACGTGTATTGAAGATTGGCTCGCGAGTCTTTAACTTTCGTTATACTGTTTCCAGTGGCATCAATCGGTTCGACAGCGGAGGCGGAGCATGTGCGGAATAGTCGGTTACGTGGGCGGCAAGAAGGCCCCTGGTGTGCTGCTGGAGGGTCTGAAGCGACTTGAATATCGCGGGTACGACTCCGCCGGTGTCTGCGTGGCAGGTGACGGCAAGCTGCACATCCGCAAAAGCCCGGGACGCGTCAGCGTTGTCGAGCAGCAGGTCCTTGCCGCCGAGGAGATGCAGTCGGCCACCACGGGCATAGCCCACACCCGCTGGGCGACCCACGGCGAGCCGAACGAGCCGAACGCCCACCCCCATACCGACGAAGCCGGGCGGATCGCGGTCGTACACAACGGCATCATCGAGAACTACGCCACGCTCAGGCAGTACCTCACCGGCAGGGGCCACAGCTTCCGCAGCGAGACCGACACCGAGGTGCTCGCTGTCCTGATAAGCGAGTTCTACAACGACGGGGCGGAGAACATCGCCCAGGCCGTCCAGGCCGCCCTGCGGGAAGTAACCGGCACCTACGGCATAGCCGTGCTCTGCGCCGACGAGCCGGACAAGCTCGTGGTCGCCCGCCGCGGCAGCCCCATCATCATCGGCGTAGGCACGGACGAGTACATCGTCGCCTCCGACGCCTCCGCCATTCTCGAACACACCGTCAACGTCGTTTACCTCAACGACAACGAGATGGCCGTCATCGGCCGGGACGGCATGCGGACGTTCACGCTGGACAACGTCCCCATACCGAAGGAAATCTCCCGCATCGAGTGGACGCTCGACGAGATAGCCAAGGGCGGCTACAGCCACTTCATGGAGAAGGAGATCTTCGAGCAGCCCGAGTCGGTGCGGATGTGCCTGCGCGGCCGGCTGGACCGGCGCGTCCGGCGGATTCAGCTCGGCGGTCTGGAGTCGGTGGTGCGGACGCTGGCGCGGACGCGCAAGCTCATCATAACCGCCTGCGGAACCGCCTGGCACGCCGGGCTGGTGGGGGAGTTCCTCTTTGAGGACCTGGCGCATATCCCCACCGAGGTCGAGTACGCCAGCGAGTTCCGCTACCGAAACCCCATTATCGAGGACGGAACCAGCGTCATCGCTATCAGCCAGTCGGGGGAGACGGCCGACACACTGGCGGCCCTGCGCGAGGCGAAGGACAAGGGCGCCCTGGCGCTGGGAATTGTCAATGTGGTCGGCTCAAGCATAGCACGCGAGACCGACGCGGGCGTGTATCTGCACGCCGGGCCGGAAATAGGCGTCGCCAGCACAAAGGCGTTCACCTGTCAGCTTGTGGTCGAGACGATGATGGCCCTGATGCTGGGGCGACGCCGGCTGATGTCGCAGCAGATGATGGACCAATACATCGAAGAGCTGGACGCCATACCCGAGAAAATGTCGCAGGTGCTCCAGCAGTCCGAGACCATCCGTCAGGTAACCGCCGATTATATCGAGAGGGAGAACTGGCTGTTCCTGGGCCGGGGGTACAACTACCCCGTCGCTCTGGAAGGGGCGTTGAAGCTCAAGGAGATAAGCTACATCCACGCCGAGGGTCTGCCGGCCGCCGAGATGAAGCACGGGCCCATTGCCCTGATACACGAGGGCATGCCGGTGGTGTTCGTGGCTCCCCGCTGCGCGACGTACGACAAGATCGTCAGCAACATCGAGGAGGTCCGCGCCCGCAGGGGCCGTATCATCGCCATCGCCACCGAGGGCGACGAGGATATCCGCCGGTATTCGGACCACGTGTTCTACATCCCCGAAGCCCCGGCCGCCCTGCAGCCGCTGCTTACGGTCATCCCGCTGCAATTGCTGGCCTACCACGCGGCGGTGGCCCGCGGCTGCAATGTGGATAAACCCCGCAATCTCGCCAAGAGCGTTACGGTGGAGTAGTTGGCGATTTTCGATTGGCGATTGGCGATTGATGCGAGGGCGGCGGTTCAGGTGAAGAATTCGACCATCGCCTCGGCCGCCTGGCGGGCGAACTGCTCGGGGTGGTGAGGACCGTACGGTTCGTACTGCTGCCTGTCGCGGTTCCACCACATGTGACGGCTGAACTCCACGGTATGGGCGAGGGGCGTATCGGCCAGGTCGATGAAATATGCCTTGAAGGTCCTGCCTCCCGCGGCGTGCTGCCAGTAATTGCCCGGTTTCTCGTGGTCTGTCCGCGCCAGCATGTGGTCCACGAACTGCTTCTGCCGGGCGGCGGTTTGCTCGTCGTGCTCTTTGGGACCACTGACGGTGTACGTTCCGCCGGAATCGTCGGCCATGTGCCAGCCGTTGTGCAGGTCCAGCCCGGCGACGTAGCGCCTGCCTGACTCTGCCTCTCCGCGGAGGAATCTGTCCACGGCCTGCACTTCGGGCCACTGGAGGTCACGCCAATCGCGGTTGGGGTTTTTGGTTCGCAGGTCGTCGGCGGGGTGGGGGTCCAGCATCAGCGCCGGCCCGTAGAACACCGCGTCCACGTCCACGGCGGGTACGAAGTGGAACGCCAGCTTCCGCCGCAGCTCCCGGCCGGGCGCACCGTCCAGCAGGTGGCGGATCATGGCGTCGATGACCAGCGGGCCGCTGAACTCGGTTATGTGCTGATAGCCCTGGATGTAAACGGTGGGCGCTTCGGGCCCGGCGTCGGATTCCAGCAGAACGGCCGATACAGGCAGCCCCGCCTGCGAAAGCCCCAGCGTCCGGACGCAGCCCGGCTCCGCCTTCTCGGCGTCGGTAAGCAGGGCTTCGTGGCGGTCGGCGGTGTAGGGCGTCTGGGTGGCAATATATATGTCACGTCCCGTCCCGCGGATGGGTATGCTTACGGTTCCTTCGCCGGTAAGCTCCACGCCCTCGGCCCGGCGGAAGCTCGTCATATCGTCGCTGAGCAGGCATATCTTCGACAGGACCTTCGCGAAGGAGTCGTACCGGGTCTCGCGGCGGAGCTGCTCCTCGTCGGCGTTGGGGAGGTCTTCGGCTGTCAGGATTCTCGGCCAGTTAACATCGATGGTTGTCTCTTCTCCGGCGGGGAGGTTCTCGACCCGCACGCAGAAGTAGAACCACTGGCAGCCGGAACGGGTGGCGAACGGTCGGCAGGTGAAGCGACGGTCGGCGGTCTGCACGACACGGCAGGGCATGCCGGCGTGGAACTGGTGATTGATGCGGATTGCGTCCGTCCAGGTTGTGCTGTATTTTGCCATGTTGGCTGTTTACCCGAGTCGTGCGGGCGTTTCAAGCGGCGGTTGCTTTGAGTCGCGAAAGGGCTGGAGAAAAGTTCGGCCGTGAGGCGAAAAACCTTTTGACAGGTTTTTTTGGGCTTGTATATTGAACGGTCCGTTTTCCGACCTATGGGACCCGTGCACCCTTAACGGGCCGGTGGTGAGCCGGGGTCGGCTGAGTCGCATGCTGCTGTAGCTCAGTGGTAGAGCGCGTCCTTGGTAAGGACGAGGTCATGGGTTCGACCCCCATCAGCAGCTTGGAAGCGGCCGATGCCGGCCGCGCGAAAATTAGAGCGCAGGGGCGCGCCGCGAGGAAGTTCAGGCCTGCCCCGGGTCGGAAGTATCGACGGTTCAGACCGGTCGCGGCCAAGTGGATACGTTGGGAACCGGCGGCAGAGAATGTTTTCTACGGGCCACGCGGCGGCGGCGAGGTTCGTGAGCGAAATAGTTAACCAAGGGCAACTTCATCAGGCAAGAGGAGCATGAGGAATGGCCAAGGAAGTCTTCACAAGAACCAAGCCGCACGTGAACGTAGGAACGATCGGGCACGTGGACCACGGCAAGACCACACTGACGGCGGCGATGACGATGGTCCTGGAGAAGAAGGGCCTGAGCAAGTTCCGCAGCTATGACGACATCGCCAAGGCGTCGGAATCCCAGGGGCGTCGCGATCCCACGAAAATTCTGACCATCGCGACCGCCCACGTGGAGTACGAGTCGGAAAAACGACACTACGCTCACGTGGACTGCCCCGGTCACGCCGACTACGTCAAGAACATGATCACCGGCGCCGCGCAGATGGACGGCGCTATCCTGGTGGTCTCGGCGGCCGACGGTCCCATGCCCCAGACCCGCGAGCACGTGCTGCTGGCAAGGCAGGTAAACGTGCCGGCGCTGGTCGTGTTCCTGAACAAGTGCGACCTGGTGGACGACGAGGAACTGCTGGAGCTGGTGGAGCTGGAAGTCCGCGAGCTGCTGAACCGCTACGACTTCGACGGCGACAATGTTCCGGTTATTCGCGGCTCGGCCACCAAGGCGCTGGAGGCCCCCGAGGACGAGACGGCCAACAAGCCCATTATGGACCTCATCGAGGCGCTGGACACGGCCATCCCCGAGCCGGAGCGAGAGGTGGACAAGCCGTTCCTGATGCCGGTCGAGGACGTCTTCAGCATCAAGGGCCGCGGTACTGTCGGCACCGGGCGAATCGAGCGAGGCATTGTGCATGTCGGCGACGAGATAGAGATCGTCGGACTTGGCGACACCCGCAAGACGGTGGTCACCGGCGTGGAGATGTTCAACAAGACCCTCGACGAGGGCCAGGCCGGCGACAACGTCGGCTGCCTGCTGCGCGGCATTGAAAAGGATGATTTGGAGCGAGGCCAGGTCCTTGCCAAGCCCGGAAGCATTACCCCGCACCACCATTTCGAGGGTGAGGTTTACGTGCTGACCAAGGAAGAGGGCGGGCGGCACAGCCCGTTCTTCACCGGCTACAGGCCTCAGTTCTACTTCCGTACGACCGACGTTACCGGCACGATCAAGCTCAAAGACGCCGAGATGTGCATGCCGGGCGACAACGTGACCATGGAAG
Organism: Phycisphaerae bacterium; assembly: GCA_049975485.1. Classification (GTDB taxonomy): domain Bacteria; phylum Planctomycetota; class Phycisphaerae; order SM23-33; family SM23-33; genus PUND01. Next base: position 33,960 of record JBNGDC010000003.1, on the reverse strand, counting down.
TGGAGCTGCTCCATACGCAGATCGCCATGGAAGAGGGTCTGCGGTTTGCCATTCGTGAAGGTGGACGCACGGTGGGCGCCGGCGTCGTGACGAAGATTCTGGAGTAACCGATGGCCAAGTCGCAGGCGCGGGATTACGTGTGGCTTCAGTGCGGTGAGTGCAAAGACCTGAACTACCGCACCGAGGTGATGGTGCGCGGCGGCACGCCGAAGCTTTCGCTTCGCAAGTACTGCCCGCGTCAGCGCAAGCATACGGAACACAAGGTCAGGCGCAAATAGAGCGTCGATCGGCGGACAAATACGAAGGTCGTCGGCGTCGGAGACCCCCGGCGCCGGCGACGGATACGGCAGTAGCTCAATTGGCAGAGCAGCGGTCTCCAAAACCGCAGGTTGGGGGTTCAAGTCCTCCCTGCCGTGTTGGGCGAGCGGTTGTGCAGGCCGACGGTCGCCGCCCGTCAGTCGCCACGGGACCGCAGAAAGCTTCCGTAGAGGATGTCCGCATAAAGACGCCGGAGCTGCGAGCCCTGTGGCGTGTTTCGTATGGCAGCGGCGCCGGCGAGTGACGCCGCAGTGCGTGTCCTTCACCGGACCGGCGGAAGGTGACCCAGAGTGTCCAAGATACAGTTTTACAAGCGTAACCAGGGCAAGTACACCCGCGTAATCACGTTTGTCAGCGTGATGGTGATAGTGGCAGTCGGGGCGTACCTGCTGGGCGCCAGGACGCTGGTGCAGATGCCCGTGCATCTGCGATTCGGCATACCGCTGGCACTGGTGATCGCCGGCGGGTTGCTGATGTTGTGGCTGATCAACCGCCCCAGGACGGCGGACTTCCTCATCGCCACCGAAGGCGAGATGAAAAAGGTGTCCTGGTCGAGCCGCAAGGAGGTCGTGGGATCGACCAAGGTGGTCATTGTGACCACGCTGATAATGGCGGCGGTGCTGTTCGCCGTGGATATGCTTTTCGCCTGGATGTTCAGTCTCATGGGCGTCATGGGTTCGCAGCAGTAGATGAAGATGAAGACGGAAAGGGCCGGTATGGCCAAACAATGGTTTGTTCTCAGGGTGGCCTCGAATCGTGAGGACCGTGTGCGCGAAGCACTCGAGCGCAAGGTCAAGATCGAGGGACTCGAGGACAGGATAGGGCGCATCCTGGTGCCGACAGAGCGCCGCCCGACCCCTCGCGGCGGGCGCGGCGAGAAGAAATACGTCGAGCGCAAGATGTACCCCGGCTACGTCTTCATCGAGATGGAAGTGGACGAAGAGGGCAATATCGGCGAGCGGCCGTGGTTCCTTATCAAGGAAACCGCCGGCGTGGGCGACTTCGTAGGATCGGCCGGCAAGCCGACGCCGATGGACTCCTCCGATGTGGACAAGATGCTCATGCAGGTGGAGAAGGCCGAGGAGGGCGCCCCGGTCTCGGTGGAGTTCTCTGAGGGCGACACCGTCAAGGTCAAGGAAGGCGCGTTCGAGAACTTCGAGGGAGTGGTTGACGAAGTGCTCCCGGAGAAGGGCGTGGTTCGCGTGGTAGTGACGATTTTCGGTCGGCCGACGCCGGTCGAGCTGGAATTCTGGCAAGTAGAGAAGGAATAACGCCCTGCGGGGCGAGGACGGCGAGCAGTCATGGCCAAGGAAATCGCTGCGAAAATCAAACTCCAGGCACCCGGCGGACAGGCGACCCCCGCGCCGCCGATAGGTCCGGCGCTGGGTCAGCACAACGTGAACATCGGGCAGTTCGTCTCGCAGTTCAACGAGCGGACGCGCGATTTGGCCGGCATGCCTGTGCCGGTGGTGATAACGGTCTATGCCGACCGCAGCTTCACGTTCGACGTCAAAAGCCCGCCGGCCGCTGCGCTGCTGAAAGAGGCCGCCCAGGTCGCCAAGGGCTCCGGCGTGCCCAATACCGAAAAGGTTGGGCAGGTCACGCAGGACCAGGTTCGCCAGATAGCCGAACGCAAGCTGCAGGACCTCAGCGCCCGCGACGTCGAAGCCGCGTGCAGGATTATCGAGGGCACGGCCCGGTCGATGGGCATCGAGGTCGCCAAGGCCGGCGCCCAGCCCGCCGAGCAGCAGGGCGAGGAAAGCGAAGCGACGGAAGCAGCCCAGAGCTGATTCAATACCGCCGCGAAGCGGCGGGGCCTGACCACGGGCCTTGTTATGTGGGAGTTTCGGAGTCGTATCCGGAACGTCAGGAGCGGAACAGATGGCATACAGGAAGTCTCGGCGTTATCAGCAGTGTCTCGAGAAGGTCCCCCAGGGCAAGGTCTCCGTGGCCGAGGCCGTTACGGCGGTCAAGGGCATGGACGGCACGAAGTTCGACCAGACGGTTGAGCTTTCGCTGAGCTTGGGGCTGAACCCACGGCAGGCCGAACAGAACCTGCGGGGTTCGGTGTCGCTGCCCCACGGCATAGGCAAGACGCGGCGGGTGGTGGCCTTCTGCGAAGGCGACGACGTGGAAAAGGCCAGGCAGGCCGGCGCCGTCGAAGCCGGCAGCGACGAGCTTGTCGAGAAGATTGAAGGCGGCTGGATGGAGTTCGACGTGGCCGTCGCCTCGCCGCAGGTGATGAAAAAGATATCCCGGCTCGGACGGGTCCTCGGTCCGCAGGGGCTGATGCCTTCTCCCAAGGCCGGCACGGTGGTGGACGACGTCGCCACCGCTGTGAAGGAGTACTCGGCCGGCAAGGTCGAGTACCGCACGGACGCCGGCGGGAACATTCACGTTCCCGTGGGCAAGACGAGTTTCGAGGACCAGCAGTTGGTGGACAACGTCAACGCGATGCTGGATATGATCCGTCGGTTGAGGCCGTCCACCGTCAAGGGAACCTACATGCGTCGGGCGACGCTGTCGGCGACGATGACGCCGTCGGTGGACTTGGACCTGACCGTTCGCACCGATGTCGGAGGCAGCAGCGATGAGTAAGCCGGTCAAGGAACTAATGCGGAAGAATCTCTCCCGGCGGCTGGAGGGAGTGGAGTCGCTGGCAGTGGTGGATTTCACCGGCGTGGACGCGACCTCGACGAACCAGATTCGCGGTCGCCTGGCCGAGAAGAGCATCCGCGTGATGGTGGTGAAGAACTCCCTGGCCCGCCAGGCGTTTCGCGAGGCCGGTCTGGAGCGGGCCGGGCAGTTGCTCCGTGGACCTTGCGCCATCGCCTACGGCGAGGACAACGAGACCGTGGGCGTTGTTGCGGTGGTCCGCGAGCTGCTGGATATCCGCAAGGAACAGCCCAATCTGAACGTCAAGGCCGCCTTGCTGGAAGGTGAGATCTTCGAGGCCGAGAGGGTCGAGGAACTCAGCAAGTTCCCCACACGGGAAGAGGCCATCGGCAAGGTAACAGGCGCACTTATGGGACCGGCGGCAACCTTGTCGTCGGCGTTGCTCGGCGGCGGAAGGACCATCGCCGGCATACTCAAGAGCATCGAGGAAAAGCAGGGCGGCGACGAGTCGGCCGAACAGGCCGCCTGACCATCCCCTGACAAATAGAGTAAATCGGCTGCGGATTGGTCCCGACTGCTCGGGATTAAATGAAACCAGCGGGGTTTCGCCTATCAGGCCGAGTGAACGCGTAGAATGGAGCTAGAGACAATGTCGGAAGAAGCAACGGCTGAAGCCCAGCAGGAACAGAAAGAGTTTTCCGCGGAGATCAAGGAGCTTGGGGACAAGCTGTCGGGCCTGAGCTTGAAGGACGCGGTGGACCTGGCGGACTACCTCAAGAGCGAGTACGGCATCGAGCCGGCCGCCGGCGGCGCCGTGATGATGGCCGGTGCTGCCGCTGGTGGCGCAGAGGCCGCCGAGGAAGAGGAGAAGACCAGCTTCGACGTAATCCTCAAGGACGTCGGGGACAAGAAGATCCAGGTCATCAAGGCCGTCCGTGCCTTGACGAATCTGGGGCTTAAAGAGGCGAAGGACCTCGTCGAAGGCGTTCCCAAGGCCGTCAAAGAAGGCGTCTCGAAGGAAGAGGCCGACGAGGCCAAGAGCCAGTTGGAAGAATCGGGTGCTACCGTCGAGGTGCAGTAGCCCAACGAGCCGTGAACGCTACAGTTTGACTGGTCCGTCCGACCTTCTGGCTCAGGCCGGGTCGGCTATGGGTCGGGCGATCGCAATCTCGCCGTGGTGGGCCGGTGAGAGGGAAATCTCTGCGCGCCTGGCATTCCGTTTGCTTCACCCCGGGCAACACGATACGATAGGATAACGCTCATGTTCCGAATGGATAGGGTCAGAGACTTCTCCAAGGTCGGCGATTCCGCGCCTATTCCGGACCTCATCGCCTTGCAGCAGGGCAGCTACGAGCGCTTTCTGCAGGCCGAGGCGGACCCGGAGAAGCGCAGGAACGAGGGTCTGGAGGCACTGCTGAGGGAAATCTTCCCCATCGTCAGCTACGACGAGAAGATGACCCTCGAGTACCTCTATTACGAGCTTGGCGAGCCGAGACACACCCCCGACGAGTGCCGGGACCTCCGGCTGACGTACGGCAGGCCTCTGCGCATCCACTGCCGCCTGAGCCGCAAGGACTCCAAGGAAGTCCTCGAGGAGAGCATCTATCTCGGCGAGGCGCCGATCATGATCGGCGGCGGCGAGTTCATCATCAACGGGGCCGAGCGCGTCATCGTATCGCAGCTTCACCGCTCGCCCGGCGTGGACTTCACCGTCGAGATGCAGGAGACGGACCGTCCGCTGCACGGGGCCCGCATCATCCCCGAACGCGGAAGCTGGATCGAGCTGGCCGTCTCCAAGAAAGACGCCATCACCATGCGGATCGACCAGTCCGGCAAGATCCCCGCGACCATGTTCGTCCGGGCGCTGGACGAAAAGTACGGTGAAGACTCGGCCATCATCCGCCTGTTCTACAACACCAAGAAGGTCTCGGCCAACGACCTGACGCCGCAGATGTACCTGGTCGAGCCGTTCGTGGACGGCGATACCGGCGAGGAACTGGTACCCGCCGGCGGTCAGATTGGCGAGGCGCTGACCAGGATCGTATCCGGCACCAAGGGCAAGCTGGAGATTATCGAGAACCCCGGCGACCCGCTGATTCTCAACACACTTGCCGAGGACGCTTCCGAAAGCCACGAGAACGCGCTGCTGCGGCTGTACATGCGTCTGCGCCCGGGCAACCCGCCCCAGATTGACAAGGCCAAGGCCCTGTTCGAGGAAAAGTTCCGCGACGAGAACCGCTACCGCCTCGGCAAGGTGGGTCGCTTCCGCGTTAACCGCAAGTTCAGGCAGAACATCTCCGAAGACGAGATGATTCTGCTGCCGGACGACTTCATCAACACGCTGAAGTACATCCTTAAGCTGCGGGCGGGCGAGGGCGACGTTGACGATATCGATCACCTCGGCAACCGTCGTCTGCGGACCATCGACGAACTGGCCAGCGAAGAGTTGCGAAAGGGCTTCCTGAAACTCCGCCGCACCGTCCAGGAGCGGATGAGCTTGAAGGACCCCAACGAACTGAGCAAGATCGCCGAGCTGGTGAACTCCAAGAGTGTTTCGTCGGCGATGGACTACTTCTTCGGCCGCGGTGAGCTGAGCCAGGTGGTGGACCAGCAGAACCCGCTGGCGCAGCTGACGCACGAGCGGCGTCTCTCGGCCCTGGGCCCGGGCGGTCTTAACCGCAAGCGGGCGGGCTTCGAGGTCCGCGACGTGCACATCAGCCACTACGGCCGCGTATGCCCCATCGAGACGCCGGAAGGCAACAACATCGGCCTGATTACGTCCATGGGCATCTACGCCGACGTGGACGAGTATGGTTTCCTGACTACCCCCTATCAGGTCGTGGAGAACGGCTCTGTCAACGGCAAGGTTGTCCCGTTGCGGGCCGACGAGGAGATGGAGGCCACGCTGGCGCCGCCGAACATTCTGCAGCGCACCAGCGACGGCAAGGCCAAGCTCCCCAAGGACCAGGTGCTGGCGCGGGTCAACGGGGAACTGCGCCTGGTGGACTCCAAGGACGTCAAGTACGTGGACGTCTCTCCGAAGCAGACCGTGGGCGTATCGGCGGCGATGATACCGTTTCTGGAGCACGACGACGCCAACCGCGCCCTGATGGGTTCGAACATGCAGCGCCAGGCGGTGCCGCTGCTGCGGACCGAGCCGCCGCTGGTGGCGACGGGTCTGGAACGGGCCGTCGTGGAAAACTCCGGAATGGTCGTCAAGGCCAGGAAGGCCGGTACGGTCACGTACGTGGACAGTCTGCGGATAGTCATCAACAATACCGACGAATACCCGCTCCGCAAATTCGCCAAGCTCAATGAGCGTGCCTGCCTCAACCAGAAGCCGCTGGTGCGTGAGGGTCAGCGGGTCAAGGCCGGCGAGGTCATCGCCGACGGCTCGGCCACCTCACAAGGCGAGCTGGCGCTGGGCCGGAACGTGCTGGTCGCGTTCATGCCCTTTGACGGGTACAACTTCGAGGACGCCATCCTCATCTCCGAGGAGCTGGTCAAAGACGACGTGTTCACCTCGGTCCACCTCGAGGAATACGAGGTCGAGGTGCGCGAGACCAAGCTGGGTCGCGAGGAATTCACCCGCGACATCCCCAACGTCTCGGAGAAGGCCCTGCTGAATCTCGACGCCCACGGCGTGGTGCAGGTGGGAACGCGGGTCGAGCCGGGCGACATTCTCGTCGGGAAGGTTTCGCCGAAGTCCAAGACCGAGCTTACACCCGAAGAGAAGCTGCTGCACGCCATCTTCGGCCGGGCCGGCGAGGACGTTAAGAACGATTCTCTGGAGCTTCCCGCCGGCGAGGAAGGTGTGGTCATAGACACGCGCCGCTTCAGCCGTCGCATGAACATGAGCGACGAGCAGAAGAAAGAGCTCAAGGCGCAGATGGAAGACTACAAGAAGCGCATGAACTCGCGGCTGATCGAGACCTTCCGCCAGATGGTGGCCGAGATGAACGACGTGCTCGGCAAAGAGATGGTGGACCCGTCCACCCGCCAGAAGGTCGGTCAGAGCGAGAGTGAGGCAGTGCTTCTGGAGCAGATCGAAAGCTTCAATCTGAAGTGGGCCAAGACCCAGAAGGACGCCGTCAAGCAGCAGGTTGAGAACATATACAACCGCTATTGGCCGCGGATAGAGGCCGTCGAGAACGAAACCAAGCGCAAGCTCGACCAGATGAAGCGCGGCGACGAACTGCCCAGCGGCGTGCTGGAGATGGTCAAGGTGGTGGTGGCCACCAAGCGGAAACTTGGCACCGGCGACAAGATGGCCGGTCGTCACGGCAACAAGGGCGTCATCGCCCGTATCCTGCCGGCCGAGGACATGCCGTTCCTGCCGGACGGCACGCCGGTGCAGATCGTGCTGAATCCCCTGGGCGTTCCCAGCCGTATGAACGTCGGGCAGATACTCGAGACGCACCTGGGTTGGGCGGCGGCGGTTTTGGGCTTCCAGGCCGTCACGCCGGTCTTCGACGGCGCCCGCGAGCAGGAGATTTTCGACTGCCTGGGCGAGGCCAACGAGCATGTCCGGCAGCGTCGCGAGGATATCGAGGCGGTTCAGAACGCCGGCGACACGCGCGAGCTGCTCGTGGAGATGCCGACCGACGGAAAGGTAGTGCTCTACGACGGCCGCAGCGGCGAGCGGTTCGAGCAGAAGGTTACCGTCGGCTTCATCTACATGAACAAGCTCCACCACTTGGTGGACGAGAAGATTCACGCCCGCTCGACAGGCCCGTACTCGCTGATTACCCAACAGCCGCTCGGCGGCAAGGCCCGCACCGGCGGTCAGCGGTTCGGCGAGATGGAGGTCTGGGGTCTGGAGGCATACGGCGCCAGTTACACGCTTCAGGAGCTTCTGACGGTCAAGAGCGACGACGTCGAAGGTCGCACGAAGATCTACGAGTCCATGGTCAAGGGCACCAATACCCTTGAGGCGGGCACGCCGGTGAGCTTCGACGTGCTCTGCAACGAGCTGCGTGGACTCGGCCTGAACATCCAGTTGGAAAAGAAGAAGCTCATCTGAGCAACCGGCGGCCGTGCCTGAGCGGACAGTACGCTTTAACGAAACGGGCAGTTTAACAGCGGAGCGATAAACCGATGGCAGAAAGCGTTTACGACCGGATTAACGACTACGGGTCGGTCAAGATCATGCTCGCCAGCCCGAACGACATCCGAAGCTGGTCGTTCGGCGAGGTCAAGAAGCCCGAGACCATCAATTACCGGACATACCGTCCGGAGAAGGACGGGCTGTTCTGCGAGCGGATATTCGGCCCGGAGCGCGACTGGGAGTGCGCCTGCGGGAAGTACAAGGGCACCAAGCACAAGGGCATCATCTGCGACCGGTGCGGCGTGAAGGTCACCCACTCACGCGTGCGGCGCAAGCGGATGGGGCACATCAACCTGGCCGCGCCCGTAGTACACATATGGTTCTTCAAGGCGCTTCCGAGCCGGCTCGGCACGCTGCTGGGCATGAAGACCGCCGACCTGGAAAAGGTCATCATGTTCCAGGACTACGTGGTGACCGACCCCGGCGAGACGCCCCTGAAGTACATGCAGGTGCTCACCGAAGAAGAGCATCGGTCCGCCCAGGAGAAGTACCGCGGCGCGTTCAAGGCCGAGATGGGCGCCGAGGCCATCCATGACCTGCTGGAGAAAATGAACCTCGACGAGGAGGCCGAGACACTCCGCGAGGAACTGAAGAAGACCTCCAGCAAGCAGAAGACCAAGGACCTCACCAAGCGGCTGAAGCTGGTGGAGAACATTCGTTCTTCCGGCAACAGGCCCGAATGGATGGTCATGGACGTGATTCCGGTGATACCGCCGGACCTCCGCCCGCTTGTTCTGCTGGAAAGCGGCAACTTCGCCACCAGCGACCTCAACGACCTCTACAGGCGGATAATTAACCGCAACAACCGGCTCAAGAAGCTCATGGACCTCAACGCGCCGGAGGTCATTATCCGCAACGAGAAGCGGATGCTTCAGCAGTCGGTTGACGCGTTGATGGACAACGGCCGCTGCCGCCGCCCGGTTCAGGGCACGGCCAACAGGCCGCTGAAGTCCCTGACGGACATGATCAAGGGCAAGCAGGGTCGGTTCCGCGAGAACCTGCTCGGCAAGCGCGTGGACTACTCGGGCCGGTCGGTCATCGTCGTCGGTCCGGAGCTGAAGCTCAACCAGTGCGGCCTGCCCAAGAAGATAGCGATGGAGCTGTACCAGCCGTTCATCATCCGCAAGCTCAAGGAGCGCGGGCTGGCGGATACCATCAAGTCGGCCAAGCGGATGATCGAGCGGCAGGAGCAGGAAATATGGGACGTGCTGGAGGAGGTCATCTACCAGCACCCCGTCATGCTCAACCGTGCCCCGACCCTGCACCGCATGGGTATCCAGGCATTCGAGCCGGTGCTGGTCGAGGGTAACGCCATCAAGGTCCACCCGCTGGTCTGCAAGGGCTTCAACGCCGACTTCGACGGCGACCAGATGGCCGTCCACCTGCCTCTGAGCATTGAGGCGCAGGCCGAGACGCACACGCTGATGCTGGCGACGAACAATATCTTCTCGCCCGCCAACGGTTCGCCCATCATGAGCCCGAGCCAGGACATCGTGCTGGGCATCTACTACCTTACCTCCGCCCGCGGCGCCGAGCATGTGGATGAGAAGCTGCGTCGCGTGCCTTACGGCCAGGGCGATGAGACCGCCGAGTACCCGTTCTTCGCGGACTCGCAGGAGGCGATGCGTGCCCATGCTTTCGGGCGTATCGGTATGCACGCCAATATTCTGTTGCGTGTGCCCAAGGGTATGGAGGTCGTGGAGAAGGACGGCATCCGCACGGCCGACGACGGAAAACTCGTAACCACGGTCGGGCGGGTCATGTTCAACGATATCCTCCCCGAGGGCATGCCGTTCTACAACTATCCGCTCAGTCAGAAGGGCGCGGGGCGTGTCATCAGCGACTGCTACCAGCGTCTGGGCAGGTCCGACACGCTGGAGCTTCTGGACAACGTAAAGGACCTGGGCTTCCGTTACTCCACGCTGGCGGGGATTTCCTTCGGCGTAAGCGACCTCCGCATTCCGGGGGAGAAGGCCGCCATACTCGAGAAGGCCCAGAAGATGGTGGACCAGATCGAGTCGGACTATCAGGCCGAGGCGATTACCGAAGGCGAGCGCTACAACCAGATGATTGACGTGTGGATTCACGCCCGCGAGGAGCTGACCAAGTCGTTGCGGGCCGTGCTGGCCTCGGACATCCGCACCGACGAGCGTGACTACGTCAACCCGGTCTGGCTGATGAGCGACTCCGGCGCCCGTGGAAACATCGACCAGATTCGCCAGCTCTGCGGAATGCGTGGTCTGATGTCCAAGCCGTCCGGAGAGATTATCGAAACGCCGATTAAGAGCAATTTCCGCGAGGGTCTGACCGTGCTGGAGTACTTCTCCAGTACGCACGGCGCGCGTAAGGGCCTGGCCGATACCGCGCTGAAGACCGCGGACTCCGGCTACCTGACGCGTAAGCTCGCCGACGTCGCCCAGAACGTGATCGTCAACGAGCAGGACTGCGGCACGCTCAAGGGCATCAGCAAGTCCGCCATCTACAAGGGCGAAGAGGTGGACGTGCCGCTTCGCGACGTTATCGTCGGGCGGGTCGCGCGTGAGAATATCGTCAACCCCATAACCGACCAGACCATCGTCAGCGAGAACCAGGTCATTACCCACGAGGCCGCCCGTCAGATCGAGGAGCTGGGCATGGAGACCATCCGTGTCCGCAGCCCGTTGACCTGCGAAAGCCCTCTGGGCGTTTGTGCCCATTGTTACGGGCAGGACCTCTCAACAGGTCGGCTGGTCGAGGAGGGAATGGCCATCGGCATCATCGCCGCGCAGTCCATCGGCGAGCCGGGCACGCAGCTTACCATGCAGACGTTCCACACCGGCGGTGTCGCCACCCGCGCGGTGGTGGAGTCGGAGGTCTCTGCGAGCATGTCCGGTACGGTGCTGTACCGCGACCTGAATGCCGTGGAGGTCAAGGCCGGCAAGACCACCCAGCGCGTGAGCTTGAAGCGTAACGGCGAGGTGGTCATCGTTGACGACAAGAAGCGCGAGCTTGAGAAGTTCAAGGTTCCCTACGGCGCGGTTGTGTTGGTCGCGGAGGGTCAGAAGGTCCGCCCGGGCCAGCGCCTGGTCATGTGGGATCCGCACCGTGTTCCGATCCTCGCCGAGGCGAGCGGCTACGTCCGCTTCCAGGACATCGAGGAAGGCGAGACGGTCCGGGTGGAGTCCGAGCGGGGCGGCCGGGCGCGTTATGTGGTCGTCGAGCATAAGGGCGAAAAGCACCCGCGTATCGTCATCGAGGACAAGTCCGGGCAGGTTCTGGACTTCCACTACCTGCCGGCCAAGGCCCGCATCGAGGTGGAGGAAGGTCAGCAGGTTGCCCCGGGTGAGCTGCTGGCGCGTCAGCCGCGGGAAATCAGCGGTACGCAGGACATCACCGGCGGTCTGCCGCGTGTCACGGAGCTGTTCGAGGCCCGCAAGCCGAAGGAGCCGGCCGCCATGGCCGAGATTTCCGGGCGCGTGGAACTTCAGGCCGAGAAGCGCCGCGGGAAGATGACCATCATCGTCCGCAGCAAGTCGGGCATGGAGCGCGAGCACCACGTACCGCACGACCGGCACCTGCTGGTTCACACCGGCGACTACGTGGAGGCGGGCGATCCGCTGACGGAAGGCCCGCTGGTGCCGCACGACATCCTCGCCATTCGCGGCGAGGAGGCCGCCCACCGTTACCTGCTGGAGGAGGTCCAGAGCGTTTACCGCAGCGTGGGCGTGGAGGTCAACGACAAGCACATAGAGATCATCCTTTCGCAGATGCTGCGGAAGGTGAAGGTGGAATCCGTCGGAGATACCAACCTTCTTCCGGGAGATGTGGTTGACAAGTTCACCTTCCGCGAGGAAAATGAGCGGCTCAGCAGATCGCTGAAGGTGGTTGACGGCGGCGACACGGGCTTCGCCGACGGAGATATCCTGCCTCGCGAGAAGATTGAGCAGGCGAACGCCGAGACCGAGGCCGGCGGTGGTCAGCCGGCTAAGACGCGCCGACCCAGACCGGCGACGGCCAAGACGCTGCTGCTGGGTATCACCAAGGCGTCGCTGCAGTCGGAGAGCTTCCTGTCGGCGGCGAGCTTCCAGGAGAGCACGAAGGTGTTCACGGAAGCCGCGCTGGCGGGCAAGGTGGACGAGCTTCGCGGGCTGAAGGAGAACGTGATTCTCGGTCACCTGATACCGGCGGGCACGAGCTTCAAGCCGTATCTGGATATGGCGGTGAAGCGACTCGTCGAGCTGCCGGAGTTGCCCGGTGGCGAAGGCGAAGAGGAAATGACCGAGGCCCAGATAACCCAGGCCGTCCAGCAGGCGTTGATGGGCAACAAGTAGCGGTTTGCCGCCTCCGAAAGCGAGGCGTTCAGGAAATTGTCGAAGAGGAAAAGCTTATGCCGACAGTAAACCAACTGGTCCGCAACCCGCGTCGCATGCAGCGGAAGAAGAAGAAAAACGTCGCCCTGGAGGGCTGCCCGCAGAAGCGGGGTGTGTGTCTTCAGGTAAAGGCGGTTACTCCGAAGAAGCCGAACTCCGCGCTGCGGAAGGTCGCGCGTGTGCGGCTGAGCAATGGCAAGGAGGTTACCGCCTACATACCGGGTGTGGACCATAACCTCCAGGAGCACAGTATCGTGCTGGTGCGCGGCGGGCGGGTGCGGGACCTGCCGGGCGTGCGGTATCACATCGTTCGCGGCACGCTGGACGCCGCCGGTGTCGAAGGCCGCATGCAGAGCCGCAGCAAGTATGGAGCCAAGCGCCCCCGCTGAGCGGACGGGCAAGCTTTCAGGTCCGCAGGGACCCAGCCGGAATAGAAGACCATGGCACGTAAACGTTTCACCCAGGCGGATGAACAGCTACAGCCGGACGCCCGTTACGGCAGCAAGCTGCTTAGCAGGTTCATCAATTATTTCATGTGGGACGGCAAGAAGAGCGTCGCGGAGCGCATCGTGTACGATGCCCTGGACATCATCGGCAAGCGGGTCCAGGACGCTCAGCCGATAGAGGTCTTCGAAAAGGCCATTGAGAACGTCAAGCCGATGATCGAGGTCCGCTCCAAGCGGGTCGGAGGCGCCAGCTATCAGGTGCCTATGCAGGTTTCGGCCAAGCGGCGCCAGTCGCTGGCGTTCCGCTGGATTCGCGATGCGGTCCGGTCCGGCTCCGGCAGGCCGACGGCCCAGCGAATGGCCGACGAGCTTATGGCTGCGTATCGGGGCGAGGGCTCCGCCATGCAGACGCGAGAAAACGTCCACCGGATGGCGGAGGCGAACAAGGCCTTCGCGCATTTCGCGTGGTAAAGCAGATTTTCATAAGAGTATGACGCGACCAGCACCTCTCCTGGTCTGAACAAAAGCGGTAATGGTTGAATCGTCCGCCGAGGGAGGCAGGGCCCGATGGTCCTTGCGGTGCGGGCGACCCCGGTCACAGGCGGCTCCGCAGGCCGGGGCTCACTGAAGACCCCACCGGGTCCGACGAGATAAGACAACCGGGCCGGTCTGCCCATGGTCGCCCCCGAGGGCGACGTCAAGGCCTGTTGCTCGTCCCGAGGGACGGGCGCAGATTTTCCCCGCGACAGATGAAGTGTCTTCGGGCGGAGGCGGTACATCCGTACCCACCCGCGCCGGGGCCTTTTGTAGTGAGAGTATGGCCAAGGATTTGAACAAAGTTCGCAACATCGGCATTGCGGCACACATAGATGCCGGCAAGACCACCGTCACGGAGCGCGTTCTGTATTTCGCCGGTCGAACGCACAAGATCGGGGAGGTGCACGAAGGCACCGCGGTGATGGACTACCTCAGCGAGGAGCAGGAGCGTGGTATCACCATCACCTCCGCGGCCACCACGCTGGCCTGGCGCAAGCACACCCTTACGCTGATCGACACCCCCGGGCACGTGGACTTCACCGTGGAGGTGGAGCGCGCCCTGCGGGTGCTCGACGGAGCGGTGGCGGTTTTCTGTGCCGTAGGCGGCGTGGAAGCCCAGAGCGAGACCGTCTGGCACCAGGCCGACCGGTATCACGTGCCGCGCATGTGCTTCGTGAACAAGATGGACCGCGCCGGGGCGGACTTCGAGACGGTTGTTGGCGAGATCGCCGAGCGGCTGGGCGGCAACCCCGTGGTCCTGCAGATACCCATGGGCGCCGGCGACGAGTTTGTCGGTCAGATAGACCTGATTCGCCGTAAGGCCTACTACTATGACCCGGCCGAGATTGCCACCAAGCTCCGCATCGAGGACGTTCCGGAAAAGTACCACGAACAGGTCGAGGTCGCGCGGCACGAGCTTATAGAAAAGGCGGCCGAGTGCGACGACGAACTGATGGAGAAGTACGTCCACGAGCAGGAGATCAGTGAGGCGGATATTGCCTCGGCCGTGCGGAAGGGCACGCTGGCCAGCCATATCCAGCCGGTGTTGTGCGGCTCGGCGTTGAAGCATATGGGCGTCCGTCCGTTGCTGGATGCGGTGGTGGATTACCTTCCCAGTCCGCTGGAGGTTCGCCCGGTGCAGGGGCTTGCTCCCGGCAAGGACGGCGAGATGATGGTCCGTCGGGCCGACCGGGATGAGCCGTTCGCGGCACTGCTTTTCAAGGTAACGGCCGACCCCCATGGCGACCTGCACTTTATCCGGGTGTACAGCGGCACGATCAAGGCCGGCACACGGGTGCTCAACAGCACGCAGGGCAAGAAGGAAAACATCACCCGCATCTGGGAGATGCACGCCAAGGAGCGCATCAGGCGCGAAGAGGTCTCCGCCGGCGAGATAGTCGCCGTCGTAGGCGCCAAAGACAGCAGCACCGGCGATACGCTCTGTGACCCCAAACACCCGATTATCCTGGAGCGCCTGCACCTGCCGGAGCCGGTGATAACGATGTCCATCGAGCCGCGCACCAACGCGGAGAAGGACCGGCTGGTCGAGGCGATGAGGGCGTTGAGCAAGGAAGACCCCAGCTTCTCGTATCGTTTCGACTCCGAAACCGGCCAGACCCAGATATCCGGAATGGGCGAGCTGCACCTGGAGGTAATCCGCAACCGTCTGGTCAGGGACATGGGTCTGGAGGTCCGCGTGGGGCGTCCCAGCGTCGCCTACAAGGAAACCATCCGCTCCACGGCCGAGGCGCGTGGCAGCTTCATCCGCCAGACCGGTGGCCGCGGTCAGTACGGCGTGGTCGAGTTGCGGGTCGAGCCGTTCACGCCGGAAGAGGACGGGGAACCGTTCGTCTTCGAGGACAAGACCAAGGGCGGAGTGATTCCGCGGGAGTTCATACCGGCGGTGGAAGAGGGCGCCCGTGCCGCTGCATCGGCGGGTCCTCTGGCGGGGTATCCGCTTCTGAATATCAAGGTTACGTTGCTGGACGGCAAGCATCACCCGGTTGACAGTTCGGAGGTGGCTTTCCAGCAGGCCGGCTCGATCGCCTTCACCGAGGCGGTCTCCAAGGCGTCGCCGGTTTTCCTGGAGCCGATCATGCGTCTTCAGGTGATGACGCCGGAGGATTATCTCGGTGCGGTGACGGCCGACCTGCAGGCCCGCCGGGCGGAAATCAAGCAGATGGAACAGCGCGGCAACCAGCGTGTGCTGACGGCCGAGGTGCCGCTGGCAGAGATGTTCGGTTATTCCACGCAGCTGCGTTCGGTGAGTCAGGGCAGGGCGACCAGCACCATGGAACCGTTGCGTTACGCTCCTGCGCCGGACCAGGTGGCCGAGAAAATACTGCGATATGTCTGAGCACGGAGAAAATTGCGACAAAAAAGCGGTGCGGAAGATTGACAACGGCGGTGTGTTCCTTATCTTGATAGGACTCTGCACTTTGGGCCGGCTTTCAGCAGCCGAATAGGACCGGAGAGTTTCTCCATGGAGCAGGACAAAATACGAATCAGGATGGAGTCGTACGACCATCGTGCCCTGGACGGCTCGGCGAAGGAAATTGTGGACCATGCCGAGCGGACCGGCGCGAGGGTTCGAGGCCCCATCCCGCTTCCAACGCGGATCGAGCGATACACGGTGTTGCGGAGTCCCCACGTGGACAAGAAGTCGCGTGAGCAGTTCGAGATGCGGACGCATAAACGGATCATAGACATCTACGAGCCGACCGTCCGGACAGTCGAGGCGTTGAATCGCCTGGTGGTGCCGGCCGGCGTGTTTGTGAAAATCAAGGCCTGACGGGGCGAGAAATGCTACCGGGTATCTTAGGCAAAAAAATCGGCATGACGCAGGTGTACGACGAGAACGACGTGCTCCACCCCGTTACGGTGGTGCAGGCCGGTCCGTGCACGGTGATGCAGGTCAAGACGGTGGATTCGGACGGTTACGACGCGGTGCAGATCGGCTTTGAGGACTGCAAGCCGCATCGTTCGCGAAAGCCGCAGATAGGCCACGCCGCCCGCGCCGGCACTGCCGCCAAGAAGCACCTGCGGGAGATCCGGCTCAGCGAGCCGGTCGGTGAGGAAGTAGCCGTCGGCGCCACCTACGGCGTAGAGGCGCTGGAAGGCGTGCAGTACGTGGACGTCATCGGCACCAGCAAGGGCAAGGGCTTCGCCGGCGTCATGAAACGGCACGGTTTTACCGGGCAATCCGCCAGTCACGGTACGGAGAAGAAGCATCGCAGTCCCGGTTCGATCGCCGGTCATGCCTCCAACGCCGGTCTTGGCGGCGACATCAAGAAAGGCAAGCGGATGGCCGGTCACATGGGAATGGACCGCACGACCACCCGCCACCACAAGCTCATCGGCATCGACAAGGAAAACAATCTGCTGCTTATCAAGGGTCCGGTCCCCGGCCCCAGGGGCCAGGTGGTGATGGTCCGCAAGAGCATAACGGCCAGGGTCCGCTGATACGACGGAACGAGGATATGTTGGAAGTTCCCGTTTACAACACGAAGGGCGAGCAGGTCGACAAGCTCGAGCTGGAAGACGACGCGTTCGGCTCGTTTGTCAATCATGACCTGCTGAAGCAGGCCGTGGTCATGTACCACGCCAACAGCCACCAGAAGACCTCCCAGACCAAGGGACGCTCGCAGGTCCAGGGCTCGACACGCAAGCTCTACCGGCAAAAGGGCACGGGCATGGCCCGGCGCGGCGCCATCCGCACCGGCCTGCTGCGGGGCGGCGGAGTGATATTCGCGAAGGAATCCGGCGGTCGTCGGCTGAGAATGCCCAAAAGCATGAGGAAAGCGGCGCTGAACTCGGCGATGCTGGACAAGGTTCGCAGCGGAGACCTGGTGCTGGTGGACGAGCTGAGCTTTGAGAAGCCGCAGACGAAGGAGATGTCGTCTGTGCTGCGGAACCTGAACATCACCCGCTCGTGCGTGGTGGCGACGGCCGAGAGGGATCGCAACGTGTACCTCAGCGCCAGGAACATCCCCCGGCTGAGCGTTACAGCGGTGTCCGACCTGAACGCCCACGCCGTGGCGACGAACCAGAAGGTGCTTATGACAGTGGAAGCGGTCAGGACGCTTCTGGGGCAGGAGGTGGCGTCGTGAAACTCCAGACCTACGAAGTCGTCGTTCGTCCGCTGGTGACCGAGAAGAGCACACACCAGGCCGGCGTGCAGAACTGTTACGCCTTCGAGGTGCATCCGGAGGCGAACAAGACGCAGATCAAGCAGGCGGTCGAAAAGATATACGACGTGAAGGTGCAGGAGGTGCGGACGTCGCTGCGGCGGGGCAAGCCGCGCAGGAACCGCTTCGTCAGCGGCGTTACGAAGCACTGGAAGAAAGCGGTGGTGGTCCTTCACCCGGACTATCGCATCGATCTGTTCTAGCGTTCGAGACGGATAAGCCATGCCGATCAAGAAATACAAACGAACATCGCCGGGAAGACGCAACAGCTCGGTGAATATCCGCACCGAGGTGACGAAGGTACGCCCGGAGAAGTCGCTGTTGAGACCGCTGAAGAGAAAGGGCGGCCGCAACCATTCGGGCATAGTCACTTGCCGTCATCGCGGTGGGGGCGCGAAGCGGAAGTATCGCATAATCGACTTCCTGCGGAGCAAGGACGATCAGCCGGCCGAGGTCAAGACCATCGAGTACGACCCGAACCGGAGCTGCAACATCGCATTGGTGGAATACCCCGACGGTGAGCGGCGTTACATCCTGGCGCCGGCGGGTCTGAAGATAGGACAGAAGGTTTACTCCGGTCCGAACGCCGAACCCCGTCTCGGCAACTGCCTGCCGCTTGACAGGATTCCTCCGGGGCTGGAGATACACAATATCGAAATGACCCCCGGCGGCGGCGGAAAGATGGTCCGCACCGCGGGCGTTTCGGCCCGGTTGGCGGCGAAGGAAGGCAAGTACGCCCACATAGTGCTGCCCTCAGGCGAGGTGCGGCTGGTGAGCGTTCGCTGCCGGGCCACCATCGGGCAACTCGGAAACCAGGAGCATTCGAGCGTCCGCTGGGGCAAGGCCGGTCGGACACGCTACCTCGGACGTCGGCCTCACGTTCGCGGCTCGGCCATGAACCCGGTCGCCCATCCGATGGGTGGCGGCGAAGGTCGCCGCAGCGGCGGTCGTCATCCGGTTTCGCCCACCGGCAAGCTTGCCAAGGGCGGAAAGACCCGCAAGGGACGCAAGCCGTCCAACAGGTTGATCCTGAGGCGGAGACGTAACGTCCGGTACGGGCAGTTGTCGCTTTAGCCCGCCGACGGAAGGAACAGTAAATGGCCAGAAGCGCGAAAAAAGGTCCTTTTGTTGACGAGAAGCTCTTCCGCAAGGTGCAGCGGGCCGAGCAGACCGGCAGCAGAGAGCCCATCAAGACATGGGCGCGGGCGTGCACCGTGGTGCCGGAGTTCATCGGGCACACCTTCATGGTGCACAACGGCAAGACATTCAACCGCGTACTCGTGACCGAGGATATGGTGGGCCATAAGCTCGGCGAGTTCAGCCCCACGCGCATCTTCCGCGGACACGCTCGCGGAAGGGCCGCCACCTAACGCGACAGAGCAGAGCAAGGAACGGAACCGATGCCTTGGCATTCACAGCACAGATTCGCTCGAATCAGCCCGCGAAAGGCGCGGCTGGTCGCCGAGCTTATCCGTCAGCGGAACGTGCAGGACGCGCTGAACGTCCTGAGATTCACGCATAACCGCGCCAGCCAGATGGTCAGCAAGGTCCTACATAGCGCCATCGCCAACGCCGACGAGGCCGAGGCCGACGTGGACCGGCTGTTTGTGCAGGAGGCCCGGGTGGACGAGGGTCCGCGGATGCGACGGTTCAGACCGAAAGACCGCGGGCGGGCCCACATGATACGCAAACCCACCAGCCACATTATCGTCGTGGTGGAAGAGGAACAGGAGTAGCCGCCGACCATGGGTCAGAAAATATCACCAATTGGATTCCGGACGGGCGTGACGCGTGGCTGGCAGAGCCGCTGGTTCGCCCCGGGCAGCAACTTCGGTGAATTCCTGGTCGAGGACGAGAAGATTCGTCGGTTCATTGACAATCGACTGAACCGGCAACCGCCGTATGCGGCCATCAGCGCCGTGGAGATAGAGCGCACCCGTGAAGAGGTGAAGGTTTTTATCAAGACGGCGCGGCCGGGACTGGTCATCGGTCCCAAGGGCGCCGAGGTTGACAAGCTCAAGGACGCGCTGGAATCGCTGACCAACCGGCGGGTAAACATAAATATCGTCGAGGTGAAGTCTCCGGACTTGGACGCCAAGCTGATCGCAGAGGGCATCGCCGAGCAGCTCAAGCGGCGGGCCAGTTTTCGCCGGACCCTCAAGCAGCGTGCCGAGGCCGCCATGCAGGCCGGCGCAAAGGGCGTCAAGATTGCCTTGGGCGGACGACTGGGCGGAGCCGAGATGGGCAGACGCGAGTCGGTGCTGCTGGGCAGCATTCCGCTTCACACACTGTCGGCCGACGTGGATTACGGTTTCGCACCGTGCATCACCACCTATGGGTCCATCGGCGTGAAGGTGTGGGTCTATCGGGGCCGATTCGGCGAGGAACCCCCCAAGCCGGAAGCGTCCGCCGGTCGTCCTCCGCGGCGACGCCGCGACGAAGGCGGTCGTGGACAGCGCAGCGGACGCGGTGGCGGCGGCGGCAGGAGCGCGAGGTCGCCTCGCCGAGGCGGAGCCGCGGGCGGGCAGCAGTCCTCGACAACAGGCCCGCAGCAGTCCGGTGGCTCCGGCGAGCAGAAGGACAGCGCCGCCCAGCAGCAGGGCAGCTCCGGCGACCAGACCCCGGGCGGAGGCGCCCAGGGCGGTGAGAACACGGAATCTTCGCAGTAATACGGATCAGGTGTCGCCATGCCGTTGATGCCAAAAAGAGTCAAGTACCGCAAGGCCCAGCGGGGCAGGGTTCGTGGAAACGCCACCCGCGGAAACACCGTGGTTTACGGTGAGCACGGGCTTCAGACCACCGAAGGCGGATGGATTACCGCCAGGCAGCTTGAGGCCGGTCGAGTGGCGGCCACGCACTATCTGCACCGCGAAGGTCGCGTTTACATCAGGGTCTTTCCGGACAAGCCCTACACCAAGAAGCCGTTGGAAGTCCGGATGGGCAAGGGCAAGGGCGAGCCGGAAGGTTGGGTCGCGGTCGTGAAGCCCGGAACGGTGCTTCTTGAGGTCAGCGGAGTGGACGAGCCGACGGCCAAGGCGGCATTGCAGCGCGTCGCCCAGAAGATGCCGGTGCGATGCCGGATGGTCCATCGCCGTCATTGATGTGAGAGTGCCACGATGAAGATCGAGGAGATACGTGAGTTGAGCGACGAGGAGCTTCAGGCGGAACTGGACCGTCTGCGGCGGCACGTGTTCGACCTTCGCAGTCAGGCGGTTACCGAGAAGCTCGAGGACCCGTCCATGCTGACCAAGGCGAGGCGGGATATCGCTCGAATTCTTACGGTTCAGAAAGAGCGGGCCCACGGCTTTGAGCCGGCAGGGGCCGCGGATAAGCGGAAATAGAACCCATGGCAGAAGCAGCCCAACAAGAGCAGGCGGGAAAGAAGCTGGCGCGTTCGCGGGTCGGCATGGTTCTGTCGGTCAGCGGCGAAAAGACGATCAACGTCGGCATCGACAACCTGGTGCGCCACGCGAAGTACGGTAAGTATATCCGTCGGCGGACAAAGCTGCTGGTCCACGACCCGGCCGGTGAGGCCAGGGTCGGTGATCGGGTGGAGATAGTCCCCTGCCGGCGGTTGAGCAGGCGGAAGGCATGGCGCCTGGTCGGCGTGCTCCGAAGGAGCGATCTGCCGATGGGCCCCGGCGGGCAAAAAGGGTAGTGCGGTGATTCAGCAGGAAACTCATCTTGACGTTGCGGACAACACGGGCGCCCGGGAAGTGGGAGTTATCCGGGTACTGGGCGGCTCGACCCGCAGAGGCGGATTCACGCGGCGGACCGCGAGCATCGGTGATGTGTTCATCGGCTCGGTGAAACGGGCGATGGCCGGCGCCGACGTCAAGCGCGGAGACATAGTCAGATGCGTGGTGGTGCGGACGGCCTATCCGGTTCGGCGACCGGACGGAAGCTATATCCGCTTCGACCGCAACGCCTGCGTTATCGTGGACGAGGAAGGCAATCCGCGAGGCACGCGGATATTCGGCGCCGTGGCCCGTGAGCTGCGAGAGCGAAACTACATGAAGATCGTCTCCCTGGCGACTGAGGTGGTCTAGAGTCATGGCACAGCACGTAAAAAAAGGCGACAGCGTGGTAGTCATCGCCGGCGACCAGAAGGGCGTCGTGGGAGAGGTCCTGGCGGTGTATCCCGAAGAGCGGAAGGTACTGGTGCAGGGCGTCAACCGGGTGTACCGGCACATGCGTCCGTCGCGGCAGAACCCCCAGGGCGGCCGGGTGCAGAAAGAAATGCCGGTGGACATGTCGAACGTCCTGCCGGCCGACCCCAAGACCGGGCAGCCCACGCGGGTGGGTTTCCGCGTTCGCAACGACGGCGCGAAAGAGCGCTATGCCAAGAAATCCGGTGAGTCGCTGGGCATCACCAAGGGACAGGGATAACAGGACCGGTAGTATGGCCGCGAGATTATTGGAACATTATCGATCCGAGGTGGCGCCGCGTCTGAGAGAGCGGTTCGCCTACAAGAACGCCCTGGCGGTTCCGCGTCTGGACAAGATCGTGGTATCGGTGGGCATGGGCGACGCCAACAAGGAGCCGCAGCGCATGGAGGCGGTCGCCGGCAATCTGGCCCAGATAACCGGGCAGAAGGCGGTGCTTACGCGGGCCAAGAAGTCGGTCAGCAACTTTAACGTACGCCGCGGGTACATCGTCGGGGCGAAGGTCACGCTTCGCCGCGGGCGGATGTACGAGTTCCTCGACCGCCTGGTGTCGCTGGCGATACCGCGCGTCAAGGACTTCCGCGGGCTGAACCCCTCGAGTTTCGACGGGCGTGGGAACTACAACATGGGCCTGGTCGAGCAGACGGTCTTTCCGGAGATCGACGCCGCGAAGGTCCAGCTTACCCACGGCATGAACATAACCATTCACACGACGGCGGAGACCGACGAGGAAGCCCTGGAGCTGCTTCGCGGTATGGGCATGCCGTTCCGTGAGAGTTAAGCGACGCAGGCAGCAGGGCCGGAGATGATATGGCAACCAAAGCACACATAGCCAAAGCGAACCGCCCGCCGAAGTACTCGACGCGCCGGGTGCGGCGATGTCAGCTTTGCGGACGCGTGAGAGGCGTGTACCGGAAGTTTCAGATATGCCGGATCTGTCTGAGGAACCTCGCGCATGAGGGCAAGATTCCGGGACTGATGAAGTCGAGCTGGTGACGAGGAACCGAGACGATGAGCTTGTCTGATCCCATTGCGGACTTCCTGACCCGTTTACGGAACGCCCTGACGGCGAGACACACGGTCGTCAATGCTCGCGCGTCCAAGGCGTGCGAGGGCATTTGCCGGGTGCTCAAGGAAGAAGGATACATAGAAGACTACAAGACGATCGACGATGGTAAACAGGGCCTGCTGCGGGTTCATCTGAAGTATGGTCCGGTCGGCGAGGACGTCATCACCGAGATAAAGCGCTGGAGCAAGCCGGGCCGCCGGATTTACAGCGGCGTGGCGGATCTGCCTCGTCCGCTCGAGGGGCTTGGGATCGCGGTGGTTTCCACGTCGCACGGTGTACTCAGCGACCGGCAGTGCCGCGAGAAGAAGGTCGGCGGAGAGGTCCTCTGTACCGTCTGCTAGAGGTGTTCGGATGTCGCGTATAGGAAAAAGACCCATAACGATACCGAGCGGCGCCAAGGTGAGCGTCTCGGGTCGAACCGTGACGGTTGAAGGCCCCAAGGGGCGGCTCAGCATGGAGCATCGCCCGGAGGTGAGCGTTTCGGTGGACGAGTCCGCCGGAACCGTAACAGTCAACCGGCAGGACGACGAGCGCGCCAGCCGCAGCTATCACGGCATGACCCGCTCGCTTATCGCCAACATGGTCGAGGGCGTGACCAACGGATTCACAAAGTCCCTCGAAGTGTACGGCGTGGGCTACGGCGTCCAGTTGCAGGGCCGGAAGCTCTCGATAATGGCCGGTTGCAGCCACCCGATCGTCTTTGACGTTCCGGAAGGGCTGGAGGTCAACGTAGAGGTGGCCCAGGCGCGTGGCGACGATCAGCCGGCGAGGTTCACCGTCACCGGGGCCGACAAGCAACTGGTCGGCGAGTTTTCGGCCGAGATACGCACGTCCCGCCCGCCCGAGCCGTACAAGGGCAAGGGTATACGTTACACCGGTGAGCACGTGCGTCGGAAGGTGGGTAAGGCCTTTGCGGGCACCGGCGCCGCCTGATGCGGACGCCGAACAGGACCAGGCAACCATGAATCGGATGGAAAAGAAAACAATGCAGCGACAGCGGCGGAAGCGCCGCGTGCGGAAGAAGGTCTCCGGGACTTCGGAAAGACCGCGGCTGAGCATTTTCCGCAGCCACAAGCATATATACGCCCAGGTGATCGACGACACCGCCGGGCGGACAATTGCGGCGGCCTCGTCGCTGGACCGCGCCCTGCGGGAACGGCTGGCGCATGGCGGCAACCGCGAGGCGGCGTCCGCGGTGGGCGAGGCGGTCGCGGGAAAGGCCGTCGAGGCGGGTGTCAAGAAGGTCGTCTTCGACCGCAACGGATTTCCATATCACGGGCGCGTCCGCGAACTGGCCGACGCCGCCCGCAAGGGTGGACTGGAATTTTAAGACCACAAGGAGCGCGTTAGCGTGGCGATGCAACGACGCAGACAAAGAGGTCCCGACCGCTCGGAAGGCGACGAGCAGCCCTTCGAGGATACCGTTATCCAGATTTACCGCTCCGCAAAGGTGGTCCGCGGCGGAAGGCGCTTCGGCTTCGAGGCGCTGGTGGCCGTGGGCGATCGCAACGGAAACGTCGGGCTGGGCTACGGTAAGGCCAACGAAGTGCCGCTGGCCGTCGAGAAGGGCATATCCGACGCCCGCAAGAGCATGTTCCCGGTGAAACTGGTGGAGAACCGGACGATACCCCACCGCGTCATCGGACGGTGCGGCGCGTCGAAGGTGGTAATGGTCCCCGCATCGGCCGGTACCGGCGTTATCGCCGGTAAGAAGCTGCGTCCGCTGCTGGAGCTGGCAGGCATCAATGACGTGCTGACCAAGGCCTATGGATCGACCGCGCCGAAGAACCTGCTTAAGGCGGGTGTGGACGCGCTTCAGAAACTGCGCACCGCCGAGGAAGTCAGCAAGCTGCGAGGAGTGAAGGTCGGATGACCCTGGACGAAATACTACAATCTGCCGGCAAAAACCGGCGCCGTCGTCGAGTGGGCCGCGGAAGCGGCTCCGGACGCGGCAAGACCAGCGGTCGTGGCCACAAGGGCTACGGCTCCCGTTCCGGCGCCAAGAGCCGCCCCGGGTACGAGGGCGGTCAGAATCCGGTTCTGTTCAGGGTCCCCAAGCGAGGGTTCTCGAACATCCGGTTCAAACAGGGCTACCAGGTCGTCAACATCAGGGACCTTCAGCGATTCAACGACGGCGACCGGGTGGACGCCGCGGCACTGCTCGAGGCGGGGCTTATCGGCGACGCGAATTTCCCGGTGAAGGTCCTGGGCGACGGTGAGCTGGATCGCAAGTTGACAGTCGTGGCGGAGAAGTTCTCCGCCTCCGCAGCCGAGAAGATCGCCAAGGCAGGCGGATCTACCCAGACCCCGTAGGTCATTCGGGGCGAAAGAGGTTCGGTTGATGGCGTTCAAATTTTTCAGATGGATCGTTGGCCTGGCCATGGGCGCCTTGGGCGTGTGGCTTATTTGGGAGGGCGCCAATGGAGTGCTGGCTTACCTGAGCGGAGCCGGCACGGGCGACGTGCCCATAAGCGACGCGCTGATGATAGTGGCGGGCCTGCTGGTGGGGGCGGGCTACTACTACGCGCTGATTGCCGATTCCGCCATCCACCGATCGCTGGAGAACATCTTCTCGATCCCGGAACTACTGCAGAAGCTGGGCTTCACGCTGCTTCTGCTGGCCATCTACCGGGTGGGCTTCCACATACCTCTGCCGGGACTGGACGCCGAGCGGCTGAGGCAGTTCATGACAGGGCAGGAGCAAGGCCCCTTCGGTCAGGTGTTGCAGTACTATTCAATGTTCACCGGCGGCTCGCTGCAGCAATCGACGCTGTTCGGCCTGGGCATCATGCCGTATATCTCGGCCTCCATTATTCTGACCCTGTTGACCACGGTGGTTCCCTCATTGGAGAAACTCCAGCGGGAAGGTCCGGTGGGCCAGCGGAAAATACGTGAATACACCCGGTACCTGACGGTCGCACTGTGCCTCGTCCAGGCCATATTCTGGGTGAGGTTCACCATGAGCCAGGGACTGCTTTACCCCGAATACGAGGACTCGGTCCGCATCTTCGCAATAGGGGTGGCTGGGCTGACCGCGGGGACGGTGTTCCTGATGTGGCTGGGTGAGCAGATAGACGAATACGGCATCGGCAACGGCATCAGTCTACTGATTATGGCAGGCATCGTGGTGCGGATGCCCTGGGCGATTACCTCGCTGCAGGGCCAGTTCGAAACCAAGCTGATATCGACCGACGAGGGCAGTATAGGGGTCCTGGAGGTCGTGTTCCTGGTACTTTCGTTCGTATTTGTGGTGGCCGGAGCCATCCTTATAACTCAGGGCCAGCGGCGCATTCCGATACAGCAGGCCAAGCACACCCGCGGCCGGCGGGTCTATGGCGGCCAGCGACAGTACCTGCCGTTGCGTGTGAACCACGGCGGTGTCATGCCGATCATCTTTGCCTCGTCGCTGCTGATTTTCCCGAAGCTTATTACCGGCTGGCTGGTAACCCACACCGGGGCGAGCTGGGCACGGGCGCTGGACAGCGCTTTTGACAACGGCAGTTACATTTACACACTGGTATATATCGGTTTGATATTCTTCTTCTCGTACTTCTGGACGACGGTTCAGTTTCGTCCGAAGGAGATGGCCGACCAGCTCCGCGACTATGGTACATTCATACCGGGCCTGCGGCCGGGGCGGCGGACCGCGGAGTTCCTTGAGCGGGTGATGGAGCGTATAACATACTGCGGGGCCGCGTTCCTGGCGGTTATCGCGGTTATCCCGACGGTCATAGCGGCGGTGCTGAACATACCGTTCGGCATCTCGGCGTTCCTGGGCGGTACCGGTCTGCTGATTGTGGTTTCGGTCACGCTGGACCTGGTACAACGGATAGAGGCCAACCTGGTGATGCGGAACTACGGCGGGTTCCTCGGCGGCACGCGGATTAAGGGAGCGTACCGATGAGACTGGTTCTGATGGGCCCCCCGGGCGCCGGCAAGGGCACACAGGCGAAGCGTCTGGCCGAGGAGTTCGGCCTGCTGCACCTCTCGAGTGGTGACATATTCCGCGCCGAGCGTGCCACCGGCAGCGAGCTGGGCAAAAAGCTCGCAGAGTATATGGATGCCGGCGAACTGGTGCCGGACGATATTGTAGTGGACGTAATGGCCAAAGCCATGACCGACGACGGCGCCGAGCAGGGGCTTCTGCTCGACGGCTTCCCTCGTACGGTGGCCCAGGCCGAAGCGCTGGACCGGGAGCTGGAGAAGCTCTCCAGCCCGCTGGACGGCGTGCTTGTAATAACGGCCGACGATGACGCGATTGTTCAGCGCATCACCGGTCGGCGAAGCTGCCCCGACTGCGGTAGGGTATATCACATGCAGTTCATGCCGCCTGCCGAGGATGAGCAGTGCGATGACTGCGGGACAAAGCTTATTCAGCGTGAGGACGACACCGAGTCGGTGGTGCGGCAGCGACTGGACAACTACAAGCGGCAGACCGAGCCGGTCATCCGCTATTACCGCGAGCGCTCGCGGGCGTCGGTGGTTGAGGTGGACGGCAATCCCGCCCCCGACGAGGTGACAGCCGCTCTGACGCAGGCCGTTCGGAAGTTGTCTTCACAGGACGAATCGAAGGCCTGACGTGGGTATCCGGCTGAAGTCACCGGAAGAAATAGAGAAGATGCGACGAGCCGGGCGAGTCGTAGGGCTTGTCCTGGACCGTCTGGGGCAGATGGTCGCTCCGGGCGTGACAACCGAAGACCTGGACGCCGAGGCCGAGCGGATATGTCTTGAGCACGGCGGCGAGTGCCTGTTCAAGGGCGTGCCCGGACGCGGCGGGGCCGGACCGTTCCCCGGGAACATCTGCGCCTCCATCAACGAGGAGGTGGTTCACGGGATACCGTCGAAGGATCGGCGGATCGAGGACGGCCAGATTGTCAGCGTTGACTTCGGCGTACGGCTGGACGGCTGGTGCGGCGACTCGGCCAGGACTTACATGGTAGGAGAGGTCGCAGCCGAGGTACGCAAGCTGGTGGAGGTCACGCGGTATTCGCTGACTATCGCCGCCAGCATGTGCCGCCCCGGTGAAATGTGGTCCAACGTCGCCCGCGCCATGCAGGAGTACATCGAAGGCAACGGACTTTCAGTGGTGCGTGACTTTGTCGGCCATGGCATCGGTCGTGAGATGCACGAGGATCCAAAGGTGCCCAACTTTGTGTCGCGGGACCTGGAGAACCGTGACATCCTGCTGCAGGAAGGCATGGTAGTGGCGGTGGAGCCGATGGTGAACCTTGGTTCATCGGCCGTTGAGTACGGTCCGGACAAGTGGACCGTACTGACCAGGGATCGCAAACCGTCGGCACATTTTGAGCATACGATAGCGATTACCGCCGACGGGGCGGATTTGCTTACAGTCGGCGAAAAGGCGGACTGACCGCCGGATGCGAGAGGTGCGGTGATGAAGGTAAAAGCGTCCGTAAGACGAATGTGTGAGAACTGCAAGATCATACGCCGCAAGGGCGTTGTGCGGGTGATCTGCACCAACCCCAAGCACAAACAGCGGCAGGGATAAAGCCAGCAAGGCAGGAGTAGGGCATATGCCTCGAATAGCAGGCGTTGACATACCGGACAACAAGCCGATTACGGTGGCACTGCGTTATATCCACGGTATCGGTCCGACGAGTGCGGCCAGGATTTGTGAAAGTGCCGGCATCGAAGGTCAGACGCGGTCGCGCGACCTGACCGAGGAAGAGCTTTCGAAGATCGCCGGAACCATCGACAGCGATTTTGTGGTCGAGGGCGAGCTTCGCCGGCGGGTCCGCCAGAACATACAGCGGCTTGGCCAGATTCAGTGCTACCGCGGTCTGCGGCACCGTCGCGGCCTGCCGGTTCACGGTCAACG
The DNA here is from genome assembly GCA_049975485.1 of Phycisphaerae bacterium. Lineage (GTDB taxonomy): Bacteria > Planctomycetota > Phycisphaerae > SM23-33 > SM23-33 > PUND01. The sequence goes on along the minus strand of JBNGDC010000003.1, from coordinate 5,325 downwards.
TACGAAGACCAACGCGCGTACCCGCAAGGGTCCGCGGAAGACCGTCGCGGGCAAGAGATCGGTCAAGGAGATGCGCTAAATGGCCCAGTCGAAGAGAAAGAAATCGCGCGGTACGAAACGACAGGTGGCGCGCGGCATAGTTCATGTAAAGGCCACCTTCAACAACACCCTGGTTACGATTACGGATACCAACGGTGAGGTCCTGGCGTCGGTTTCCGCCGGCGCGCTGGGCTTCAAGGGCTCGCGCAAGAGCACTCCCTTCGCCGCCCAGCGGGCCGCGGAGGAGGCCGCCGTCCGTGCCCGCAAGCTCGGCCTGAACGAAGTGGAAGTCCGCGTAAAAGGCCCGGGCAGCGGCCGCGAAAGCGCCGTTACCGCGCTGCAGGGCGTCGGGCTGAAGGTACTGAGCATAGAAGACGTGACCCCTATCCCTCACAACGGTTGCCGACCGCGCAAGCGGCGCCGTGTGTAAGTGGCAGATAAGCTCCAGGAGTAGAGACAGAAGATGGGACGATATCTCGGACCGAAATGCAGACTGTGCCGACGCGAAGGCATCAAGCTGATGCTCAAGGGCACACGTTGCGAAACGGCAAAATGCCCGATGGAGCGTCAGTGGCGGAATTTCCCGCCCGGAGCGCACGGGTGGCGCAGAGGTCGGCGGAGTGAGTACTCCGACCGCCTCCGCGAGAAGCAGAAAGTCAAGCGGTACTACGGTTTGTTCGAGAAGCAGTTCCGCCGGTACTTCCGCGAGGCGGACCGCCTTACGGGCAATACCGGTGAGGTGCTGCTGACACTGCTGGAGCATCGACTGGACAACGTGGTCTGCAAGGTCGGTTTCGCTCCGTCGCGGGCGGCCGCCAGGCAGACCATCAACCAGGGACACATTTACGTCAACGGCAGGCCCATGCGGGTGCCCAGCTATGCCGTGAACGTCGGCGACCGGATAACGATAAAGCCGAGTGAGAAGTCACAGAAGCTCATTCGGGCACGCATCGAGGAATACGGCGAACCGCACGTGCAGGAGTGGCTGAAGCTGGATTTGACGAACCTCACGGCCGAGGTCGTCGGCGAGCCAACGCGCGAAGACGTGATGATCCCCGTCGAGGAACAGCTCATCGTGGAGCTGTGCAGTCAGTAAAGCCCCCACCGTCGCAGGTACGGTGAAGGATATAGAGACAGCCGCAACGGAACCCTAGGGAGGCATAAGCTCATGCGAGTCAGGTGGCGCGGTCTGGAGTTACCGACACGGGTAATCAGCGACCAGGATGTCTCGACCCCGCGGTACGGGCGGTTCAGCATAGAACCGTTCGAGCGTGGTTTCGGGACGACCATCGGCAACGCGCTGCGACGGGTCCTGCTGAGCAGTTTGGAAGGCGCCGCCGTAACGAGTGTCAAGATACAGGGCGTCGAACACGAATTCAGCGGCCTGCCGGGCGTGCTGGAGGACGTGACCGACATCCTGCTGAACGTCAAGTCGCTGGTGATAAAGTCCCATAGCGACGAGCCGAAGACCCTGCACGTTCACAGCGAGGTCAAGGGCGAGGTGACCGCCGAGATGACCGAGGCGGACCCGGCCATTGAGATCGTCAACCCCGAGCTGGTGTTGGCGACCCTGACGGACAACGTGGTCTTCGACATGGAAATGACCGTCCAAAAGGGCCGTGGATACGTGCCGGCCGAGGAGCTGTACGACCCCGAGGCCGACCAGGAAATCGGGCGGATTTACCTGGACGCGTCGTATTCGCCGGTGACTCGCGTGCGCTATCGCACCGAGGACACCCGCGTCGGCCAAAAGACCAACTACGACCGGCTGATACTGGAGATCTGGACCAACGGTACGGTCGCGCCGGAAATGGCCCTGGTCGAGGCCGGCAAGATCCTCCGCAAACACCTCAACCCGTTCGTGCAGTATTTCGACCTCGGCGAGGAGGTCATCGAGCCGGGCGTCGGGGAGGGACGCCAGGAAGTGGACGACGAACTGCGACGTAAGCTGAATATGTCCGTCCACGAGCTGGACCTGACCGTGCGGGCGCAGAACTGCCTGGACTCCGCCAAGATCGAGACGGTCGGGCAGCTCGTGAACGAGACCGAGCAGGACCTGCTGAAGATTCGCAGCTTCGGCAAGACATCGTTGCGGGAAGTGAAGCGCAAGCTACAGGACCTGGGACTGTCCCTGAACATGAATGTGCCCCTGCCCCAGGAGCAGCAGGCGGTCGAGAGCGGTTTAGAGGAATAAACGGCCGCAGCCGAAATCCAGAGGCGAGTCATGCGTCATCAGATGGCAAAAAAACACCTGGGTCGAACACCCAGTCACCGGCTGGCCATGCGAAGGAATATGGCCAGGTCGCTGTTCATTCATGGAGCGGTTCGCACCACCGAGGTGAAGGCGAAGGATCTCCGTCGGTTTGTCGAGCGGCTGATTACCATAGCCCGTGAGGGCACGCTTCACGCGCGCCGGCGGGTGCTGCGGGAACTCGGCGATCGCGAGATCGTGGACACGGAGGGCGTTCCTGTCGGGCAGACGGTCGTCCAGAAGCTTTTCGACGAGATTGCCCCGCAGTACGTGGATCGTCCCGGCGGGTACACACGGATTATCCGCCTGCAGGAGAGACGGATTGGCGATGGCGGGCAGTCCGTGATGCTTCAGCTCGTGGGCGAGACGATCTCTGGCTCCGGCGGCGGCGCCGGCACCCGCAAGCGCCGCGCGGCGAAGCGTCATGAGGCGGCCGCCGCGGTCGAGGATGCCTCCCCCCGGGCCGTGGTCGAGGAGCAGGGCGGCGACGATTCCGACGTCCGGGAAGAAGCCGACCAGCAGGCCGAAGCCCAGGAGCAACCCTCCGAAGAGCAGGACTCCACCGAGGAGGAATCCGCAGACGAGGAGTCCCAGGAGAAGCAGTCCTAGGACCTTGCTTTTCGTCGGGGATTTCCGTTCATGCTGCCGGGTGCGGCAGACAATGAAGAACCCGCGCCCCGGCTGCGTGCATAAGCCATATACCACCCAATGCTTCCGTACGCGGGGGCTATATGCGCAACGGTCCTGGCCCACAGCGGCAAAAATGTGATTGACTCGCTCGGGACGGTCGGTGATGTTGGCGTGTGCCGGGCTGCCCGTCGGTGCAGGACCGGCCGATGAGTTACTGCGAAAGAGGGGCGCGCATATGAACGACGAAGCGGATTGCATATTCTGCAGGATAGTGGCCGGCGAAGTGCCCGCCGCAAAGGTCCTTGAGGACGACGCGGCTCTTGCGTTTCTGGACGTCGGTCCGGTGGCGACCGGGCACACGCTGCTGATACCCCGCAAGCACGTCGAGACGTTGGACCAGCTTGCGGCTGAGGATGCGGCTGCTGTGTTGCGGCACCTGCCGCGATTGGTCAGTGCTGTCAGGTCCGCGACGGGCTGCGAGGGCGTGAACGTTCTCCAGAACAACGGCCGGGTCGCCCAGCAGTTCGTGCCACACGTGCATTTCCACATTATCCCGCGCGAGTCGGGCGACGAGTTCCACTTCAACTGGCCCGCCGGCACCTACGCCGAGGGGCAGATGGAATCGCTGGCTCAGAAGATTCGCAGCAGCATCTGAGAGCATTCTGTCGGTTTGTCGGCTTGACCGAACGACGCCGGACGGAATACAATTGTGCGACACTTACTCGCGGGCCCCGGGGCAGGGCGACTCGACGACCTGGACCTGTGAGAGGAACAGCCGATGGATTGGTCCAAGCTCGCCGAAGCCGTCTTCATGACGGTTTATACGTTCGCACTGGTGGCGGTGGCGGTGTACGGCTTTCACCGTTACGCGCTGGTGTATCTGTTCCTGCGCCATCGTCGCAAGAATCCCAAACCCAGCGGACGATTCACCGAGCTGCCGCGAGTGACGGTGCAGCTGCCGATGTACAATGAGAAGTACGTTGCGCGGCGGATAATAGAGCAGACCTGTCGCATAGATTACCCCCGCGAAAAGCTGCAGATACAAGTGCTCGACGACAGCACCGACCATACCTGTCGCATTGCCCGCAAGGCCGTTGAGCGGGCACGGGCGCAGGGGTTCGATATCGAGTATATCCACCGCGAGAACCGCGAGGGCTTCAAAGCCGGCGCGCTGGCCAACGGCATGAAGACGGCCAAGGGCGAGTTCATCACCATCTTCGACGCCGATTTCGTGCCTCACCCGGAAATCCTGAAGCGCTCGATCCACTATTTCACGGACCCGCGGGTGTGTGTGGTGCAGACCAGGTGGGAGCACCTGAATCGGGCCGACAGTCTTCTGACACGTTCGCAGGCGATACTGCTGGACGGGCATTTCGCCATCGAGCACATTGCGCGGAATCGCAGCCAGCGGTTCATGAACTTCAACGGCACGGCAGGTACGTGGCGGCGGTCGGCCATCGAGGATGCCGGCGGCTGGCAGCACGATACGCTCACCGAGGACCTGGACCTGTCCTTCCGGGCGCAGCTCAAGGGTTGGAAGTTCGTGTTTCTGCCGGACCTCACGGCCCCGGCGGAGCTTCCGCCGGAGATGGCCGCCTTCAAGGCACAGCAGTTCCGCTGGACCAAGGGCGGCACGCAGACGGCGCTGAAGCTGCTGCCGCGGCTGCTGCTGTCAAAGGCCCCTCTGAAGGTCAAGGTGGAGGGTTTCTTCCAGCTTACGTGCTTTTCGATGCATCTTTACATGCTGCTGCTGGTGGTGATGATGTTCCCGGCGATGTACCTGCGGACTGTGCCCGTCGAGCGGGGGACGTTCTGGAGGGGCGCGTTCGACATCAGCATCTTCGCCTTGGCGACCATGTCCGCGACGGTCTTCTACGTCGCCAGCCAGTACCAGTTGTTCCGGGACTGGAGGACCGCGCTGAAGTACATGCCGGTGCTCATGGCGCTGGGAGTGGGGCTGTCGGTTTCCAACAGCAAAGCCATCATCGAGGCGATGATCGGCCGAAAGAGCGACTTCATCCGTACGCCGAAGTACGGCGGTCCGCGACGACCCGCGAGGAAGAAACCAGGCGGAGGGCAGGGGCGGCGTAAGCGGAACCTGCTGCCTTATGTTGAAATGCTGTTCGGGGTGTACATGGGCATATGCGCGGTCTGGAGCGTGTTCAGCTTCCGGGCGGCGATAACAGCACCTTTCCTTGTGATCTTCACCTTCGGGTTCTTCTACGTATCGACCATGACCTTCCAGGCCGAGCGGGCACGCAGCGAGATACGCGCCGCCGAGGCCCGCGCCGCAGGCGAGCGGGTCTGACCGCAGGGCGCAACTTTCCCGTGGTGGCAGTCGTCCTGTCTATTTGCTCAAACTGAGGGGTTTTTCGGTAAGTGCAATCATGGCAAGGCCCTCCCAA
>JBNGDC010000002.1:170074-171300 GCA_049975485.1 Phycisphaerae bacterium | reverse complement strand
GAGAAAATTCAGGGGATAAGGAAAGAATCCTCAACGCCGGCTCGTTGCCCGGAGCCGGCATCGCCCCCGGGCTCGGGGGCGTAGATATTGTCGCTGTCGCCGCCGGAAAGCTCCGGTGTTTCGAGCCATTGTACCGACTGGTCCAGTGACGCAACATTCTGCCCTGTCTGACCGTGGTTGGGCGAATTCTGGTCGGCGAGTCCTGCTTCGAAGCTCTCCTCGCCTGGTTCACAGGCGGGGTTGCGGTCGGCGAGTATTGCCAGCGAGCCGGCAGTGCCGGATATGCTTGTGGCCGTATAGGTACGTCCGCCTTCGGTGAAGGGCACCTGGGAGAGGTAGCTGTAGGAGTAGGTTTCCACGGTCATACCGGCGTCGGATATCTCCGGCGCCCTCTTGCCGCTGCGCTCTGCAGACGGACAAACCAGCACGCCGGGCTGCAGCCAGGCGTTGCGGACGTTATCGAGCGGAGTGTCGTCGGGCTGACGGCCGGTGAGCATCAGCCAGTACGCGCCGGGATTGCCCTCTTTCATGTCGCCCCAGTTGCCCGTGGTCGGTCCGACCGACGGCAGGGCGTTGGCCACGGTGCCCCGATGGAGGTTGCCCGCGCTGGCGTAGGCGACCATGGCGCGGGTGATCTCGCGAAGATTGTTGGAGCAGGTTACGCGCCGGGCGCTACGTGTGACCTGGGTAAGCGTAGGTATGAGAATCGCCATCAGCAGCGCGATGACCGCGATGACGACCAAAAGCTCCACGAGCGTGAACGCCGCTCGTCGCGACCGTAAGCGTAGTCTCATGTTACCTCCCGCGGTGATTCTATCTTTGCGGATTCTGTGAAGTCAACTGACAGCTCCATATTGCGCGCCACGGAGCACAAAAGTGCTTCGCCACCCGGAGCCGTTCCGATTGTTTCATGAAAAGACGCCCGCTATGCTGTTGATGCCTCGAAACGCGGAAGGAGTGCGGAAATGAGCGCACGATCGATGTTACTGACGGCCGTCGTTACGGCAAGTCTGCTGGCCGTACCGGTAATTGCCCAGGAAGGTTCCCACAACGCCGACGAGCAGCGGGTGTGGGACTACGAGCTGACCGTCCCCCGACCGGACAGGCCCGACAAAGCGCCCGTGGCGCATCTCTGGCTGCCTGAAGGCGTTGAGACCATACGCGGGCTTATCATCGGCGACTCCATCCGGCACGGTGGCACGGTCTGCCGCGACCCGCACGTCCGC
>JBNGDC010000002.1:50127-169974 GCA_049975485.1 Phycisphaerae bacterium | reverse complement strand
GACAAGACGCTGGCGTTCTGGCTGCCGGACGAGGCGATGGCCAAGGCGGTCTGGCAGTATCACAACGCAGGTACCTGGCAGGATCCGGACCCCACGGCCGACGAACCCCTCGAACAGCGCTACTATCCGCCGCCCATACTGCAGGACAAAGTCGATACCTTCGAACGCGAGGCCGACGGGGACGCAGAGGGAGACTGAGCAGGCGCGCCACTTTGCCGTAACGTCGCGCCCGGCTGTGTCTGGTCTGCCTGGTGGATGCTGAAATTGCCGCGTTGCCTTCGGCTACTGCTAGGCACCGAGGAGCACGGAGATCAAAGCGTCTGATGCAGCCCAGCGCGTTATCGGACGGGTTCACACCACCACACTGCGAAAGCATGCGGGCGTCTCAACGCTCCCAGACGAATTCATACCATAGCGTCGCGGCTGGTGGGCCAATCTGTACGACCGCTTCCCCGCTCGCAGAGTTCACTTCGATGGCATGCTTTCGCTGCCCGCGTTCGTCCAACGCATAGACCGTCAGACCCTTGTGTTCGGGCACACGAATCACGGCCGGTACGACCTCGACCCGCGAGGGCCGTTCACCCCAACTGGTAATCTCGTAGCGGGTAACGGGCTTGCCGTCCACATCCTCCGTAACGGGACGGAAATGCATGCCGGTGTTGACTGCACGAGCGGTAGCGACGAGCAGGGCGCGACCGGGATCCGCGAACGACTCCCCCTCCAGAAGCGTCAGCGCGACTGTGGCGCCGCCATCGAGCGTCTGTCCGACCTCAATGGTTACATCGCCCATGCGAAATTCGCGACCGGCCGTCATGCCGAAGACCGCCTTCGTACGATCTGTATCGACGGTCTGTACTGCTCCCTGGTCATCGGATCCGTCCCACGTCACTTCGCCCGTGTCGGAGGTCAGCCGGTCGAAGTCCGACAGCGTCGGCCCAGGGCTGATATCGGCGTTGTCCGAGCCGTTCACTTCCAGTGCTATCCGGTGACGGACGATGTTGTCTCCATCCAGACCCAGATCGAACCCGTTGGCAAGAGACCACTGGCTGCCACTGTCGATGAGTATCTGCAGTTCCTTATCCCGTGACATAGGCGCCGCGATGCGCTGGTTGGCCGGTTGCACGTCGCCGCGCCGGAAGATGGCGGCGGCGACGGGGAAGTTGGCCATCTTGGTCGGGTGTTCGCCGATCTGGTTGCCGTGGAGCATTCCGGTGTTCCAGGACCCACTGGCCTCGTAGTTGTGGAAGAAGACGGCGTCCCAGTCCTGCAGGGCTGCGTAGGTTGCGATGTAGAGGGGCGCCTCGCCGGCGAAAACGTTGGGTGCGGCCTCGTTGAACTCGGTGACCGTGCATGGCATTCCGGCGACCCGGTACATGGCCAGCCAGCGGAGGCGTCCGCCCGGGTTGCCGCAGTCCACCTGACTGATGTTGTCGATGGACCAATCGAGCGAGTTCCAGTCCCATGGGTGAGTGCGCCAGTGCGGGTTGCCCCAGTACACGTGTCCGTCGATGACGTCGGTTTCGGCGGCCATCACAGTAACCAGACTCGACGCGCACGTCGTGCCGATTACGGGAGCACGCAGGCCAAGGTCTTCCTTAAGCAGCTTCACCATCCGGTGGAAGTAGCGTTGCTCAAGGTGTCTGAGGAACTCCAGCCAATCGCGCTGTTGCTGCCGGGGGCGGTCCCGGAAACCATCATACGGCACCAGGTCCACTGTGGCCTTGGCCTCGGTGCCGGTCGTTGCAGGCCAGACCTCACGGAGGGCCTGGCTGTCGTCGTATCGCTGGGTCAGCCACTCGTTCCATTGCTGCCGCAAGGCCGTTCGGAACGGTTCGGGCAGGTCGCGCAGCCGCGGTTTTCGCGCGGTGTCGAACCAGTAGTTGACAAGCCCGTTCTCGTTGATGATCTCGACGAGGGCGACGGCGGGTTCTTCGACGTAACGGTTTCCGGTGTACGCGTTGCGGTGAGTCAGGAGCTTGCGGGCATACTCTGCGTGCAGGTCGAAAGCCGGCTCGTAGAAGAAGCCCAGCAGGTGGTTGGCCTTGCCCCGGACCTCGGCGACTGTTCCCGGGAGCCCGTCCTCCGGACAGAAACGCCGGGATACGAGCAGATTCAGATTGACGTAGATTCCGTTCTCTTTGAGCTGGGCGACGAAGTAGTCCAGCCGTTCCATGGCCCGGGGATCGAGTTGCCGCGTGTCGCTGGCGTCTTCGGCCAGCAGGCCCCTGGGGAAGCGGGCCCGGTCCATATGGTGAAAGCGAACGACGTTGAGGCCGAACTTGGCCATGCGGGCGGCGATCTCCTCGGCCTGGTCCTTCTCCGGGAGGCAAGCACCGAACTGGACATTGGCGCCGAGCAGTCGGATTCGCCCCTGGTCGGTGTGAAAGTGCCCATCATCACCTACGCGAATGAAACCGAAGCGACCGGCCGGTCGGTGATTCCATTCGGCGATGCTGCTGGGGCCGCCAGAGCCGTCGTTCCACGGCAGGACAAAGGGGACAAGCTCGTCCCGGGATTCGGGCGGGGCGGCAGAGGCGGCCGTGGAGATGGCCAATCCCAGCGCCAGGCAGCTTAAGAGACGCATAGGCAGAACCTTTCATATCAGCTTGGGCTTAGGCGATGCCGTTCGTCAGAAGCCGAGGGCTCGGAACACACAGGATATCAGTCCGGTTACCGCCGTGCCACTCCCAGCCGGTGGACGCGCGCGCAACGATTGGATAGACTCACCGACCTGTTCAGGCACGAACCCCCGTATCCGGAGGTATCGCAATGAAGCTGATGCTTGTAGGCGGCGGCGGGCGCGAGCACGCGCTGGCCTGGAAAATGTCGCAATCGCCGTTGTGCGACCATCTGTGGGTGGCGCCGGGCAACCCCGGCATAGCCGCCTGCGGCGAGTGCGTTGACATAGCCGACGACGACATCGAGGGGATTGTCCGCTTCGCCCGCGAGCAGGGCGTGGACATGGTCGTGGTGGGTCCGGAGGACCCGCTGGCCGCCGGTCTGGGCGACGCCGTGCGCGAAGCCGGGATGCTGTGCTTCGGACCGACCGTCGCCGGCGCGCGCATAGAGGCGGACAAGGCCTACGCCAAGGAAATGATGCGAGCCGCCGCCGTGCCGACGGCAGAGGCGCGCATCTTCACCGACCTGGAAGCCGCCAAGGCATACGTGCTGTCGCGCGAGCACGGGGTGGCCGTCAAGGCCGCCGGTCTGGCTCGAGGCAAAGGCGTGGTCATCTGTCCCGAGCCGTACCAGGCCGTCAAGCCCCTCGATGAGATGATGGGCAAGGCCGTCTTCGGCGAGGCGGGCAAGACGGTCCTGCTGGAGGAGCTTCTGAGCGGTCAGGAGGCGACCGTCCTGGCGCTTACGGACGGCAAGAGCATATATCCGCTGGAGCCGCTGCAGGACCACAAGCCGGTCGGCGACGGCGACACCGGACCCAACACCGGCGGGATGGGCGCGTACAGCCCCGTGCCCATCGTTGACAGGAACACCATGGACCGGATTGAGAAGGAAGTGCTCGTGCCGGTTATCGACGCCATGCGGCGGGACTTCGGCCGATATGAAGGCGTGCTCTACTGCGGGCTGATGTTTACGGCCGGCGGGCCTAAGGTGCTGGAGTTCAACTGCCGCTTCGGCGACCCCGAATGCCAGCCGTTGATGATGCGCCTAAAGAGCGACCTTCTGGAGGCGATGGTCGCCGTAGCCGAGCACCGTCTGGGTGAGGTGACGCTGGAGTGGGACCCGCGTCCCGCCGTCTGCGTGGTAATGGCTTCCGGCGGCTACCCCGGCGACTACAAGAAGGGCCTGCCGATTTCAGGCGTGGAAGAGGCCGACGCGATGGAGGACGTGCAGGTCTTCCATGCGGGCACGGCCGAGCGCGGCGGCAAGCTGGTGACCGCCGGCGGACGAGTGCTGGGAGTTACGGCCTTGGGAGACGATATCGAGGCCGCCCGCAGGCGGGCCTACGAGGCCGTCGAGAAGGTACACTTCGACGGCTGCATATATCGAAAGGACATAGGGGCCAAAGCACTGAGCCGCTGACGCAACGGTCGGTCAGAAGCATCTCAAGCAGAACTCGTATTGGAGAAGCGGTTACAGGCGCCGCCAAACAGCATGGCGTGGGCGGTGGCCGTTTCGGAGGTTAACCAGCGAATTAACCGGGATGCTTATCAGACTTCTATCTGCAGGTTCACCGGCTCGACGAACTCCACGGCTACCGCGGCGTAGCGGTCGTCGGTCAGGGGCTGATGGCGCTTGATAAGCCCTTCGCAGCGGACCTTCTCCACCATGTGCGTCGAGGCGGTGGAGCGTGGCAGCGAGAGCTTGACCTTCAGCTTCCGTCCCGCTTCCGGCAGATCCTTCAGCGGCAGCGCCAGCAACGCTCCGCCGTCGGAGATGTTCAGCGTGCGGGCGCTGGCGGGGGTTTGGTCGCTGTCCAGCAGCGTGGCCGGGCAGGGCAACGTAAAACGTTTGTACCGTCTCCGATCGAATTGCATCTCTGCCATCGTCGTCCCTCGGTACCTGAAGAAGTGAGATCAACGCCACTATCCGCCGACCATGATACCTCCGCCGGCGCCCATGGCAAGGGCGAGGCGGCCGCGGATGCGCGCAAAAAAAGAGCGGACCGCCGCGGCGGCCCGCTCGATAGATGCGTGGGGTGGCTTCCTCTACCAGGTGAACATGATCTCGTAGCGGAAGAAGCCGGCCACTTCGTTGCGGATGTCGGTGTAGTAGTCGCCGGGGAAGAACAGCTCACCCAGCAGGTGCGTGCTGACGTAGTCGTTGAACTTGTACTTCAGCAGACCGGAAACCAGTTGCCCGCGGCAGTATCCGTCGTTGCTGATGTTGGGGTTGGCCAGGCCGACCTGGTTCTGGTCGGCGAACAGAACGTGATAGTCCGCACATATTTCCATCCGCTCCACCGGGTTGAAGCTCCAGCCGATGTTGATGCGGTGGAGGTTGCTGATTTCGCCGGGCCTGTTCTCCAGGGCAATCGGATACACGTAAAGCTCGGAGAACTGGGGCCAGCGGCCCCACAGCGGGTCGAACTGCGTCGTCCTCGAGGAGCCGGGCTCGTGGCGGTCGCCGGAGAGGTACTCGTAATTGACGCGGAAGTTGTTGTTCCAGTCGTCGTTCATCCAGTAGCTGACGCCACCCTTGAAGCCGAACGCGCAGAGGTCGCGTCCGTCCTTGTTGCCGAACTGGTAGGCGCCCTGGGCGTTGTATCGCCAGTTCTCGTCGAGCTTGCGGACCATCCTGCCGCCGAAGGTGTAGATGTCGCCGGTGGTCCCGTTGCCGAGGACGGCCTCATCGTGCTTATAGATGAAGTAGCCGTCCACCTGCGTGTCTTCCATGGAGTTGTTGGTCAAATAGACGATCGCGCCCTGCTCGTCCTGCTCGTGGTTGTGGAAGTCCTTGTCGCAGGCGGGGCTGAGGCGGTCGCTGTCGGCGGAGTTGCACACGTAGATGACGTCCAGCTTGCTCTGCAGGTCCGGCATGTCCAGCGTGCCGCGAATGGCGTCGAAGAAGATCGTCCGCGAGCCGTCCAACGGCGTACCGTCCAGCACCAGCCAGCCGTCGCCAAGGATGATGTCCTGGCGGCCGGCGGTGATTGTCAGCGGCATGCCCAGGAAGTTCCGCCACTCGACATTGAGCTTGTCGATGATGGCCTCGCTCATCTGCCAGACCTCGAAGTCATCCGGCTGGCAGTAGTGACGCGGCTCATAGACCAGCCGGACGTTGAAGTCGATGTCCTCCAGCGGGGACACCTTCGCGCCCACGCGGAAGCGGTAGCGCTGGAAGTGCCTGTCGGTCTGGTCCAGCAGCAGGTTGGGAGCGAAGATCTCGCGAAGGCGGATGTCGCCGTAAAGCTCCAGCCATGGGGCGGGGTGCTTGATGCCGTCGATCCACTCCCCGAACTGCTCGGCCGAGGCGAAGGGTCCTGCCCACGTGCTTAACCGGTCACAGCCGGCCTCTTCGGCGTCCGTCTGTTGTGCCGTTGCGCCGGCGGGCGCAACCAGCAACAGCGCGGCGCCGAGAAGCAGGCCGACCGGCACCATCCATAGGTCGCGTCTCATGAGTACTCCTTTCTCTCGAGTCCTTGCGGTACGGTTACGGTTGTTGTGTCTTATCGGCTCTATCGTTTCGCCGTCTCAAACCTTTTGAGCGACGCTGTGAAAGCACTTCGCCAGATGCTCGCGCGCCGGCGGCTTGGTGATCAGCGTCACTACGATGAACACCAGGGCGCTTAGCGGAAGGGCGACTACCAGGGGGTCCACCTGCGACCACGTGGTGCCCTCAAGCAGCGAGTACATGGGCTTTTCCTTGCTGCCGAACAGGGCGTTGCAGATGTTGATGGCGCGGGCTTCCTTGTCCTTTATGAATACCAGCCAGAACGCCGTCACCACGAAGCCCACCACCATGGAGCTGACAGCGGCCGGTTTGGTCACGCGCTTGGAGAACAGCCCGCCGATGAACGACGGCAGAAACGCCGAAGCGCACAGCCCGAAGAATATCGCCGTTGCACGAGCTACGATGTAACCGCCGCGAGCATAGTAGCTTAAAATCACCGCGATGATGATGCCGACGATGATCCCCAGCCGGGTTACGCCCACGCTTCGTCCGTGGCGACCTGTGCTCTGCTCGAATACATCCCGGCCTATGCTGGTGCCCAGCGTGTGGAACTGACTGCTCAGCGTGCTCATCGCCGCCGCCAGCAGCGTCAGCATGAACAAAGTACTGAACCACTTCGGCATGGCGGAGGTTATGAACGCCGGGATGATGCTGTCGGAGTTGAACTCGTAGTCGCCGTCGTCCCTGCGTATCAGCGCGCGGGTGAAGCTGGACGAACGGGGTTTGACCTCAACTCTTCCGTCTTCGAGTTCGGTGACCTCGGCCTTGGGCATTATGGCCGCCACTTTGCCTATTCCTTCGCCGACGACAATGCGGTCGGCTTTTCCGTCACCGTCAACATCTATGTGCAGCAACCTGCAGGGCAAGCGGGATTCAATACCGCGTTCCTTCTTGGCGATGACGTTTTCTTCGGTCTCATCGACAATGGTTCCGGTAATTGTTTCGTGCTCAAGGAAGTACAGGTTGCTCAAGGCGCCGACGGTGAAGGCCACCCCGGTCATGATCAGGATAAAGATTCCGCCGACGAGAACAGCGCGGTTGAGCTGTTTCTTGGAGCTGACCGTCATGAAGCGCACGCAGAGCTGCGGCTGCGCCATCACGCCGATGCCTACGCCCAGGACGATCGTGCTGAAGACAATCCACCACAGGTAGTGGCCGGCGGGTTTTTCTTCCGTCCCCGTAAAGCCGAACGTCGGGGTCGCCGTCCACCCTTGATGTCCAAGGCCCTGATGCCCGACGAAAACTTTGTCCGCGCTGTCGGTCAGGGCCTGATGCGCCTCGGTGACGCCACCGAGCATGGCGTATGTCCCGATTAGCAGGATGATCATGCCCAGGAACATCAGCGATCCCTGCAGGGCGTCTGTGTACATCACGCCCTTAAGACCGCCGATTACCACGTACGCCGCTATGATGACCCCGAAGATCATCAACGCCACGTTGTAGTCCATGGCGAATTTCGTGGCGATGAACTCGCAGCCGGCTATCAGCACAGCGGCCGCGTAAAGTGGTATGAACAAAAAGATTACCAAACCACCGAAGATCTGTACGAACTTGCTGTTGTAGCGCCTGCCCAGAAGCTCCGGAAACGTGTGTGCGTCCAGGCGATGGCCCATGTGGCGTGTGGGACCGGCGAGGAAGACAAACGCCACGAAGATACCCACGAAGATGTTCAGGAACGTCAGCCAGAGCAGGCTCATCCCGAACATGCCGGCGACCCCGCCGAAGCCGACAATGGCACTGGTGGAGATGAACGTCGCTCCATAGCTCATCGCCATGATGAACGGGTTGATCTTGCGGCCGGCTACCAGATAGTCCGTCGCCGACTTCGTCCGCGAGAAACCCAGGTACCCAAGATACCCCACCACCATCAGATACAGCACGATAACGACAATATCGACCGCTTCGACGGCCTGAGCGAGCATAGTGGTCTCCTTCGATTGTACCGGCTGCGGAATACCCCGACCGGTCCGATCGGCCGGGCCTCAGAACGACCTACAGCTCTTCTTCCACCTCTTCCTCGTGAGCCGCCCAGGAGATGTCCTCGCTCTCGACCGGCTCGTCGCCACGGTTCCACATGACCAGACCATAGACCACGCAGAGCACCGTGCTGAGGATGCACAGCAGGTACGCCCCCAGGACCCAGGGGTCCTGTATGCCCAGAAGTGCCAGCATTGGAGATGTCCCTTTTTGTCTGTCAGCCCTTGGTGTCTCTATGCGCGCCGGCCCGGACGAACACACGGCGCGCAGTTGCAGCGTCGGGCTTCAATAACCGATTTTTCGACTCGGGAAAAGCTCCTGCTTGAGAAATTTTCACTCTCCGCATTCGTCTCGCTGCCCGTCTCGGCCGAGGACATGTCTCTTGAGGTAGGCGCCGGCTTCGATACCGGCGGAGTCCGCCGCACCGATTTCCGTGGGTCTTCGTGCCTGATGCGGCCGAAGGTGGAAATTCCGGCCTGCAGTGCATATTGTGTGCACATGAGCGAAGATGGAGCGATATTCCGGCCGGCCGACGACATATCCTGGCAGCCGATGGGACCGGGTCAGCCGACGGTCGTACTTCGCCTTTCAGACGGTCAGCTCTACACCTGCAACGAGACGGCCGCGGCACTGTTGGCGGCCGCCGACGGCCGGCGGACCTTCGCCGAAATCGTCTCCGATCTGCACGGGCAATACGAGGTCTCGCGCGAGCAACTGGAGGCGGACCTCTCCGGGATGGTTGCCGAGATGCTCGCCGAGAACCTTTTGGTGAGAGAGCGATGATACTTCGTGCTTTCCTGCGGGCGCATATCTGGACGCTAAGCGGTGTGGTCCCGCTATTGGTGCGGCTGATTTCGCTGGAACGACTGGTGCGCCTGCTGACGCCGCGGTTCCGGCCTTACAGGAGTATCCCCGACAGCGAGATGGTCGAGCTGGTCCGGCGTCGTCTGCGACGGCCGAGGAATATGAAACGCCGCCGTTGCCTGCGACTGGGGCTGACTCTGTACCATTTTCTGCGTCTGTCGGGACGGGAAGCGGTTATTCGTTTTGCCGTTTACCCGGGGTTGTCCAACGATAGAATGCATGCGCATTGCTGGGTGACGCTGGGCGGGCTGTGCGTCTCCGAGCCGCCGGCGGCCGCGGCGGTGGAAGTGTTCCGCTATCCTGAACCGGCCGGCACCGACTGCAGGAATGCCGCCAGCGCTGCCTGAGAAGGTAAAGGACCGTAGATAAGTCAACGTAAGGGAGTCGCAAATGGCGCAGGAGAAAAAGCAGGTCGAGAAGCAGCCGCGTAAGGACTACGCCAGGCCGCAACTGGACAAGCGGCGAAAGCTCGCTCAGGTGACCGAAGGCGAAGTCGTCGAGACGACCTGATAGTGACGCCTGCCGCGCTTGAACGATGATTTTCTGCTGAATTGCGGCATAGTCTCCGGTGAAGGTCTGCTATGGAGCGGCAGTGCCAGACGGACAGAGAAGACAAACAGAACGGAAGGGCCTTATAGATGGCACAGACACAACAGCAGCAAAGCAAGCAGACGCGAAAGGAATACGTCACCCCCGAGCTGGAAAAGCAGCAGAAGCTTCAGGAAGTCTCCGAGGGCACGGTTCCGGAGGTGCCCGCGACGTAGATTCGACTGTCGCTGTGTACGCGCTGCCGGGGCTTCGGCTGGCTGTTGGCGCCGATGAGGCCCCGCTGCTGGGGGAGGTCGATCGTGTTCTTTCGGTATTCGCCGATGGGGACGCTCGTGCCGATGCGGTGCTGAACCTCTCGACCATAAAGAACGGGGAGCTGCCATCACCGGAACCGGAGGCCCAGCTCACCTGGCAGGGCGTCAGGCCCAACGGTCTTTTCTCGCGATACTGGTCGAACGGTTCCCTGAGGCAGATGGACCTTGCCAATGTTGCCTGCGCGTGTGTGGACCTCTCCGACGGCCGGGCCGAGATAGCGGTGCGTCCTGAGTCGGCCTGGGCGGTGGTGTTTGGCTGCCTGACGCCTGTGCTGGGTATGCTCCTTCAGCCGCGAGGCCGGCACATGCTGCACGGGGCCACAGTGGCCTTTCCTTCGCCCCCGCATCGTTCCGCGCTTATAGTCGGTGCAAGCGGTGCCGGCAAGAGCACTACCGCACTGGCCTGTGCGTCTGCCGGCCTGCGACTGCTGGCGGATGACTCCTCCGTGCTGTCGGTCGGCGAGAACGGCTGCGAGCTCTGGGGCCTGCCTCGCCCGTGCAAGGTTCACCGACGGACCATGGAGCTCTGCCCGCATCTGGCGTCACTGCCGTCTGAGCCGGTTCCCGGCTGCGAGAACGAACGCGCCGTGGAGTTGCGGCATATATCCCCGCCGAGTGCGGCAGTTACCCGGCCGGAGGTGGTGATAGTGCTTCAGCAGCGGAACGACTTGCGGCATCGGCTTACCCCGCTGGCCCCCGTAGAGGCCCTTACCTGTCTGCTACGTGGGAACCTTCGCACAGCGGCCGACCCGCGGGCGGCAGGTCCGGGCGGGAAGGTGTTCGCGGCATTGGCGGAACTCACCCGGCGGACGCGCTGTTATTCGCTATCGGCGTCTTCGGACATGCCGTCGCTGGGCCGACTCGTCCGTGGCACACTGGAGCGGGCGGTATGAGAGGCATCGAGCGAACCTTGCTGGGATTGCTGCGAGAGCCGCCTTGTCCTCCGTCGGCGCCGCTCGGCCGCGAGTCCCTGAGAAAGCTGTTGGACCTGGCGCACGCTCACGGCCTGCTGCCGATTGTGGTTGACCGCCTGACCGACCACACAGGCGCCGCCGTCTTAGCCGACGCCGAAAGGCTGCTCCAACAGGCGATAGCCGACATGTCCGTCGGCGCGGGGCGATGCATGCTGCTCTCGGCGGAGCTTGAACGTGTGCTTGCCGCGCTGGAGGCCGGCGGCATCCGCGGCGTCACCCTAAAGGGGCCGGACTTCGCCCAGCGCCTGTACGAGCGGCCGCAGCTCCGCCCTTTCCGCGACATCGACGTGCTGGTAGCTCCACGGGACTTCCGGACGGGCTGCGAGGTGCTGGTCTCGGCCGGCTATAGGCCCGTCGATTCGGACATGAAGTATTCTCGCGGATACGGTCAGTGCGGTTTCATCGGGCGGGCCGGGTCCGTGGAGCTGCACTGGAATGTGGTCAACTCGCCCACGCTGCGGAAGGCGGTGTCGGTCGAGCTGGACGACCTGCAACTCGACGATGCCGGACGTTTGACGCCGGCGGCGTGTCTGCTGTCGGCTTGCGTGCACGCGGCCTGTGGACATCAGTTCGATCGCCTGCAGGGCCTGTGCGACATTGCCCGCCTCTGCGCGGCTCGAGCAGGAGTGGTGGACACCGAGTATCTTTCCGACGCCATCAGCAAAACGGGTGCCGGCGTAGCAGTTGCGACGGCGTTGCGGCTGGCGGGGCAAATGCTGGGTGAGCCGGCCTGCGAACAGATGCGGCGGCAACTGAATCTGCGGGAGCCACTGCGGGCCAGGGCGCTGATGCGACCGACCACTGTCCTGCGTTCCACGACTCGCGCCGGCTCGCTCTTCAGGCAGCTTTACCGGGAGTTGCTCAAGCGAGGCAACGGCCGACGGCGCGGTTCGTCCGTTGCGGCCGGGGAGAAGGCATGCGAAGTCTGCTGATTCGTCTGACTCCGCCGGCGAGCGCCTGGCCCAGGGGCGACTTCCGCTGCCACTGGGTACCGACCGGTGTGGCGTATCTCGCGACGGCGCTGCGGCGCGCCGGCAGCGACGTGCGCATCGTACACCGCGAGCAACAGTTGATGGACGCCGGCTTCGACTTCGCACAGGCGGACAACCAATTGCGGCATACGCTGCGAAGCCATCGGCCGGAGATGGTGGGCTTCTCGACCAACACCGCCAGCGTGCCGGAGCTGGATCGGCTGTCGCGCATGTGCCGCCAGGAGCTGGGCGGCTCGGCCGTTCTTCTTGCCGGCGGTCCCCACCCCACGGCGCTTCCCGAGCAGACCCTCGACGAATGCCCCGCACTGGACGCCGTTGCGGTCGGAGAGGCCGAGCGGACCGTCGAGCAAATCGCCCAGAGCGGCCTGCGTGACGACGTCGCAGGTTTGGTGATCCGCCGCGACGGCGAGTACATCCGCACGCCGCAACGGGCCTTGGAGCACGACCTGGACTCGCTCGGCGAGCCGGCCATGGACCTGCTGGACTGGTCGTTCCACACCGCCCGCAGCGGTTGGATGATACGCTACCTGCCGCTTCGGACGGTCAACGTGCATACCTCCCGTGGCTGCACCAACCGTTGCAGGTTCTGCGCGGGGCACATAATCGGCGGCGTGGGCGTGCGGCCGCACTCCATCGAATATGTCACCGAGCGTGTGCGGTTCGCCGTCGAGCAAATGGAGGCCGAGGCTGTCCTGTTCGACGACGACACGCTGGGAGCCGACCCCGCGCGACTGATGGAGCTGTGCGACGCCCTGTGCCGCGCCGGTTTCCACAGGCGGATTGTCTGGGCGGGCTGCCTCCGCGTGGATCAGACCAGTCGTCGCGTACTGGCGGCCATGAAGTCGGCCGGCTGCGTCCAGGTGGAGTTCGGCTTCGAGTGCGGCTCGGACGCGGGCCTGCGGGCGATGGGCAAGGGCACCACCGTGGACATGAACATCCGGGCGGCCGCACTGACGCGGGAGGCAGGGCTGCGTGTGTTCGCGAACGTCATACTCGGAACGCCCGGCGAAACCACCGAAGACTTCGACGCCACAGTCGCGATGATCCGGAAAATAAAGCCCGACGTCCTCTCGGCGACACGTTTGTGCCCGCTGCCCGGGACGGCTGTTTTCAAAAAGCTAACGCCCCGGCAGCGGTCACAGATTACCTGGGAGTCCCTGGCGTACATGAACGTGCCGTGCAACCTGACGGCCATGAGCGACGAACAGTTCGAGAAGCGATACCGTCGGTTCCGTCGGTACTTCTTCGTGCCGCTGTTGAATCACCATCGTTTGCGCGACGGTCAGCCGTCGCCGCGCCGGCGCGCCGGACTGCGCCGCCGCCTGCAACGGTTTGCCGTCCGCCACCCCATCCGCGCCCTGCGCGTGCCGTGGGGCAGGGGGTGGTGAGGATACGGAAGCCGCAGCCGCGGACCCGCGGGTCGAGCATGCCTGCCCGAAAGAACTACTCGTCCATCGGCAAGGACTTCAGCATTGTCGGCTCATCAGGAGATACGTAAAAAAGCCGCTCACCGGCCACGATCGCCGCAACGGCGCGGCGCACGAGCCGGTCGTTCTGCCCGGTCGGCGAGATGAGGTGGATGGCCGCGAATGTCCGGTTCTCACCCACGACTGCGGCTGTAAGTGTACCGTCGTCTCCCACGGCCACTGGTGCCACGTCGGGGTAATCTTTGACGGTCTCACCGTCGCTTGTAGCTATGCGGGTGCCGAGGGCCTCCGGGGGTTGCACGGGGTTTTCCCATCGCTGCCGTTCGAAGGCGATGTATTTCCCGTTCGGACTGATGACAGGCCTGTCGCTCAGCTCATCAGAAGAAACGAGCTTTGCCACCACGGTCCCTTCCATATCGACTATGCATATCCAGCAATCGCCCAGCTCGCTTCGGTCGAGCGGCTCATCCGGGGCATCCGGGTTGCACGCGGCCAACAGGTATCTGCCGCCGGGGTCGGCTGTGACCACCAGTCCACAGACGGGCAGTTCGGCCATTTCCCCGGTCTGAGGGTCGTATGCCTGGATTCGGCCGACTCTGTTGTCGTCCCCTACCGCGCTTAGCAGGAGCTTCGTGCCGGACCATGCCGACGTCAGCGGCATTCCTTCGGTGAGCTTGTGGACGTCGGTACTGTCGGCCGTGAACAGGAAACCGCCCAGCTTCACCGGCTCCTGTCGAATCAGGCGCATGACCAGCACGTGCTTGCCGTCGGGGGAGGGCCCGGCCTGGCTGGCGGGCGACTGTTCGGCCTCCGGGTCCTGTCCGACGGCCTCGAGCAGGTTCGTAAGCTTGCCCGTGCTGGTGTTCAGCATCCACGGCCTTGCCTGTGGCATACGCTGATTTCTTCCGTATCGCATGATAGTGAAGGAGACGACCTCCCCGTCGCCGCTGCCGAGCAGTTCGATGAGACGGTCATTGGGCTGCATCGGGAGTTGCCACTCACCGACGGCCGGCTGCGTTTCCGGCTGGTCGGATGCCGAAGGGACTGCGGCAAGCCCCAGAACCAGTGCGGCCGTCAGGACCGCGCAAACAGATGACTTCATGATGTCCGCCCTTTCATTAACGAGATGCCCGCTCTGGCAGGCAGTAGCTCGGGCATAGTTGCCCGACAAGCTGACTGTCGGACCGGCATTTGCGATTGGCCCGGCCGATGCTCATTGGCACATCACAGCGTAAACGTCGAAGGGTCCGAGTTCCAGCTTGCCGGCCGGCAGTTTTTTGCCTGTCAGCAGGTCTTTACCGGCTTCGGGCAGTGTGGCCGTCCCGCCGCGACCGTCCCAGTTTACCAGCACGTATCCGCGCTTGTCGCCGTCGGCCCGGGGCACGACGCTGGTGCCCCAGCTCGCCTGGTACCGCGGCATATCGACGCCTTCCAGCGCCACCGATAGCATCCTGGCATACTCGTCGGGCGCATGGGCGGCGAACAGGACCACCTGTCCCTTGCCGAGCTTTCGCCTGACGGCCCAGGCGGACCCGGCGGCGGGGCCTTCCGCGTATTCACCGATTACTTCGCAATCGTCGGCCTGTGGCTCCAGCGCGTAGCAGTACCAGCCCACGTCGATGGGGTCGCCCGCCAGCAGCGCATGCTGAGGCGTTGTGCCGAACGGGTGCAGTGTGCGGACGCCGGCCAATTCGTCCAGACGTCCCAGCCCGGCGTCGGTGTGCACCGTGCCGTATTCGGTCCGGCAGCCGCTCATCGGACCGGCCACCCACGTGCCGCCGTCGCGGACGAAAGCGGCCATCTTGTCGATAAACTCCCCGGTCAGCACCGACTGGAAGGGCGACACGACGGCCTTGTAGGGCGAGAAATCGGCCGAGTCGAAGCACACGTCCCGCCACAGTCCCACCTCCAGCATCGCCCGGTAGCATTGCTGCACCACGGTTCCCATGCCCTTGACGTCGCCCCAGAGCTTCTCGCTGCGGGTCATGTGGGCCCGGGTATGCTTTGACTCGTGCATGGCGATTTCCGCCGGCGCCGGCGGAAGCTCGGTGAACAGCTCACCGGCCGCCTCGAAAAGCTCCGTCACCTGCCGGACGTTTCTCCAGCCGACCGACGGCGTACCCCAGCTCGTGACGACCGAGCCGTGGCACATCTCGGCGCCGCTTTTCTGCTGCCGCCACAGCCAGTAGCAGAAAGCCCTTCCGCCCATAGCCATATGCAACGCCGCCTCGGCCCGCAGGAAGCCGTCGGGGTGTGTGTCGTGGCCGGTCTGGGTGGAGCCGTTGTGCGAGGGGGAGGTCTCCAGAATCATGTACGGCTCGTACGTGCCATCGTTGCGGCGCTTCAGGGCCCGCAACCAGTCGAGTTTGTACTGTACGCCCCAGGTGTTCTCATGGGGCGCGTAGATGTCGGTAGCCGTGAAGTCCAGGTCGGCGAACACGTCCTCGCCGAAGACGCGATCGTCGGCTATCTGGTTGTGGGTAATCGGTGCGTCCGAGTGCTTGCGGATTATTTCCACCTGCTCCCGCTGGAAGGCGGCGACGGTCTCGGAGATGAAGTGTCCCCAGTCCTTTGCCAGCGAGCAGTGGTGCTGGCCGCGGAAGGTGCCCGCGCCGCCGCCGAAGGGCGTCTTGCGGGCCATCGGAACCTGCCCGAAACTGCGGTAGTCCTCCGACCAGATGTACGTGCCCCAGATGTCGTTGAGGTTCTCGATGGTGCCGTATTTGTCCTTAAGCCATTCGTGCCAGGCGTGCTCGGTCTCAGGGCCGAAGTCCCCATCCACGTGGCAGAGGAACTCGTTGTCCGTCTGCCAGGCGACGACGGCCGGGTGCTTGCCGAATTCGCTTGCGAGCTTTTCGGTTATCTTGCGGGAGAACTCGCGGTATCTGGCCGAGACGTGGCTGACGTGCTGCCTCGAACCGTGCTCGAAGGGCTGGCCGTCGATATCCACCCGCAGGACCTCGGGGTACTTTACAGTCAGCCAGCGGGGCGGCGTGGGCGTGGGCGTGCACAGAACCACGTCGATGCCGGCGGCGTGGCACTTGTCCAGCACCTCACGGAGCCAGTCGAGGTCGTATCGGCCTTCCTCCGGCTCGAAGGAGCTCCAGGCGAACTCGCCCACGCGGACAAGGTCCATGCCCGCCTCGCGCATAAGGCGGATGTCCTCGTCAACCTTGTCGCGCCAAAGCTCCGGATAGTACGCGGCGCCGTGGTAAACCTTCTCCGTCCAGGAGGGCATAGCTGCTCCTTTCTGTGCGTGAAGCGGGCAAGCTAACCGCCCCGGCCGCGACCGTCAAGGCGACAGGCCTAGCAGTGCTATCCTCTGCAGTCAGGACTGTTGCGGCTGGAGGCGGTGGCGCTTATGATGAAAGCCATCCCTTCAGCTACAACAGGTGATCGTCGGGCCGATCCGATTTAGGCTCATCGCATGGAGGACCCGGGGCATGATTTCGGTCTTTTCAGCAGTCGCGCTTGGGATACTAGCGCTGCTCTCAGCATGGTTGCCTTGCTATGACAAGTCAAAGAAAGGGTTCCGACGCATCAGACCCATAGGTTGGTTTTTTGTCGTGCTAATAGTTGCTTTGACGTTTTGGTCTGCACTCCTCGCACAATCAGTTGCGACGAAGGCTGAGGAGCAGCGCGTCAGACTTACATCAGAACTGGGTAAAGCCCACGATACCGTACAACGGCTTCAAGACGTAAACACTAAAGCTAGCATAGCTATTGCGCAGATCGGGCGGTTCCAGAAAGAGCGAGCAGCTATTGACACCTGGGAAACGACCGTCAGGCTGAACGTCGCTGCTATGCGGGCGGCTGCAGTACATATCGGGCAGATTTTAGCCATCAAGAACGTCGAGATGCGAGCAGCCCAAGTTAAGGGGTGGTGCGGGGAGGGGGATGTTTTGAGTCAAGCAATCGACACCCTTGGGCATAATTGGGAAACCATCGAGCAAATATTCTACGATGGTACCAGCGGCAGTCACATAGTAAGCGCGCACGGACGGTTGCTGCAGGAAAGGCTAAGTTGGCTGCGCAATTGTCCAGATGGCTTGGGTGAAGAGGCCAAACTTGAGTACTTCCACTCAACCTTACTTAATTGCTGCGCTGTAGCCGAGGAGGCTCTGCAAATGACTCGCCTCGAGTTCGAGCTTGTCTCGAGTAGTCGAGCAGCTGGAATTGACGATCAGAAAATTGAGTCGATTATCATGCTTATCCGCGAACGTACGTCCAAGCTTGCCGAGCCACCAACACACCCGTCGGAGTAAATGAATTCATGCTATCCGCTTGATAGGGACTGTGGAGGTTTCCGAGGAACTAAACGCCCTGAACTCATAGAGAGAGGCAAAAATGAATTTTGTCGATTGGATTCCCGCTCTTTCCACCGCAGGCACTTTTGGCATTCTTATATGGCTTTTGCGTAAGTGTATCGCAGCCTACATGGTGCAGCGTGTACGGTACGAGTTCGATAAGAAGCTGGAAGCGATACGGGCCGAACACCGCGAAAGCGAGGAACGGCTTAGGGCCGACTTGCGGCGCAAACAAGCTGAAATCGATGCTCTTCGTAGCGGAGCATTGACTGCGCTGGCGACCCGGCAGGCAGAGTTGGACAAACGGCGAATCGAGGCTGCGGACCAGTTATGGTCGGCGGTTGTGAAGTTGGCTCCTGCTAAGACAGTTTCAGCAATAATGTCGGCCATTAATTACGATGTTGCGGTGCATAGTGCAGAGCACGAAACGAAACTTCGGACCTTTTTTGAGCGGTTCGGCTCCCAAAACTCCTGGACTAAGCTGGGGCCGTGCGAGGCCGACATGGCTCGCCCGTTCCTGCCGCAGATCGTTTGGGCGTTGTTCACAGCATACCGTGCGATAATCGGTGTTGCGGTGGTACGCCTTGGGACCCTCAAGGCAGAAATTAGTGGTGGGGACTGGGTGGATGAGACCGCTTTTCGAGACCTTGTGCAAGCTGCCTTGCCGCACAGAGCCGAATTCCTTGACCGATTCGACATCGGGGCCTGTCATTTCTTGCTTGACGAGCTTGAGACACGAATGTTGCAGGAATTAGGGGGTATGCTCGAAGGGGCTGAAACTAACAAGCAGAACGTTGAGCAGGCAGCTACTATCATGAGGCATGCAGAGAGCTTGCTGGCGTCGACATCCAGCCCTGCATCAGGCCCAGACGTTGCCGACGAAAGTCGATAAGCCGTCAGGGCCGCCACGTCCGGAACCCCCGGCCGACGTTGCGACAGGCCGTGTCTCTGTAGTCCAGTCGCAGGAGCTGTGGCACACGTTACCCGGGCCTGTTTCGCTCGTGTAATCGGTCAAAGATTCGTGTAATTCGTGCTCTCCGAAGCCCGACCGGCGGCGCGGGCGGAATGGAAATCCCTTGCGGAACGCGGCCGGGGGGCATAACCTGTTTTATCCTTTTACCACGTTGCCGGCGCTCAGTTCATGCCCCGGCACGTCCGGTTAGTCCGCGTCCTGCTCCCGAAAAAGCGAGTGCCAATGGCAGAAAAAACTTACCTATACAACCAACACGAGGCCGCCGGCGGCAAGATGGTCGATTTCGGCGGCTGGCTGCTGCCCGTGCAGTTCGAGGGCATCATCGCAGAGCATGACCACTGCAGGTCCAGAGTATCCATCTTCGACACGTGCCACATGGGGCAGTTCCTTGTGCGCGGCCCGAAAGCGGCGAAATGGCTGAGTTGGGTCTGCACGCAGAATGCCGAGAAATTAGGCGTCGGCAAGTGCCGCTACGGGTTCTTCCTCAACGAATCCGGCGGCGTACGCGACGACGCCATCATGTGCCGCCTGGCGGAGGATGAATTTCTCCTGACCGTCAACTCCGACCCCACCCACAGAGACATGCACTGGCTGGAGGCCCACCGTTGGGACGACGGCGTGGAGCTGGTTGACCAGTCGCTGATATGGGGCAAGTTCGACGTCCAGGGACCGGAGAGCTTCGACGTATTGGCGAACCTGACGGATTTCGACCTCGCGGAGCCGAAGTTTTACAACGCCCGCCGCGGCAAGGTCTGCGGGACCGACGGCATAGTCGCACGCACGGGCTACACCGGCGAGCTGGGCTACGAGGTTTACCTGCCCGGCCGGGACCTGCCGGAGGCGTTCGAGGCCCTTTTGAGCAATGAGTCGGTCAAGCCGGCCGGGCTGGGCGCTCGGGACCTGCTTCGGCTGGAGCTGTGCTATCCGCTTTACGGTCAGGACGTTACCGAAGAGAACAATCCCCTCGAGGCCGACAGCGACCGCTTCATCAGCTTCGATCGCGAGTTTATCGGCTCCGAGGCGCTCCAGAAGGTCGCCGAGCAGGGACCGGTCCGTCGGCTGATGGCGCTGAAGAGCGACACCCGCCAGCGGCCCAAACATGGCCAGGAGATTCACCACGGCTCCGAGTCGGTGGGCGTCATAACCAGCGGGGCGTTCTCGCCTTCACTGGGTGTCTCTGTCGCACTGGGGTACGTGCGCAGCGACCTCTGTGAAGTCGGCACGGAGCTTACCGTCAAGACCGGCCGCCGGCGAGACCTGACAATGACCGTGGCCGAGAAGCCCCTTTTCAGGGAAGGAACCTGCCGCAAAAAGCTTCCATTGCAGGAGTCAAAGACATGACCAACGTACCGGACGAATTGCTCTACACCGAACAGCATGAGTGGGCGAAGGTCGAGGGAGACACCGTTACCGTAGGTATATCCGACCACGCCCAGGAGCAGCTTGGAGACATAACTTTTGTCGAACTGCCGGAAGTGGGCGACAAGCTCACGGCCGGCGGGGAGGCATGCGCGCTGGAGTCCACCAAGGCGGCCGCCAGCATATATGCGCCCGCCGACGGAGAGGTCGCCGAGGTGAACGAAGCGCTGGAAGACGATCCGGCCGCAGTCAACTCCGACCCCTACGGCGCCGGCTGGATCTACAAGATGAAGGTCTCGGACTCTTCACAGCTCGATAAGCTGATGAAGCCCGACGACTACAGAAAAATGCTGGAAAGCTCCGAGTAATGCCTTTTATCGCCAACACCGACGAGCAGCGACGGCGGATGCTGGCGGAGACAGGGCTTTCCGCCGACGACCTTTTTGCCGATATCCCCGAGCACCTGCGCTGCGGGAACATCAACGTCCCCGACGGACTCTGCGAGCAGGACGTCCTGCGGCGGATGGACGAGCTGGGCGGCGCCAACGGGCCTGAGCCGGTAAGCTTCCTGGGCGCGGGGGCGTACGACCACTTCATACCGGCCGCCGTCGATGCGGTGCTGTCGCGCAGCGAGTTCTTCACCGCCTATACGCCGTACCAGCCGGAGTGCTCGCAAGGCACGTTGCAGGCGATGTACGAGTACCAGACGGGCATCTGCCGGTTGACGGGCATGGAGGTGGCGAACGCGTCGCTGTACGACGGCGGGACGGCCATCTTCGAGGCGGCCATGATGGCGATGCGACTGGTCCGTCGCCGCAACCGGATAGTCGTCAGCGGCGACGTGAACCCCATCTACCGCCGCATGCTGCGGACGTACCTGGCAAACTTCGACGCGGAGATAGTCGAAGTACCCCCCTCGGACGGGCTGGCCGACCGCGACGCGATAGTCGAGGCGATGGGCGAGACCACCGCGGCCGTCGTGGTGCAAACGCCGAACTTCTTCGGTTGCCTCGACGACTTCACGGACCTCGCTGAAAAGGTACACCAGGCCAAGGCGCTGCTGTGCGTATCTACGTACCCGATCGCCCTGGGGCTTACAAAGCCCCCCGGCGAGATGGACGCCGACATAGTAACCGGCGACGGTCAGTCGCTGGGTTTGCCGCTGAGCTTCGGCGGTCCGTATCTCGGCTTCATGGCTACGCGGGGCGGGAAGTTCATGCGGAAGATGCCCGGCCGGCTCGTCGGCCGGACCGTGGACGTCGAGGGCAAGGAAGGTTTCGTGCTGACCCTTCAGCCGAGGGAGCAGCACATCCGCCGCGAGAAGGCCACCAGCAATATCTGCACCAACCAGGGGCTTTGCGCACTGGCGGCGACGACGTACCTGAGCTTGATGGGCAAGAGCGGCTTCGCGGATCTGGCGACGCTGATAGCCGACAAGACCGCCTACGCCCGCGAGCGTCTGGCGGAGGTGGACGGGGTGGATTTGGCCTTCGCCGACAGGCCGGTCTTCAACGAGTTCGTCATCCGCCTCAGTGCCGACGCCGACGAGGTGGCGGGCAAGCTTCTTTCCGGCGGAATCGCCGCCGGCCTGCCGCTGGGAAGATTCTACGACGGTCAGGAAAACGCTCTGCTGGTGGCTGTAACCGAGAAACGCACACGTGAGGAGATAGACCGCCTCGCCGACGCACTCCAGGAGGCGCTATGAAGCTTATATACGACAGAAGCGTACCAGGCCGTCGCGGGGCGACGCTGCCGAAAAAGGACGTTCCGACCACAGCGAATATGCCGGAGAACCTGCGCCGCTGCGAACCGGCCGACTTGCCGGAAGTGACCGAGCTGGACGTGATGCGGCACTTCACGGAGCTTTCCGAGAAGAACTTCGGCGTGGACAGCGGTTTCTATCCGCTCGGTTCATGCACGATGAAATACAACCCGCGCTTGAACGAGCAGGTCGCGCGGGACCGACGCTTTGCCTCGCTGCACCCGCTGCTGCCGCGCATTGAAGGCGGTGAGCAGTTGGTCCAGGGCGCACTGGCCGTTCTGCATGAAACCGACCTGCTGCTGCGCGAGATTACCGGGATGGCCGAGTTCACGTCCCAGCCGATGGCCGGAGCGAACGGCGAGCTGACCGGCGTGCTGATAATGGCCGCCTATCACCGCGCCAGGGGCAACGACCGCAAGACCATCCTGATACCCGACAGCGCCCACGGCACGAACCCCGCCAGCGCCGCGATAGCGGGCTTCGAGGTTCGCACCATCGCTTCGGACGAGAACGGCTTCATGGGCGTGGACGCCCTGAAAGAGGCGCTGGACGACGACGTGGCCGGTCTGATGCTTACCTGCCCCAACACGCTCGGGCTGTTCAATCCGCACGTGGACGAGATATGCCGCCTCGTGCACGAGATCGACGGGTTGGTGTATTACGACGGCGCGAATCTCAACGCCCTTCTCGGCAGGGCCAGGCCCGGAGACATGGGCTTCGACATCGTACACCTGAACCTGCACAAGACGTTTTCCACCCCTCACGGCGGCGGCGGACCCGGTGCCGGACCGGTGGGCGTGATAGGGCGACTGCGGCGTTTCCTGCCGACGCCCGTTGCGGCCCGGAAGTCCGACGGCACCTATTATCTGGACCACGACCGGCCGGACTCCATCGGCGCCATCGCGCCGCACTGCGGGAACTTCAACGTCTATCTCAAGGCGCTGGCGTATCTGCTGATGCTGGGGCGGGACGGGTTGCTGCGAGTCTCCGAGAACGCCGTGCTCAACGCGAACTACCTCAAGGAGAAGCTGCGCGGGCATTACGACCTGCCTTACGGGCAGCTCTGCAAGCACGAGTGCGTCTTCTCCGCGTCGCGCCAGAAGAAGAACGGCGTGGCGGCCGTGGACGTCGCCAAGGCCCTCATCGAGCGGGGCTTCCACCCGCCGACGGTGTATTTCCCGTTGATAGTGGACGAGGCGATGATGATCGAGCCGACCGAGACCGAAGGCCTCGAGACGCTGGACGCCTTCATAGCGGCAATGATCGAAATTGCAGAGCTGGCCAAGAAAGACCCCGACTCCCTGCACGAGTGCCCGAGAAGCACGCCCGTTCGCCGGCTCGACGAAACCAGGGCCGCTCGCGAACCGGACGTTGCGCTGTCGTAGGGCGGGCTGTGCCCGCCGGCAGCGGTAGGTCGGGCTGTTCTGCTCTGTCCCGGCACGCCGGGACCAGGCGGGACGAAGCGGAGTCTCCGCGCGACCACGTTAAGATTATGAGAGATAGCCGTCGGGCGAGCATCGCCCGGCGTACAGGCTGCCCCACATGCCTATAGCGGCAGGTCGGGCATACTTGCCCGACAGTGATGCCGCGAAGTTGAGCATCGGGCGACCATGCCCGACCTGCCGGCAGCCCCTTTGAGACACCACCTAAGCAGGAGGTACTATGAGCGAATATGACATTGCGGTACTGGGTGGAGGTCCCGGTGGAGGTGCGGCCGCGGCGCGCGCGGACGCCAAGGGCGCCTCGGTCTGCCTCATAGAGCAGGCCGAGCTGGGCGGCGTGTGCCTGAACTCCGGCTGCATGCCCACCAAGGCGATGCTTGCGGCCAGTGGTATATACCACCGGGCCCTTCACGCCGAGCACATGGGAATCTCTTTCACCGGCGGCCGGGTGGATACAAAGGCGTTCATGAAGCGCGTGCTGGAGGTGGTTGCGGAGCTGCGCGAGGCGGCCGAGAAGGGCCACGTCTCCCGACGTAACGTCACCATTATCCGCGGCACGGGTCGGCTGACCGGTCCGAACTCCCTGGCCGTCGAGCGCGGCGGCACGACCCACGAAGTCCGTGCGAAGTCCATCGTCATCGCCACCGGCGCCCGCGCCATCCGACCGGACTTCCTGCCCTGGGACAGCGGCAAGCTCTGGACCACCGAGGAGGCGACCCGCGCCGAGGACCTGCCCGAGAGCGTGGTGGTCATGGGCGGCGGCGTGATAGGCACGGAGTTCGCCTGTGTCTATGGCGAGCTGGGCATAGAGACGCACGTTCTGGAGATGACCGACCAGTTGATACCGGGCATGGACTCCGACGCGGCAAAGGCCGTCGAGGAGCTGCTCACCGCACGCGGCGTCGATGTGCGCACCGGCTCGAAGGTGAAGTCCATGACGGCCGACGACGACGGCGTGACCGCCGAACTGGAAAACGGCGAGAGCGTACGGGGCGCCAAGGCCCTGATAGCGGTGGGGCGACGCGCCAATATCGAGAACATCGGGCTGGAGGAAGCCGGCGTCCGGGTGGCCGACGGCATCATACCCGTGGACGCGAAATGCCGGACGAACGTCGAGAACATATACGCCGTCGGCGACGTGGCCGAGAAGCAGCAGTTCGCCCACCTCGCCGAGCGCATGGGTAACATTGCCGGCGAGAACGCCACCGGCGGCGACATGTCCGACGACCGCAGCGTAATGCCGATCGGTCAGTACACCCACCCGGAAGTCGCGGTAGTGGGGCTTTCGGAGCAGCAGGCCCGCGAGAAGTACGACAAGGTGGCCATCGCCCGCTACTCTTACTCCAACAGCGGCACCGGCAAGGTGTACGACGAGACCGAGGGGCAGGTGAAAATCGCCATCAACCCCGACGACGGGCGGATTTACGGAGCGGCCGTTATAGGACCCCACGCAACCGACTACGCCCACGAGCTGGTGCTGGCGATGAAGCACGGCATCACGCTGGAGGGCATACTGGATACCATCCACATGCACCCGACGTTCGCCGAAGGCATAGTGGCGGCGGCCGAGGGCTGGGAAATGCGCCGCATCCGCAAGGAAGCCCGCAAGGCGAGAAAGTAGCATGCCCCGGCAGCCCCAAACGCCGAAGCTGGAAGTCATCGATCTGGGCCGGCGCGCATACCGGCCGGTGCTGCGGCTGCAGAAAGAGCTTGTGCGGGAGGTCCGCTCGCAGCCGGCGCGTGCGGTGCTGTTGACTGTCGAGCACGACCCGCCGGTCATCACCCTGGGCCGGCGCGGAGTTGACGGGGATGTGCTGGCCTCTCCGGAGGCGCTGTCCGCGGCCGGGGTGGAGGTCCATCAGAGCCGCCGGGGCGGGCAGGCCACCTGGCACGGGCCCGGGCAACTGGTGGCATATCTGATCTGCCGCCTGGACAAGCGACGCCTGACGCTCCGCGGCTACGTCAACCGCCTGGAAGAGGCGATTATCCACACGCTGGGGCGGTTCGGCATACCGGGGCGGCGGCGCGAGGAGTTTCCAGGCGTGTGGGCAGGCGGGCGTAAGATAGCGGCCGTCGGAGTGGCGGTCGAGAGGTGGGTGACCTATCACGGTCTGGCACTGAACGTGGACTGCGACCTGGCGAATTACGAGTCGATTGTGCCGTGCGGGCTGAGCGCTTCGGACGTTACAAGTATGGAGCGTCTTGGGCAGCCGGTCAGCGTCGAGGATGTGAAGCCGGCGCTGGCGGAGTGCATATGCGAGTCATTCGGCTTCGAGCCAGGCGTCACGCGCCGGCTTGAGCAGACCAGGCAAGAAAGCAGCAGTGCAACGTGAGCAAGGGTACCAGAGAAAAGCCGGCCGGACGTCTTCCGAGGTGGATGAAGCGTCCCATCGCCGCCGGCGGCACGTCCGCCGCCGTCGCCAGGATGCTTCGGGACCTGGGGCTTAACACCGTCTGTGCGTCGGCGCAATGCCCAAACCTGCCGGAATGCTTCAGCCGGCGTACGGCGACGTTCATGATCCTCGGCGGCAGGTGCACGCGCAACTGCCGCTTCTGCGCCGTGCCCGGCCCGCCGGCCGAGCCGGTCGAAGCGGATGAGCCGGAGAGAGTTGCCGCCGCGGCCGGGCGGCTGGGACTTCGCCACGTCGTGATTACCTCGGTCACGCGCGACGACCTGGACGACGGCGGCGCGGAGCACTTCGCCCGGGCCGTCCGGGCCGTGCGAGAGGCCCTGCCGGAAAGCACAGTCGAGGTACTCATCCCGGATTTTCTCGGCGATGCCGACGCCCTGCAAACCGTTCTGCGGGCGCGCCCGGACGTCCTCAACCACAATGTTGAGACGGTCGCGCGGCTGTACCCGCAGGTTCGCCCCGAGGCCGACTACCGCCGGTCGCTGGAGCTGCTGGAGCGGGCCAAGGGCTTTGCTGTCGGCATTGAGGGGAGGATGTTTACCAAGAGCGGTCTGATGGTCGGACTCGGCGAGAGCCGCGAGGAGGTTTCGGAGGTCCTGCACGATTTGCGGTCGGTCGGTTGCGACGTGCTGACGGTAGGACAGTATCTCGCTCCGTCGCAGCGGCACGCGCCGGTGGAGCGGTTCGTGCGACCCGAGGAGTTCGACGCCATAGCGGCCGAGGCGCGGAGCATCGGATTCGTCTCGGTGGCGTCAGGTCCGCTTGTCAGAAGCAGCTACCGTGCCGAAAGCGTTTTCGACGAAGCCGGAACAGCCAATGGAGAACCCCATGAACCAGCAGAGTGATCGTCAACGGATTCTGGATATGTACGCCGGCCTGCGCCTTACGGATGTCTGCGACGGGATGGACGCCATAGGGCTTCAGGACGTGGGGCTTCTGGACGCCGAAATCCGCCCGCTGTGGCGGGACACCGACAATTTCGCCCATCGTATCGTGGGATTCGCTCATACGGTGCGTTTCGTCCCCACCCGCCGTCGAGCGCCGGTGTTCGAGGACGTGGAAGCC
The DNA here is from genome assembly GCA_049975485.1 of Phycisphaerae bacterium. Lineage (GTDB taxonomy): Bacteria > Planctomycetota > Phycisphaerae > SM23-33 > SM23-33 > PUND01. The sequence continues at coordinate 143,426 of JBNGDC010000002.1, read as the reverse complement.
CACATGAAATGGAAGGGCGACTGGTACGGCCGACTGGCGAAGGGGCCTATCAACGATGAAATCCGCCCCGGCGACGTAATCGTGATAGACGCTTCCGGTGTGAAGGAGTGCGGTTTTATCGGCTCGAACAACTCGATGGGTTGGCTGGCGGCCGGCGCCGTCGGCGCGGTGACCAACGGCGGGGCGCGCGACACCGACGAGCTTATAAAGCAGCGGGTGCCGGTCTATTCGCGCGGTATCTCGCGCGGCATTCGCCCGGGTCGGCTGGAGCTGGAATCCACCAGTCAGCCCGTCACCGTCGGCGGGGTGTTCATACGTCCGGGTGACGTCATCGTCGCCGACGGCGACGGCGTCATAGCCGTGCCCGCCGACCGCGCCGAGCAGGTCGCCGAGATTGCGTCGCGGGTGCAGGAAGGCGATAAGTCCGGCCGCCGCAAGCTTTACGAACAGCTGGGTCTGGAAGAGGACTTCACCGTCCGCCCGCGCGGCGACTGAGACCGCCCACAGCAGTCAGCAGTGCGGCGGGAGTCTGCCAAAGCGGCTCCCGCAGCGCTCGATGACGGTCGTTATGGCATATCGCAGTTGAGGCTCATGGCCGTAAGTGCTGTAATATCAAGCCGATGACTTGTTGGCACGGGGGTTGCTTGCTGTCGTGCAGGAAGGTTGCGCGTAGAATACGCGCCGGGAGCGTCACAGGCATTGAGTCAACTGTCAGAAAACCGGAAGGCAAAGCGATATGGCTTCTAACAAGGTAATTGGAATCGATCTCGGTACGACGAACAGCGTGGTGGCCGTCATGGAGGGCAACGAGCCGAAGGTGCTCATAAACCAGCAGGGCAGCCGGGTGACGCCTTCGGTGGTCGGCTTTACCGACAAGGGTGAGCGCCTGATCGGTCAGCCCGCCAAGCACCAGCAGGTAACCAACCCCAAGAACACCGTATTCTCCATCAAGCGCTTCATGGGGCGGCGCCACAGCGAGGTGAAGGAAGAAGAGAAGCAGGTCCCCTACGAGGTCGTCGGCAACCCCGAAGAGCTGGTTCGCGTGAAGGTGCGCGACAAGGAGTACACGCCGCAGGAAATCAGCGCGATGGTGCTGCAGAACCTCAAGCAGACGGCCGAGGACTACCTCGGCGAAGAGGTCCAGCGCGCCGTCATTACCGTCCCGGCGTACTTCAACGACTCCCAGCGGACCGCCACCAAGGAGGCCGGCGAAATCGCGGGCCTGAAGGTCGAACGGATCATCAACGAGCCGACGGCGGCGGCCCTGGCCTACGGCTGTGAGAAGGACAAGAGCCAGAAGGTGGCCGTGTTCGACTTCGGCGGCGGCACGTTCGATATCTCGATTTTGGATATCGGCGAGAACGTCTTTGAGGTCATCTCCACGCACGGCGATACGCACCTCGGCGGCGACGACCTTGACGAGATACTCATCAATCACATCGCCGACGAGTTCAAGCAGCAGGAAGGCATCGACCTGCGACAGGATGCGATGGCGCTTCAGCGGCTCAAAGAGGCCGCCGAAAAAGCAAAGTGCGAGCTGTCCACCGCCCGTGAGGCGAACATCAACCTGCCGTTCATCACGGCTACCCAGGAAGGTCCCAAGCACCTTCAGACCACGCTGACACGGGCGAAGTTCGAGCAGCTCTGCGAGCCGGTGCTCAACCGGCTGATCAACCCCTGCAAACAGGCGATGTCCGACGCGAAACTCTCCGCCGGGGAGATTGACGAAGTGCTCCTGGTCGGCGGTTCCACGCGGATCCCGAAGGTCCGCGAGATTACCAAGGAAATATTCGGCAAGGAGCCGAACAAGTCCATCAACCCGGACGAGGCGGTCGCCCTGGGAGCGGCCATTCAGGGCGGTATCCTTGCCGGCGACATCGAGGAGGAGATGGTCCTGCTGGACGTCACGCCGCTTTCGCTGGGTGTCGAGACGCTCGGCGGCGTGATGACCAAGCTGATCGAGCGCAACACAACCATCCCCTGCGAGAAGAAGGAGACTTTCTCCACGGCGGCCGACAACCAGACCGAGGTGACCATCCACGTGCTCCAGGGCGAGCGCGAGTTCGCGAAGGACAACCGCACGCTGGGTCGGTTCAACCTCACCGGCATACCGCCGGCGCCGCGCGGCGTGCCGCAGATCGAGGTGACCTTCAAGATCGACGCCAACGGCATCCTGAACGTTTCGGCCAAGGACCTTGCGACCGGCAAGGAGCAGAGCGTCGAGATCAAGGGCACCAGCGGCCTGAGTCAGGACGATGTCGAGCAGATGCGCAAGGACGCGGAGGAGCACGCCGAAGAGGACCGCAAGCGCCGCGAGCTGGTGGACGTGAAGAACCAGGCCGACGCAATGGTCTATCAGATGGAGAAGATGCTCAGCGAGCAGGGCGAGAGTATCTCTTCGGACGACCGCAGCAACATCGAAAGCGCCCTGGGCAACCTCAAGGAAGCCATGAAGGGCGACGACGCCGATGCCATCAAGCGTGCCATGAGCAACGTGGAGCAGGCGTCGCACAAGGTCGCCCAGCAGATGTACCAGCAGGCGGCCGCCGCTGGTCAGCAGCAGGCCCCCGGCGGGCAGGCCGGCGGTCCGCAGCAGGGCGATCAGGGCGGTCAGCAGAAGAAAGGCGGCGACGACGACGTCATCGACGCCGAGTACGAAGTCAAAGAATAGTCCATGTTTAGGACCTGAAGTGCCGAAGTTTATGGTTGGAGGCGGCAGTCGCAGCGAGGCGGCTGCCGCCTTCAATGTAGTTGCCTCAGTCATTCAGGACAGGGCGAGAGTATGGCTTTGTGGCGCATCGCAAACAGGTCAGTCAGCGTCATGCTGCTGGTGACGGTTCTGTTGACGATGCTGTCGGGCTGCGGGCCGAGTCAACCCTATGTAACGTCGAGCCGACTCGAGCGGGGACTGGTGATCGTCCTGCCCGGCATAGAGGGTCGGAGCATCCTGAATGAAGCGATCTGCAAGGGGCTTGACGACGGCGGCGTCAACGCCGCGATAGAGCTTTACGACTGGACCGCCCCCCTGGGGCCTCTCTACAACCTTCGCGCCGAACGCCGCAACCGTGAGGCGGCCGAGGAAATCGCCCAGCGCATAGTCAATTACCAGATGAGCTACCCGCACCGCCCTGTGCTGCTGGTGGGTCAGAGCGGCGGCGGTGCGATGGCCGTCTGGACCATAGAGGCCCTGCCGGCGGGCAGTCGGGTCGAGGGAGCGGTGCTGCTGTCGGCGTCGCTGTCGCCGACGTATCCGCTGGACACCGCTCTGGAACGAAGCCGACGCGGCATAGTGAACTTCTATTCCCATCGCGACTGGTTCCTGCTGGGCATCGGCACGACCATCACCGGAACGATGGATGGCGAGCACACCTCCTCGGCCGGTCGGACCGGGTTCATCATACCGGACTATCTCGCCAGACCCGCCTGCTATCGCAAGCTCCACCAGGTTCCCTGGAACGAGCGGATGGCCGATACCGGGCACACCGGCGGTCATCTGACGATAAGCGCCGCGCGGTTCATCGCCACCTACGTGGCGCCTTTCGTCAGCAAGAGCAACTGGAGCAAGGCCTTCGTCGAGGAGGTACTGTCGCGCGAGCCACTGGGGATGGATCGTTTCGGCGGCAGCCCCTACATTCCCAGCCGGGAGCCCGCGACGCAGCCGGTTCCGGATGCAACTACCGCACCGGCCGACGGTGATTAAAGCTTCTTCGCCGCATGGGCCGATGGTGTCTCTGGAAGATGACTCCCAAACGGAACAATCAGTCTCCCGAATCGTCCGGTGTGTCGCGGCATCCCTGTAAAGGGCAGGTGCTCTCGGCCGCCAGTGGACCGGGGCGGGCGTATCTGTCCACGGAGCTGGCGACGGCTCCTCCGCCACGGCTGCGGCGGATGCTGCTGGATGCCGCCGTTGCCCGCTGCCGCGAGGCCGTCGAGGCCCTGGACGCCGATGATGCCGAAACCGCCAGGCGACAGTTGAGCCGCGCGCGGCAGTCGCTCAGTCGGCTTCGAGACACGCTGGGGGCACTGACCGACGAGCAGACCCAACGGGCCTTTGAGTTGTATCTTCAGGCCGATACGATGCTCACCGAGGCCCGGCAATACACCCGGCGCAGGACCGTGTTGGATACGCTCGATCTGCTCCTGCAGCGACGCTCGGTGTTGACCTCCCCCACCGCCGGCGCAGCCGTGCGGTCTTCCGCGTGGCTGGCCTGACGTGCCTCAGGTAACCACCGAGTTCATCAGTTCGATGTGCTCCAGTATCCAGTCCACCTTCCGCTGGATCATCTGGAGGAAAGCGAACCCGCTTATCCTTCCGAAGCTTCCGGTCGCGGCTATGGGCAGGACGGCCTCGGCGATCATCGCCTCGCACATCAGGTATGGAACGGCTTTGAGCTCCGCGGTGGTGACTACGCTCGCGGCGTCGTAGCCCCGCAGAAACTGCTCCAGCCGCGGACGGTCAACGTGTACGGGCCATTCCAGCGGGTTATCCGGGCCGCCGATTATGGAGAACTGCAACGCCCCGTTCGCCAGATCAATCACCCTGGGATGCAGACGAGCCGCGTCGTAGTCGATGACGGCGACGACCTTGCGATCGCGGAACAGCATGTTGCCCGGATGCCAGTCGCCGTGGACTATCTGGTGTTTCCAGTCGCCGACGCCCAGCGAGTTTGCCTGCTCGGCGCAGTAGCGGTACGACTTGCTCAGCGCCGAAACCGTCTCGGTAAGCTCCTGCCTTGGCGGGCGGGAGTCTATGGGCAGCGAGCCGACGGTGTTGCGGATGGCCTGCTCGATTGCCTGGGCGTCGTGGTAGCTTCCCGTCGGCGGGGTGTACTGGCCGGAGAAATCCTCCAGCAGCTTGTGGTAAAGTCCCTGTATCCGTCCGGCGCTGTAGGTGGCCTCGGTGGATCCGTCGTAGCCCTCGCCGGAGACGAACTCGAACATTTCGTAGATATTCGAGTCCAGCACCAGCATCGAGTTGTTGTCCTGGCTTGTGCCGACCAGGTGCGGCAGCGGGAAATTCTGCGAGGCCAGATGCAGTTGTATCTCGTGAGCGAAGGCGACCTTGGTCAGGTCGTCCTTGCCCTTGGCGCGCCGCTTGAAAAGGTATTTGCCCTTGTCGGTCTCGATTATGACCTTGGGGCTGCGGCGCGAACCGCGGGAGAACTCGCGTATGGCGCGGATCTTGCCCAGCTCGTAGTGGCCAAGGCACCGCGTCAGTTCCTCCCGGGAGAATGTCTCACGGCTGTGCTTCATTGAAAGTGTCGCTCTTCCGCCGCACCGGAGGCGGGCTACCGCTGGAATCCCGAATGATAGCGTCACGAACGCTGTTTGCAAACTCTCTCGGCCGTCGGTGGGCTGGACCCTGCTGCGCTCAAAGACGTATAATCAGTCGCCGATGGTGAAAATCGTCGTTACAGCGGACCTGCATTACAACATTTCCCGTTCGCGGGAACCGGCGCGCCGACTGGCGGCCGACGCCTGCGCCGCCGGCGGCGACGCGCTGGTTCTCGTCGGCGACACCGCCGGGGCCGACCCGAACCCGTTCACGGACTGTCTGCGTCTGTTCGACGACTTCGACGGTGCAAAATTGCTCGTGCCGGGGAACCACTGCCTGTGGTGCCGCGAGGGTGAGGATTCGCTTACGCGCTACGAACGCCTGCTGCCGGAGTTGGCCGCCGCGGCCGGCTTCCGTGTGCTGGACCACGAGCCGGTAGTCATACGCGACGTCGGTCTGGTCGGTTCGATCGGCTGGTACGACTACTCCTTCGCCGACGAGTCGCTGGGAATCCCGGAGCCATTCTATCGGGCGAAGGTCGCGCCCGGGGCGGCCGAGGTGCTTGCCGAGCATCGCCCGCTGGTGGACGCACACCGGGGGCAACTCCGCGAGCGGCACATGGCGCTGGCGGCGAGGTGGATGGACGGCCGGTACGTCCGCCTGCCTATGAGTGACGAACAATTCGTCGAGATGCTCTGCGAAAAGCTTTCCCGCCAGTTGCGGCAGGTTTCCGCCCGCGCCGAGCGCATAGTTGCGTTCACACACCATCTGCCTTTCGAGCAACTCGTTCCGCGGAACCGCCCGGACAGGTTCGCTTTCGCAGCCGCCTACATGGGTTCGCCGCGGTTTGGTCAGGTGCTGACGGGTGAGCCGAAGGTATCCCATGTGTTCTGTGGTCATTCGCACTGGCCCGGCCGGTGGGAAATCGACGGCGTCAACGTGGTGAACGTCGGCAGCACCTACGGACAGAAGCGGCTGGAGATAGTGGAGCTATAGACCATGCACAGAATCCTCCGACTGATTGCGATGGCGTTGGTGTTGGTGGCTTCGGCACAGGTGCAGGCCGATGTGCCGGCCGACGATCCCCGCGTCACCCCGGTTGTGCTTGCATACCGGAAGGTTCGCCCGGCCGTCGTGAACATATCCACCGAGAAGGTGGTTACCACACGGTGGGGCTTCGGGCAGGACCCGTTCGATGATATCTTCCCCAGCCCGTTCACGCGGCGCGTGCCGGTGCAGTCGCTGGGAAGCGGTATTCTGATCCACCCCCGCGGCTACGTCGTAACCAACGCGCACGTAGTGCGTCGTGCCAGGTCCATCAGCGTCTCGCTCCAGGACGGCACTCAGTTGGATGCCTGCGTCATAAGCGCTGTCCCGGAGCACGACCTGGCCGTTCTGAAAATAGACCCCGGTGATAAGGACCTGCCTTACCTGCCGCCCGGCCGCAGCGACGACCTGATGGTCGGCGAGACGGTCATCGCCATAGGCAATCCTCTGGGATATGCCAATTCCCTCACGACCGGTGTGATAAGCGCAGTGGACCGCACGCTGGAGTTTCGCGGCGGCGTCCGCTACGAAGGCCTCATCCAGACCGATGCGCCGATCAATCCCGGCAACAGCGGCGGTCCTTTGCTGAACATCAAGGGCGAACTTATCGGGATCAACACGGCCATCCGCGCCGACGCCCAGAACATCGGATTCGCCATTCCCATCGGCACGCTCATCGAGGAGCTTCCGGACCTGCTGGATTTCGAGCGTATCAACCGCGTCGAGTTCGGCGCGGAGGTAACCCAGCGCTACACCGACGAGGGATGGGAGGTGGTGGTGACAGAGGTCGAGCAGGGGACCCCGGCCGACGGCGTCCTCGCGGCGGGCGACCGCGTGGTCGGTGTCAACGGCAGAGCGGTCGAGCACATAACCGACTTCACCTGCGAGATGCTTTCAATGAAGACCGATGAGCCGGTGGACATCCGCGTTGTTCGCGACGGCCGGGAGCTGGTGGCGACCGTATCCCTGGAGACCAGGCCCATACCCGACGGAAGCGCTCTTGCGGGTAAGCTTTTCGGGCTTACGTTGCGGGCGATCGACTCGGAAATGGCCCAGGAGTTGCGCCTGCCCACGGACCGCGGGCTGCTGGTGGTGGGAATCGAGGAGGGCTCCGTCGCCGACCGTGTGGGCCTGCGCCTGAAGGATATTCTCTTCCAGGTCAACCGCTATTACGTTGACGACACGGAGACGCTCGGGCAGATTCTCGAGAACATCCAGCCCGGCGAGGCGGTCCGCATCGGCATACTCCGCGGCAACGTGGCCGTCTGGACAAATATCCGCGCGCAGGGGCTCCAAGAAAGGCAAGGGATATGAAGGTCGTCATAGCGCCGGACTCTTACAAGGAATCGCTGCCCGCGTCGGAGGCGGCCGCCGCCATGGGGCAGGGCGTGCTCGACGTCTGCTCCAACGCCGTCGTGGACCTGTGCCCTCTGGCGGACGGCGGAGAGGGAACGGTCAGCGCCCTGACGGCCGCCACCGGCGGAAGCCCACTGACGGCGGATGTGTTCGACCCGCTGGGTCGGCCCATTCGCGCACGACTGGGGCTTCTGGGCGGTTCCGCCGGTCCGGGGCTGCCGGGCGAGCTGGGTTTCTCCGCGGCTGTCAGCCGTCCGGATGAGCAGTCCCCGCCAACGGGCAAAGCGGTTGTGGAGATGGCGGCCGCCTCGGGTCTGGCGCTGGTTCCGCCGGAGCATCGCGACCCGCTGCGGACGACCAGCTACGGCACCGGTCAGCTCATTGCGGCGGCTCTGGATGCCGGCGCCGAGGAAATCGTAATCGGCATAGGCGGTTCGGCCACCTGCGACGGTGGCGCCGGGGCGGCGCAGGCGCTTGGCGTGCGATTCATAGGCGCGGACGGCCGGGAGGTGGTCTGGGGGCTTTCCGGCGGGGCGCTTGGTGAGCTGGCCGATATCGATCTTAGCGGCCGTGATGAGCGACTGGACCGGGTGCGTATCCGGGTGGCCTGCGACGTTACCAACCCGCTTACCGGACCGGAAGGCGCCGCACGGGTGTACGCTCCGCAAAAAGGAGCCACCCCGGAAGGCGTCGAGACACTCGAACGGAATCTGTCCCACCTGGCGGACGTGATACGCAGCCGCCTGGGCGTGGATGTGGCGCGGCTGGCGGGGGCGGGAGCGGCCGGTGGGTTGGGGGCCGGGCTGGTGGCCTTCGCCGGGGCAACGCTGGAGGCGGGTGTGGACCTCATCGCCGAGGCGGTCCGCCTGCGGGCGCGCCTGGCCGGTGCGGACCTGCTTCTGACCGGCGAGGGACGGCTGGATTCATCCAGCGGATACGGCAAGGCCGCCGTCGGAGCCGCGCGGATCGCCGCCGAGTGCGGCGTGCCGGTCGTCTGCATTCCGGGACAGTTCGACGGCGACACGCGAATCGAACGGCTCTTCATGTCGGTTCGTCCCCTGATCCGGGCGGAAGCGGCGGTTGAGCAGGCCATGCAGGAAGCGGCTCCTTTGCTGCGAGAAGCCGCGGCCGAGGTGGTTCGCGACTTTCTGCGGAGCAGTTGAGAAGCCCTTGTTCCCGACCTCTCGGGGCAGTAAGTTGGCCGCCCTGTGCTGCGTAACCGGGAGAAACAATGGATTATTTTGAATATAAGAACGGCGCCCTGCGTTGCGAGGACGTGCCCGTGGAGGACATCGCCCGGCACGTCGGCACACCGGTGTATATTTACTCGGCCGCGACTCTGCTGCACCACTACCGGGCGATTACCGAGGCCTTCGCCGAGTTGAAGCCCACCGTGTGCTTTTCGGTGAAGTCGCTGGGTAACGTGCAGGTTCTTCGGCTGCTGGCGGAGGCGGGCAGCGGCTTCGACGTGGTCAGCGGCGGAGAGCTGGCCCGCGTGCTGGCCGCCGGCGGCGACGCGCGCAAGGTCGCCTTTGCCGGCGTCGGCAAGACCGACCGGGAAATACGCGAGGCCATCGACGCGGGCATAATGCTCTTCAACGTCGAGAGCGAGCAGGAATTCGAGAACCTCTCGCGCCTCGCCGCCGAAACCGGCAAGCGGGTCCGCGCCGCCTTGCGTATCAACCCCGACGTGTACGACCCCGCCACCCACCGCTACACCACCACCGGCAAGAAAGCGACCAAGTTCGGAGTCGATATAGACCGTGCCGAGCAGTTCTTCGACAACTACGGACACGACGACAACGTCCTGCTGGACGGTGTGGACATGCACATCGGATCGCCCATCTACTCGGCCGAGCCGTACGTTCAGGCCATCCGGAGATCGCTGGAGCTTATCGACCGCCTGCGGGCGAAGGGGCAGGAGATATCGCTGCTGGACCTCGGCGGCGGCTTCGCCGCGGACTACGAGCAGGGGGCGTCACCCCTGGCGGCCGACTACGCCGAGCGGATACTGCCGCTTTTGCGCGGCCGGGACCTGCAACTGGTGCTGGAGCCGGGCCGGCAGATCGCCTGCAACGCCGGCGTGCTCGTGACCACGGTGCAGTACGTCAAGCAGGGCGGCGACAAGCGGTTCGTCATCTGCGATGCGGCCATGAATGATATGCTTCGCCCGGCGCTGTACGACGCCGAGCACTTTGCGTACCCGGTGCGACTGCGGGAAGGCGAGCGTCCGCCGCATCGCAGCCCCGGCTACAGTCCCGACGGCGCCGTGAAGGTGGACCTGGTCGGCGGCGTCTGCGAGACGTCGGACTTCCTGGCCCGGGACCGCATGCTGCCGCCCATGAAGAGGGGCGACCTGGTGTCGGTGTTCTCCGCGGGCGCCTACGGGTTCGTGATGTCCAGCCAGTACAACGCCCGCCCGAGGGCGGCCGAGGTGCTGGTCCGAGGCGACTGGTGGCGGATCGTTCGCCGGCGCGAGACCTACGACGACCTGCTGGCGCCCGAAACCATGGATTTGCCGGAAAACCCCGCCAGGTAGGCCGCGAGGACCTGCCGCGCGGAGGTGCGTCAATCCTCCAGCAGTTCGCGTGTGAAGGCGATATTCCTTTTCGCGGACTCGACGGGGTCTTCGCCGCCGCCGGCCTCGATTACTATCCAGCCGTCGTAGCCGACTGCCCTCAGCGACTGCATGACGCCGTCGAAATCCACGTCGCCTTCCCCCAGAGGGATGTCGTAATTGGGGGGCTGCCCTGAAACGACGCGCACGTCCTTGAAGTGCACCTGGGCGAGCCGGCCGGGTCCGAGGTCGCGGATGAACGTCACCGGGTCGAGCTTGCGAGCCAGGGCGTTGGCCGTGTCGTAATAGACCTTCACGTTCGGAGAGCCGGTCAGCGCGTCCAGCAGGTACTCCAACTGGTCGGCATTCAGCGAGGACTCCACGCCCAGCGTCACGCCCGCCTGCTCTGCCGGTTCCACCAGCTCGTTCAGTGCCTCGGCGGCCCTGTCCAGCTCCTCCGGCAGCTCTATTGCGTTCTGGTCAAAGAAGGGTACCAGCAGCACTGAGGCGCCCGCCTCGGCGGACACTTCTATGGCACGGCGCAGAAGCTCCAGTGTCTTGCCGGCGGCTTCGAGACTCGTTATGAGCGACGGCGTCTGGTTCACCACGGCGATACACAAGCTTGGTATCGCCAGTCCGTGCTCCCGGGCCAGCGTTTTCAGCTCGGCGGCGTGGTCGCTGTTGAGCTGCGATGCCTGTTCGGTCGTCGAATACACGACCTCCACACCGTCGGCGCCGGCCTGGGAGGCCCGCCGGAAGTTCTCCGCGCGCGTCCCGGCGCCCAGGAATGAGTCCATGATGCCGATGTTCATTGGAAAAACCCCTTGGTGGCGGTCCTTCAACCCGCCGGTTCCAGAATGATATCGTCGCCGTCGGCGACCGACCTTAGCGCCGAGACGTCCCCGGTTACCCGTCCGATGGGGTTCACCGGTCCGATTGCCCTTGGTCTGCCTCCCGGGTCGCTGGCGGGAGTGGGGCCGAAAAAGATGCACGCCGCCCGCCCGTCGGGCCAGTACGCAAGCTCGCCGATTTCCATATCCGCGCGGGCGTCGTCTTCGGCGGGCATCTCCAGGGGCACCGGAAAGTAGATCTCCTCGCCCCATGTGTTGGCACTGCCGGAAAGCGGCAACGCCTCGCTCACGGCCCGGGCGGAGGGTGAATCGCTTAACTCGGCGGCGACCGAAACATCTCCCGATGTTATGGTAATGGGCGTACCCATGCCTGCCTACCTCCCATGGCTCCGGGGGGCTGTCAATCAGTCCGTTCGACGGCCAGGCAGATTAAGCGCGTCTCGGCCGCGTTGGACAGCGAATGTCTCTCACCCTTGCCCGAAAGGGCGAGATGTCCCGTGCCCAGCTCGTGAACTTCCTGGCCGACCTGCACCGTCGCCTTCCCGGTGATGACATAATAAACCCACTGTCCCTCGCGCGCCGATACGTTCTGGCCCGGTTCGAGGCACAGCAGCTCAATGCTCAGGCCGCTGTCCGACTGGAGCTGCACCCGCTGCGGCCTGGCCGATGCGAACCGCGCCTTTGCTATGGCATTGACCGTGTTCATATCTCAAGCCCGCCTGTTTAATGGGACTCCGTCAACACGGCTGCTATACAGGTCCACCCGCTGCACGGACACACTCCCGACGAGGCAACCGCGCGCGGGCATTCTGCTGCTTGTGCGACCCGGACGACCTGAGCGCTATGCTGGAAATGCTCTACACTAATCTTATCGTCGCCTGGTCGTTGTTTGCAACAGCGTACCTTATCCGCCGGGGAATACCCTCCGGACCGGCGGGCGGTTTACGGATGACATCGGCGGCTTCGGGCGTTATGAATTGGACGACATGCGAATCGCCCTGGCCCAGTACAACCCGACCGTCGGAGACATCGACGGCAACACCGCCCGCATGGCCGAGCTTATAGACTCGGCCGCCGCTGAAGGGGCGGCCCTGGTGGTATTCCCGGAGCTGTCGGTGATGGGCTACCCACCGCGGGACCTCCTTCGCAAGGAGCGGTTCCTGCAGGACGCCGATAAGGCCGTCCGGCGACTGGCGAAGCACTGCACGAAGACGGCTGCTGTGGTGGGCACCGCCCGGGCGAACCCTTCCACCGGCGGCAGGGCGCTTCAGAACACGGCGGTCGTGCTGGCCGACGGCCGGGTGGCTGGCGTTCACGTCAAACGCCTTCTGCCGACCTACGACGTCTTCGACGAGACCCGCTACTTCCAGCCGGGCGACGAGCCGACGGTGTTCGAGCTGGCGGGACGACGGCTGGGCCTGAGCGTCTGCGAGGACCTTTGGGATGCCGATGCTCTGGGGCGGGAGTTGTACGGGGCCGACCCGGTCGGAGAGCTTGCCCGCTCCGGTGCGGAGATTCTGATTAACCCCGCCGCCAGCCCTTATCAGCAGCACAAGGCCGGTTTGAGAGAGCAGTTGTTCGCCCGTCAGGCGAAGCGTACCGGTACAGCGATCGTGTACGTCAACCAGGTCGGCGGGAACGACGAGCTTGTCTTCGACGGGGGCAGTTGCGTGGTCTCGCCGACGGGCGAGGTGAAGGCCCGCGCCGCATCGTTCCGTGAGGATCTGCTGGTGGTGGACATGGAGACCGGCAAAGGGCGCATCGAACCTATCGCTGACGAAATCCGGCGGCTGGCCGATGCGCTGAAGCTCGGCCTGCGCGACTACGTCCGCAAGTGCGGTTTTTCCAGCGTGGTGCTCGGGCTTTCCGGCGGTATAGACTCCGCCGTCACTGCGGTTCTGGCGGCCGACGCACTAGGGGCCGAAAACGTCCAGGCGTTGGCTCTGCCCAGCAGGTACAGCAGCGACCACAGCGTCGCCGACGCCGCGGAACTGGCCGCGAATACGGGCATCGGCTACCGCGAGATATCCATCGAGTCCGCCCACGCCGCCTGCGAAGGCATGCTGGCCGACGCCCTGGCCCAGGCGCCGGAAGCCGAGCTGGCCGACGAAAACATCCAGGCCCGCCTGCGGGGGCTGACGGTGATGGCCATGAGCAACGCGTGGGGGCACCTGGCGCTGGCGACGGGGAACAAGTCCGAGCTGTCGTGCGGCTACTGCACGCTCTACGGCGACATGGCCGGCGGGCTGGCGCCCATCGGCGACGTGCTGAAAACGCAGGTCTATGAGCTGGCCGAGCTGCTGAATGCCGACGGCGAGCGGATACCCCGACGGACCATCACCAAGCCGCCGTCGGCGGAGCTTCGCCCGGGTCAGTTGGACCAGGACAAGCTGCCGCCATATGATATTCTGGACGGCATCCTCTCGCGCTACATCGAGCGGGACTGGACGGCCGAGCGTATAATTGCCGACGGTTTCGATCCGCAGGTCGTCCGGAAGGTGGTGCGGATGGTGGACGGCGCCGAGCACAAACGACGGCAGGCGGCGCCGGTGCTGAAAGTTACCGGCCGGGCGTTCGGGAGCGGGCGGCGGATGCCGATAGCCCAGCGTTACAGGACGGATGCGTAGCCGCCGGGTGTTTTGCTGAAACAATCCGCTTTCCGGGGCGTTTAACCTTTCAGCGGACGCAAGGCACATCTGGTTTTTTCACGTGGCATTTCGGAAATAGCCCGTTTGGCGTTATCTTCTGGGTTCATCCGGCACGGATTGACCGACATGCAGGTAGTGTGCGGATATTGTGGCTGGACCATCGACGCCGATGGGCGGAAGCCCGGCGAGGTGCTCGCGTGCCCTCGCTGCGGACAGGATGTTCGCGTTCCGCGCCTGGAGGAAGACGACGATTGCGAGCCGGCGGTCGGTTTTGCCGAGCAGGTCCGCGAGGCCATGAAGAGCGCGCCCACCGCCCGGGTTACCTGCGGGGGGTGCGGGCACAGCTTTACGGTGGGCTTGCGCATGTGCGGGCGGGCGGTCCGTTGCCCGTCCTGCCGTGCGGTCGTTCGCATACCCTATCCCGACGAACCGGATGAGGCGCACAAAGTGCGACCCGCCGCGGCCGGCGAGTCTGTGCCGTCGCAGCAGCACAAGCCGGCGGACCCGGGCGAATCCGGCAGTCCAGATGTGACGGGCGCCGGGCGGCTGCGAAAGGGATGGGTGTGTGTACTGTTGGCGGCCGCGGTGCTGGTTGCGGCGGCGTTGGCGGCACTGATCATAATTGGCTGAGCCGGCGGGCCGTCGGCTGCGGCGGGAAAGGGACGTATGGGACGCAAGAAACTGAAGTTTATCGGATGCGACGTGATGTACCGCGAGGCCTGCGCCCTGGCGGCTCGCAGTCCTCACCGCGTTGACCTGCAATTCCTGCCCAAGAGCATGCATGACGATACCGACGCCATGCGGCGCGAAATCCAGGAGGCCGTGGACGCCGTGGATATCCACGCGGGCTATCACGGCATTCTGCTGGGCTACGGGCGATGCAACGATGGTGTGGTCGGCGTTCGTGCCAGACAGATACCCCTCGTGGTGCCGCGGGCCCACGACTGCATCACGCTGTTCTTCGGCTCGCGCGAAGACTTCCGGCAGAGCTTCGAGAGCGAACCCGGAACCTACTACATGACCACCGGCTGGTACGAACGCTCCCAGGGCGAGGGACTGGAGGACCAGTCCGGCATACAGCACCTTCCGCTGGGTGACTCCTACGAGGAGCTTGTGCGTAAATACGGCCGCGACAACGCCGACTATATCGCCGAGACGCTGGGCAACTGGTCGCAGAAGTATTCCCGCATGCTGTACCTGGAAATGGGCGTGACGGACGAAAAGCCGATTATCGCGGCGGCCGAAGCGGAGGCCCAAAGGCGTGGCTGGCGGTTTGAGCGACGCAAGGGCGACTGGACGCTGCTGGAGAAGTTCTTCTTCGGTACATGGGACGGAAACTTCCTGGTGGTGCCGTCCGGCGGTGAGATTATCGCGTGCAACGACGACCGCATTCTGGACGTGACGCTGGAGTTCGGCGAGAAAGCGGAGGCCGCGGAGGCGTAGCGAATCGCGTGTTCGGCGGGAAACGCTTACAGCCGTCGCAGGTGGAAGCCGCCGTCCACGTTTATGACCTCGCCGGTGGAGAAGGGCAGCAGGTCCTCCGCCACTGCCGCGACCGCGCGGGCGACGTCGTCGGCCCGGCCCCAGCGACGAAGCGGGGTAAGTCCTTCGGCGATGAGTTCATCGTAGCGGCGGTGGGAAGCGTCGGCCGACGCCGTTGATATCAGCCCCACCCGCACCTCGTACACGTTGATGCCGTACTCGCCCAGTACGTCGGCGAACAGACGGCTCATCATCGATACGCCGGCCCGTGCAATGCACTGCGGGCCGTGGTCCGCGCTGGTGGTGTAGGCGCTGATGGAGTTTATGGTCACTATTCGCGGGTCGGCTATCTCGCCCGCCTCCGTCAGCCGGACCATTTCATTGGCGACCAGTTGCGTCAGGAACAGCGTCGCCGTCAGCGAACCGTCCAGCACGCGGTAGTAGGTCTCCTCGGACAGCTCCAGCAGGTCCTCGGCCGCCTGCGGGTGCGGCGAGGGGGCGTTGACGAGCATGTCGATGCGTCCGAATTCCTGGAGCATCCGCTCGATTAGTTGCTCGCGGCCGGTCGGTTCGGAAAGGTCGGCGGCGCAGCTTGCGACCCTCTGGCCGTGACGAACATCGGCGACGGCGAGAAGCTCGCGGACCGACGTCTCGGCCGTCTGCACCGACGGGCTGTGCTGTATGAACACGTCCCAGTTACGGCGGAGAAGCTCCGCCGCGACGGACTTGCCCAGACCGGCGGCTCCGGCGGTTACCATCGCAGCGCGTCGCGGTGTGTCGTCAGGTTGTTGCCTATCATTCATGTTTGGCGCATTATCGGCCGGTTGAGCCGCTGAGGATTGGCGAAGTTGACCGCGCATTGTCCGCGCGATGCTCGCCTGCGAGACAGATTTTCGATAGAGACACAGTTGAAGGGAGGAAAGCCGTGGACGCCCTTACCGCGATTCATGCCCGCAGGAGTGTCAGAAAGTTCCGCCCCGATCCGGTCGGGCGGGAGGATCTCAAACGGATAGTCGCCGCCGCTGTTGACGCTCCGTCGGGCTGCAACGCGCAGTTGAGGCAGTATATCGTTGTGGACGACCCGGAGCTGATGGACAAGCTCCGTCCCTACAGCCACGCCCTCGAGAGCGCCCCGGCGGCGGTGGTGCTGCTGATAGACCCCAAGCCCACGGAGTTCGGCGAGTTCTGGGTGCAGGACGCATCCGCCGCCATGGAAAACATGCTCATAGCGGCTACCGCCCTGGGCTACGGCTCCTGCTGGGTGGAGGGGGCCATCCGCCGCCACGAGAAGGAAATCGCCAAGCTTCTGGGCGTTCCCGAGCCGTTGAGGGTGTGGTCCGTCATGCCCGTCGGAAAGCCGGAGGAAACGCCCAGGCGGCCGACGAAACCCGACCTCGCCGACGTGACGCACTTCAACACCTTTGCCCAGCGTGACGAAGGATAGCCGACACGCCAGCAACAAAAAGGAAGCGGCAGGATTTGCCTGCCGCTTCCTCCATCTCGGCCGTTCGTACAGCGTGCCCTCCTCGAACGGCCAACTGTCTCAGCCACGCGTCCCTGTGTCTTGTGTCATCGCTGCGCAGGGGCGGAAGCCAGTGTCCGCTGCCGTCGCTTGAGAACCCAAAGCCAGCCGCAGGCAAGCAGCACCGCGGTGGCGGGTTCGGGTATGACCACGTCCACGTCGGGGTTAAGGTCCAGCAGCAACTCTCCGGTCAGTTGGTCGGCGTCGCGGAAATCGAAGTGCGCCTGCTCGATGTAGCCCGGCGGGCCGCCACTGAAGGCGGTAGCGGTCCAGCCGCTGGTCAGCACCTCGCAGCCGAGCACGCCGGGGATACTCTCGTGTATGTCATAGACCAGTATCGGCACGTCGGTCAGCCGCAGGGCGGGGCCTTCCTCGGTCGGCAGTTCCATGTACTCCACCACCAGCAGCGGAGCGATGTCGGAGCCGCCGAGGCCGCCTATCTCCATCTCATCTACCTTCTCGTTGTCGAAATTGCCGTCGCCGTCTGTGTCCAGCCCGGCGGCGAAAGCAAGCTCGCTGGAGATGATCGATAGCTGCGCGCCGGTGTCGAACAGCAGTGAATCGCCGGCCTTGCTGCCGTTGTGCTGGAAGTCCGCCCGGGCAAAGGGCAGGGGCGCCCATACCGGGGTCGGGTCGGCCGGGTTCTGTTGGCCTGACTGCTCAAATTCCTTCATCTGCAGCGGTATGGTGTAGCGGTGTCCGTCGTCCGCGGGGACGGTGTCGGAGAAACCGACGCCCATGTAGTCCGGGTCGGCCAGGGTTGTGTTGTCCAGCGACGTAACGCGTCCGACCATGGCGGGCATTCCGACTATGCCCGGAAAGCCGCCGAGCAGGACGTTGGAATCCGTCGTGGAAAGGACCTGCGTATCGCTGAGTGTGCGCCGCTGGCCGTCGCTGCCGGCGAAGTCGAAACCATACGGCAGGGACACGTCCAGCTCGACCGAACCGGCCAGTCCCTGCTCAACGTAGGTCACGCCTGGCTCCACCTGGTAGCCGGCGGATAAATCCGTTATCCCGATGTATCCGAAGAGTATGGAGTTCGCTCCGGTGTCCAGCAGGAAGTGGTTGTAATAGGTCGGTCCGAAGCTCTCTTCCGGAGGTCCAGGGTCGTAGATTTCTACGGCCACCCGGGGCTGGTCGAGGGCGGCGCCGTCACTGGGCCCGAGTCTGACATACTCGTCGGCCGGTGCGAGGGGTACGATAAGGGCGACAAATACGAGCGATGCGAGCAATGAGCTGAGCGTTCTCATAACCTACTCCAAATTGTACGGACTTCCTCCTTGAGCGAGCTTTTTTATTATAACGCGCCAAGCCGACCGCAGTAGGGGCAAACCCCTACATTTTAATCACAGCGTAGCCGTTGCCTGTTGGGCTGCTTAAGACTTTGATTCAGTGCGTCCTGGCCGTTCCTGTTCCCTTGACAACCACCGGCAGCGGGCATAGTCTTACCACCGTCGGGTAACAACTCTCACCTGCCCCATGCGGGAGTGAGTGAAACGGAATTCGCGCATGTCCGCAGAGGAACTACGTTTCGGCCTCAGTCCACGGCGTCGGATTCTCATTGATGTTCTGCTCATCGCCCTGGTCGTCGCACTTACCATAGCCGTAAGCGCCCACGCGCCCAGCGACCTTTACGCCTATGCCCAGGTCTGGCAGATGGGCTCGGCCATCGACGTGCTCCAGGGTGATTCTCACTGGCTGCTTCCGCGAACGCAGACGGGGGCAATCTATCGCAAGCCGTTGGTGTATCCCTACCTGGCGGCCGCCGCCGTCCGGCTGACCGGCAGCAGCAGCGATTTTGTGCTGCGCTTGCCCACCGTGCTGTCCACGTTCGCCACGGCACTGCTGATATACGTCATCGGTCGGCGGTGGTACGGCCGTGGAACAGCCGTTCTGGGCGCCTGCATGTGGGCTGCGATGCTGCACATGAGTCGCATGTCGTACCTGGCGACCACGGACATGCTGCTGACTTTGTGGATCACGCTGTCGCTGCTCTGCGTGGACCGCATACTGCTGCATCCTTCATCCAGGCGGGGATGGTGGACGGTGGTTCTGTGGGCTTCGATGATTCTGGGTGCACTCAGCAAGGGATGGGGGCTGGTGAACCTGGCGCTGGTGGGGTTGTTTGTGGCGATGGCCGCGCCACTGGTGCTGAGGTCGCCGGAGGACAGGGGCGTCGGCACCGTCCGGCTTGTTCTGCGTCGATGGTGGCGCGCCGCCAGGCGCCTGCACCTGGGCTGGGGCCTGCCGGCGATGGCGGCCGTCATAGTGCCGGTCTGGGCGGCGAAGCTGGCAGTGGGGGGCGAAGAATTCCGGAGAGTGGTCTATTTCGAGGTCATCCAGCGCATTACCGGGCAGGGGGAAAGCCCCCCCAAAGCCACCAGCGCTCCCCCTGTCCTGCATCTGCTCTATTACACGCTTCCGGCGTCTGTCTTTGGGCTGGGGGCAGTTCTGCTGCGGCTGCCGCGGGTTTCGCACCTTCGCAGACTGCGCACGACGCCGTTGCGGCGGTGCGTGGCGGGATTGCGCATCTGGCTGCGGCGGTGCTTCAGGCGAAGCTCGCCCACCTGCCTGCCGCTGTGCTGGACATTGGCGGTCGTGCTCCCGTTCTCGTTGGCGCATGGCTTCCGGCCTGATTACCTGCTGCCGTGTTACGGTGCGGTTGCCCTGGCGGGTGCCTGGGCGGCCGGTCGGCTCCAGCGGCTGGGACCCCTGCGGGGTAGAAGTGCGAGCATTTTGAGGCATTCGTTCGCCGCCATACCCCTCCTGACGGCATTGACGGTATTTCTGGTGCCGTGGATCTATCTGCTGCACCGCTGGCTGCCGACCTCGTGGGCCGATGAGATTGACATGCCCGCTTACGTGGCGCCGGGGACCTGGCTCCTGACGGCCGGCTGTGTCGGCGTCGGCGCCGTGTGCCTGCCGCTGGTGGTCCGCAGCAGCTTGAGCTGGCGCTTGCGACGACTGGCGGCCGTGGGCGTAGTTGTGATGATCCCATTCCTGTTTCTGTACACGCATTTCATCAGCCGCCATGCGGTAACCGGCGATGGAGAAACAATGGTTCGCTTTGCCCGCAGCGCCGAGAACGTCGTGGGGGACGAGGAATTCGCCGTGTACCGCGTCCAGCGGCTGGGAGTTGAGCCGTTGCTGGGACGCTTCGGCGACTATCTCAGTGCCGGGCCGGGTGTGACCTGCGACCCCGCCGATGCCGAAGAAGCGGCCGAGCGCGTCATTGACCAGATAAACGAGTCGTCCGCGCCTTGGCTGTTCACGTGCGACCGCGGCCTGCTGGAGCTGGGGGCGGCCAGGCCGGCCGGCGACGGCCTGTACCGCATCCGTCTGCCCGGGGGCAAACGCCGCTTCGAAATCCGTCCCGGCGAGCTTGGCATGGTCAGTCTTACCAGTCCGCCGGTGGTCTATCAGAACTGGGGACGGATTTACCTTATCCGGGTCAAGCGCCCCGTGGAGCCGTCCGGCAGGCCGGTAGCTACCGGGCACATACCGGGCTATCAGGAGCTGGACGAGTGATCACGTTCGTCCGGAGCAGGGGTCGATGATGCGGCGGCCGCCTCTCCGACAGGGGGCTTGCGGTGGATGAAGTACAGGTTCCGCACGTATATCACCATATTCAGCGAGAAGCTCGCGATGAATACCGGGTCCAGCCGGTATATGGCGTAGGTAAGCGTTATGACGGTTCCCACCAGCGACAGGTACCAGAACGCCACGGGAACGACCGACCGCCTGGCACGTTCGGTGGCTATCCACTGCACCACGAAGCGCAGCCCGAAAATGAACTGCCCGACAAAACCCACGATCAGCCAGGGGGTCCAGACCTCTGCGCTTCCGGTCGCTGCTAACATGACGTGGCGATCCTTTCTCTCGATGGGTGTCGCGCTGCCGGGAGGGCTTCAACCCCGGCGGCGCATATCGCGTGGCGTGAGCTTATAATCCCCCCGTTCGCCATGCAAACGCATCCGGACAAACTCGTGGTGGTCAACGCCGACGACTTCGGTTTCTCGCCGGAGATTACCGACGGCATCCTGAAGGCGCACTGCGAGGGCATCGTCACTTCCACCACCGTGACCACGAACATGCCGTACGCCGCGGAAGCGGTGGCCCGGCTGCCCGAGGCGCCCTCGCTGGGCGTGGGCGTGCATCTGAACATCTGTCAGGGACCGCCGCTTTCGTCGGCCGGTCGGAGACTTGCGGGAGCGGACGGACTGCTGAACCTTTCCGCCGTTCGGGCGGTGTTTACCTGCGCGACGCGGCCGTGGCTGCTGGATGCGGTTCAGGCGGAATTCGACGCTCAGATACGGCGGCTGCTGGATTGGGGCGTCAGACCGACGCATCTGGACAGTCACCGGCACATTCATGCGTTCGGACCTGTTTTCGCCCGTGTCCTTCGCCTGGCCCGGCGTTATGATATCCGTGCGGTCAGACGGTGCGTCGAGGCCCTGCCCGGCCGCGGCTGGCCGGCGGCCGAGGCAAGGCAGACACGTGTCGCACAGGCCGTCAGCTCGTGTTTTCGTGCCGGTGAGGTGCTTGTCGGTGACGCCCGCGAATGCCTCTGTCGCGGCCTCTGGGGCGTCGCCCACACCGGACGCATCGACGCGGACTGGCTGCTTACCGCGGCCCGTCGAGTCAGGTGCGGACCGTGGGAGATAATGACGCATCCATCGGCCGGCGGTCCGGTGCGGGAAAGCCGGCTGGGCGAGTGCCGCAGGCGGGAGCTGGAAGCACTTTGCCGGTCTCAGGTACGACAGGCGTTTGAAGCCAACGGAGTGCGACTGGTCCACTATGGTCAACTCACTCACCTTACAGACGCAGCAGCGACGGCAGACGAGCGCCGGCGATGAGAAACTCGCCTACAGCGTGGTAGTGCCGTTCTACAACGAGTGTGACCTGGCGGAGAAGCTTTACCGTCGGCTCGACAAGACCATGCGATCCCTCGGGCGGAGCTATCAGCTTGTGCTGGTCAACGACGGCAGCACCGACGGCACAGGGGAGCTGCTGGAGCGTATCGCCCGCGAAGACCCGCACGTGCTCTATGTGGAGCTGCGGAGGAACTTCGGGCAGACCACGGCCCTTCAGGCGGGGTTCGACTACGCCGGCGGGCAGATAATCATCGCGATGGACGGCGACGGCCAGCACGACCCCTACGAGATTCCCCTGTTCCTGGAGAAGATCGAACGGGACGGCTACGACATCGCCAGCGGCTGGCGGGTCCGGCGGGCGGACAACTGGCTGTTCCGTCGGCTGCCGTCGCGGATGGCCAACCGCCTGCTGGCGAAGGTCAGCGGTGTGAAGCTGCACGATTTCGGCACGACCTTCAAGGCGTATCGTCGCGAGGTGCTCCAGGACGTTCGGCTTTACGGAGACATGCACCGCTTCGTGCCGGCGATATGCGCCCGGCTGGGGGCGGAAATCTGCGAGGTGCCCATAAAGAACGTCCCCCGGCGGTCCGGCAAGAGCAATTACGGGCTCAGTCGGACTTTCCGCGTGGCGCTGGACATCATCACGGTCCGCTTCATCACGGCGTACATGACCAGGCCGCTGCATTTCTTCGGCAAGTGGGGCATGGTGCTGCTGGCAATCGGCGGCGGCATACTGGGCTACGGGCTGGTGCGCAAGCTCATCCAGTGGAGCGATTTTGACCTTGTGGACACCCACGGACCTTTATTGGCCGTGGGGTTCGCATCGGTCATAGTCGCGCTGCTGCTGGTGGCGACGGGCCTGGTGGGCGAGATGATGATGCGGGTGTATTTCGAGTCGGCCGGGGCGCGGACCTACGCCGTCAGGCGGCTGGTCGGGGACGGTTTGCCGCCCGACGGCGACGAATCGCCGTAAATCCCGCTCCCGGGGGTGTGAATCGAGGCGACGTTCTGCGATAATACATGGTTTACCGGTCGTACCCGACCGGGGGTCGGCGTGTATGGCCCCGCTATCGTCGGCCTAGGCACGCAAGGACGCATGGAGTAGTCATCGTGGCAGAGCAGAATTCCAACACCGGCGACAAGACGCCGGAACAGACGCCGATGTTCTCCGGCGAGCAGATCGAGGACCAGGCGATAGAGGAGGAGCTTCGCGAAAGCTACCTCACCTACGCGATGAGCACCATCGTGGACCGGGCGCTGCCGGACGTCCGCGACGGGCTTAAGCCGTCCCAGCGGCGCGTGCTGGTGGCGATGAACGACCTGAACCTCTCGCCCCGCTCGGCCCACCGGAAATGTGCGAAAATAGCCGGCGACACTTCCGGCAACTACCACCCGCACGGCGAGTCGGTGGTGTATCCGACACTGGTGCGCATGGGGCAGCACTGGAACATGCGCTACCCCCTGATAGACCCCCAGGGAAACTTCGGCTCCATCGACGGCGACCCGCCGGCAGCCATGCGATACACCGAGAGCCGCATGACCGCCGTTGCCGTTGAGATGCTGCGCGACCTGAACCTCGACACGGTCGATATGCAGCCCAACTACGACGACACCCGCACCGAGCCGACCGTGCTGCCGGCAAAGTTCCCCAACCTGCTGGTCAACGGCTCCCAGGGCATCGCGGTGGGAATGGCCACCAGCATCCCGCCGCACAATCTCAACGAAATCTGCGACGCGCTGATCCACCTGATGGACAATCCGGACGCGACGCTGGACGACATGATGAAGATCGTCAAGGGTCCGGATTTACCCACCGGCGGGCTTATCTGCGGCCGGGCCGGCATACGTCAGGGCTATCGCACCGGGCGCGGGCGGATCGTGGTCCGCGGGCGGATGCACACCGAGAGCACCCGCTCGGGCAAGACGCAGATCGTCATCACCGAGATTCCCTACCAGGTGCTCAAGAGCACGATCATTGAGCGGATCGCCGACATGGTGAAGTCCGGCAAGATCCGCGACATCGCCGACGTGCAGGACCACTCCGACCGTACCGGCATGCGGATCGTGGTGGACCTCAGGCGGGGCGCCGAGCCGGACGTGGTGATAAATCAGCTCTACCAGTACACGCCGCTGCAATCGACTTTCAGCATCATCAACATAGCGCTGGTAAACCGCGCGCCGCGGACCATGACGCTGCTGGAGCTTCTGCAGGAGTTTCTGGACCATCGCAAAGAGGTCATCCGTCGGCGGACCACGCACCTGCTCCGCAGGGCCCGCCAGCGCGCCCACCTGCTGGAAGGTCTGATCCTGGCGGTGGCGGACATCGACCGGATACTGGAGCTGATAAAGACATCCGCCGACGTACCCGAAGCCAAGCAACGCCTCATGGACCTGCCGCTTCGTCTGACCGAGCATGCCACGGTCCGCAAGCTGTTGCCGGACCGTTTCGTCCGCCGCGCCGGAGACGCCGACCAGCACCTCACCGGCGTGCAGGCCGACGCCATCCTGGCGATGCAGCTACAGCGTCTGACCGGGCTGGAGATAGAGAAACTCGCCCGCGACTACAGCGGTCTGGTGGAGGAGATTGAGGGCTACGAGGCCATCCTCCGAGAGGAAAAGCTGCTGCTGGACGTCATCCGCGAGGACCTCTACGAGCTTAAGGAGAAGTTCGGCGACGAGCGGCGCACCGACATCGTCGAGGGTGCCAGCGACATCGATGTGGAGGACCTCATCGCCGAGGAGGACGTGGTCGTTACTCTGACCCACCACGGCTATATCAAGCGCCTGCCGCTGACGACCTATCGCACGCAGGGCCGCGGCGGCGTGGGCGTTATCGGCTCCGAGGCCCGCGACGACGACTTCATCGAGCAGTTGTTCATAGCGTCCACCCACGACTATCTGCTGGTATTCCTCAACAGCGGGCGCATGCATTGGCTCAAGGTTTACGACATTCCGTCCATGACCCGCACGAGCCGCGGCCGGGCCATCGTCAACCTGCTGGAATTGGAGCCGGATGAGAGTATATGCGCGGTGGTGGCGGTGCGCGATTTCGACGAGCGTTTCCTGGTGACGGCGACGCGCTTCGGGCAGGTGAAAAAGTCCGAGTTGAAGGCGTATTCCAACCCACGGCGCGGCGGCATTGTCGCGACGGGTCTGGTCGAAGGCGACGAGGTGGTCAACGTCGCTATTACCAGCGGCGACGACGATATCATCCTCGGCACCCGTAATGGGAAGTGCATCCGCTTCCACGAGGAAGGCGTAAGGCCGATGGGCCGCACGGCCATGGGCGTCAAGGGCATCAAGCTGCGCAAGGACGACCAGGTGGTGGACATGGCGATCGTGGACCCCGCCGGCTCGCTGCTGACCGTTTGCGAGAAGGGCTACGGCAAGCGGACGAACTTCGACGAATACCGCACTCAGAGCCGGGGCGGATACGGAATAATCGCGATGCGCACGCCGGACCGCAACGGCCATGTCGTGGCCGTCAAGAGCGTCCGCGACCACGACGAGCTTATGCTTATTACCCAGGCCGGGATGATAGTCCGCATAGCGGCCGGCGAGGTCAGCAGCATGGGGCGGGCGACTCAGGGCGTACGGCTTATAAGGTTGCGGGAGGACGACACGCTGGTCGGCGTGGCCAGGGTGGACACCAAGGAATCATCGCAGCAGCAGTTGCCGCTGGAGGAGCAGACCGAACGGCCCGGCGCGGGGGACGATCAGCCCGCTGCCGGGGAATCGGACGAGCAGGACGACGACGCAGCCGCCATAGAGCCGGAATCCGAGGAGGCATCCGGTGAGGATGACGAGGATACCGGCGACGATTCCGATCCGACGCTGCTTTGATGTCTCAGCGACCGGTGGCTGGATATGATTTCAAACCGGCGCCGGCTTGGCCGGAAAACCAGTCAACCGGTTAACCAGTTGACCAGTTAACCGACCAATCAATCGCCGATTCACTCCGGCTTTTCGGCGTCGTGGTGGGTGTCGTGCATGTCCCCCTCGCCGGTCGGCAGGACGATGGTGAACGTTGTGCCTTTGCCCGGTTCGCTCTCCACCTCTATGTCGCCGTCGTGTTCGAGGACGATTTTCCTCGCTACGGCCAATCCCAGGCCCGTTCCCTTCTGACCCTTGGAGGAGAAGAACGCTGTAAAGATGTCGTCCATCTCCTGCGGGTCGATGCCGCTGCCGTTGTCGATAACGCTGATGGTGACATTGCCTTCGCGGGCGTCGTAGGCGCTGCTGACGGTGATGACGCCGTTCTCATCGGCCACCGCGTCCAGGGCGTTGCTCAGCAGGTTCAAAATCGCCTGCTGAAGTCCCGCGCTGTCGGCGGATACCGCCGGCAGGTCGTCCAGGTTGCTGAGCACGGCGACGCCGCGTTCGTCGGCATAGGGTGAGATCAGCTCCATGCACTCGTTGACCACGTCGTTTACGTCTATCTGCTCCCGCTGCGGCTCGCGGTCCTTGGAGAACGCGAGCATGTTCAGGATGAGGTCGTTTATCCGCCCCAGGTTCCGCTGCACGATGGGCCAGGCGTCGCGTGCCTTGTCCAGCTTGCCCTTGTTGATGGCGGCCTCGACCAGATCGGTCCCCGCCCCCAGTGCCTGCAGTATGTTCTTGATGTGATGCGACAGGTGGCTGACCGTCTCTCCGACGGCGGCCATCCGCTCCGACTGCAACGCCTGCTCGTACAGCCGGGCGTTTTCCACGGCCAGGCCGGTGTGATACCCGATAGCCGTCAGCAGGCGGAGCTGCTCGGTGGAGTAGGTGTGCTCCGAAACGTTACAGTCCACGTGTATGACGCCGAGTATCCCCTCGCGGCCTTTGATGGGGACGCACATCGCCGAGCGGATACCCAGGTCGTGGACGCTCTTTCCGCTGGTGAAACGGCGGTCGGTCATGGCGTTGGAGCTTAGCACGCCGACCTGATTGCGCATGACCTCGTTGATAATGGTATGGCTTATGGGCAGTTTCTCGCCGTCTGCGGGCTGACCGGCTATGCGGGAGGCCTTGAGCTGCAGCTTGCCGTCCTCGCCGGTCAGAAGGATGAAACCCCTGTCGGCCTGGACTACCCCGAAGACCTTCTCCATTATCCGCCCCAGCAGCACGTCCACGTTGAAGATGGACCCGGTCTCGGCGATCAGGTCATAGAGTATCCGGAGGTTGCCAATCGCCTGCCGGCCGGCTTCGGGGGTGGGTATGATTACCGAGTCCTCGTTGCTCGGAACGGTGGCTACGACGGCCGCGTCCAGCTGGTCGCTCTCGAGGTCAACCTGTGCCTGGATATTGTCGCTAAGCTCGCCGCCGAATATCAGCAGCGTGGTGCCGCAGCGTATCTGGTCGCCCCCGTGGACCGGCATCTGCCTGACCAATCGCGTGCCGTTGAGAAACGTCCCGTTTGCCGAGCCGAGGTCCTCCAGCAGCCATCGCCCGTTCTGGCGCATGAGCTTCGCGTGACGTCGCGAAACGGTAGTATCGCTCAGCGGCACTACGCCGTTGCGGCGTCCGATAAGACCTTCGTCCTCGGACAAATCAAAGGAGCGACCCTTATCCGGGCCTTCAATGACCTGAATACTTGGCATTTGGGACTCTTAGCAGTGCGGCCGGGGTCGTCGTCGTGTGACAATACACCGGGCGCATCCGCAAGGCAAAGCAAGCCGTCGATACGGGTTGAACAGTCGCGTGAAATGCCGCCGCCGCTACCGGCCACAACAATTCATGATACGCTCGCGGTCCCTGCGCTGTCAACGCAGTCAGTCCTTCCGCGGTTGCTGCAGAAACGGGTTTTTCGCCCGCTCGGCGCCGATGGTTGTCTCCGGTCCGTGCCCCGGCAACACCCGCGTATCGTCAGGCAGCGTCAGCAGCTGCTCCTGGATGTTGTGCAGCAGCGTGGCGGTGTCGGCTCCGGGCACGTCGGTGCGGCCGACGCTGCCGGCAAACAGGGCGTCGCCGCAGATGACCACACCGGCCGACTCGCAGTAGTAGCTTACCCCTCCGGGGGAATGTCCGGAGGTGTCCAGGACCTTCCAGCCTGCCCCGGCAAAGCGTAGCTCCATGCCGGGCCTGACAAGCTCATCGGCCTCAGCGCCGGCGTCCAGGGCCCAGCCGAACCGGGCCGAGAGGTTCGCCCACGGGTCGGTCATCATATGCGCGTCACCGGCGGGGCAGAGCACACGCACACCTTCGAAGGCCTCCCTCAGCGCCGGTATTCCGGCTACGTGATCGCCGTGTCCGTGCGTGAGAAGTACCTGGCGGGGTTGAAGGTTGTTCTCGCGGAGGTAGTCCAGCAGGGGCTGCGGCCGCGTGCCCACGTCCACGACGGCGCAGTCGTCTTCGGCGAAGACGACGTACGCGTTGGTCTCCAGCGAGCCAAGCGGGATGCAGTGTATCTTCGGTTCCGCCACCGTTACTGCCCCTGACGATTGCGAAGGTAGTCGCGTATGATCTCGGCTACGTCGCAAGTCTCGGTCTCGCTGCGGCCGAGTCCGATGATGCGTCTTTCTCGCTCGGCGCTCTGCGGTGAATCCGAGGCGTGAGCGCCGTTGCGCATCAGGTCGCGGCCGAAGTCGCTTCGCACGGTTCCCGGCTCGGCCTTGGTGGGGTCGGTGCTGCCGAGCACGGTGCGGATCTTGTCTATGGCGTCGGGGCCTTCATATAACAGGGCCAGGCACTTGGTGCGGCTGGCGGTTTTCTTCTCTTCCTCATCGGCAAGCTCGTCGGGATTCACGCCGGTCATGTACTCGACGATGCGGTTGTACTCGGTGCGAGCGTTGCGGTCGGCGAGCAGATCGGCCACCTTTTCGGCATCGGCCATGCTGAAGGGGAAGGAAAACGCCGTGTGCAGCCGCTGGTAGATTTCCTGCGTAAGCTTGCCCTTCAGCCGGTCCACGAACATATCCCGCAGTGGTGCGTAGAACTCCTCACCCTGGGCGACGGTCATGTTGAACAGCTTGGAGGCCACTATCCGCAGCCCCGTCAAGCTGAACGCATCGATGATGTTGCCGGGGCGACGGCTGCGACGCTCAAAGTTGTCCGGCTTCAGCATCACCAGTGAGGTCTGCACGTTCGGCTGGCCGTATTCGATCATGCCCTCCAGCACACCGCCGTCGCTGACGGAGTATTCCGCGAACAGCTCAAGGTGCTGCTGGTGCAGCTCGGGCTTGGGGCAGGTGATGACGGCCGGCTCGAAATAGCGCACGTTTCCGTCGGTGTCGCGAATGAAATCGCCGTAGGTGCCGCGGACCGTGTCGCCCACGGGCGTCTCGGTGAATCCTCCGATTACGTCGTCCTTCAGATGCCGCACGGCGTCCGGGCCTCTGAACAGAAGCAGCATGCAGCGGGGCAGGAAGCCCCAGGGGTTGTTCCTGCGGAGGGACTCGTCGATGTACCTCTGCCAGGCCTCGGCGATGGTCGGCTCGGCGTCCGGAGGTACCATGATCTCCTTGTAACGGTCGATGAATTCGTCGCTGAAGACGAACATTCGCGAGGCCACCAGTTCCAGACGACTGGTGCCCAGCAGGCGCCCGATGATGCCGCCGGTACGGCTCTTGTACAGACTGTAGGGTGTTATCAGTGCGTACGTAAGCTGCTCATGCACGGCGAAGTCTCCTGATTATTCCCGGTTCTACCGGGCCAAAACCGAAAGCTACCAAACTCCCGTCGCCCTCACAACCAGCCGCTGCTTCAGCGGGCCGTGCCGACGGGCGTGTCGAAGTCCATAAGCTCCCGCGGGTCGGTTATGTGCCCCGTAACCGCGCTGGCGGCCGCCGTAAGCGGGCTTGCCAGATAGATGCGGGCATCGGGATGCCCCATGCGGCCGGGGAAGTTGCGGTTGGTCGTAGAGACGACCGTCAACGGTTCGTTTGCCCGCCCGAAGGTATCCTCCGGTCCGCCCAGGCAGGCGGCGCAACTGGCCGGTCCTACCTTGCAGCCGGCGGCGGTGAATATCTCCCGCAGCGTGCCGTCGCCGACCCTCACTCGGTCGAGGTCGGCGTCTATCTCCGTAGTCGCCGGCACGATGAAGGTATCCACGCGGACTTGCTTGTCCTTGAGGATCATGGCGGCGGCCACGAAGTCGGTGGTCTTGCCGCCCGTGCAGGATCCGACGTAGGAGCGGTCGATCTTCACGTCGCTCACTTCGCGGGCGGTCGCCCGGTTGCCCGGTGAATGCGGACAGGCGACCGTCGGCTCGATGGCGCCGGTGTCGAACTCCATCGTCTTGGCATACTGGGCGTCGGAGTCCGAGGCGACCTTCACAAACGGTTTGTCGGTCCGCTCGCGGACGAAACGCTCCGTGACCTCGTCGGCCGCTATAATGCCGTTCTTGCCGCCGGCCTCGATGGCCATGTTGCAGATGGTCATCCGCTCGTCCATGTTCAGGGAGGCAATGGTATCGCCGGCGAACTCCATCGCGCGGTAGGTCGCGCCGTCGGTGCCCGTCTCGCCGATGACGTGCAGTATCAGGTCCTTGCCCATCAGATACGGCGGCAGCTCGCCGTTGAAAACAAACAGCATCGAAGGCGGAACCTTCAGCCAGAGCTTGCCGGTCGCGAGTACGAACGCCCCGTCCGTGCTGCCGATGCCGCTGGAGAACTCGCCGAACGCGCCGTGCGTGCAGGTATGGCTGTCGGTGCCCAGCAGCAGCTCGCCGGGGCGGGTGTGGCCCTTCTGAGGAAGCGTAAGGTGGCAGACGCCCATGTACTGCGTCTCCAGCGGGTTCTCGTAGCAGGGGGTATAGCCCTTGAAGCCGTCCGGCAGGAAGTCCGCGTCGTAGAAGTGCCGGATGCCCTTGCGCTTGACGAAGTCCCGCATCGTCTCGACGTTGCGGTGGGCGTGCTCATCGGCGGTGAATATGTAGTGGTCGGGGATGAAGACGACCTTATCCGCGTCCCAGACCGGTGCGTCGCGACCCAACTGGGACTCGAAGACGCCTATCATCTGCGGGGCGATGACGTCGTTGGTCATCAGGACGTCAACGTCCACCCACACGTTTTCACCGTCCGCCACCGCGTCTCGTCCGGCGTGGCGGGCGAGTATCTTCTGGGTAATCGTCATGCCCATGTCTTGCTTGCCTCCGAGCAGGTTGGAAAAAGGGCCGGATATGCTACCGCCGCGGGCGCGGGGATTCAACGACCACTCTCGGCCGCAATAATGGCGCGAACGAGGCCCCCGGCGGTGTGTTCGGCCGCGACGGCGGTGGGTTCCAGCCCCCGTCTGCGCATTGCGTCGGCTGTAACCGGACCGATGGCGGCGAGCCGGGCGTGTTTCACCGCCTCCCGCACACCCGCGGCCGACGCCACCGTCCAGAGACCGTCCACCGTGGAGGCGGACGTGAAAGTAATCCAGTCGCACCTGCCCTTGCGGAGCGCTTCTGCGACGTCGGGGCGGAGCGCGTCGGACGGGCACGTGCGATAGGCCGCTACCTCTTCCAGCACCGCGCCGGCGTCGGCGAGCGAGACGGCCGGCTCGTCGCCCGCCTGCTCGGACCGCGCCAGCAGCACGCGCCTTGACTTCATATCCTGCGTCTGCGTCATCGCTTCCGCCAGCGAGGCGGTCGTGTACGACTCCGGCAGCAGGTCGGCTGTCAGTCCGTGGGCGCGGAGCGCCTCGGCGGTGGCGGAGCCGATGGCCGCTATGCGAACGCCGGCAAATGCTCGGGCGTCCATACCGGCCGCTTCCAGTCGGGCGAAGACCTGCTCCACACCGTTGACGCTGGTCAGGACCACCCAGTCAAACTCGCCCAGCCGCCTCAAAGCCGAATCCAGAGGCGCCGGGTTGCGAGGCGGGTGGACCTCAACGGCCGGGGCAAGCAGCACCGATGCGCCGGCATCGGTGAGCATCCGGCGCAGTTCGTGTACCTGGTGTCGGGGACGGGTGACGAGCACGGTTTTGCCGAACAGCGGCAGCTTCTCCAGCCAGGCGATTCTCTCGCGCAGGGCGACGGTTGGCCCGATGATAACGACGGCCGGCGGCTTGATACCCGCCTGCCCGGCCTGCTCCGGCAGGGAGGCCAGTGTGCCGGTAACGGTTCGCTGTGATGCGGTGGCGGCGCGCTGGACCACAGCGGCGGGGGTTTCGGGGTCCTTGCCGGCCTCAACCAGACGCTCCACAACGGACGCCAGCTTGCCGACGGACATGTAGAACACGACCGTTTCCGCACCGGCCAATGCCGTGAAATCCAGACTCGATTCATCCTTGTCCGGGTCCTCGTGGCCGGTCGCCAGGGCTACCGAGGAGGAAAGCCCCCGCTCTGTCAGTGGTATGCCTGCGAAGGCCGCGGCCGCCGAGGCGGCCGTTACGCCCGGGATGATTCTAAACGCTATGCCCGCCTCGGCCAGAGCGCGGGCCTCCTCGCCCCCGCGACCGAAGATGAGCGGATCGCCGCCCTTGAGCCGCACGACCAGCTTGCCCTCGCGTGCCCTGGCGATGAGCAGGTCGTTTATGTCGTCCTG
Source organism: Phycisphaerae bacterium (assembly GCA_049975485.1). Lineage (GTDB taxonomy): Bacteria > Planctomycetota > Phycisphaerae > SM23-33 > SM23-33 > PUND01. Next base: position 111,363 of record JBNGDC010000002.1, on the reverse strand, counting down.
GTTGAAACTGCCGGCACGCGGGGCCTTGCCGACGTAAACCCGCTCGGCGGACGGCGGCGCCATCTCCAGCATTGCGGGGTCCACAAGACGGTCATAAACCACACAATCCGCTTGGCTTATCCACCCAGCGCCGGCGAGTGTAACCAGATCGGCCGTTCCCGGACCGGCGCCGACGAGCACGACCTGGGGGCTGGATGGGTCGTTGTGTGTCATTGAAGTTATTGTAAGGCCTTCTGTCGGCGGTAACAAAAAAACGCGCGTTACTTAAGGAGCTTCCGTCTCAGGTCGATTTGCATTCCGGTCGGGAGGTTTCTACTCCCGCTGAGGAGTGTGCCTTATGACGCAGTTGAAGAGCATTCCACTGGAGCGCAGACGGCACCCGCGCACAAAGCTGGAGATGCGACTCCGCGGCATCCGGCTGGACCCGGATTGCGGAGAGGTCGTGGAGCAGCTTCACATGAAGGACATCTCCAAGAGCGGCATCGGTGCGACCTCGCCGCGAGCGTTCTATCCCGGGCAACGCATCGTGCTGGGGATTCCGGTGCAGTCGGCCGGCGGGAAGCGAAATCTCTATGCCACCGTGGTCCGCTGCCGCCAGACGGACGACGGCTACCGCGTCGGCATGGAGTTCGACAACGCCGCCGCCGAGGCCTACCGGCAGAGCGATGAGCAGGTGGTGGCCGCCGCCTGAGACCGTCGGGCCCGCAGTTGGGTCGGTTCGCCGGCCTGTAGTGCGACGTTCGCCGCGCCGCATCGTGGAATCTCTGCATGGTTGCCCCATCCGTCTTCCGACGCTCGAAGCGCCTTGACTTCGCCCGGTCAATCCATATCATCAACGTACCGCCGCGGCAGCAATGCCCGGTATACTGAAAAAAGCAGAAAGGAGACTGGGGAATGGTGTAACGGTAGCACGACTGGCTCTGGACCAGTTAGTCTAGGTTCGAATCCTAGTTCCCCAGTTTTGCCACTATCGCCCGGTTCCAGAGGCCGGGCGTTTGCTTGCGCCGGCGGTCACTCCAGCAGACGGCCGTGCTGAAGGCGGACGAGCACAGCGGCATAATCCTCCGACCAGCCATTGATTTCCACCTCTACGGTCCTGCGGGATACGACCCTGCCGTATACCATGTCCTCGCGAACGTCGCTTATGTTTGCATTGATCGGCCTGACGGGCGTCTCCGCCGGCATGATGCCGATTATTTTGACGCGGTCGCCCTCGCCAAGCTCATGGGCCGAGTATTGTTCGTCGGAAACCTCGGCCACGACGGTCACGAAGAAGCCGCGTCGGCCTTGCCGGGCGGACTTTGGCGGACTGCCACGCAGTACCCAGCGGCCGTTGTCGAGCCGCTGCGCTTCGCTGAGCTGAAATACCGCGTACAGCACCTTGCCGCCGAAGGTCTGTTGTGCCCAGCGGGTGAATTCCTTCCTGTCCTCTTCCGTGGGCTCGGAACCGGGCATCCGGGACTCGGGAATCGCCCGCAGCAGCCGCGACAGGCCGTAGTAATCGGCTTCCGCCGGCTGCGTGGCCGATACCACATCCGCTGAAGCTTCTTGGCGGTCCTCTCTGCCGGCGTCGGCCTGTGCCGGGTCGCACTCGTCCTCTTCGGCATCCGAAGCCGTAGGGACTTCCCGGCCGCTCCTGATAAGCTCCAGTTGTCGCTGAAGCTCGGCAATCCGCTGCTGAAGCTCGGCGACCTTCGCCTCGAGTTGCTCTATCTGTTCGTCCCGCCGCTGCAATGTGCTCCGCAGCATGGCCGCCTCGGCCCGCAGGAGTGCGTCAGACTCCTGGGCCGAAGCCGCTCCGCACAGCACGACAGCCGGAATCGTCGCCGCAAGCAGGATTTTCTGGGCTTTCACGCTCATGCTTGTTTTAACCCTCCCAGGGCGTTCGCGGACCGCCGGTGTCCAGTCCCGCGGCCGCATTCCACTATACGCGACAAACGGCGCCGGAGCCGGTTGGGGTTACGTTCGCTCCAGACCAAAGCGGCGACCTGCAGGGCGGGCGCCTGGCCCACATTATTCGTTTCGCTCACAATGTGCCGTCAGGAAAGCGTCTGCTTTCCTGACGGCTTCGACTCGGCGCTTCGCGCCTCGCTCAGGACCAGCCCCCAGCGCAGGGCCGAAGACCCGCAGTCGAAGCCCGACCGGCGGCTTGTTCACGAAGAAGCCCTTTCTTCGTGAATAAGCGGCCTAGAATAATCGTGAAACGTCCGGGAGGGTCTCGGGCAGAGGCGTAAGTTGGTTATCAGCAAAGGAGAGAGGACAAATGGCAGAGCAGTTGGGCGAGATGCTTCAGACGGCGGACTTCAAAAGCGAGAAGCACGTACCCGTCATCGAGTGTGACGATCAGGTGAAGGCGGATGAGTTCTTCGACGTTACGGTGACGCTGGGCAAGGAAGTCGCCCATCCCAACACCACCGAGCACCACATCCGGTGGATTTCGTTGTACTTCCACCCCGAAGGTGCGAAGTTTCCCTACCAGGTGGGGCGGTTCGAGTTCGACGCGCACGGCGAATCCGCCAAGGGCCCGAACGAAGGTCCGGTCTATACCAACCACACGGTAACTGCCTCCATGAAGACCTCACAGCCGGGCACACTGCTGGCAATGGCCTACTGCAACATTCACGGGCTTTGGCAGTCCAGCCGGGAGCTTAAGGTCTCCTGAGAACCGGCGGCGATGAGACGGCAGGAGGACGTCGCGGGGCCGGTGGGTTTGACCTGCGCGTGAGGCCGGGCTTTATCCGGCACGCTCAGGAATAGTCCACCGGCACCTGCGGATCTTCCGGTGTCAGCTCGTTGACGATATCGAGTATTACGGTGCTCTTGCGCCCCTCAACGCCGTCGCAGGCCAGCGGCTCGCCGTCGGTCAGGTGTGCGACGAAGTTCTCCACCAGTCCCCAGTGCGTCGCGGGCAGCGGACCGGGGCTTTCCTCCTGCTGCTGGCCGTTGCGGATGACCTGCATCGTGCCTTGCTTCAGGTCAGTCACATGGATCTCGCCGGACTCGCCGACCACATCCACGGTCTCCGGGGCGTTCTTCTCCTCCCACCCGACGTTCATGATGGCCTCGGCGCCGCTGATGGTGGTTACGTGCAGCACCTCGCCTTCTTCGGCGTGACTGCCGGGCGGAAGTTTCTCGATGCGTTTCCAGACGGCGGCCGCGTCGCCGCAAAGGTAGTGCACCAGGTCCAGCCGGTGGCTGAGGGGGAACTCGTCGTTCATGCGGATTTCCCGCACCGGGCCTATCTCGCCGGCGTCGATGATCTCTTTGGTCCGCATCATGGTGGGGTAGCAGCGACGGTAATAAGCCACCGCCAGTGAGACCCCTTTTTCCCTGCAAGTGTCTATCATCCGACGGCAGGCGTCGGCGTTGCGGGCCATCGGCTTTTCGCAGAGCACGTGCTTGCCTGCCTCGGCCGCCGCGAGCACCGGTTCGAGGTGGGTGTTGTTGGGCGTGGCTACGTAAACCGCGTCGATTTCCTCGTCGGCGAGCAGTTCTTCGACGTTGTCGTAGAATTTCGGCACGCTGTGACGCAATGCGAAGTCCTCGGCGAGCTTGCGTGTCCTTCGCATCACGGCCACCAGGCGGCTGCCGGGCACGCCCTTAAGGGCCGGTCCGCTTTTCTTCTCGCATACGTCGCCGCAGCCGATCGTACCCCAGGATACTGGTTGCATTGCTTTGTCCTCCGGTATCAGTCAGTTCACATTGGCTTGAGACACTATGCAGGATTGGTAGGCCGTCGGCAAGGCGCCGCTGCCGCGGGCTGTTGGAGAAATCGGACCGAACCCAACAGCTTCCGCGTGTTTTAAAGCTGTAGCACGTTACACATCTTTGCCTGGCAGAAAGGTGACAACCATGAAGAACTGGACACTCGGTATGATCCTGTTGTGTGCGGTGGTGCACGTGGCCTCTACGGGCTGCGGAGCGGCCGGGGAGACCGAAATGCAGATTGCCCTTTACGACGCCGCGTTCAAAGGCGAACAGAGGCCCTCACACGGAGCCACGCTTCTGCTCGATGTGCGACAACGGCAGGACGGCACATTTCATCGCATCTGGGGTGTGGCGAGAGATTTCAGCATCGCGATGCATCCCGGCCGGGTGCTGGAAGCCGAGATAACCGACGACGAAATCAACCTTTCCATCGCCATGGACATCCGGCGCGATTCATGGGGTTGGGGCTCGGCCGGGCGGGGAAGCTACGACATCTCACTAACCCGCGGCGAGGACGGCAAGCTGACCGGTACGTACACCGGGACGCTCCGAGGCATCGAGGTCGGCGGACAGGCCGAGGGCAAGGTCCTGCCGCCGCGGCCGATGGTTCGCGACGGCGAGCCGGCACAGCCCGGCGAGCATCCCCGCATACTCATGCGCAGAGACGAGCTGGAGCACTACCGCCGGAGGATGGATACGCCCTTCGGCGAGGCGGCCATGCGGCATATCGGCGACGGTGTGGTCGGACTGGCCTTCAAGTACGCCCTGACCGGCGATGAGGAGCTGGCCGAAAGGTGTATCGAAGGGGTGGAGAAGCTCATGGCGCCCGGCGCCATATCCGACCAGTTCGGCAACAATCTCGGCGCCAGGATGCAACAGGTGGCGATTGCCTATGACTTCTGCTACGACGCCTGGCCGGAGAGCTACAAGCGCAAGGTCGAGGACTATTTCGTCTGGGCCACCTACAAGGTGTTCTACTCCCAGAACACGCTCGGTGGCGGCATAAACTGGAACATTCTCAGTAACTGGTCGGCGCCGATTTACACCGGTGTGGGGTTCGCCGGACTGGCCGTCTGGGGCGAGCAGGGACCGCCGCCCAAAGAGCCAATCGAGCCGAACGCCGGCGTTCATATCGAGCCCGACCGCGACTACACCCCGGGCCGGGACGTGCCGGTAATCGATTTCCAGAGCGACGAGATGCCCGACGACTGGATATACGTCTATGGCCTGCGGTCCGGCAAGACCGAAGGCGCACTGGCCGGCATACGCTCGGTCGGCATGCGCCTGGACGGCTACGGCGACTTCACTCCGGACGATGACGACCCGCTGGCGGACATAGGCGGGATGGACGACGCCCGGCCGGAAGTCGGCACGGAAGTTACCTATGGCGAAGAGACGCACACTTTCCGTCCCGTCTCCCATGAAAAGGACAAGGGCTACTGGGAAATGGGCGGCGAGCTGCACCTTGACGTTACGCATGCAGCCGAACGGCAGATGTGGTGCAGGAACTTCTTTTTCACCGTGATCCGCAACGACCGGCCCCGTTGGGTCACCGTGCCGACATCCCTGGGCGCCGCGGCGATGTATATCAACGGCGTGCGTGTCGGCGACGGCGATACGGTGTACCTGGCGGATGAGGGTCTGTACCCCGTCATGCTCGACGTGCCGCTGGAGTGGATGAACGCCTGGGGGCGGCATTTCATGCGGCCGCGGCTTGTCGAAGTGGATGAGCAGCGTGCCCGGCGGCTCGTCGAGCTGCGCAAGAGCGAGTACCAGGAAGACCTGGCCGACTGGCGATTCAATTACGAGCGATGGGAGCAGTCCGGCGGTCAGGACCAGGATTTGGTGCAGCTCTTCGAGGCCGGCCGGCAGATGATGTACCGCTACTACCGCGACGCCATGGGCACACGCGGCTGGCAGGGCGAACTGACGCACTACGGCAATATAGCCGCGTCGGCGGCCACCAAATACGCCCCGGCTTACCGCACCATGTTCTGCCGCGACGTATCGCCGTATGACGACGCCACGCACTTTTTGCCGGCGGCAATGATGTCGTTCATCTATCCTCAGGACGGCGAGCCGTGGGCGCAGCAGACAAACACCAGGCCGCAGCTTGATGCGGATTTCTTCGCTCCGCTTTTCCCCATCGTGCCGGAGAGATACAAGCCGGCAGTGCTGTGGGCATGGAAGCGTCACGTCGCCGGCGATGCCACCGCGGAGGCCGAAAGACTCGCGGGACATAGTCCGCTATACGCCTTCCTGAACTACCCGGTGGATATGGATTCACAGCCGCCGGCCGAGGTCATGCCGCTGACCTGGGATGCGCCGGATTTCGGGCACTACGTCTTCCGCGACGGCTGGGAAGGCGGCGACGATTTCGTCGCCCAGGTCTGGCTCAAGGCCGCCCCCATTCACGGCTGGAATTCCGGCAACGCCGGCACGTTCCGTCTGGCTGGTTTGGGTCACCGCTGGGCGGTCGGCCCGACCGACCGGAACCGCGCCAGATTCGAGGAGAACGTGGTTCAGCTTCCGGAGAACCCGGAGATCATCGGCAACGCCTGCGGGCGGGCAACGCATGTGGAAATGCACGAGGACGGCTCGGGCGTTGTGAGCATCGACCTCAACGATGTGTACGCAACCAGTGCAGAGGACGGTCCGCGGCGATACTCGTCCTACGGGCGGATGCGTTATTCGGAGGCCTTCGCCGATTCGGGCATCACCGGCATGCGGTCCATCGGCGTGGACTACAGCGGCGCTTCGGGCGCGCCGTGTCTGATGGTCATCGTGGACAAAATCGACGGCGGCGGACAGAAGCTCTGGACCTGGCAGCTTCCCGCGGAGGACGTCGCACGCACGACGGTTGACGGCAACACCTTCACCGTCCGCAAACCCGACGGCGCCACGCTGCGGGGCACGTTTGTCGGCTCCGAGGACGTGAGGGTCTTTGCCGAGGTCCGTCGCGAGACCATGACCGGCAAGGCAGGCAGCCAGGCCGGCAAGGAGCTGGCGCGACCCGTGCCCGGAGTGTTCGCCACCGGCGCAGACAACTTCTTCGCGGTAATCACGGTGCAGCGGGGCGATCCGCCGGAGGTCGGCGTCAGCGGCGAAGGACTCGATACCACCGTCACCGTCGGCGGCAGAGAGGTCCGCTTCGACGGCGAGAAGGTCGTCTTTACAGACGCCGATTGATAGGCGTTCTCATCGCAATTACCAAGGCCACCAGGGCGGAGCGTGTTGGAACTGAAACACGCCCGGCCTTGGTGGCCCTTGTGGTCCTGGAGCTCTTTATGACGCCTTTCCGACGTTCAGTCCTGTAGCTCGCGGATGCGCCGGCAGGCGTCGATGATCCGCTTGAGATCGTCGGGAGTGATGGTCTCTTTACCGTCGGACCACGCCTTCTCCGGCTGGACGTGGACCTCGAGCATCAGCCCGTCCGCGCCGGCGGCGACGGCGGCGCGGCTCATCGGCTCGATCAGGTCGGCCCGGCCGGTGCCGTGGCTGGGGTCGGCGAAAACCGGTAGACACGCTTCCGACCTGGCCGCGGGCACCGCGCTTAGGTCGAGCGTGTTCCGCGTGTAGTTCTCGAACGTGCGGATGCCCCGCTCGCAGAGGATTACGTCGTGGTTGCCGTTGCGGAAGATGTAGTCGGCCGCCGCCAGCCATTCCTCCAGCGTGGCGGAGTCGCCGCGCTTCAGCAGGACGGGCTTGCTGGTGTTGCCCAGCTCGTTGAGCAGCGTATAGTTGCGCATGTTTCGCATGCCGACCTGGTAGATGTCGGCGTGCTCGCCGACGATCTCGATGTCCGCGGCATCCATGATCTCGGTGACAATCGGCAGGCCCGTCTCGCTGCGGACCCTGGACAGGATCTTCAGCCCTTCCTCGCGCAGCCCCTGGAAAGACCACGGCGACGTCCGCGGCTTGTACGCACCGCCGCGGAATATCTGGGCGCCGGCCTTTTTGACCGCTTCGGCTATGCGCAGAGTGGTGTCCTCGTCCTCCACCGAGCACGGACCGGCCATGAATACCAGGTCCTTTCCTATGCTCACGCCGCCGACTTCACTGACGATGGTCTGGGGGTGGACGTTGCGGCTGACGTACTTGTAAGGCCGCAGGATGGGCATGGCCCGCTCCACACCCGCCAGCGCGGCTATGGAGTCGAAGTCCACCTGTCGCTCGTCGCCGACCAGACCGATGATGGTCCGCTCGGTGCCCTTGGAGACGTGGGCGTCCATGCCGCAATCACGAATCTTGTCGATGACGGCCTGTATCTGCTGCTCGCTCGCGTCCGACTTCATCACCACGACCATGTCGCGTTCTCCTTCTATGGTTCGGCCGACGGGCATACGAGACTGCCATGCGCCCGGCGCTCCACCTATACCCGATAGCATTACCGGAGGGAACATGCAACGCCGCAGCAACATGATTATGGGCGGAGGCCCCACGGGAGGCAGCGCCGGGAAAACCGACTGCCCGCAGGCCGCGCAGAAAAAGAGCGGGCGGGGTTCTTGCCCGTCCGCTCCCTGAACGTGACCTTTTGTCTCTACGTTCGCTTCCTGCGCATCAGCACGGCCAGGCCTGCAAGGGCGAGTATCGCCATGGTAGTCGGCTCCGGCACGCATTCGTGGAAGAACGAGCCGGGCAGGTCGGGGGCTGAGAACAGCATGTTGTAGCCCACGATGTCGATAGAGACCCACTCCGGGTTGAAGTCGATGTCGTACTGACGCAGGTCATAGAGGCCCTCGAAGGTCTGTATCGCCTGGTTTCCCTCAGTAAGGCATACTTCTGCGACCTGCACCCGGCCGATGTATCTGTCCTCGCCGGGCAGTGGCGGCTGGCCGTCCGGGCCGGTTGCGGGACGATCCAGTGTTGTGAAGTTGATGATGATGCTGGAATACCCGTCCATCTTCGGGTCCGTCAGGCCATACTGGAAGTTGATCCTGACCTCTTTCCATCGTTCAGGATCCGGCGGGTCGTCGTAATACCACTGGTTCCACCAGCCGGGCACGGGGTTCGTGTTGCCCCAGGGGTCGGTCTGTCCCAGGCCCGTACCGGCGACGTCCTCGTAGAGGAACCACGGTCCCTCCGTCGCCGTCGCGAATCCTGAGCCGCCTCCACCCATCAGTACGTTCCAGTTGTCCGGGCCGCCGCCCAGCTCGGCCCAGAACAGGTCCTCCGTCGGCTCTGCCTGGGCCGGTGCCGTCAGCAGTGCCAGCAGACAGACCGACGCAACCGCAGCAATGAAGGTTTTCATCTGTTCGCTCCTTTTTGCCGCCGTGTGCGCACCGCTGACGCCGGCCACGGCGGAATGTGCTTTCTTGTGAGGCCCTTTGGTATATGTCAACGCGCAAGCCGCGCGATAGTCCGGACTTCTCGGGGGTGTCTGAGCCGGTCTGATGTGGCTGGCCGGCGAGCAGATGCCGCTAGCGGGTCACGTCAGGACGCGGCCGTCACCACTACGCGGGTTTTGCCTGTCGGCACAAATCAGGACGAGCGAGGAGAACTGAATCAGTCTGGATGTGCGAGCGAGCTGAATAACCCGTGCCGCCGTTGTTCCGGACCTCCCGTTCGGCGCGTGCCGACGGTTAATGCCTCGTATAAACTTATTCCTATGCACACTTGATGCGGTTATCAAGTGCACCCGCCCGCTGCCGTTCAGCTCCGGCGGGCGATAGTCCGCAGTCGCTCTGCAAGCCCTTGGCGCAAAATGGCGTGCAGGTTCTTCTCAGGGCGGGTGAATCGTACAAAAGTTTGGCCGGTGTCCGCTTTTTTCGCAGTGCCGGAGCCGTTTTTGCCAACCGGCTCTCCCGCCGCCTGCTGCCTTTTGTGTGTTGCCTCTTGCCTGTCACCACCGCCTCTCTTGTGGCGGGGCGGGCTGTGGCGTATGATGGGGCCTGCCGTGCTAGGCGGGGCGTTAGCGGTGCCCTGACTCCCTTCGGGGACGACCCGCAAACCGCTACAGCGGGGCCGAATGCTTCGCCGAGGGTGGCCGGCGGCAGGAAAACCAGTATCGCAGACGGCGTTGATGGCTGGGTCCTCTGCAACGTTGGACCGTGAACCTGGTCAGGTCCGGAAGGAAGCAGCCATAAGCGTGTCCCGGCGTGTGCCGGAGGGCTACCTGGTCGGAGCCGTCCTGTGATACAGGCCCTGGCGCCGGAGCTCGAAGCGAAGCGCACGGCTTTTTTATGCGCTCACGGTGGGGAAATCCGAAATCCGAAGCTCGAAGCCCGAAACAAATCCGAAATTCGAAGCACGAAGCCCGAAACAAATCCGAAACCCGAAGCACGAAATCCGAAGCACACGCGAAACCCGAAGCTCGAAAACCGAAACGGCCGTGACGCCTGAACTGTTTTCAACATCAGGCATCCCCTGCATCCCTGCTTCTTTTCAGCGAACGTGGCGACGGCGCGGTCTCGGGGCTTGGGGGCGGACGAATTGCGGATTGATTCGCCGGCGGTCGTGTTGTTCAATGACTGAACGCCGCAACACCAGCCGACAGGAGCACAGATGGCCGGTTATCTTGTACTTGCCCGCAAATACCGCAGCGCCGGTTTTGGCGACGTGGTGGGACAGGAGCCCATCGCCCGGACGCTGGTCAACGCCGTCAAAAGCGGCCGTGTGGCCCACGCCTACCTCTTCACCGGTACGCGCGGCGTCGGCAAGACCACCATGGCCCGCATACTCGCCAAGGCCCTGAACTGCCTGTCCGCCGACGAGCCGACCCCCCAGCCGTGCAACACCTGCGAGGCCTGCACCGCAATCGCCCGCGGCGACGACGTGGACGTCGTGGAGATCGATGGTGCCAGCAACCGCGGCATCGAGCAGATACGCGAGCTGCGGGCCAACGCCGTGTACCGCCCGGCCCGGTCGCGCTACAAAATCTACTACATCGACGAAGTCCACATGCTCACCACCGAGGCCTTCAACGCACTGTTGAAGACCCTCGAGGAGCCGCCGGAGCACGTGAAGTTCATCTTTGCGACCACCGATCCGGAACGGGTTCCGGCGACCATCCTCTCGCGATGCCAGCGGTTCGACTTCCGCGACATCCCGACGCCGCTGATACGCGACCACCTGAAGGAGATATGCAAGGCCGAGTCCGTCGATGTGGACGACGACGCACTGTTCCGTGTCGCCCGCTCGGCCGGCGGGTCCATGCGGGACGCACTGAGTCTGCTGGACCAGCTCATATCCGCCAGCGAGGGTCCCGTCACGGACGCCGATGTGGTGGCTCTTCTCGGCACGCCGCCGGATGAGCGGATGCTCAAGCTTGTAGGCGCGATAGCCGCCGGCGACTCGGCGGCCGCGTTGACTGAGCTGGACGGCGTGCTTGCCGGCGGGGTGACGCTGGACTCGGCCGCCACGGCGATGTGCGACTGCTTCCGGAACATGATGCTCTGCGCCACCTGCGGGCCGGACAGCGAACTGATAGAGCTGCCCGACGCGCTGCGAACCGAACTGGCCTCTCTGGCGAAGAAATACTCGGTGCCCGCGCTGGTGCAGGCGGTGGGCATAACGCAGTCGGTATCGCGACGCCTGCGCGGCTCGAGCGTGGCGAGGGCGCTGGTGGAGGCGGCCGTCGTTCGTCTGGCCGAAGCGGAGAAGTTCGTAGATGCCGACAGTCTGCTGCAGCGTCTGGAAGAGCTGGCAGGCGGTTCGGTTTCCCCCGGCGGCGGCGAAAAAAAAAAGCCCGCACCGCCCGTCGCGGGTAAGCGGCCGCTGAAAATCGGTGCCACCGGCGAGGAAAACGCCCCCAGACTGCCCTGTGACGGACAGTGGCTTTCGCGGAACTGGCCTGTGGTGCTCCAACGCATCGAAGAGCACGGTCAGACCCGCATCGCCGGGGCGCTGCGTCCCGCCAAGGTGCTGTCGGTCAAGGATGGGTCGATAACGCTGGGCTTCGACAAGCCCGACGAGCCGCACCGCCGCCAATGCGCCGGCACGCTGGCCGGCAGGATCGACTCGGTGTTCAGCGAGCTTACCGGCCGCCGCGTGCGGTGCGAGTACGTCTCGACTGGGCAGGGCGACGAGTCGTCCGTCGGCGGCAACGGCCGCGACCTCAGCACCGAGGACAAACGACAAATACGCAGCGACCCCGACGTGCAGAAGGCGATCGACCTGTTCGGCGGGGACGTGGTTGACATGAGCATAAAAAGCCCGCCGCCGTCCGGCGCAGGCGACGGCGACGAGGCGGAGCAGGCCGACGAGGAAGCTTAACGATTGCCCGGCCGGGCCGGGGATATCGACAGGAGAGCATATGTTCGGGAATATCGGCAAGATGATGAAGATGGCCGGCGAGATGAAGACCAAGCTGCCGGAGATGCAGCAGAAGCTCGCCGAGAGCGAATACACCGCCGATGCCGGCGGCGGCGCGATAAGCGCCACCGTCAACGGCAAGATGCAGCTTACGGACGTGCGGATCGAGCAATCGGTGCTGGACGACGAGCAGGTGGATGCCGAGATGCTTGCCGACCTGATAAAGGCGGCCGTCGCCTCGGCCCAGCGACAGGCCGCCGAAGCCGCCGCAGAGGCCATGCGCGAACTCACCGGCGGCATGGAACTGCCCGGCGGTTTCGACGGATTGATGCAGTAGCTTACAGCAGGAGCCGGTGGTCAGTAGCCCGTAGCCGGTAACCGGTAACCAGTAGCCAGTAACTGGTAATTGGAAACAGGTCTGAACAATCGGACCCCGGTGGATGCATGGGGAGGGCTTATTCTGACCTACGATGAGAGCAGTCCATTCGGCTTTGAGGACCTGGAGGTCTATCAGGCGGCCCGACGATTGCGGAAGAGGTTCTACAAGCCGGCGGAACGCCTTCCTGGTCAGGAGCAGTATGGGCTGGCTTCTCAGATAAGGCGGGCGGCGGTGTCGCTTACCAGTAACATCGCCGAAGGGCACGGGCGATATAACTGGCAGGACAATAGCCGGTTTTGCCGTCAGGCACGCGGATCGCTGTGCGAGCTGGTTGACGGTTTGAGTGTGTGCGTGGATATGCGGTACGAGTCTCCGGAAGCATTGTCCGACCTCAAGGGCGATGCGGCGGAAGTGTTGCGGCTGCTGAACGGCTATATTCGCTATCTTCAAAACCGGCGGAAGACCGGGCCATGCCGGCAGCAGGGCGCCGGAACTGACGGGAATCAACGCCGTGACTGATGAAGGCCCTTTCGCAACGCGATTACGCGAACGAGCATCGCTGTGAGTTACCCACTAACGATTGCTTGTTACTGATTGCCTGTTACTGATCACCTGTTACTGGTTACCTGTTACTGATTACTGATTACTGATTACTGTTCATAGCCATGTCCGATTATTGCGAAACAATAGAACGGCTGATTGAGAAGCTCCGCGAGCTTCCGGGCATCGGCGCGCGAACGGCCGAGCGCTTGGCGTTTTACCTGCTGAAATGTCCGGATGACGAGGCGCTGTCGCTGGCCGACGCCATCCGCGACGTCAAGACGCGCATCCGCCCGTGCAAAGTGTGCTTCAACCTCACCGACCGCGAAATCTGCGACATCTGCTCCGACCCGCGGCGGGACAAGTCCGTCGTCTGCGTCTTGGAGGAGCCGAAGGACCTGCTGGCCGTGGAATCCACCGGCTCTTACCGGGGCGTGTATCACGTGTTGATGGGGCACATCGCGCCGCTGGAAGGCACAGAGGCCGAGGATCTTACCATCGACGCGCTCGTGGAGCGCGTGCGGTCCGGCGGCGTGGAGGAGATAATCCTGGCGACCAACCCCAACGTCGCCGGCGATGCGACGGCCCTGCAGGTCGCGGAACTCCTGCAACCGTTGGGCGTGAGGATTACGCGTCTGGCCCGAGGGCTGCCGGCCGGCGGGCAGATAGAGTACGCCAGCAAGTCCATCCTCTCCGACGCCATCAACGAACGGCGGCAACTATAGGCGGGCTTCGCCCGCCGGAACCTGGAACCGGGAACACGGAACCCGTAGCCCGGAACAGGGAACACCGAATCCGTGCATTCCTCACGGGGTAAAGCTCCTACGACCTAAGACCTACCTCTGCCTTTTGCCTCCCCTTCGACTCGCTGCGCTCGCTCAGGACACGCTGCCTATTGCCTCTTGCCTTCGGCTTCCCTGCTGCCGGAGCAGGCCACGGCTTGTCGCTCTCTAGGCCACGGCTTCAGCCGTGGTGTCAGGGACAGCCATATTCATCACGCCAGCCCGTTTTAACGGGCTTATCTCGACTTGGAGAAGGGCGTTAAAACGCCCTCAAACAATCATACCCGCCGCTGGCTGATACCATGGCTGAAGCCATGGCCTAATCCCCCCATCCGCAATCCGCGACCGGAAACCTGTCGGGCAGGTATGCCCGACACTGCTTACTGCCTAATGCCTACCCTGCGACTCGCTGCGCTCGCTCAGGACACGCTGCCTGCTGCCTCTTGCCTCTTGCCTTTTGCCTTACACGCTGTGTCGGCAGAAAAACGCGCGGAAAACGCGCGCTGTCGAGGGCATGGCGTTGGTTCCCAGCGCGGGGGCGTGTACAATGTGGTTGCCATGAGGTTGGACACTTCGCAACAACTTCGACTGCAGCAGCAGATGAAGCTGTCGCCCCGGATCATCCAGGCGATGGAGATCCTTCAGCTTCCGATGATGTCTCTACAGGAGCGCATCGAGACGGAGTTGCAGGCCAATCCCGTGCTGGAGATGCGCCAGGGCGAACCCGAGCCGATTGAATCGGCACCCGAGGAGGACGAGGGCGAGGACCGCGGCGAAGAGATGATGGTCGTTGACGACGACAACGGCCACCAGGAGGACTTCGAGCGGCTGGAGGATTACGTCAGTCAGTACGGCCAGGAGAGCGTGGCGCCGGATGCCGCTCCGCCCCGACCGACCGACAGCGGGGCCGGGGACCGGAAGCTCGAGGCGATGGCCAACACACCCGCCCGCGACGAGTCGCTCAACGAGTACCTCCTGCATCAGTGGTCCTTCGTGGATGCCGACGGCGAGGTGGCCGAGGCCGGCCGGACAATAATCAACGAGATCGACGAGGACGGCTATCTCCGCACGCCGCTGGAGGAGCTCACCGAGCGTTCCGGCGGATCGCCGAAACTGGAGCACTTCCGCGAGGCGTTGCCGCTGGTCCAGGCGCTGGACCCGCCCGGCGTGGGGGCCCGCAATCTTCAGGAATGTTTGAGAATCCAGCTTTCCATCGAGGCCGAAAGCGGCAGGGACGTCTCGCTGGAGATGGAGCTGGTCGAGCACTTCCTCAAAGACATCGAGATGAACCGCCTGCCGCAGATAGCACAGAAGACCGGGCGGTCCATCGACGAAATAAAGGCCGCCATAGAGAACATATCTCACCTGACACCCCGGCCGGGGCTGCTTATCGGAAGCAGCGAGGTGCCCGTGCTGGTACCCGATGCGGTGGTGGACCTGGATGAAAACGGTGAAGTGATCGTCAACATGTCCGACGGCAACACGCCTCGGCTGTCGATATCACGATCCTACCGCAAGCTGGCCAACAATCGCGAGACTGATAAGAACGCCCGGCGTTTCCTGCGGGGCAATATCCGCTCGGCGCAATGGCTTATCAGGGCCATCGACCAGCGGAGAGAGACCGTTCGGCGGGTCGTCGAAGAGGTCTTCCGTGTGCAGCGGGCCTTCCTGGAGGACGGTCCGGAGGCGCTCAAGCCGCTGCCTATGACCGAGGTCGCCAATCGCGTGGGCGTACACGTCGCGACGGTCAGCAGGGCGGTCGCGGGCAAATACGTACAGACGCCACGGGGGATATATCCGCTTCGGATGTTCTTCTCCGGCGGAACGACGACCGCCGGCGGGGACGACGTCGCCTGGGATGCGGTCAAGGCGAAGCTCCGCGAGATCATCGACAACGAGGACAAGTCCAAGCCGCTGAACGACGAGGAGCTGGCCGAGGAGCTGAAGAAGCACGGCCTGGACATTGCCCGCCGTACGGTGGCGAAGTATCGCAACCTCATGGACATCCCACCGGCGCGCAAGCGGCGGGAATACTGAGGTCCCGAAGTCCGGCCGGCGAACGCGCAGAGCAAGAGAGTCCAGCGGAAAATGACACGACAAGGGTTCTTGGGGCTGCTGCTTTTGATGACGGGGCTTGTGGCCGGTGGCTGTTACCCTCGCGAGTTGATTCGATGGTCGCCGGACGGCGAGAAAGCCCTGGTGGTCGGAAAAGATGCCCTTTACACCTGTGATGCCGACGGCGACCTTTCCGAGGCGATTCTGGAGAACGTTACGGCGGTGGCCTGGCTGCCGGACGGCGAGCACTTCGTGGCGGCCGTCAGGCATGCGGACGTTGCCTGGGATGATATCGCCGACCGATTGCCGGGGGAATGCAGGTCTTCCATCCGGACCCTCGGCGAGGAGCTTGCCCCGAACCTCGACCAGTACCGCGACGACCCCGAACGCCTCCAGCGGAAACTCCGCGCAAGCTGTGATCGGGCCGACGTTGAATTGTTGATGTTCCTGTATATGAGGAAGCACCATGCCGACGCCCTGGAGAAGGCCTGGCCACAAGGCGATTCCGGATCGGTGGAGGTCGGCGCGTCTGAACTGGGACTGTACTCTCTTGCCGACGGAAAGCGGGCGCGGCTCCTCCGGCGGCTGGACTTTTCGCTGGCCGAGCACCGCGCGGTGGAAGTCGCGCCGGGCGGAGAGTTCGTTGCGTGCGTGGTGAATGCCCGGGGTGTAGTGGTGGCGCCGCTGGACGGAAGCGATTCGACGACCGTGCTGCTGGACGGACTGCTGCCGACCCTCGCCTGGTCGTCGGACGGCAGGGCAGTCTTCATAGTCCAGCAAATCGACGATGACGGCATCGGGCGGCTACGAAGGGTCGTTGTCCGTGACGAAGAAGGTCGTCTTGCGTCGCCGGGGCGCATCAATGGGACCGTGGCCCTGCTCGCTGTCCATGCCAATATGCGCCTCCAGTCGCTTGGTGCGGACCTTCTGGTGGGTGCGGCGGAGCTGGAGTTGCCTGCCCCGGCGTCGCGAAAGCCGCGCCCACGGCTCTACCGCATTCTCGCCGGCGAACACGGCGTAATGGATGAGCAGTCGGGCGTCGAGCCGATCGAGCTGCCGGAGACAGTCGGCGAGGTCGTCACGTTCGCCGCCTCGCCCGACTTCCGACGCGTCATGGTTGTCGGCGACTCGGCGGCCGTGCTTGTGGACCTCGAGTCCGGGAAAACAACCACAGTGTCACAGGAGCGGCTGGGGCTTCACGACGGCCTTACGGTAGTGCCCGCCTGGCGGGGCAACGAGGAAGTATGGCTCGTCCGGGAAGACAAACTCCTGCGGGTCGCAGCCGACGGCGATCTGAGCATGGTTGATGTGGATTGGCCGGCGGAGATCATGCCGCCGCGGAAGTCGATGGAGTAGATTCGCATACGGCATGCCCGGCGGACCGAGGCGGAACTCCGCAGCGGAAGGCGCTGCTGTGCAGGGGCTTTCGGATACGAGGGGAATCGCTATAATCGGCGTCTCAATCCGGTGACTGAGCAGAGGCGTTGATGACTTTACGTGCGATAATAATCGGTACTCTGGGCGCGCTGCTGCTGGCGAGTCTGGGATACATAAGCCACCAGCTCGAACTGCCTACTCCCGTTCACAACCACTTTCCGGTCTTCATCTTCGGTTTGCTGGTCCTGCTGGCAATGGTCATCAATCCGGTGCTGTATTTCATCGCGCCGAAAAGGCGGAAGGAGAGTTGGCGCTTCAGCCCGGGCGAGCTGGCCGTGATCACCGGTTTCTTTCTGGCGACCGCAAGCATACCCGGCGCCGGGCTGATGCGGCACTTCACCGCCATAAACGCCATGCCGAAGCACTACGAGAGATCGCTGGTCGGCTGGAGGAACAATGATGTGCTGGGGTACGTCCCATATCGCGAGGTGGAGTTGTTTGGCGGCGAAAGCTTCCACATGTCCATGCTCGCCGGCAGGCCTGGTGAGAGCCAAGAGATGTTGGAGGGTTTCGTCGGCAGCGGCCTGGGCGAGCCGGACAACCCTATCGGGCCGGACAGGATCCCCTGGGAGCAATGGATCCCGGCGCTTATAACCTGGGTGCCCATGATCCTGCTGGTGGCCGTGGGGGTTATCTCCATGGCGATGATAGTCCACCGGCAGTGGTCGTCGCACGAGCGGCTGCGGTACCCCATAGCGATGGCCGCCTCAACGATGATGCAGCAGGACGCCGGGCATCCGCTGGGCACCATCTTCCGCAATCGCACGTTCTGGCTGGGCTTCACGGCGGTATTCCTGGTGCACCTCATCAGGGGTACCTACGCCTGGGACCTCCAGGGCGTGAACATACCACTGGCGTTCGACCTCAAGCCGGTTTACGAGAAGTATCCCGACCTGATAAGTGTGGACGGGGGCTGGTCGCTGCTGCATCCGACGTTCTCGGCGACCGCGGTGGCCTTCGGGTTCCTGCTGGCCTCCGACGTAAGCCTGTCGCTGGGGCTCTCGCAGATCGTCCACGTTGCTCTGCTGATATTTCTCGTGGGGCTGGGGGTGGACGTTTCGTTCAACCACATGACCGGCGGTGTAACGAGCTGGCAGCTCTTCGGTAGCTACCTTGGTATAGGACTGCTGCTGTTGTACACGGGCAGACGCTACTACGGTCAGGTTTTGAGGCTTGCGATAACTTTCGGCCGGTCGCGACAGGTTGAAAACAGCGCCGTCTGGGCGGCGCGGTTCTTCATACTAGCCGTAGCGGGGCTGGTTGGCATGCTGGTGGTTCTGGGGCTGGAATGGCCGATGGCGATCATCGCGGTGTTGCTGATAATGCTCGTGTTCCTGGTGATGAGCCGCATAAACGCCGAGAGTGGTTTGTTCTTCATCATGCCGCACTGGCAGGCGACGGCGGTTCTGCTGGGGCTTTTCGGGTCGTTCGCTTTGGGCCCGGCGGCGATCGTTGTCGTCGGACTGATGTGTGCGGTGTTTACCATCGAGACCCGCGAGTCCCTGATGCCCTATGTCGTCAACGCCCTGAAGATCGGCGACGACAACGGCGTCAAGCCGTCGCGGATGGGCGGGTCCATGACCGCGTTGTTCGCCGTGGGTCTGCTGATCGCCATCCCGGTGGTCCTGTGGTCCAACTACAACTACGGGATAAAGCCCGGCGAATACGAAACCAAGCAATGGCCCCAATTGAGCTTCAATGCGGCCGAGCAGACTGTAAGCGAGCTGAAACTGTCTGAGCGACTGGAGGAATCGGAGGAGCTTGACTGGTTCGAGCGGCTCCGGAACATCCACCCCGAGGAGGGCTTTGTGGCCGCGATCGTCATTGGGCTGGTTCTGGCGGTGGGTTTCAGCGTGCTGCGCCTGCGTTTTTCGTGGTGGCCCATACACCCGATCATTTTTCTTGTCTGGGGCACATACCCGATGTACAAGCTCAGCCATTCGTTCCTGCTGGGCTGGATACTCAAGACCGCCATAACGCGCCTTGGCGGGGCGGGGCGCTATCGAGGCGCTTCGAAGTTCTTCATGGGCGCTATCGCCGGCGACCTGCTGGCTGGTCTGTTGTTCATGGTGGTGGCTTGGGCGTATTACGCTGTGATGGGTGTAAAACCGCCGCACAGCTACGGTGTGTTTCCGTTTTAGACCCGTTCCGGGCTTACTCCCCCGCAAGGCGCCTCAATCCCTGCGGCCCGCGAGACGATAAGTGATATGGAGAACGCAGCGAAGGTGCCTTCCGACCTGGACATATCGCGGGCCGCAAGCCCGAAGCGCATTGAGCAACTGGCGGCCGATGCCGGCATAGCGTCCGACGAGCTGGAACCGCACGGCCACTATAAGGGCAAGGTACGCCTGGAGATACTTGATCGGCTTGCGTCGGTCCGCAACGGCCGGTACGTGGTCGTAACCGGTGTGACGCCCACGCCGCTGGGCGAGGGCAAGACCACCACCAGTGTCGGGCTTGCCCAGGGGCTTGGTCGGCTGGGCAACTCGGCCGTTCTCTGCATCCGCCAGCCGTCGATGGGTCCGACCTTCGGCATCAAGGGCGGCGCCGCCGGCGGCGGGTACAGCCAGGTGGTGCCCATGGAGGAGTTCAACCTCCATCTCACCGGTGACATCCACGCCGTCAGCATCGCGCATAATCTGCTGGCGGCCGCCATCGACGCCCGCCTGCTGCACGAGCATCTGCTCTCGGACGAGCAGCTCGCCGAGCTGGACCTGGGGCGACTGAACATCGACCCGCACAGCATAACCTGGCCGCGGGTGGTGGATGTGAACGACCGGGCGCTGAGGCACATAGTCGTCGGTCTGGGCGAGAAGTACGACGGGCTTCCCCGCCAGACCCACTTCGACATATCGGTCGCGTCGGAGCTGATGGCTGTGCTTGCACTTACCGACGGTCCTGACGACCTGCGGAAGCGCCTGGGGCGCGTGGTGGTCGGCTCGGACATGTCCGGCAGGCCCATAACCACTGAGGACCTGGGCGTCGCCGGTGCGATGGCCGTTCTCCTGCGGGATGCGCTGAAGCCGAACCTCATGCAGACGCTGGAAGGTCAACCGGTGTTTGTCCACGCCGGTCCTTTCGCCAACATCGCCCACGGCAACAGCTCCATAATCGCAGACCGCATCGGACTGAAGCTGGCGGACTACGTCGTCACCGAAGCCGGTTTCGGCGCCGAGATAGGACTGGAGAAGTTCTGCAACATCAAGTGTCGCGCTTCCGGGCTGACGCCGGATTGCGTAGTGATGGTGGCAACGGTCCGGGCGCTGAAGATGCACGGCGGTGGCCCGAAGGTCATACCCGGCAAGCGGCTGGACGAGGCCTACCGGAAGGAGAACCTGGCGCTGCTGGGGCAGGGCATAGCGAACCTGCGCAGAAACATCGAGATAGCCCGCATGTTCGGCCTGCCGGTGGTGGTCGCGGTCAACCGCTTCCCGACGGACACCGAGGCCGAGCACCGCATGATCATCCAGGGCGCCGAGGTCTCCGGAGCGGAGTCGGCTGTCGTGGCCGACAACTGGGCCAGAGGCGGCGAAGGTGCGGCCGGGCTGGCCGAGGCGGTTATCGCCGCCTGCGAGAAGTCCAAACGCCTTAACCTGCTGTATCCAGCGGAGATGCCCATCCGCGAGAAGATAGAGACGATTGCAAAGAGGGTTTACCTCGCCGAAAGGGTCGTCTATGAGCGCCCGGCCGAGCAGCAGATAGACTACTGCGAGCAGAACGGACTGGGGGACTTGCCGGTGTGTATGGCCAAGACACACCTGTCGCTCAGCCACGACCCGACGCTAAAAGGCGTACCTCGGGGCTTTACCGTACCCGTAAGGGAAGTGCGTGCATCCGCCGGGGCGGGGTTCCTCTATGCCCTGCTGGGTAAGGTCCGCACCATGCCGGGCTTGCCGTCCCGTCCGGCGTTCATGGACGTGGACCTGGACGAACAGGGGCAGGTCCGCGGTCTGTTCTGAACACCTGGCCTGCGCGGCGCCTCGGATTTGCAGTTCCTTGCGTCTTTTCCGGCTCAGCAGCAGGGGCCGACATCCGCATTTCTGAAGGCCATGTATGGTTGCACACGTGCCGGATCTGCCAGAATAACTCTTTATTACTAGGAATAATCCTAATTATGGCAGGAATATGGGCGGATTTATTTGACTTTGGGGTGGTAGTTTGCCAATAATTAATAGTGAGCGAGCGTAAGGGACCTCCCAGCCCTAGGTCCCTCCGGCCGGTAGGGTTTGCGTCCTCCTTTCCCCTGCCGGCCGATCTTTTGCGCGCAATACCTGCGGTCGCCAAAGCAAACTCAAGCAAATGCTATCCGACAGCGGACTTGGGTGGACTGTCAGCGCGTGAGCTGCTCCAGGCGGTTTCGTGCGTACCTCGTGTCGCCTTGGTTGGCGTCGATGGCCGCGCGGTATTGCTCGACGGCCTTGGACTTGTTGTGCAGTCGATGGTCCCAAACAACGGCCGCCTGGTAGTGCGCGGGCTTGTCGATGTTCGGGTCCCACTGCCATGCCCGCTGGTACCAGTGAACGGCCCGGACGTTCTCGTTGAAGTATTCCTTGTAGATTTCGCCGATGTAAAACGCCGCCTCGGCTATCCGCGTGCTATTGGGGTACTGCCGCACAAGCTCAAGGAACTTCACCAGCGCCCGGCGTTCCTTGTCGTAATCGGTAACCGCCGGCAGTATCTGACCCTCGCGGTAGAGAGCGTGCGCTTCGGAAAACAGCTCTTCGGCGGCCGGTATCACCTCAGTCGGCGTCAGGTCGGCAGGGGGTATCTCCGCCTCCAGGAAGTACATGTAGGTCCGCACCGGGTCGAAGCGGTGCTTGATGTTCCGGGCAAGCGCGAGCTTGAACTCGTCTCCGGAGTCCTCGTAATGGGCGATAAGCTCATCCAGCGCATCGAGGTACTCACGTCTCGCCGAGACGACCTGCTCGACCAGCAGCCGCTCATCCGCCCCGGTGAGAGATTCGCCCTCCGGCGGCAGGACATCGTCGGCGCCGGTCCATTCGAACGCCTGGGCGTTTAGCAGGTTCTCCAGCTCGCGGCGGGCCCAGCGCCACTTGTCCACGTTGCCGACCCGCTCGTAGTAGTTACGCAATACCTCCAGCCGGAACTCGTAGTAAACCTTCGCGGCCTGGTAGTCGGTGACGGCCTTTATCT
Organism: Phycisphaerae bacterium; assembly: GCA_049975485.1. Lineage (GTDB taxonomy): Bacteria > Planctomycetota > Phycisphaerae > SM23-33 > SM23-33 > PUND01. The sequence continues at coordinate 89,055 of JBNGDC010000002.1, read as the reverse complement.
CGGCGGGGTCGTTCTGGCTGACGGCTACGGTTTCGACGACCTTGCCGTCTTCGGTTTTTGGTGGAGAAGGGGGCTTGTCGCAACCGAGCGAAACCGCTACCAGCGACGCGACGAATGCTGAGCAGAGTATGCGACTCATGGACGTGCTCCTTAACCCGGGGTTTCGGCAATCCCTGCGCAGGCGGTATTATGCCGACCGCCCAGGGCGCATGCAAGCTTTCGGCAAAAGCCAAAACTGTGGGACGCGCGGTTGGTATGCGGCGGTGTCGGCCCGGAAATCCGCCGGGGAGACTGGGGGCAGGCACAGTCGCAGGCCTGTGGACTTCGGTTGTTCGGCTGTACGATGTCGGTCGCCTACGAATTGACTTGGCCGCCGGCGCCGGGTACGGTCGCTGATGGTGCGGGCGGGGGCCTGGGATACCGAATGAAACTAACCCGTTATGGCCGGCGCGAGCTTCTGCTGCTGAGCACGGCGGCAGGGCTTGTATGCGCCGTGGTGGTGGTGCTGGCATGGGCGACGTGGTGGTGGGTCGTGGCGTTCGGCTCTGTTCCGCTTGTGCTCTGGCTCTGGGTGGTGAGTTTTTTCCGCGACCCGGACCGTAGTCCGCCGCCGGGCGACTCGCTTCTCAGCCCCGCTGACGGACGCGTGACCGACATTACGCCGCTCGATGCTGACAGCCCGCTGGGCTGCGAGGGGACGCGCATCGGCATCTTCATGAGCATCTTCAACGTCCACGTCAATCGCAGTCCGTGCGACGGCACCGTCCAGCGCGTGGACTACCGCAAGGGCGCGTTCCTGGATGCCCGCGACCCGGCCGCCGCCGATCGCAACGAGTCCGCGAGCATCTTCCTCCGCGCCGGCGATGACGGACCTCTGTTGGTGGTGCGGCAGGTGGCGGGTCTTATAGCACGGCGGATCGTCACGGATGTCCGCGTCGGTGAGCGGGTCTCCCGCGGCGGGCGCATCGGAATGATAAAATTCTCCTCGCGACTGGAACTCATGGTTCCAAAGCCGATGATCAAGCAGGTGCTTGTGGAGATAGGGCAGAAGGTCCGCGCCGGCGAGACACCGCTGGTGCAGCCCGCGGAGGGTGTAGAGAATGGCTGAGCGCCGAAGCACACAGACCCGCGCGGACGAGAATACCTTCCCGGAGGGGCGTCGCAAGCGTCTGCACCATGTGCGCCGGCGGATATTGCGCAGTACCGACCTGCTGCCGGCCATGTTCACGATGCTCAACGGCATAGCGGGTTTCGCGTCCATCCACTACGCCACGCGCGAGGCGGTGGGTGAGGCGCGACTGGAGCACCTGGCGCTGGCGGCATGGTTGATCCTGGCGGCGATGGTCTGCGACATGCTCGACGGTCGCCTCGCGCGGATGACCCGGCGAACCAGCGACTTCGGCGGACAGCTCGACAGCATATGCGATGTCATCAGCTTCGGCGTCGCTCCGGCCGTGCTGGTAGTGCGGACCAGCACGGCGGTCCTGCGGGGGCAGGTGGAGTCCCTTACCTTCCTGCCGAACCTGCCGGTGCTGGAGCGGCTGATATGGTGCGTCGCCGCCATCTACGTCGCTTGCGCCGCGCTGCGTCTGGCGAGGTTTAACGTGGAAACCGAGGACCACGCCACGGGGCACCTGCGGTTCACCGGGTTGCCTACGCCCGGCGCTGCGGCCGTTACGCTGACACTGACGCTTTTGCTGGTGCACCTGGAAGGCACGGGGAAGAGCTGGCTCTCGGGCGCCTGGCCTGTGGGGATAGTAGCGGTGCTGCTGCCGGCCACCATGGTGGCGACCGCACTGCTGATGGTCTCGCGGGTTCCTTACCCGCACCTTCTGAACCAGTATCTCCACGCCAAGAGGCCGTTCGGCACGCTCGTAAAGCTGGTGATAATTACGGTAGCGGCGCTGGTGGAGCTGTTTGTAACGGCCGCCCTTGTCGCGATGATTTACGTCGCCGCCGGTCCGGTCCGCGTACTGCTGGGGCGCCGGTTCCGGCGCGGCGCAGAGGCCGGCGAGCAATAAAGACCGCTGCGGATATCAGCTCCGCGGCAGTTCGTCTATCTTGGCGGCCAGTATGAAATCGTTCTCGTGCAGGCCGTCTATCTTGTGCGTGTAGATTTCCACGATGACCTTGCCGTAGGTAAAGTGGATCCAGGGATGGTGTCCCTGCTGTTCGGCGAGGTCGCCTACGCGATTGACGAAGCTCAGGGCCGAGGCGAAGTCCTCAAAGCTGAACTCCTTGCGCAGATGATGCTCCTCTACCGCCTCCCAGCCGTCGAGCTGTGCCAGGCGGCTGCGTACGTCTTCGCCTTTCAGCGGTTCGGCTCCTTCGGAGCACGGCGTGCATGTTTTGTGCTGTAGCTCGGTCATCTTGCACCTCCCGGTGTCGCCTTTCTTGTTCCACGTCTGTAGCGCACAATTCTAGGAGGCGCAAGACCCACGCGCCGGATTGCTCCGCAGCGGGCGTTTTGCGGGCGGCTATGCCGTGCGGCGGCGCACAGCGGCGATGGCGGCCCCGGCCGTCAGCAGCAGCAATGTCGCCGGTTCGGGCACTATGACAAACGCCAGGTCCATTTCCTGCTGTGCCCAGGGATGTCCCGCCGGGTACTTCAGCCGCCGCCAGGTGCTGTCCTGGTCGTCCCACCAGACGGCGCCGTCGCCGTAGCTGTCCCGGGTGGTGCTCCAGCCGACCTGCTCGGTGGCCTGCTCGTCAAGCCCCAGCGATACCTCCAGCCAATAGTACTGTCCCTGCGTCTGGTTGAAGGCCTCCGCCGCGTCGATCGAGAAGTTCAACAGCAGCAGACCCACATGGTCGGCGGCCTGTACGTCGCCGCTGACGGGGTCGTACCACCATAGACCGTCGGGGTTGACGGCCCAGCCCTGCGAGACGATCTCCTCGCCGGTAAACGACCGGCTCCACAGCTCTCCGCCGGGCACCGTGCCGTCGTCGCCGCGGATGGTAAGATCCGCGCCGGCCAGGGACGTGTCATAGTCGCCTTTCCACGACACCCAGACGTGAATGCCCGTCACCGCTCCGCTCTCGGAACACTGCCAGTCGTCCGCCAGGCGCATCGGCGCCACGTCATAGACTGCCAGTCCGGTGTCGGAGTGGAGGTCGGCCTCCTGCGGGAAATGCATCTTGTGTCCATCGGTGGACACCCAGTCGCCGTCGGCGGAGGCATGCAACAACACCACCACCGACGCGGCCAATACGGCTCGCGCCAACCGTGCCCTCACCATGCCCTTCTCCTTTCCTCGATTTGCGTGAAGCGACGCCCTCTCCTCCGAGGGTGAGAATACCCCCGACTGTCGCGTAAAGCAAGCGTCCGGTCCGGGCTTCAGCAGCCGAGCGACGTCAGCATCGGCTCGACCATAGACAGGGGCACGCGTGGTCTGCCCAGGGCGGCGTGGGGCTTGGCGGAGCCGTGGAAATCCGATCCCCCGGATACAAAAAGCCCCAGACGGTCCGCAAGCTCAAGATAGGACCTGACTTGAGACGGATTATGGTCGCTGTGATAGGCCTCGATGCCGTTGAGTCCCGCATCCATGAAGCTGCGGACAAGCGGCTCCAGCTCGTTGTCGGCGACTCCGAGCTGCACCGGATGGGCCAGTACGGCCGCTCCGCCGGCCTCGCGGATGGCGGAGATGGTCTCGGCGGGGTCCATCTTTTCCTTGTCCACGTATGCGGGCGCATCGCGGCCGACGTAGCGGTCGAACGCCTCGCGCGTAGTCGCCACGAAGCCCTTGCGCCGCAGCGTCTCTGCCATGTGAAGCCGACCGACTATGCGGTTTTCGTCGGAGTCCTCGGCGCCGGCGACGAGACGGACGTCGTCGAGACTGACGCGTACGCCCATGTCCTGCAGTCGCCGGATCATGCGTGGGTTCCGGGCGTTGCGTGCTTCCCGCAGCCGCCGGGCGAGGCGCACGATGGAGGGCGCCTGCTCGTCTATGCCCAGCCCGAGTATGTGCAGCGTGCCGTTCGGGAACTTCGCGGAAACCTCGATGCCCGCGACGAAACGCAGCTCGTCCAGCTCACAGGCCGTCCGGCGTGCCTCCGGAATGCCGGCGAGAGTGTCGTGGTCGGTAAGAGCGACAGCCGCCAGTCTGGTCCGCTCGGCCAGGCGCACGACCTCCGCCGGTTCGTACTGCCCGTCGGAGCAGGTGCTGTGGGTATGCAGGTCAACGAGACGACGCATGCCGACAGTGTAGCCGAAAACCCGGCGTTTGTGGCGCTATTCGTCAAGGCCCTCGAACAGCGGCGTCGAGAGGTATCGTTCGCCGTAGCTCGCCAGAAGCACGACGATGGTCTTGTCGGCGTTTTCCTCCCTGCCGGCCAACACGTCCGCCGCCTTCAGAGCCGCCCCGGAGGATATGCCCACGAACAGGGCCTCCTGGCTGGCCGCACATCGGGCGTAGCCGAACGCCTCCTCGTCCTCGACGGTGATGACCTCATCGATGATATCCGTGTTCAGTACCTCCGGGATGAAGCCCGCGCCTATCCCCTGTATGCCGTGCGGGCCGGGACTCAGCTTTTCACCGTTGCGCATCTGAGTAAGCACCGCACTGGCGGCCGGCTCGACGGCCACTATCCGCACGTCCGGCTTGCGCTGCTTGAGAACCTCGCCGACGCCCGTGATGGTTCCGCCCGTGCCCACACCGGCGACGAATATGTCCACCTGCCCGTCGGTGTCGTTCCATATTTCCTCGGCCGTTGTGCGACGGTGTATCTCCGGGTTGGCCGGGTTGCGGAACTGCTGCGGCATGTACGCCCCGCGGTTCTCACGCAGAAGCTGCTCGGCGCGGGTTATGGCTCCGTTCATGCCCTCGGCCGCCGGCGTCAGCACCAGCTCGGCGCCCAAGGCCCGGAGCACCTTTCGACGCTCGATGCTCATGGACTCCGGCATGGTCAGCATGCAGCGGTACCCCCGCGCCGCACAGACCATCGCCAGGGCAATGCCGGTGTTGCCGCTGGTCGGCTCCACTATCATGCTGCCCGGACCGACGGCGCCTTCGCTCTCGGCGGCGTTGAGCATGGCCGTCGCTATGCGGTCCTTCACCGAGCACATGGGGTTCATGCCCTCGATCTTCGCCAGGACCGTCGCCGGCGTGCTGATTACCTTCCGCACGCGCACCAGGGGGGTGCGTCCGATCGTGCCCGTTATGTCGTCGTGCAAACCAGCCATTGCATGCTCCCTTGCTGATACAGGACTCAGTCGGCCGCTGACAGTGTATCCCCGGTTTGCTCCAGAACCAAGCTGTGACAGTCATTTGCGTGCAATGCGGCTCCCGCTTTTCCCCTTTCAGCCTAAGACGCAATGTGCCGAGCCGCGCGGTCATGGTATCATGGTATAAGCCCTGCTTCGGGCGAGAGACTGAAAGCGAGGTTTCCATCATGTTGAGAAAGCTGTTTTTCGGCGTATTTGTGTGCGCCTTGCTGGTGCTTCCGTTTGTATCTCCGTCCACCAGCAGTGCCGAGCAGCCCAGGAACGTTATCATACTCATAGGCGACGGCATGGGCTTTGAGCACGTAAAGGCCGCCGGCATGTACGCCAACGGGGCAGCGGGTACGCTGAGCTTCGAGTCCATGCCCTACACCGCCGAGATGACCACGCACTCGGCGGACAATGCCGTTACGGACTCGGCCGCCGGCGGAACGGCCATTGCGACCGGGTATAAGGTCAACAACGGCGTAGTTTCGGTCGCCCGACCGGCCAACGACCAGTACGCCTTCGGCGAGGACATGCAGACGCTGCTGGAGTATTACAAAGCGCGAGGCCGTGCCACGGGGCTGGTTTCTACGTCTTACATTTCCCACGCCACACCTGCGACCTTCGGCGCCCATCAGTCCAGCAGGAACAACTACACCGAGATAATCGACGATTACTTCGACAAGAGCCGCCCGGACGTGCTCATGGGCGGGGCGAAGTACGTAACCGGCGAGCGCGCGACGTCGGCGGGCTACACCGTGGTCACCGACGGCAGCGGACTTGCGGGCCTGGACCCGGACACGGCCGACCGTGTCTGGGGACAGTTCGGCGGCGACCATATGCCGTATGAATATGACGGCCTGGGCGCCCTGCCGCACCTTTCGGAGATGACGGCCGCCGCACTCTCGGTATTGGAAAAGGACGACGACGGCTTCTTCCTGATGGTCGAGGGCGCACGTATAGACCATGCTTCGCATAGCAACGACCTTGAGCGGGCGGTTACGGAGACAGTTGAGTTCGACAATGCTACCCAGTTGGTGCTGGACTGGGCGCAGGGGCGAACGGATACGCTCGTACTGGTGACTGCCGACCACGAGACCGGCGGGCTGAAGGTCCTGGAGAACAACGGGGAGGGTGAGTTTCCCAGCGTGTCATGGTCCACCACCGGCCATACCGGCGACAGGGTGCCGCTGTACGCCTGGGGCCGCAATGCCGAGCATGTCAGTGGAGTGATGGATAACACCGATTTGTTCGAGGTCGCAACCGTCCCGGAGCCGGCCACGATGTCGATGGCCGCCGTGATGAGCGTCGGCGGGCTGCTCATGCTGCGTCGGCGCGGTACAGGCCTGGCTGTCGGCGAAAAACGCCCTTGAATTCTTCCGTGGCCTTTTTCTACTATTGCCCGCTTCCATGCGGTCTGTAACTGATACGCGTTTTCACGGATTCGGAAGGAGCAAAGAATGGCTTTCAAGATTACCGATGACTGCACCACCTGCGGTTCCTGCCTCGACGCCTGCCCGACGGAGGCGATAAAGGAAGGTTCGGAGAAATACAGCATCGATCAGGACACCTGCGTTGAGTGCGGGGCATGCGTGGATGCCTGCCCGGTCGGTGCGATTGTGGAAGAATAGCCGGCTTCTCAAACAAAGCGGATCAAGGGTCGCGGCCTGGACGGTCGCGGCCCTTTTTCTACGGGGGACACCCTACGGTTCACTCCGGCACGTTCGACCTGCCGTATTTCTGACGCAATCTCAGCATAAACCTTAATTAAAACTTAGTTTATGCAAAATGACCAAGGGGCTTGTGCCGGAAGAGGGCGGGGCCTATAATGTTTATGACTGACCGGTCAGTCAGAAAGGCCCCATGCCGGTTTCGTACCGGTAGTACATGACAGACCATTACCCATGGTTATCGCAGAGGCCGGGCAAGCGCTGTAAAGCCCAACTCGTCGTCCGGATACATTTGCGATTTCCGATACACGGCCGGCGAGCAAGACAATGGCTGCCGACGACAACACACACAGGAGCGACACATCCCGGCAGCGGCGAGAGGAGATACTCTCGGCCGCCGCAGTGGTCTTTGACGCCCGCGGATACTCTGAGACCACCATGGAGGACATAGCCCGGCAGGCCGGCATCTCCAAGGGCAGCATCTACAACTACTTTCCCAGCAAACAGGCCCTCTTTCGCGAGGTATTCACCGACGCCGTCTCCATGGATGACGAGGTGATGAAGGTCACGCTGGCACAGGACATGTCCACCGTCGAGAAGGTTTCGCGGCTGCTGGAACTCTGGTATGAGCGGCTGAACGAATACATCCGTATCGGTCGGCTGGTGCTGGAGTTCTGGGCGACGGCGGCGCGACAGGAGCGCACGGGCGAGGCCTCGCACTGGTTCTCCACCATGTACACTCGACGCAGAGAGAATCTCGCCGCCCTGCTGCAGGAGGGCATGGAGCGGGGCGAGTTCACGTCCCGGTTCGACCCCTCGGTGGCGGCGGCGCTGATAATCTCTTTGCTGCGGGGCGTAACCGTCCAGGCGGTTATCGAGGGCGAATCACGTGTTGATCGCGACTTCCTCGATGCGTTGAAGCGCGCGGTTCTGGCAGGTCTTACCGGCGAGATTGAGCAAGGAGCGTAAAGTTGGCTGAAAGGCAATCCGGCGACAAGAAGAGTTCGGATCAAGCGCCTCGGGCCAGTCGGCGGGGGCTGCTGATTTCCCTTTCGCTGGTGGCGGCGGTGGCGGTCGCCGTCGCGCTGGTGGCGTTTGTGCTGCCCCGGCAGCGTCGCGAGGCCGCACCCACCGGACCGCGTCCGGTGAACGTGGAGGTCATGGTTCTCGCTCCGGTCCCGTCCCTGCCCGACGCCTTCACCGCGCCAGGCGACATAGAGCCGAACCGCGTGGTAGACGTCGCGGCCGAGGTGTCTGCCCGCGTTGAGGAACTGCCCGTCGAAGAGGGCAGCCGCGTCAGCAGGGGGGACGTTATCTGCCGCCTGAACACAGACCTTCTGAAAGCGGAGGTGGACCGCACGCGCGCCCAGGCCGAGTACGACCGCAACGAATACGAGCGCTTGCTGGAGGTTTCCCGCCGGGATGCGGCCACACCGCGTGAGGTGGACCGTGCCCGTGCGGCGATGGAGGCCAGCAAAGCCGCCTACGACTCGGCCGCCGCCAGGTTGGACCGCGCGACTATAGAAGCGCCCATTGAGGGCGTTCTGGACCACCGGCCGGTGGAAGCCGGGGAGTACGTAGTGCCGGGGACGGTAGTGGGACGGATAGTGGATTCCACCAGGGTCAAGGTGGTCGTGGCGGTTCCCGAGCGCGACGTGCATTATCTGCGCGAGGGTGACCGGACCGAGGTCATTCACGAGCGAGGCCGGACCGGCGGACCCATAACGTACATAAGCGAACTCGCCGACGAGCAGACGCGGACCAGCCGGGTGGAGGTGACGATTGACAACCCCGACCGTGTGCTCCGCAGCGGGCAGATGGTCCGGGTGGTCTTCGTGCGGCGCCAACTGGACAACGCTCTTATGATCCCGCTGGACGCGGTGGTTCGCATGGAGGACTCTTACGCCGTTTACGTGGTGGAGGACGACAAGGCCCAGCGCCGCAACGTGGAGTTGGGAGTCATTTTTGGACAATGGGTCCAGGTTCTCGAGGGACTCTCGCCGGGCGACAAGCTCGTTGTCGAGGGCAGGCAATACGTCGGACCGGACCAGCAGGTGAGGGTTCTTACCGAACATCCGTCGCCGGACTCCGAGAAGTTTCTATCGAATGGTCCGCAGATCCCGCTGCCAGGCGGCACGGATGCGGTCCAGCCGTGAGGAAGACCCCGTGATCCTCAGTGACGCCGCAATTCGAAATCGCGTAACGGTAGCCGTGATGGTCGTGCTTATCGCGGTCGCGGGCATTTACAGCTACATCACGCTTCCGCGCGAAGCCGCACCGGACGTGGCCGTGCCGTATGTGCTGGTTACCACCACCTACGAAGGCGTCTCGCCGGAGGACATCGAGAATACCGTAACGCGGGAGATCGAACCGCAGCTCTCGGGCATCAAGGGCGTCAAGGAGATCAGTTCCGTAAGCGCCGAAGGTGTCTCGACGATAGTGGTGGAGTTCCAGCCGGACATCGACATCGAGGACGCCCTCCAGTACGTCCGTCAGAAGGTGGACCAGGCGAGGGGGGACCTTCCCACCGACGCCGACGAGCCGGTCATCCGCGAGATCAACGTGGCGGAGTTCCCCATCATTTATGCGAGCATCTCCGGCGACGTGTCCATGAAGCGTCTCAAGGACATGGCCGACGACCTTCAGGACGAGATGGAGCGGGTCACCGGCGTGCTGGAGGTGGAGATTCTCGGCGCGCTGGAGCGGGAGATACGCATAGAGTTCGACGCCGACGCCCTGGCCGCATGGTCGCTGACCATTCCGGAGGTGCTGGAGCTGATACCGTCGGAGAACGTCAATGTCTCCGCCGGCGGGCTGGAAACCACCGGGACGAAATTCAACGTACGCGTACCGGCCGAGTTCGTCGAGCCGCGGGATGTGATGGAACTGCTGATTGCCGTGCGCGACGGAAGACCCATCTATCTCTACGACGTTGCGCGCGTGGATGACACCTTCAAAGACCGCGAGACCTACTCCCGCGTGGACGGCAGACAGAGTGTTACGCTGGCGGTGCGTAAGCGCGTCGGGGCGAACATTGTGGATGTGGCCGAGGAAGTGAAGGAAATCTTCTTCGCCGCCGCCGAAGAGGCGCCCGATGCCCTGGAGTTCGTCATCACCGACGACCGGTCCGACGACATCGACCGGATGGTCATGGACCTGGAGAACAACATCGGCGCAGCGCTGTTGCTCGTGGTGCTGGTGCTCATGCTGTTCATGGGGTTCCGCACGTCTCTGGTGGTGGCCGTTGCGATACCGCTGAGCATGGCGATGAGCTTCTTCGTTATCCAGGCCATCGGCTATACCCTGAACATGATCGTTCTGTTCTCGCTGGTGTTGGCCGTAGGCATGCTGGTGGACAACGCCATCGTCATCGTCGAGAACGTCTATCGGCATATGCAGCTCGGCTACGGTCGCATAGAGGCGGCGCGGCGGGGCGCTTCGCAGGTCGCCTGGCCGGTCATCACGTCCACCGCGACCACGGTGTCGGCGTTCATCCCGCTGCTGTTCTGGCCGGGCATAGTGGGCGACTTCATGAAGTACCTTCCCGCCACGGTCATCGTGGTGCTCTGCAGCTCGCTCTTTGTGGCGCTGGTGGTCAGCCCGGTGGTCTGCACGCTTGTTACCGGGAAGGTCAAGCGCCGCGAGAGGCACCATCCGATCCTCAACGGCTACCGTCGGTTGCTGACGACCGCGCTGGCACATCGCGCTGTGGTGCTGACTCTGGCGGCGCTGCTGCTGGTGGGGCTGGGCCTGTTCTATGTTAAACGCGGGGAGGGCGTGGAGTTCTTCCCGACGACGGATCCCCGCCGGGCCGTTATCAATATCCGCGCACCCCAGGGAACGCACATAGACAGGACGAACGAGCTTGCCGAGCGCGTCGAACGCCACGTACTGAAGTATCTGGACCACCCCCAATACGGCAGGGAATTGAGGCACTACATCACCAATGTCGGCTCCACCGGAGGGCCGGCCGTCCTGCTCGGCGGAGGCGGCTCCGGTCCGCACGTCGCCAACGTGACGCTGGTGTTTCTGGACTACGAGGACCGGCCGCGTCCATCGAGCGAGATCGTCCATGAGTTGCGTGAGGAGCTTACGGACTTCGCGGGCGCCGAGATCAGCATATCGGAGGAGGAGATGGGTCCGCCCACCGGCGCGCCGGTGACTGTCCGGCTTATCGGCGAGGACTTCGACGTGCTGGAGGACCTCAGCCGCCGGGCCGAGAGGATGATCCGCGACGTCCCGGGACTGGTGAACCTCCGCAACGATTACGAAGCGTCCCGTCCGGAGATGGTGTTCGAGGTGGACCGCCGTCGGGCGATGCTGCTGGGTGTGAACCCCAGGACCATCGGCAACTTTCTGAAGATGGCCGTCTTCGGCACCAAGGTCGGCACCTACCGGGAGTTGGATGACGAGTACGACATAACCGTTCGACTGCCGCAGCGCCAGCGCAACAAGATAGACGACCTCTTGCGTCTGCGCATTCCCAACGTCCGGGGCCGTCCCGTACCGATCGGGTCCCTGGGCGAGTTCAAATACCGGGGCGGGTACGGAACCATCTACCGTGTGGACCAGGACCGGGTGATTACCTTGACGGCCGATGCCGAGGGTCGGCTGTCCCAGGATGTCCTGATGGACGTTCAGCAGCGGCTTGCGGACCTGGATATGCCGGATGGGTATCGCATCCAATACGCCGGCGAGCAGGAGGAACGCGAGGAGGCCGGTGCGTTCCTGCGACGCGCCCTGATTATGGCGCTGTTGCTGATAGTGCTGGTGCTGGTGATGGAGTTCAACACGCTGTCGGTTCCCGCGGTGATAATGATCACCGTGGTGCTGTCCATGATCGGTGTTCTTACGGGCCTGCTGGTGACGTCGCTGCCGTTCGGAATCATGATGACCGGCATCGGCGTGATCTCACTGGCCGGTGTGGTGGTCAACAACGCCATTGTGCTGCTGGCGTACACTCGCGAACTTCAGCGACAGGGTCACGACGTTACCTCCGCCGCCATCGAGGCCGGCGTTACGCGCCTGAGGCCGGTGATGCTGACGGCCATTACCACCATCATGGGGCTGGTTCCCATGGCGACCGGTCTGCACTTCAAGTTCCACGAGCTTCGGTTCGCGACCTCCAGTGAATCGTCGGACTGGTGGCAAACGATGGCGGTGAGCGTCACCTTCGGTATGGGCTTCGCCTCGCTTCTTACGCTGGTGGTCGTTCCCACGCTGTACGTGACCATATACCGGGTGGCCGCGCGGCTGGGTATGGGTGGGCTTTATCATCCCGGCGAGGACAAGGAGCAGGTACAGGCCGAAACCGCCGGCGAGGCCGGCGCGTAGCACCAAGGACGCCACGGAGCTTTACTCGATACGTGGCAGCTCCTCGTTGGGGTCTTTGCGGACCTCAACCCAGATGCGGTAAAAGAAGTTGTTCTTCAGGAAGACGGTAAAGAGCGTCTCATTCGGCCAGAAGTACCACACTTTGGCGTCGTGCAGCTCGCCGCCTTCGATTCGCGCGCTGAAGTGCAGTATGGGGATTCGTCCCTGGCGGTAGGCGTGGTTCCACTCGGCCGACTGCGGCGTACTCAGCAGAATCAGACCTATCTCGTACTCGCCGATGTTCTGGACGTCCGTTGTGCCCTCGATATAGACGTCGTACAGGGGGCCGCGGAAGATCATGTCGTTGACGGCCGTGCCGTCAGGCATGAACTCCGTGAAGCTCGTCATCTTGCGGTACTCGTATCGGGCGAGGTTCAGCCCCGGGAAGATCCTGGTGACGAACTTGGGAGCGGCCCGGCCGACCACAACGCCGTCGATGGTGACGGTCTTGGCCCGGCCGACAGGCCGCAGCGGATACCGCGGGTCCATCTGCTGCGCCAACATATCGCGTAACGGCATGGTCAGATGCTCGGTGCGGTTGAACTCCCCATGGACGGTGTTGCCGGGGAAATACAGCGACAATTGCGGCTGGATGCTCTCGGTGGCTATGACGTCGCTCATGTCGGTGTGGCTGGCGACCGTGGGGGTCGGTTCCGACAGGTCCACCGTCAGTTTGCGCTGGTAGGTCCCGCCGTTAAGCCCGGCGACAAAATCGACGTGGATCTGTCCGTCGGCGGCTTCGCCCTTCAGGCAAAGGTTGTTGACGACGTATGCCTCCTGGACGCGCGGGTCGAACGTACGCACCCGCCGCGCCTGCAGGTTAAGCGTCAGGTCCGCCTGTGCGATGTACTGTCGCGCCAGCAGTACCAATCTCCTGGCCTCGTCCTGAAGCCGCGATGCATCGTGGGAGGTAAGCTCCCCATCCGACGCCGCCTGCCGCTCGCCCGAGAGCCACTGCACCAGTTCCAGGTCGTCCATGTAACGGCACAGTACGTCCACCCGGCCGGTCGGTCTGCTGTCCAGGTTCGTCAGGTCCAGCATCACCCAGGCGAGGTTCTCGCCGGCCTGCAGCTTCAGTTTGTCGCTATGTATTGCACCAATATTCGGCAGCTCCCCGCCGAGGTCGCTCAGCGATTCGACGGTTATGTCTCCGTCGAGCAGGACGTCTTTTCCCCCGACGCGTCCGGCAAGCTGGTTCATATCGAGCGTTATGCGTTCGAGCACAGAGGCATCCAGACCGTCGTAATCCAGCCGCAGCGAAAGCCCGCCCGTCAGGTCCCACGGCTCAATGCAGGGCAGAAGCGTTCGGAGTGTCTCCACTGTCGGGACGTCAAGCTCCACATGGGCACTGTCGATGTCGTAGCCGGCGCCGTCGGGGCGACGGGAAAGCACGGCGTTGCCGTTCAGCTTGGCGCCGCCGATATCGGCGGCGAGTGTGCGCAGGTTGACGCGTGAAAGCTCCATGTCGGCCGAACCGGCAAGATCGACCTTTGCGACCACGCCGGCGGGTTTGCCGGACGGTTCGGTTGACAGGCCCAATCGCTCCAGTACCGCCGGTGGCTTCTCTCCGGGGAACTCGGCGAACCGTCCCGAGAGGTCCGTAGCGTCAAGTCGGGCCTGAAAATCTACTGAATCGCCGGCTACACGGAAAGTTGCCTCCACGTTCGCTTGGCCCTTCAGTTCGCACCTCTCGGCCAGTCGGTCCAGTTGCGGCAGCAGCTCGCGCAAGGCGCGGTCGCAGGCGACGGTCGTCTCCAGGCGTGCTTCCGCCTCTGTTGCTCCGGCTCCTATCGGCAAAAAGCCAAGGGCGTTCCCGGGTTCGTCTGCCGCCAGTATGCCGGAGATATCGGCCGTGCTGGCCCCAAACCGGACTCTGCATGCATCAATGGTCGCCCGGAGTCGGGGGCCGTTGCCGTCCGCACGCGCCGACAGCTCCAGTCGTGCGGGCGTTTCCGCCGTCTTATGGGTGTGCCCGTCGGGTCCGTTGTATTCCAGCGCCGTACCGTCCGCCACCAGGTGCAGCGATAACTCACCCTCGTTCCATCGCAGCTTCGCGTCGGCTTCGGCCGCACCGGCCAGACGTGCGTTGCCGAGGGCCTGCTGCAACGGTGGCAGCCGCCCGGCCAGTCGCGCGGCGTCCCGGATGTCCAGTGACAGGTCCGCCTCGCCTTCGCGCTGGGTCCGCCCGGCGCCTTCCAGCGACAGAGAAGACCACGCCGAGTGCACCTGCGCCGAAACCTTCCAGTGTTCGGCGGTCAGATCGTTGAATGAAGCCCGCAGCGACAGCGAGCAGGCCTCGTCTTCCGGTTTGACAGCCCACGAACCGACCTCCAGCGACGTTCCGGAAAAGTCGGTAAACACCGAGATAGATGTATCCCGCGGGCCGACATCGACTCGACAGCGTCCGCTGAAGTCGCCGCTTATCCCGGCTTCGCCGGCGGCCGGGAACGACCGCAGCAGCTCCTGGACGGATGCGGCGTAGAATCTTCCGCCGGCCGACATGACTCCGTCCGCTTCGCCGCGGAGCTGTAAAGTGATGTCTCCGGCCACCAGGCGCCCCGCGCCGACCGCCAGCGTTATCAATCCCCGGCCGATGCGGGCGTTATCCGGCTCGAGCAGTCCCTGATACGCGATCGTCAGCGCTTCGCCGGATGGCTTGGCGAACCACGAACCGATTCGCAGGTCGGTGCCGGCCGGTACCTTAAGCGACGCATCCAGGCGGCCCTGGCGACCCGGCTCAAGAACCATGTGCCCGGATACCGGTCCGTTCAGTTGCGGCCGTATCTGCGGGGGCAAATCCCCGAACAGGTCCGTCAGGGCGGGCAGGTCGGCGACCGTCCAGCGGCATCGCCAACCTATGTTCTGCGTCGCCTTCAGAACCCCCACCGGCGACGACAGCTCGTTCCGCAAGAGTCGGCGGACGTTTTCCACGGACAGCGACCCGGAAAGCGAGTTACCGCCCAGTGTCATCTCGCACGTTTCACTGCGCAGGTGCCAGTTGCGGTCGTTCAGAAGTCCGGCGAACTCAACCTGCAGCTCTCGCCCTGTGGGCTTGAGGACACGCCCCGACCGGACGACGGCCGAGTCTGTCGCGTCGAACGAGACCTCCACGTGCACATCCGGTCCTTTGTGTCGGACCTGGGCGGCTATGCGAACCGGGCCGATGATTTCCAGCCCGGCGGGCACGTCGTATCCCAGCATCGCAGTCAACTGGTCGGGGTTGACCCGTGCGCGGAAGTCCAGTTCCTCGAGCGATTCCCACCCGCCTCCCGCCAGTGCCGTTGACATCCGACCGCGCCCGGTAAGCTCCACGCCCGGCAGGTCCACGCGAGCCGATTCTAACTCCAGAAAGTCGTCGATGGGGTCCAGCCGGGCCGAGAGCTGCACGGCGGCCGTCGCCACCACCGGCAGTTCGACTCCGTTGTCCGGCTGAATGTTCAGGTTGCGGAAGTCGAAGTCCACCTGGCAGCGGTCCACGACGCCGTGCCGGTCGAGCTGCAGGTCTATCGAGCCGTCGCACCGCCCCGACAGCTCGCGCAACGGTAGTTGGAGCATATCCGGCAGGGGCAGTTGCGAGAGGTCAAGATTGCCGAAGCTCAGCGACGCTGTCGCGGCGGCCGATGCGATGACCGACTCGCCCATGTTCAGACTTATCGGTGCGTCCAGGTCTTCCTGCCGCAGCCGTGCGCTCATCGTCACACGGCTGATGTCCTCTATGCGTCCTCCGTCCATTTGAAGGTCGGCGATATCGAACCGCACGACGTGGTCGCTGGTCGCTGTCGCGAACGTCAGGGCACCTTCACGAATGGACACGCGCTGCGGGGCGACGTCGAATTTCAGCCGTGACAGGGCAGCCACGTTGACGTTGCCATCTTCGTCAACGCGGACGTCCATCTTGGCACCCCGGAGTATCATCCGGTCGAAACTGTGGTTGAAGAGCATCTCCAGCGGAGAGAGGTCCATGCGGAGTTCCCCCACGCGTGCCATGACCCCGCCGCCGAAGCTCTCGTCGCTGTGGATTTGCAGGTCCCGCAGGACAAGCCCCTCCGACCAGCTCGCCGAGACCTCGCCAATGGTCACTTCCACCCCCATCTGCCGCGACATCTCATCGGCCACGTAGCGGCGGACCATGCCCTTGGGCATCCACCAGGGCAGCGTCACGTACAGCGCCGCGACCAGCAGCGACACCACGATGGCCGCGCGGACCAGCAGTTGCCACCACCTGCGGCGGACGGGCTTTACCTTGGTTCGGGCGCTCACGTGCCGGTTGCTCCGGAGACGTCAGACGTTAAAGCGAAAATATACAACGTCGCCGTCCTGGATGACGTAGGATTTGCCCTCCAGACGGACGGCGCCCGCGGAGCGGGCGGTTTTCATGTCGCCGGCGGCCTGGAGGTCGTCGAACGACACCACCTCCGCCCGGATAAACCCCCGGGCGATATCGCTGTGAATCTCACCGGCGGCCGTCAGTGCATCGGTACCTTCGGGTACGGTAAAAGCGCGGGTTTCCTTCTCGCCGGCGGTGAAGAAGCTGATCAGTCGCATCTGTCGCAGACACGACCTGATCAGTCGGTCGCCGGCCGGCTCTTCGATTCCCAGGTCGCTCAGGAACTCGCCCCGTTCGTCGGCGGGAAGCTGGGCGATTTCCTCCTCGATCCTGGCCGAGAGGCGTATGGACGGCAGAGAGGCAATCTGTTCGTCGCCGCCGGAGAGGTCGTCCTCGGATGTGTTCAGCGCTACCAGCATGGGTTTCATGGAGCAGAAGGCGAAGCTTCGTATAAGCTTTTCGTCGGCGTCGGACTGTACCGCCGCCGAGGCCGGCTGTTCGGCTTCCAGCGATTCGGCCAGTCGCTTCATGACCTCCAGCTCGCGCTGCTGAGCGGTGCGATCCGCCACGGGCTTTTTGACGGCTTTTTCCAGTTTCTCTATTCGCGCGGTCACCTGGTCGAGGTCGGCGAATATCATCTCGTCCAGAAGTTCCCGCACGTCGGCGGCGGGGTCTATCCGGTCACGGTAGGGCGGAACCGATGCATCCTCGAACGCCCGCACCACCAGCACGAACATATCGCTTTGCCGCATGGTTCCCCAGTGCGTGCGGGCACGGTTCCTTCCGGCGGCGTCGGACAGGTCCATACCGGGCACGTCCAGGAACTCCACCTCGGCGGGTGTGACCTTGGCCGAATCGTATAACCGGGTGAGCCAGCCGATCCGTTTATCAGGGACCTTCACGATGGCGGCATGCGGCTGGTCGGGGCGATGGGTGTCCACCTCGCTGCCGGCGGCGGACGCAACGGCCCTGAAGAGCGTTGTCTTTCCGGATTGTGGCGGCCCTGCCAAAGCGACCCGCATGGAGCACCTCTGAAGCTGCAATCCTGTCTCGGGCGAAGAGTTAACCGCGCCGCCGCGCCAAAAGCAAACACCGCCTCCGGCTTCAGGCGGACAGTTGCCGACGAATTGCCCGCACGGCAAGCTCGGCGTCGCGGACTGCCTCCTCGTCGGGCACATGCCCGCCCCATCGCAGACCATAATAGACTTCCGTCAGTCCAAGCAGCGTGACTGCGGAAAGGTTGAACCGCCGGGCCGCCGCGAGCGCCCGCCGGCGCAGGGTCCAGTCGGTCCTGCGGGGAAGACCACGGTCCTCCAGTTCCGCAAGCAGTTCAGGGATGCACTCAAGACGGCCTTGCGCGAGGAGTAGAGGGTCGGCGCGCCGACGACGGGCCGCCAGCCGATCAAGGACTATCCGCGTCAACAGGATACCGAGCACGATACCTGCTGTACCGGCCAGCACGCCCAGGAAAATCACCACCACGCGGTCCACATACCCGAACGCCAGGAGCGAGTGAATGCTGTGCCCCAGTCGGTTGAAGGCGGCCGATATGGCGTCGCCGGCGTCGGCTGCCAGGTGCCAGAGTCGCTTCGCCAGCGCCTTCTGCACCTCCGAGTCGAACCCTATCACACGGTCGTACCACGCGAATTGCAGAGAACTCCAGAAGCCCTGCAGCCGGCCGCCCCAGCCCTCCGGCGGCTGCACGCCCACCCCGCCCGGCGTCGCGTCGAAGACCTCCCAGTCGGTCTCGGGCGTGAAGACTTCCACCCATGCATGCGCGTCGCGCTCGCGGACAACGTATTGGCCGGTCAGTGCGTCCCGCTCGTCCGCCAGAAATCCAACCGCCAGGCGGGCGCGGACGTCCACGGCGTTGCACATCACCGCCAGGGCGGTGGCGAAGTACTCGCAATGCCCGCGCCGAGTGCGGAACAGGAACTCTTCCAGGGCGTCCTGTCCCGGCTCGATTTCAGGCAAGCTCAGCGTGTATTCGTATTCCCGTCGCAGACGCCGTGCGAAGTAGCCGGCTGTCGTTGCGTCGGAAGGGTCCTCCTCCTGCTCGGCAAGGTCGGCGAACCAGCTTTGCGCCAGTTCACGAACACGCGGAGGTACCTTGATGTCCTCCGAGCCGGTGGCCAATCTCTCGCCGGCCGCTGCGCGAAGATTCGCCAGGTACTTCTTCTGACGCGGGTTAAGCGGGCGAGGCCAGGAGGTGGCCGTGTAACGCACCGGTCCGTTGCCGCGATCGTCGGCCATTATCTGCGCCGAGAGTAACGGGTTGTGCCTCACCTGACCGGCGTCGGTTTCGACGGACACGGCCGGATAGGTCGCATATACCACAGGCAGCAGCGACGGATGCATGGACACCTTCTGCACCACGGCGCCGCGGGGGTCGTCGGTGGGCGGGGGACCCACCGTTGACAGCGGGGCGGCCCATCGCGTCTGGGGTCCTTGCGTCCAGCGGGAGTCGGCGTAGCGGTCGTAAACCGCTCCCCGCAGGTACAGCGACGGGGCCTCCACCGCGGCGCCCTCCACGTGCACGCGCATGACCACCTGGCTGGACAGGTAGATTTCCCTCTCGTCGCCGATGCGCAAGTCTTGGTCCGTGAAAGGTCCGGTAGTTCCGGACTGCTCGGGGGGCAGTCCCGGACCGGCGGAAGTCCTGGGTACCAGCAGGAACGTTACGACGGAGGTCGCCGCAATGATGACCAGCACCAGCAGCAGCCGCCGGCGCAACGCCGAGCCGGGCCAATGGCGGATCACGTTCCAGGCGACGCGGTCGGGCGGCAGGGGGGCGGCCTCAACCGGCAGACGCGCCGCCGCCGCTGCGTCCAGCCCCCGCTTGAGCGTGAAGATCATGATTACACGGGCCGCCAGCACAAGGTAAGCCGCCAGTGCCACTGCGAACCACAGGTGCCTGCTTATAAGCCCCGCGGCCACCACCGTGGTCAGAGACAACGCCAGCATCTGGGCGTAGTCACGGTTGCGCTTCCGCTCGAAGAGCTTGCATAGCTGAATCAGTATCAGGTAGTGACCAAGCGCCCTCAGCGCCGGCAGGTCGCGCAGGAATACCTCCAGAAACAGCACGCCGGTGGCGCCGAGAACCGCCAGGTTCACGAACAGCCGCTGCAGCGAAACCTCCTTGCCGCTTCGCACCGCCAGGATGTTCACGCCCACCACGAGCGTACCTGCCAGCAGGTAGAAGAGCTGCCCCTCGGCCAGTGCGAACATGACCACGCCCAGCCAGATCATTACCAGCAGCGGCTGCTCGAGGCGTTTCCGTTCGGTAAGCGAAAGCTCGGCGGGTGTAAAGCTGCGAAGAGGCATCAGCCGTCCTCCGGCCGGCTCTGGTCGATGAAAACTTCCTCAAGGCGGTTTTCAGGGAGTACGGTAAGCCCTTCTCCGGCCACGCGCAGTGCCTCGCCGCCGACGATGATGCCACCCGGAGTGCAGGTAACGACCACTACCCGGGCATTGCGGATTTCCCGCATGTTCATGCTTTTGAGTACGGCGGGCAGCTCGGTGACGGTGTTCTCGTCGGCGCCGGCGAGGGTGTCGAGCACGCGGCGGCGCTGACCACGTCCGGAGGCCGGCGAGATCACGACCGGGCCCGTGGAAAGGCCCATCGCAAGCCCCACCTGGTAGCCCCGGGCGAAACCCTGCTCCACCAGCGTCGCGCAGAAACGCAGATTCCGTTCGGCGCGGTCCCGGGCCTCGTCGTCGTAGCTGCTGCGGTATGTATCGAGCACCACCCAGAGCACTTCCGGCAGCGGCCGGGCCATCTCGCGCACTACCGGAACCCGCCTGCCGGCCGACCGGCGCCAGTGTATCCATCGCGGGCTGTCGCCCTGCCGGTATTCCCGCAGTCCGAAAAACTCGTCCTGTCCGCCGCTGGAGCGACTGGGCGGCCTGGCCGACGTCTGCGTCGCGCCGCGGTGCAGCAGGTTGGTCTTGAGCAGCCCCCGCGCGGGCCAGACTATTATCTCGCGGGGCAGGGAGGTGTCCCGACCGGCCAGCAGAAGACCGAACGGGAAGATGGTCTTGACGCGCACGCCGTAAAGCATCAGCCGTCCCCTGCGGCTGGCCGAAAACCGTGCCCCGGCACGAAAGGTGGCCTTCGGCGGCAGATGCACGCAAAACCCCCCCGCCGCTTCCAGACCCTGGGGGGCGATTTCCTGTACACCCAGCCCGAGCGCCGAGCCGTGGCGTCGCTCGTTGCGTACGAAATAGCCCAGGTGCACCGGCTGGTTCTGCCAGACGCGGTCCGGCGCGTCGCGATGCACCGATGCCCCCTTGACCATCCGCGTAGCCAGCACAACCGAGGCCGCCATCGACCCGGCGAACGCGCCGAACATGACGAATACCATGGACTGCTGCGTTCGCACGGCCGCCAGCAGCATGAACAATGTCAGCAGCACCACCACCCACCCCGCGCGGGTCAGGTGGAAGCGAACTGCTCCGGGGCGTGACCGCTTCCGGCGGGTCATGGGCGCACCTGTCACTGGGGAACCGGGACGGTCTCGAGAATTTTCTCGAACAGCGCTTCGGTGCCGGCCGAACCGTCCTGAGTCAGAGACCTGCTCATCAGACGGTGCGCGCAGACATTGACGGCCAGGTCGCGCACGTCGTCCGGCACTACGTAGTCGCGTCCGTCCAGCAGCGCCGACGCCTGCGCCGCCCGCATCAGCGCCAGCGACCCGCGGGGCGAAAGCCCCACACTCAGCTCGTCGTTGCGCCGGGTAGCTTCGGCGACGGCCAGGATGTAGTCGGTAATCGGCTCGCTTACCCGCACCTCGTCCACGCGGTTCTGCCAGTCGAGCAGCTCGTCGGTGCTCATGACCGGCTTCATGTGCTCCAGGCGCGTCTGCGACGGACGGGTCCGCAGGATTTCCCGCTCGGTTTCGGTGTCCGGATAGCCGATACGGACGCGGAGCATGAACCTGTCGAGCTGGTTCTCCGGCAGGAAGTAAGTTCCCTCGTACTCGTAGGGATTCTGCGTGGCCAGCACCATGAACGGCGGACCGAGCGGGTAGGTGTGCCCGTCGGCGGTTATCTGCGACTCGTTCATGGCTTCCAGCAAGGCGCTCTGGGTGCGGGGCGTTGTGCGGTTTATCTCGTCCGCCAGCACGATATGCGCGAACAGCGGCCCGCGCTTGAACACGAACTGCCCGGTGTCTGCGTCATAGACGCTGACGCCGAGTATATCGCTGGGCAGCAGGTCCGGCGTGAGCTGGATCCGGCTGAACCGGCAGTCGATGCTCCTGGCGACCGCTCTGGCGAGTACCGTCTTGCCGACCCCGGGGGCGTCTTCCAGCAACACGTGCCCGCGGGCCAGCAACGCCACCAGAACCTGCCGCACCACCTCGTGCTTGCCAAGCAGGACATTCTCCACGGCATCCGGAAGTTTGCGCAGCTTCTCGACCTGTGTCTCCACCCGCTGTCCTTTCCCTATATCCGACTTCTGCGGCTATTATACGGAAAACCGCGTCCCGCGTCGGCGCTGCTGCGGGGCGGATTTGTTTGGCGCGGGCGGGTGGCGTATCTAGCATGAACGTCCATGTTCACTGGAATTGTCAGACATGTGGGTGCCGTCAAGCGGGTCCGCGACTCGCAGGGCCGTCGGCGGCTGTGCGTGGACTGCGGACCTGTCGCCGGCGACCTGGGCTACGGTCAAAGCGTTGCGGTGGCCGGCGTGTGCCTGACCGCCGCGGCGGTTGAGCCACCCAACGTGGAGTTTGACGTGGGCGGAGAGACGCTGACCACCACTACGCTGTCGGAGCTTCGCGAAGGGTCGCGCGTCAACCTGGAGCCCGCACTGAGCGCGTCGGGGCGGCTGGACGGTCACATCATGCAGGGTCACGTTGACGGCGTCTGCACCGTCGCCGATATCCGACGCGGCGAGCCGTGGAAGATGGTCTTCTCGGCCGCCGTGGGGCTGACCGGGTGGATGGTGCCGAAGGGTTCAGTCGCCGTTGACGGCGTCTCGCTGACGCTGACGGACGTAACTGAAGGTGGTTTCGCCGTGGCTCTGATACCGACGACCCTGGAGGAGACGACGCTTGGCGAGCTTTCCGTCGGCGACCGGGTTAACGTCGAAACGGACGTCTTGGGCAAATACGTCCGCAAATACCTGGAAGGGCTGTCGGGGTCGGCGGGCGGATTGACGGTCGAAAAGCTCAGGGAACAGGGTTTTGCCTGAACCGGCAACAACAGATGATTGACGAGCGTCCGACAATCGGTGTGACCATGGGCGACCCGGCGGGTGTCGGGGCCGAGATTATCGTCAAGGCCCTGGCCGACGAGGAGCTGCGCCGTCGCGCGAGATTCTTTATCTTCGGGTTCAGCGAGCAGATCGAGTACACGGCCGATTCGCTGGAGTTGAACCTGCCGCTGCATCGCGACCACCACGAGAACATCCGCAGGTGCACCCGCGACCTGGTGGTGCTGGACTACGACGAGCTGACGCTGCCGGCGTCGATGGTCAGGGGGCCCAGCCGATTGGGCGGGCAGGCATCGATGGCCTTCTGTCGCGGCGCCATCGATGCGGCCAGGGAAGGTCTTCTGGACGCCATTGTCACCGCGCCCATCTCCAAGGAGTCGTGGCAGAAGGCGCGGTACCGCAAGTATCCCGGGCATACGGAGCTGCTCAAGGACAAGTTCAAAGCCCGTCACGTCGCGATGATGTTCGTCTCCAGTCGGCTGAAGGTCGTGCTGGCGACGATACACCTGGGACTGATGCAGATACGCGACGTCCTGACGATAGGGTGCGTGTTCAACCCCATCGAGCTTGCCGACCGGGCGCTGCGGGAGTGGTTCGGTCTGGCCCGGCCGAAGCTGGCGGTCTGCGGGCTGAACCCGCACGCCGGCGAGGCGGGGCAGTTCGGCGACGAGGAAACGCGCGTAATCGCCCCGGCGGTGCTGATGGCCCAGGAGGCGGGCATCAACGTGGAAGGTCCTTTCCCCGCGGACACGTTGTTCATCAAAGCGGCCGAGGGAAAGTACGACTGCGTTGTGGCGATGTACCACGACCAGGGATTGATACCGGTGAAGCTGCTGGCGTGGCGGGAGGCGGTGAACCTGACGCTGGGACTGCCGGTGGTGCGCACTTCGCCGGACCATGGGACGGCCTTCGACATCGCCGGAAAGAACATGGCCGACCCGGGAAGCATGTCCGCGGCGATAAACCTGGCGATAGACCTGGGGTCACGACGCACCACGACCTCGGCTCGCTGAGAGGACGTGCGACCGGATTGGGAACGATGGCCGGTAGAGCCAGAAATATCGCGAAGCCGTTCGATCACCACCGTGGGGCCAGACCGTTGCTGCGTCGTACGCGCCCGGTGCGGACGGGGCTTTTCCTGCTCATCAACCTCGCCGGTTTCGTGGTCGTCAACGCCTTCTGGCGGTACCTCTCGACGGGGCAGTGGGCACGGTTCGACCCGCTTTCGTATCGCCACGACGTCGTGCTCACCCTCGGCGAGATGCTTCTGCACCCCCTTAGCATACTGACCCATCCCTGGATGATCCTGGTCTGGGGGCTGGTGCTGGCTGTTGTGTTGTTCGTGCCGCTGATCGTGGCGGTGCTGTACCGGGTGATATTCGCGGCCGTGTTCATTGTGGTCATAGCGGCAGTGGGGCACTCGCCGGTGCTGGCGCTGGTGGTGGCCGCGGGTTGCGTGCTGGCGGCGTACACGCCGCTGCGGAGCGACCTGCCGTTTCTTGCTGTGCTGCTGGGGATGGCGCCGGTGGCGGCGTTTCTGCTGGTAATCGCTTTCGTGGGGCTGGACGAGGCGTCGGTGCTGCCGGTTCAGCGGTGGCTGCTGACCATGCCGATAGTCATAGCCCTGGTGCTGGTGGCGATTTCGGCGGCGGTGGTGCTGGCGCTGGCTAGGGTAACGGGCTTTCGTCCGGGCGTGGTCTGGCCGGTGCTGGCGGTGCTGCTGGCGCCGCCCATGACGATATTCCACCTGCAGATCGGCGACGACGAGCTTGCCTATGCCCTGATCGTGAACCCTCCCGAGCAGGCGGACCGGCTGGCGCCCGGCGACGCGATGTTTCAGCCGGTGCCGCTGTCCGAGTGGATCGACCACAATGACATAGGGGTTCAGAGCGAACGGGCGGTCCGGAATCTGCTGGACGACGAGCTTCTACGTCGCCGCAGGGAGCTGTCGCGGCACTGCGACCAGTTCCTTTCGGACCACGGCGACAGCCCCCGAAGGCCGGTGGTGCTGTGGATAGAGGCCCAGGCGGCAAGTCTGCAACTGGACGAGCAGGCCCTGGATGCGAAGCGACCGCTGGTGCGGTTCTCCGCATCGCACCCTCTGCCGACTTCCCAGCCGCACTGGCGCAGGTTGCTTGACGAGCATCCCGGCAGCCGGCACGCGGCGCTGGCCCGGTGGCGCCTGGGAGTGTTGGCTCTGTCCGCCGCAGTCGAGGCCGAGGACCCTCTCGCCGCCGTCTCGGGCGCCGATGAGCACCTTCGTCAGGCCCACCAGGGGCTTAGCGCCCTGTTCCCGCACGGTTTGCCTCTGCAGTGGGCCGAGCCGCGAAATGGTCTGTTTCTGCCCTCGCCAAGCATACCCTCCCAAAGATATTGTGCCGAGGCGTTGCTGGCAGTCGAACGCCTGAGGTGGCTGATGGAACAGAACGACGCCTTCAACGACCCGAAGGCCGCACGTGCGCTGGCGGCGTATGTCTCGCTTAATCCCCTCAGACGGGACCACACGGACAGACTGAAGGAATTGGCCGGCGAGTACGAGGACACTCCGCTGGCGGACAATCTCAAGCTTGCCGTTGCCCGACATATCCGCGACCCGTACCGCCGTGCGGAAATGCTCGTATGGCTGGCGGAGGGCAAACCCACCGACGCCGCGATAGAGGCGAACTATCTTCTGGGAATGCTCACGATGCGGACCTCGGAGACTCCGGGACTGGTCCTTAACCCGGACCTGAAAGACCCACGAGAGTATTTCCGCCTGGTGCTGGCCGGTCCACCGAGTCCCTATCACCGACTGGCAGAAGACCGCATGCGATGGCTGGACGCCTCACGACGGCCCGGGCTTTGACACCGCCGATTGGACAGGGCGGCGTTGCAGTTGCCCTTGTTTCTTTGTTCAATCCACCGGCCGGGTAGTCGGGGACCCGTGGTGTTCGGGGAGCCGTTCGTTAACGTTTTGACCGGTGTCGTCCATTCCGTTCGGCAGCGGAAGCATCTCCCATAGCGCACCCGGGCCTTCGCCACGCAACGGCGCGGGGGTTATGTTCAGCGAGTCGGTCTGGTCCCACCGTCCCGTAACCCTTTGGCGCGAGAGGTCGCCATAGAGATTCGCCAGCAATTGCGCCGACGGGATGGTCTGAAGCTCCGGCAGATACCCCTTCGCCGAGGCCGTTATGCACAGGTCAAGCTCCCGGCCGGCGAGGTTGACTGTTCCGCCCGGCTCGATGCGGGCGGCCAGTCCCGTTCCTGTTACGGTTCCGTCGCGGACAGTCAGGACCGTTCCAGTCAGCAGAAAGTCCATCCGGATGTCGCAGCTTTCCCACCCCCCGGGCAGACCCATCCGCCGGCAGATGTCGGCAAGCATGCCGGTGCGCCGGAAGCTTACGTCTGCGATATCGACGCTGCCCAGCCCGCGCAACGTACCCAGGCCGCCCGCTCCTCCGCGAAAGCTCACCCAAGCGTCGGCGGTGCCCGACAACTGCCCCCAGCCCATCACCTCTGCCAGCCGTGCGGCAGACGCACCGTCTATATTTACTCGGCCTTGATATTCCATGCATCCGTCGTGGGCAACGAAGCCCCGGGCCCGGCCGGTGAGCTGCCCGCCGCAGAAATCGGCTTCAAGACCATTTGCCTCGATGCCTTCGTCGGGTATCTCGATGATCATCGTCGCACGTTGGATGAAATCCCGCCCTTCAAGCGTAGCACGACCATCGGTGACGCGCCATCTGCGGTCATCGACAGGACGAGCGTGGAACGTCAGCCGCAGCGCTGCGGAGTCTTCGGTGGAGGCCCGGACGACGGCCTCTCTGGTCTGCCCGTTGGTCTCGGCCCGGAAATCCAGCCGTGCCAGCAGTCGCTCCGGTCCGCCGTCGTCACTGCGCAGGATGCGAACGTCAGGGGCGTCGAAGCTCTCCACCTCCCTCAGGAGGCGGCGGAAATCTTCGGACATCGCCCGCAGAGGCGGCTGGCACCGGCCGTTCGTGCATTGGGCGATAAGCTCCAGCGAGTCGATCTCCATCGCGGCGATGGTCGGTTTCCGCAACGGGCTGGTCATCTCGACACGGACCTCCGCAGCCCGCATCCAGTCCCTGCCGGCGGCGTCGCGGAGTGTTACGCCTTCCAGCCGCGTCGCGGAGAAATACCGGAAGTCCACTTCCTGGACGCTGAAATCCCCGCGCCAGAAATCCCGCGCCGAGCTTTCCAGGCGCGAGCGGATAATACGCGGAAATACCCAGTATTTTCCGACGCCGGCCGCGGCGGTTGCCAGGGCCAATAGCACACCCGCGGCCATGAGCAGGCGAGTTCGTCTTTTGCGTTTCGGTTCTTCCATGGGGAGGAATGCTTGTCCGCGCTGTTTGGGCGGATACAATCTTTGGCATGTCCCCGCTTACTTGCAAGACACTTACGGTTCTGTCGGCGTTTGCTTTTGTGGCGGGTTGTGCCGAGCCGCCCCCGCCGGTCTCGCTGGATACCCGTGGCGTAGAGCCGGCGGTGGACTATTCGGCACTGGGGCAGGTACTCGAAGCGGCGGTCGGTGAGGATAATCGGCTCTCCCCGCGAGCACTTGAGGACTCATCCGAGATGCTGTTGCGGCAGGTGAAGCTGCTTGCGGTAGCCGGGCCGACGGCCACCCCGGAGCTGTTCGATTCAGCGGACGCGGAACTGGCCTACTGGTACAACGCCCGGGCGGCGTGGGCGATGAAGCTGGCCCTGGATTGCGGCTGTCCGCAGCGGCTTACACGAGATGAGCTGACCGACAGGCCTTTCCCGCTGGACGGGCGGACCATGACGCTGACGGAGATTGACGGGCTTCTCGAGGGCTACGAAGACTTCCGCGTGCTGGTCGCTTCGCCGGGGGTGTGCATCCAGCGGGCGGCGCTGCCGCCGAAACCGTTCAGCGCCGAGGACATCCACGAGCGCATCGCCGGTCGTTTCGAGCGGTTTATAGACGACCACGACCGTTTCCGCATAGACGTCGCCGACAAGACCATCTACTTCCCGCCGGTACTTTGGGGCATGCGTGACCGTATCATCGGACAATACGAGAGCACCTATGGCACGCAGGGGGCCCGGCTGAGCACGGCTCTTCTGCCGTATGTTTCCAGTGCCGCGGCCAGGCGTTTGCGCAACGCCATCGGCTACGACTGCGTCTCGGCGGAATCACGTTGGGAGCCGGCGCTTCTGATCGAGGATTGACTGCTGTCGCCGGCCAGGGGTCTATTTGCCGGGCTTGCGCTTTACCGGTCGGCTCTCTTTGCCTTCGGGCGTATCTTCCAGGACCTTGGCGACCTTCTTGAGGTCCTCCGGAGCCACCTTGAACACGGCCGTGGTCCTGCCGCCCGGCGCACCGGCGGAACAGTAGGCGTAGGTGATATTGACGTGCTCGTCGGACAGGCGCTTGGCCACGTTCGCGAACGCGCCTGGGCGATTGGCCAGCTCCAGTACGGCGACCTCGCACTCGGTCCAACGGTCGTGGGTCTTGCCCAGGACCTTTCGCGTCGCCTCGGGATCTTCGCAGACCAGCCGCAGCGCCCCGTGTTCGCCGGAGTCCATCAGCGCCAGTGCGAGGATGTTGATCTTCTGCTTCGCCAGGGCGCCCGTCACCGATGCCAGAACGCCGGGTTTGTTGATGAGGTACACGGAGAACTGCGTATGTATTTCCATGCGGCTTCCTTTCCCGATAGCCATAAACATACTATCGCGCTGCCCGCGGGCAGGCCATACCTTCGGTGCGTCAACGGCCGTGGCGTTTCTCCCAGAGCCGCTCGGCCTCGGGCCGCCGGGCGTAGATTGGCAGGAGTTTCAGCGGTTCGACAAAGGCGCCTTCGCGGGCCAGGCGCCGGCCTGCTCGCCAGACGCCCTCGGCCGTCGGGATCGCCCGTTCGGTTTCGGCGACGCTTATTCCCTTCTCGTCGATGTCGCCCGGTTTCAGCCGAGTGCCGACCAGCAGCAGGGGGCGCGGCGTGGCCGCCAGGACGTCCGAAAGCTTCGCCACCCTCGGCGTTTCCATTGCTTCGGGCTGTTCGTCCCGCCGGGCGAAGATGGTTGTATGGAACAGCTCGTCACGGGCTTCGAACAGGACCGCCAGATGCTGCCACTGCATGTCCATGTTTCTCTCCGCCACCGCGTAAGCGGTCGGGACGGCCACGCAGTTCAGCCCCTTTACCGCCTGAGCGAGCGTCCTGGCGACGGTTATACCGATGCGCAAACCGGTGAAGCTGCCCGGACCGGCCGATACGTAAAGCTCCTCCAGGTCGGTCGGTCTGAGCGACTCGGCCCTGAGCAGGTCGTCGGCGTGGCGGATGAGCTGCGTGGCGTGACGGCCCTGGGCCGGGAACGTCTCGCAGCGGTGGAGAACATCGCCAAAGCCCAGCGCAACGCCCCCGGAAGGCCCGGAAGTCTCTATGGCTATCGATATCGGGTGTTCCATGATTGCCTCAAGGGCCGGCATATTAACGTCCCTTCGCCTTCGCGCCCATCGCCCGCACAACCAAAGCGGGTTTGACAGGCCGCACAGGGGGCGACTAGCATACCGGTTTCCCTCGCAGGCCGGGAGCCGGCAGGAGAACGTCGATGCTGGCGATCATCAGTGACATTCATTCCAACCTGGAAGCGCTGCAGGCGGTTCTGTCCGACATAGACAGTCGCGACGTCGGCGCCGTTTACTGCCTTGGCGACGTGCTGGGCTACGGTCCGGAGCCGGGAGCGTGCCTGGACCTTCTGATGGAGCGAACGAAGGTTACGCTGATGGGCAACCACGACTTCGCGGTGCTCTACGAGCCGAACCGCTTCAATGTCGGCGCCGAGGCCGCTTGCTTCTGGACGCGACGGCAACTGGAGGAAGAGCCGGATGACAAGCTGCGGGCCCGCAGGTGGGAGTTCCTCGGCTCGCTGCCCATCAAGCATGTAATCGAGCCGGACGACGAGGTGCCCGAGGAAACGGTGCTGGTGCATGGCAGCCCGCGTCGGCCGGTGAACGAGTACGTCTTCCCGGACGATGTCTTCAGCAGCCCGGGCAAGATGCAGACGGCCTTCGACCGTTTCAGCCACCTCTGTTTCATGGGGCATACGCATGTCCCCGGCGTGTTCCTGAATACGCCGACGCCGGATTTTTACGGACCGGAGGAGCTGGAAGACGGTTACGTTGTCGAACCCGACAACAAGGCGCTGATAAACGTCGGGTCGGTGGGGCAGCCCCGCGACGGGGACCCGCGGGCCTGCTATGTGCTGATCGACGACGATGTCGTACGGTTCGTGCGCGTCGAATACGACGCAAAGGCAACCGCTGAGAAGGTTAAGGCCATACCGGAACTCGATGACTTCCTCGGCACGCGACTGCTCGAAGGACGATAGGAATATTGCCCCGTGGATAAGCGACGACTGACGATATCGTTGGTGCTCTTTGCGGCCGGTCTGCTGTTCTTCGTGTTCTACATGAACTACAGGACCGAGCAGGAGCTTTCCGAACGGCACACGCAGACCCGGCCGGCGCCTTCGCAGCAGGCGGAGACGGACGGCGACGGCGGGGCGGATGCCGGCGATGAGGATGCCGCGCAAGCCGCTCCTGACGGTTCCGCCGATGCTGACTCTGTTGAACCTTCCGGCGAGGCGGAGATCGCATCGGCCGATACAGGCGAGCCGCCGGCCACCGATGGGCAGCCGCAGACGCCGCCCGCGACCGAACCTTCGGAACCGCAGATGCAGGCGGATGCCGAAACGACCCAGTCACGCTGGCTGCACAATGTCGCAGGCGAGGCGCGAACTTACCGCATCGGTTCCCCGGATCCGCGGACGGGCTACACGTTCGAGCTTGAGCTGACGTCGATGGGGGCGGCCGTCAACACCGCCAAGCTCGCGCAGTACTTCGTCACTGTCGAGGATAAGCAGCTCTGGGAGAACTCTCCCGACGAGTACGAAGTCCGACGCCGGGAAGACCCCGACAAATATCAGGGTCACTACGAACTGCTCACCCCTGTCACTCACGGCGGCGGCAGGAACCTGCCCTATGAGACGGGCGAGTTGACGGTCGATGCCGATGGACTGCCGCAGGTGACCTTCGACCTTGCGAACCTGCCCTGGCGCATTCGGCAAACACCGACCACCGGGCAGGGCGACTCCCAGAGCGTGAGCTTTGTTTACACACTGGCCCACGGGACGCCCTCGGATTTCGAGAGGTTACTGCGGATAACCAAGACCTACACGGTCCGCAAGAACGACTACACGCTGGGGTTGTCGCTGGAGGTGGAAAATCTCTCGCAGCGCGGATTGGAAGTCTCGTTGACTCAGGCGGGCCCTACAGGCGTTCCGCGTGAGGACTACCGAAGCGACATGCGTCAAGCGGCCGTCGGCAGGTGGTCGGACGAAAACCAGGCCGTCGGAGTGCAGCTCTACGACCGCGGCCGCATGAAAGATTTTGAGGCGGGACAGAACATCATCAAGGGGGAGGGCTCGGAGAACGGTCCGATCGTCTGGGTGGGCGTGATAAACAAGTTCTTCGGCTCGATGATGTATCTTCGGCCCGAGGAGGGCGAAGGCCCCGGCGCCGAGAGACTGAACGCCACATACAGCATCGCGCCGGCTATGGAAAGCGCCGAGTCGAAGGCCTTCACGACGGACGTGACGTTCCCGGGACTGTCGCTGGAGCCGGGCGCTTCGCGACGGATGGCGTTCGACGTGTTCGCCGGTCCCAAGAAGCGGGACATGTTCTCCGACTCCGGCGCCCCTTATTACCGGCAGCAGTATAAGGACCTCAACTACGTCAGCACCATCAGCTTGAGGAGCTGTTTCTGCGCCTGGTCGGAGCTTTCCCTGGGGATGATGTGGCTGCTGCAGAAGCTGTCCGTCGCCACATTGGGCAACTACGGATTGGCCATCATCATCCTGGTGATACTGGTTCGGGCGGTGCTGCATCCGCTGACCAAGAAGGGGCAGGTTTCGATGCACAAGATGCAGAAGCTCGCCCCGCAGATGCAGCGGCTGAAAGAGAAGTACGCCGACGACAAGGAAGCCCTGAACCGCGAGATGATGGCGCTGTACAAAAAGGCCGGCGCCTCGCCCTTCCTGGGCTGTCTGCCCATGTTGCTGCAAATGCCCATCTGGATTGCGCTGTACTCCGGTCTGAACGCCTCTGTGGAGCTGCGACATGCCGGGCTGCTGCCGTTCTGGCTGACGGACCTGGCCGCCCCGGACACTATCTTTTCATGGTCGCCGGAGAATTCGTTGTGGGTTGTGGGCAACCGCTTCAGTCTGCTGCCGATACTGATGGCCATCGCGATGGCGCTGCAGAGCAAGTTTAATCCGCAGATGTCGGCGTCCATGTCGCCGGAGCAGGCCAAGCAGCAGAAGATGATGAAGTACATGTTCCCGGCGTTCTTCCTGTTCATCTTCTACCAGATGCCGTCGGGACTGAACCTGTACATCATGACCTCGACGTTCGTGGGTGTGGCCGAGCAGTACGTCATCCGCAAGCACCTCCAGGAGAAGGAGGCCGAGCAGGCCGCCCGCGAAACCACCGTCAAGCTGCCCGGAAAACCGCCCCGCTCCAAG
This sequence comes from Phycisphaerae bacterium, assembly GCA_049975485.1. Taxonomy (GTDB): domain Bacteria; phylum Planctomycetota; class Phycisphaerae; order SM23-33; family SM23-33; genus PUND01. Next base: position 56,719 of record JBNGDC010000002.1, on the reverse strand, counting down.
CGCCCCAAGAAGCCCAAAGGACCGTTCTGGACCAAGCACGGGTAGAAGTTCGTTAGCTGGATAGCCCGTTAATCGGTTAACCAGTTAAGCCGGCGGCAGGGCGGGCTTTGCCAGCCGGCGGTAACCAGGAATCAGGCGCTGTTCGGGTTCACGGCCGGCAGGCGGAACTCGAAAACGGTTCCGACGGTTTCGCGCGGCCGGGCCTGAATGCTCCCGCCGTGCATCTCGGCGATTCGCCTGCAGATTGCCAACCCCAGGCCGGTGCCTTCGGGGAAGGCCTTCCGCGCCTCGGGCGCCCGGTAGAAGTCCTCGAATATATGCTCGCGGGCCGCTTCACTCAGGCCCATGCCGGTATCTGCTACAGTCAGCACGGCCTGGCGGTGCTGGGTGCGCACCGACACGTCGATCTCGCCCCCGGCGGGGGTGTACTGGATGGCGTTTGAGATGAGGTTCCGCACCACGTCGCGTATCAGCTCGCGGTCGGCGACAATGTAGGCGGGGGACAGGTCGCAGTTGACGGTCAGGTTGGCCTCGGCGGCCTGGGGACGAAGGTTCTCCGCCACCTCCGTTGCCACGTCGCTGAGGTCGGTTTTGCCCGAGTGCACCATGTCGTCGGGCGATTGCAGTCGCGAGTACCGCCGCAGGTCGTCCACCATCGCGGCGAATCCGTTCAGCCGCACCGTAGCGCGGGTAATAAGCCGCTTCTGCTCCTCGCTGAGGCACTCGCCGGTGGAGGCGATGGCGTTGAGTATGTTGTGCGTGGCGGCCAGCGGTCCTCGCATCTCGTGTCCGGCCTTTCGCATGAAGAAGCTCTTGGCCTCGTCGGCCAGGTGGCATCGCCTGTAGGCCTGCTCAAGCTCGCGCTCGCGCACACGCAGCCGCCGGGTTATGGTCGAGGCGATAATGGTCATGGCGAACAGCGTGACCGTCATGGCCGTGGTTACTTCCAGAACGTAGTACGGGTCGGCGTACAGGCCCGCCTTGCGCAGCGAGCCGGTCGATGCGGTAACCAGACTGACGTGCGGTATGACGCCCTGCAGCTCCCCCCAGCCGAGCAGGTGTACGCCGGCGGCGGCCGCTCCCGCGGCCAGCAGCGCCGTCGCGTGCGGAAGGAATTCCGTCGCCACCACCACCGGCACCAGCAGCAGGATGATGAACCAGTTCTCCAGGCCACCGGTGAAGTGGGCGAGTATGCAGATGGCCGCTATGTCGCAGAGTATCTGCCCGAGGGCAACCGACACGGTGAGTCTGTGACTGACCAGTCCGCGCACTCGTATTGCGTGGTACGCGATGTTGAAGCCGGCGTTGTAGAGGAACACCGCCGCTATGGTCGCCACGGCCGGTATGGGTGTCGGCTCGGCGTCGGCCGGCTGGAACCGCATGCCCAGCACAATCCAACTGACCAGCAGCATCGCCAGCCCCAGCAGCCCCAGCATCCAGCGGGCATGGATGAACCAACCCAGACGTTCGAACAGCTCCCTGTCCGTAACGCTGAGTCCATCGTCTATAGTCTGGTGCGTGTGCTTGCCCATTTCGGAGCAGATAATAGCACACACTCACCGCCGGCCACAGCCCCCAACAATGCAACTCACCGTGCGGTGTACGGTTCGTCGCCGACGGCCGCCTGGAGGCGGTTCAGCTCGTCGGTCAGCTCCTTGACCGTCCGGGCGCAAGCGGGGTCGTGATAGACGTTGTGCAGCTCGCGGGGGTCGCTTTCGAGATCGAACAGCTCCCACTCCGGCTCGCACGGCTCGCCTTCCGCCCCGGGCTGGTCCAGCCCGTCGGCGTAGTAGTAGATTAGTTTGTGACGGTGCGTTCGCAGACCGTAATGGGCATAGGCGTTGTGGATGCCGTCGCGGTGCATCCAGTAGCGGTAGTACATGGACTTCTGCCAGTCGCCGGGTGTTCGCCCCCCGAGCAGTTCGCGGAAGCTGCGGCCCTGGAATGCGTCCGGCGGCTCGACGCCCGCGATATCCAGAAAAGTCGGCGCGAAGTCCACGTTCAGCACGATGTCATCGTTGACGGTTTCCGGAGAAATCTCACGCGGGAACCGAACCAGAAACGGCATCCGCAGTGATTCCTCGTACATGAACCGCTTGTCGTACCAGCCGTGGTCGCCCAGGAAGAAGCCCTGGTCGGAGGTGTAGATTACAATGGTGTTCTCGGCCTGTCCGGTCTCGTCGAGATAATCCAGGATCGCCCCCACGCTGTCGTCCACGCCGGCGACGCAGCGTAGGTAGTCCTTTATGTACCGCTGGTATTTCCAGCTCGTCAGCTCGGGTCCGGAAAGCCCCGGCGGCGGTGGAACCTTGGTATCCACCTCGCCCATGTCGGCGATGCGCATCTTCGCCTCGCGGGCGGCCGTGGCGCGGTCGCTGTAGTCGTCGAAAAGCGTCTCCGGCTCGGGGATGTCCACGTCGGCGTACATGTCCCTGTGGCGAGGACCCGGCTGCCAGTGGCGGTGCGGGGCCTTGTGGTGGCACAGCAGCATCCAGGGGCGGTCGGTGCCGGCCTGGCGGAGCCAGTTGATGGACTTCTCCGTGATGATGTCCGAGACGTAGCCGGGAAACGTCTTCTTTTGGCCCATCTCGATCATCTCCGGGTCGTAGTAGGCGCCCTGTCCCGGCAGGACGCTCCAGAAATCAAAGCCCGTCGGCTCGTGCTTGGGACCCTGTCCGAGGTGCCATTTGCCCACGATGGCCGTCTGATAGCCCGCCTCACGGAGCAGCTTGGGGAACGTGGTGCGGCGGTTGTCCATGTGCGTGTGGAGCGTGGTGACGCCGTTGACGTGGTTGTACGTGCCGTCCAGGATGGTCGCCCGCGACGGTGTGCAGATGGAGTTGGTGCAGAAGCAGTTGTCGAATCTCATTCCGCCGGCGGCCAGGCGGTCGATGTGCGGAGTCTCGTTGATCCGGCTGCCGTAGGAGCTTATCGCGTGCGACGCGTGGTCGTCGGACATTATGAACAGGATGTTCGGGCGGGAATCGGACATCGGGGATAGACCTCTTTTCACTCTCGTGGGCAGTCTCGAGGTTGTTCATGATACCGATTTCCATACGACCGGCAACGTCCCGGCGCATAAAAGCGCGGCGCGAGCGGGCTATCTCAGCCCGGCCGCGCTGCGGTGTATCCTCTGGTCGCTTTCTGCGCCGGTTTACCAGGTGTATTCGACCGTGTAGGTAACAACGGTCTCGCCGTCGGCCTCTACTGGCACGGACCACTCGACGTTGAACGCGTCGCGCTTTGTCCACTCGTGCGAGGACTCGGTTATCCTCCAGTTCCGCCAGCGGTACATCGGCTCGCGGATTTCCACCGTCACGTCCTCGTCCTTGTGATTGCGCAGCTTCAGCTCGATGGTCTCGCTCATCCAGTTGCGGCGAGTCTCCATCTGGAAGTCCACCTGCCGGCGCTCGCCGACGACGTCGAAGGCGTTGCCGACCGTCAGAGAAAGCTCCTCGTCCTTGGGCGTGTGGTCTATGCGCTCCTCGCCGATGAACTCCATCGCGTCGTCGGCGGGGTCGCGCTTATACACGCGGATGGTGCCGGCCGGCAGGGGCATGCCAAGGTTGCTCTCTTCGCTGTTGACGAACTCCACGAGCACGTTGACCTTGTTGTCGGCCCCTATGCCCGCGGAGGCATCGGTATAGCGCCCGCCCCGGCTCCAGCGGAAGGACTGCAGGGGCTGATATACGAATCTTTTGGTGACGTTGACGTCGCGGGCGGTGGGGAACATCTCGAGCTGCTTGACTTCGTTGTCGGCCACCGTCGAAGGACGCGGCAGCGTGTACATGTGGTACTCGAAAAACGCCTTCTCCTCCATCGGTGCGGCTCCCGCCATCGCGTACTCGCGGGCGAGCATCTTGTCCTGCATCGGCGGCTGCGGGCGGTGCACGTCGCCGGCGATGAACTTCAGTCTGGCGTCGCGGTAGGTCTTGCCGGACCTGTTCTCCACGCTCACCCAGCCGGAAAGGTCGGCTTTGGTGTCGGACTCGTCGAGCACAAAGACGTACTCCGCATGCCAGCTCAGTCCGCCGGTCTGGTACGAGACCTCGGTCAGGTGCTCGCCGGCGGTATCGGTAGCCACCAGCCAGGCGAGCGTCGGGCGTGTGAGCAGGCCTTCCGGAAGGGCCTCAAAGCTGATGTCGCGGACGTTCTCGCCGCGGCGGACCATGGTGATGCCCCCGTTGTCGGTGTCGAGCACGAGGTGTCCGCCGTCGTAGCTCAGCAGTGTGCCGGTATAGCTGCCCGCCTGCGTTTCGATGCGTATCTGCTTGTCTATGTACCTTTCCAGCAGTTTGTCGGCCGAAACCAGGTCGTAACGGTAGTTCTGCTCCAGCAGCTTCGCTTCGGGGTCGGTGATGCTCCTGAAATGCACGGTAGTGGGGTCGATGCGGGCGGCTACGTCGGTGAACATCACCTCGCCGCTTTCGGGCACGTCCAGCTCGCGCACCTCGCGTACCACGCCGAATCCGCCATTATAGACGGTAAGCGCGACGCCTTCCTCGTCGCTTGCGGCCGTCGCCGGCACAACCATCGCCAACACTATCAGAACGGTCGTCCATTTGTTTCGCATTGCGGTTCTCCTTGCCATTGAGAGTTATCGTGGGTCTGTCCTTGGTTCCGCGGCGTACCAGCGAACGCATGGCCGCGCCGACATTGTATCGCCGTGTTTCGGTACATGCCTCCACAGGACCGTGCGCGCGGATTGTCCCGGTGGCCGCACCGGCCTCAGTCGTATCGGACGCCCGCAGAGCCAGTCGGTTCCACGAAATCCTGAGTTTTTTGACGCAACTCGCGCGCCCCGCCGCCCGCGGGCAGTGCGAGCAATCCTTGCAATCGGCTGCGCCGGGCCTATGATAGCTTGGCTCGAAGTATCGCTTTCCCCCAATTTGACAGGAGACACTGCATGGCAAAGACGAAGGACTACCACGTAAAGGACCTGAAACTCGCCACAGAGGGCAAACGCCGCATTCTCTGGGCGGACAACAATATGCCCGTGCTGGCCCAGATACGCGAGCGGTTCGGCAAGGAAAAGCCCCTCAAGGGTCGCCGCATGAGCGCGTGTCTGCATGTTACGGCGGAGACCGCCAACCTGGCCCGCACGCTGGCGGCCGGCGGGGCCGACCTGCTGCTGGTCGCCTCCAACCCGCTGAGCACGCAGGACGACGTCGCCGCTTCGCTGGTGAAGGATTTCGGCGTCAACGTCCAGGCGATCAAGGGCGAGGACCGCAAGACCTACTACAGCCACATCCAGAACGCCTGCAAGCACCGCCCGACGGTGACCATGGACGACGGCGCCGACCTGGTAAACGCACTGCACGGCGACATGAGCGACTACGGCGACAGCATCGTCGCCTCGATGGAAGAGACCACCACCGGCGTCATCCGCCTGCGGGCGATGGCAGACCACGGCGTGCTGAAGTTCCCGGTCTTCGCCGTCAACGACGCGATGACGAAGCACCTCTTCGACAACCGCTATGGGACCGGACAGAGCAGCATCGACGGCATCATCCGCGCCACGGATATACTGATGGCCGGCAAAACCGTCGTCGTTATCGGCTATGGCTGGTGCGGCCGCGGCGTGGCCACCCGCGCAGAAGGCGCCGGCGCCAACGTGATTATCTGCGAGACCGACCCCATCCGCGCCCTGGAAGCGGCGATGGACGGCTACCGCGTAATGCCCACCCGCCAGGCGGCGGCGGTCGGCGATCTGTTCATCACCGTCACCGGCGACATCCACGTGCTCGACCGCGCACACTTCAAGAAAATGAAGGACGGTGCGATCGTCTGCAACAGCGGGCATTTCAACGTCGAGCTGAACCTCGAGGCACTCAAAGAAGACGCAAAGAAGGTCAACCGCGGAATCCGTGAGAACGTGGACGAATACGTCATGTCCGACGGCAGGCGGATTTTCGTGCTCGGCGAAGGCCGGCTGGTCAACCTCGCCTGTGCCGAGGGTCACCCGGCCGCAGTCATGGACATGTCCTTCGCCACGCAGGCGCTGACGACCCGCTACGCCATCAAGCAGGAAGGCAAGCTGGACGTCAAGGTCCACGGGGTACCGTCGGAAATCGACGAGGAAGTCGCCTGGCTGAAGCTCAAGAGCATGGGCATCAAGATCGACAAGCTCACCGGCGAGCAGAAGAAGTATCTCGCCAGCTTCGATATGGGAACGTAACTGGTTAACCAGTTAATCGGAAAAGCCGTTAATCAGTTGAGCGGTTGAAAGCGTTTGGTGGCTTGGACGCCTTGTCAGCCGTGCTCAATAAAGCAAAACGCTGCAGAAAGGCCCGGAGTTTCCCGGTGAGACTTCGGGCCTTTTGTCTGCGCGAGTGGTTCGTGTGTTCCCCCGCCTGACGGGGTTCGTGCGGCGACCAGGCATACGCTGGGTCATACTTGCAGGACACTTATGCTCCCGGAGGGGCGTTCGGCGATTCCGTCCCGGCGGATTTGAGAAATGGCAGGGATGCAGGGGATGCTTAACGTATTAACAGCTTACGGGACGCAATTGTTTCGGATTTCGTATTTCGTGCTTCGGATTTGTTTCGGGTTTCGTGCTTCGGATTTGTTTCGGGTTTCGTGCTTCGGATTT
>JBNGDC010000002.1:40428-50027 GCA_049975485.1 Phycisphaerae bacterium | reverse complement strand
GATTTGTTTCGGGTTTCGTGCTTCGGATTTGTTTCGGGTTTCGTGCTTCGGATTTGTTTCGGGTTTCGTGCTTCGGATTTCAGCCGGCAGGTCGGGCATACTTGTTCGACACTCGCTCTGTCAATCATTGCGTCGCAGCGCGACGGCCGTGGGGTGGGACAGCACCTCCGCAAGCGACATATCCGCGTCGGTGAAGGGCTGCTCGCCTTTGCGGTAGAGCACCACCAGTCCGATCATCTCGCCCGGTGACGGCAGTAGCGGCACCGGCAGGATGGTCACGCCGACGAGATATTTCCGGATGGACCCGTCGAAGGACTCCGCAATCTCCCCGGCGTCGATGGGGGCGATGTCCGGTTTCGTCAGCACGCTGTCGATAATCGGCTGGGCCAGGTGCTCGCAGAACCGGATTCCGTCGGGATGCGGCACACCGAACCTGCCGGCGATGCGCAGCTTCGCTTCGTCGTTGCAGACCATGCTTACGCCGAAAACGGGTCCGCAGCGATGGACCCAGGTGCGGAACAGGGCACGGAACACGTCGTCGTCGTTCTTTGCCGACAGAAGCTCCTGCTGGTAGCTGAGCACGGCGTTCTGGAGCACCACCTGTCCGCTGAGCGACCGGTAGGCGGATGACAGGTCCGCGCAGGTCGTCTCCAGTTCGCGCTGGGCGGTCTTGCGCTGCTGGTTTGCGTTGCGGGCGAGCCGACGCAGACGTTGCGTCCGCCGGTGATTCCGCTCGAAATGCTCCCGGCGATGGATTTCCCGCTCGATCGCCTGTCGCAGCCGATCCACGTCCAGCGGCTTTATCATCATCTCCACGGGACGCCGCTGTGAAGCGCGGCTGAGCCACTCGGGGTCGTGATGACCGGTAATGACAAGCGCCGGTACGTCGCCCGCCAGCGCCCGCACACGGTCGATTACGTCCAGCCCGGTGCAGTCGGAGAGCTGCAGGTCGGCTATCACGAAGTCCGGCGCGGACCGTTGCGCCAGCTCCACGGCCTCGCGTCCGCTTCCGACGGCCGCTACGTGCAGTCCGGGTACCGAAAGCGCATCGACCAGCAGCTCGCGCAGTTCCGGCTCGTCGTCCACTATCAGCACGCTGTGGGTTCTACGTGCCGTTGCCTGTTGTCTGCTGTCGGTGTTCATTGCTGCTCCCTGCCGCAGGTAGCTCTATTCGTACGGTCGTTCCCGCGCCGGCGGCGGTGGCGATCTTCAGCGAGCCGGCGTTTATCTCTGCGTAGCGTTTGGCCATCGACAATCCCAGCCCGCGCCTTCTTCCGGCCTGCTGCGAGCAGTAAAACGGCGTCGTGGCCGATTCGGCGAGCTTCGGGTCCATGCCGCCGCCGGCGTCGCTGACGGCCAGCACGACGCGCTCGCCGGTGGCGTCGCCTTGTGCCCACAGCCGCACGGCGCGGCGGTCTGTTTCGCCGGCCGCGGTGGCTGCGTTGCTGAGCAGCTCGACCAGCGCCGACGACAACTGCGAGCGGTCCGCCCAGATGGCCGGTACCTCCTCGCCTGTCTCTATATCGACACTAATTCGCCCGGCCTGAGGATGTTGTGACTGGGAAAACCGCTCGGCCACCGACGCCAGCAGCTCGCCGGGGTCGATTGCCTCCGGTCGCGGCTCCGGGGGCTGGGCGTATTCCATAAGTGCCGTTACCACGTCGCTTACCTGCTGGGCCTTGTCCGATACCGTCTGCCAGGTGCGACGCTGGGTCTCGTCCTCGCTGCGGGAAACCATCCACTGCGCCCGCCCGGAGATAACCGCCAGGGGGGTGTTTATCTCGTGGGCGGCGCCGGCGGCCATCTCGGCAATGGCTGCGAGCGTGCGGTTCTCGTCCAGCATACGGCGGGTCTGGCCCATCATGCGTCCCGCGGCCGCCAGTTCCTCGCCCCGGCGCTGCTCGACCGACCTTCCGCCCGTCAGCGCCAGCAGCAAACCCATCACCGGCGCGGCGGCGGCAAAGTCGTTTCGTATCACCTCCGCCGGCGCGAACACGCCTCCCGTCCACATTTCGCCGCAGCCAAGCGGCTGATGGGAAAGACCCGCAACAGCGGCGAAGTCCGTCAATGCGTCGGCGTCGGCCAGCAGCATGCCGGCCACGGATTCCGCATCGGTCTGTCCCGGGGCGGCAGCGGCGAGGATACCCTCGGCCGCCGGGAGTATGCGGCTCTCGCTGTGACGGTCGCGACCGAGTCGGACGAACAGGACCGACTTGCCCGTCGGTTCAATCGCATAAGCCACGACGTCCGCCGTGCTCTCGGCAGTCGCGGCCGCGACGATCGCCGTCAGTACGTCCGCAGGCCCGGAGGCGGCGTCCAGTTGCTCTGCCAGCTTCAACAGCAGCCCGGCCGGTCCGCCGATGGGGGCCGAATCCGCCTGCCTGCCTGCCAGTTCCAGCCGCGCTGCGTGGAGCGTCCGCTCCGCCGCTTGCTCATCGCCCTCCAGAAGGGGGAGTATCTTCGCGGTTTCATCAGCAAGGGTTTCACGGATTTCGGCGAGGTCTGCTTCGGAGATTCCCAGCGCCTCCACGGACCCGGCCGGTGGGCTTACGGGCGAATAGCTGCCGGAATCACCCATGCCCGCCTGCCGTGCCAGTGTGTCCGCCAGTTGTATAAGCAGCGGCGCTGCCTTCGCGCCGTTGTCTCCCGGCAGGGCTTCGGAGGGCTGATGATGCAGCCAGATTGCCCGAGTCGTGTCTTCGTCCAGTCGCCAGGTCTCTGCCAGCCGTCGGCCGGCTTCCGCGTGGTCCAGACCTATGATCCGTCGCTCCTGGACGGCCAGCTCGTCGGCGTGGAGGCGGGCCTCGTCGCAGGCGCGGGCGTGGCTCTTGGGGGCAACTTCGGCAAGTGCGAGCTTGCCGATGTCGTGCATCAGTCCCCACAGCCAGGCCCGGCGCGGCTCGGCGATGGAGCCGGATTTCTCGCAGATTCCGCTGGCGGCCGTCGCAACTGCCAGGCAGTGCAGCGCCAGTTTCCTCCGGTCCAGTGCACCTTCCGGGGAGTCGCCGGCCCGCCACGTGGGCGCAGAGAGCACCACCGCGGTTATGCCGTCGGCGCCAAGCTCATCCAGGGCCGACGTGAGGTCCGCGATATGGGGTTTCCGTTTTCGCGCGGCCGATAGGAGCCGCCCCGCAAGTGCGGCGTCGGCCGAGGCAAGCATGCACAAGCGTTGCGCGCTTCCGGAGCGGAGTTGTTCGACCATGCCTGCCGCAACCAGCACGTCCACGGACAGCCCACGGCCGTGGTGCAGATCGGCCGTCAGCCGCTCCGCGGTGAGTGCGTGGTCCTCAGGTGGGGTCTGTCGCGCGTCCTCGGGCACGGTCTGCGCCTTCTGGTATTCAGGCCTTGACCAGCTTGGTCATCCGCTCAACGACCTGGTCCATGTTGAACGGCTTCTTGATGAAGTCGTCCGCGCCGGCCTCCTTGAGCCGGTCCACCTCCGACGGCGCGACCACCCCGGAAATGAACAGTATCCGGATGTGGTTCAGGTCCGGATTGTCGCGGATGGTCCGGCAGACTACGTCGCCGTTGACGTCCGGAAGCATGTAGTCCAGCACGACGATATCGGGGTTGAACTTCTGCGTAAGCACGCCGGCGTCATAGCCGGTCTTGGCCGTGGCGACCTCGAACCGGCCGTCGGACTCCAACACGTCCACGAAAAGCTCGATAATCTCCGGGTCGTCGTCCACCACCAGCACGCGGATCTTCCCGCCGCCGAGGGCGTCTGTGGGGATCCCGTTCTCTTCCATGAACTTAACCAGCGCATCGCGCGGTATTCGCCGGAACTTGCTGCCCGGAACCCGGAAGCCCTGGAGCTGTCCGTTGTCGAAACAGCGTATGATCGTCTGCTGCGATAGCCGACAAACCTCGGCGGCCTCACCCGTTGTGAAGACGGCTTTATGTCGCACTTGTGCCACCTCCTGCGCCTGCAGCGCCTGCTGTCCGACCTCGCGGCCATCACAGCAGCGGCGCCCGTACCACCATTCCAATCGGTTCGCGGGCGGGTTTAACTTGATTGCCTAGACCGTATATTTTTCCGAGTCTGCGTAGATTAACACCACGCAGGCGACTCGTGAAGCTTTTTTGAGCTTTCCTCGGCAGAGATCGTCCTGTACTGATGGCCGGGTCGAAGGTGGTCCCCCGTCTGGTAACTATGGAACGGCTTGCCAACCGGGCGGACGGCAGGCGGTTCGCACGGCCATGCCCCTTGCAGCATTTGCGGGGTGCGTCTATACTTACTCGTTGCCGGCCGTCTCGAAGGAGCACACTGACATGACCGAATACAACGGTAAGCTGATTGCCCCGGCGGATGCCAGATTCGCCGTTCTGGTAAGCCGTTTCAACGAATTTGTAACCGCCCGCCTGCTGGAGGGCTGCACGGACGAGCTGCGCCGCATGGGCGTCTCCGACGAGGCGATGGACGTGGTCTGGTCGCCGGGGAGCTTCGAGATACCGGTCATTGCCTCCCGCCTTGCCGCAAGCGGTGACTACGACGCCGTAATCTGTCTCGGAGCGGTTATCCGCGGGGGTACTGAGCACCACAGATACGTGGCCGCCGAGGCGACCAAGGGAATCGCCCAGACGGCGATGGCTACCGGCGTGCCGTGCCTGCTGGGCGTGTTGACGTGTGACACCATTGAGCAGGCCGTCGAACGTGCCGGTGCCAAGAGCGGTAACAAGGGCGCCGACGCCGCCCGCTCCGCCGTCGAGACCGTAAACCTGCTCCGCCAGCTTCCCGGCGGCGGCAGCTAGCGGACAGCACCCGTGAAAGTGAACCACCGGGCAAGGCGCCTGGCCCTGCAGGGGCTTTGTTGTCTGGACGTCCAGGGTCCGCGGTCGATGGAGCCGGTCGAGCAGTTCATCGACGACGCCCGCGACGGTCTTACCATCACACACACCGCCAAGCAGCTTACCAGGTCGGCCTTCGAAGGCCGTGACGCCTGCGACGAGATCCTCGCCCGCCACGCCCGCAACTGGGACGTCCGCCGATTGGCCGTCGTGGACCGCAACATACTGCGGCTGGCCGTCCACGAGCTTCGGCTCGGCACGACTCCCTACAAGGTGGTCATCACCGAGGCCGTCCGCCTGGCTAAGGAATTCTCCACCGCTGAAAGCCCTCGCTTTGTCAACGGCGTACTCGACGCCGTCGCCCGCGAACTCCGCGACGCTGACGCTGACAAAGAGCAGAATTAGCAGGGATGAACGCAGATGAACGCGGATGGTAACGGCAGGACATATAGGCAGGGATGAACGCAGATGAACGGGGATATCGGAAAAGATTTCGCTCATGGCGATCTTACAGGCCGGGTTTTACAGGCCGCCTTTGAGGTCTCCAACCAACTTGGTTGCGGGTTCCTGGAGAATGTTTACGAGAACGCTCTGTCGGCGGAGTTGTCTTCGCGAGGTATGGAGGTTTCTCGCCAGGTGCCGATCCGTGTTATCTACAAGAACCAGACCGTGGGCGAATACAGGGCCGACTTGATTGTTGAAAGCCAGGTCCTCGTTGAGGTCAAGGCGACGATAGAACATCATAAGCTGTACGTCGCTCAGACTCTGAATTACCTCAGGGCGACGGGTCTCGGTGTGGGGTTGTTATTGAACTTCGGCCGACCAAAGCTAATGTATCGCCGACTGGTGTTGTCCGGGGCGACGGAAGAGGCGGAAGGTTCCGGGCCGCTGTAACAAAGAAATATCCGCGTTTATCTGTGTTCATCCCTGCTGAATCAGTAAGGAACACCAATGGCGTTGTTCAGAAAGACGATCGAGAAGGTAGCCGGCGGGTTGTCGCGTACGAAGCAGCGGCTGGTGGGCGGGCTGCGCTCGCTGCTGGCCGGGCGACGGCTGGACGAGGACGTGCTGGAGGAGCTGGAGGCGATGCTCATACAGGCCGACGTCGGCGTCGCCACCGCCCGGCGTATATGCGACGACCTGCGGACCGCCTACGAGGAAAAACGCATCGAAAAGGGCGAGGACGCCCTGGAGTTCGTCAAGAACGAGCTGAAGCAGCTCTGGCCCCAGGCCGACCGCACCGTCAACTTCGCCGAGACGCCGCCGACGGTCATCCTCGTCGCCGGCGTAAACGGTACCGGAAAGACCACCTCCGTCGCCAAGCTGGCGAACCTGTTCAAGAGCGAGGGGAAAAAGGTAATCCTTGCCGCCGCCGACACCTTCCGGGCGGCCGCGGTGGAGCAGCTTACCATCTGGGCCGACCGCATCGGCGTGGATATCGTCAAGGCCTCCGGGGGCGACCCTGCCGCTGTGGTCTTCGACGCCTGCGACGCGGCCGTCGCCAGGGGAGCGGACATCCTGCTGGTGGATACCGCCGGCCGGCTTCACACACAGGAAAACCTGATGCGCGAGTTGGAGAAGGTCCGCAAGGTGGTGGCGAAGAAGGTTCCCGGCGCTCCGCACGAGGTTCTGCTGGTGCTGGACGCGACGACGGGTCAGAACGCCGTCAGCCAGGCGCAGCGCTTCGCCGAGGCCATCGACGTTACCGGCATATTCCTGGCGAAGCTGGACGGGACGGCCAAGGGCGGCATCGTGGTCGCCATACGCAACGAGGTGGACCTGCCGGTGAAATTCATAGGCCTGGGCGAGAACTACGACGACGTCGCGCATTTCGACCCGGAGGAATTCGTCGAGGCGCTGTTCGCGTAGGGGTTACCGCTGCCGGAACATGGCTGCATTTTTCCCACGCTTCTTTCCGATAGTACTTTACACGCACCGGCGGGACGGGTAATTTTTCCGTCGGGCGCACAGCCCCGCCGTCGCACAGCGCGACGGAAGGCACTTCGACAACCGGGAAAGGAGACTAATTGTGACCGAAACACCTCCACAGCAGCCACCGCAGCAGCCACCGCAACAGCCAATGGGTCCGCCACAGGGCGCAGGCGCCGCCCCGCCTGGAAACGACATGGCGATCGCCTCGCTTGTGCTGGGCCTTGTAGGTCTTGTCCTTTTCTGCATGTGGTACGTGGCTATGCCGTGCGCCATTGTTGGGCTGGTGCTGGCTATCATATCTCGCAACAAGGCCAAGAGCGCCGGATACGCGCCTTCGGGAATGGCCACCGCCGGTATGGTCTTGTGCATAATCGCACTCGGCCTCAACATCCTTGGTGTGATCTTCCTGGCGTCATTTGTCATGGGGCTGATGGGCATCGCCGAGGAGGCATCGCGACAGGCGATGGTTAGCGTCCGGACCTTCCTGGGCTGACAAGCAGGTTGCGTCCAGTGTGGCTGAGTTGTTGAATGGCTTGTGGCCATGGAGTAGCTGTGTGCGCGTCAACAAACTGACACATCAGTTTGCTGACCCACACTACGTTTGTTGCGCCGTGGTTAAGAGTCCTCACCTGGACCGCCAATTGTCGCATTAGTGATAACCCGCCTATGAGTTATCCCCGTTGTGGGGTAAGCTTGCCGTCGCTACCGGCAAGGGCGGGCAGGGATTCGCAGGTCTGCATAAGGGACGTGAAATGTCGCAGTGGTACGCATATGTCGCCTCCGAGCAGTACGGCCCTGTCCCATGGGAGACGCTGCGAAGCTGGGTGGCGCAGGGGCGCATCGGGCGCAACGACTTCGTCTGGGCGCCGGGTATGGACGACTGGGTTCGCGCAAGCTCGGCACCGGGTCTTTTCACAGCGGAATCAGGTGGCGGTGGCGGTATTCCGCCGGCCGTTGTGCAAGCTCCCGGTACGGGCGGGACCGGCGGACAAACGCCCAATGGTGACATCACAGCGGCCGCGCGCAATCGCCTCCGCGGACGCTGGGGCATGCCTATCGCCTTCTGCCTGTTGTTCTTTCTGCTGATGCTGGCAATCGGTTTGGTCACGTCCATACCCTCCCAAGTGTTAAGGATGCAAGGAGATACCACCTCGGCGACTGTGGTGTCTATTATCGAGACTGTGGTGGACTGGGCGCTAAGCGCGCCTTTCGTGCTGGGTCTGAGCTTGTTCTTCCTGACGTTTGTGCGCGGCGGCGCGGTGGGGCTTGGGATGCTGTTTTCCGGCTTTCGCCGATTCGGCACGTCGGTGGCGGCCACTTTGTGGATGAACCTCCTGATCATCCTCTGGGGGCTGCTCGGGGGTTTGCTCGGTGCGGTGGTCGGCGTGCTGGTGGGCCTGGGGCTGCGTGCGCTTACCGGGAACGCCTGGCCAATAATATGGTCATCAGGAGTTGTGGCGGGGCTTGCATAGGGAGTGACCGCCTATTACGCACAGCTTTCCTATTCGCAGACGTTCTACATACTCTGCGACGATCCGGACTGTTCTGGTACCGATGCTGTCTCGCGCAGTAGCGATATGATGGTCGCTCGTAAGGGCAAGCCGTTCTGGTTGCATATGCGTTTTCTGCTGTGGTCGGTGCTGTGCATCTTTACGCTGTTCATAGGGTATCTCTGGCTCCTGCCGTACATGAGCACGTCGTTTGCTTATTTCTACGAAGACCTCAAGCAGCCGCGCGCGCAACAGCCGGAGCAACCGGCCGAGGCGTCTGCCGCCTTCGACCAGGACGCCTGAGAACAGGGCGGCGACCTTCAACCTCGCGAGGCGCGCCGACCGGCTGGTGGCTGTGTTATAATCCCGCCGTATGGGCGGCGAGTTTGACATTGTCGTAATCGGCGGCGGTCATGCCGGCGTGGAGGCGGCGCGGTCGGCCGCCCGGCTGGGCGCGCAAACCGCGCTGGTGACCCTCACGCCGCGCAGCATCGCCCAGATGTCCTGCAATCCCGCTATCGGCGGTGTGGGCAAGGGACAGATAGTCCGCGAGATAGACGCCCTCGGCGGGCTTATGGGCATCGCCGCCGACGCCACGGGCATGCAGTTCCGCATGCTCAACCGCTCCAAGGGACCGGCCGTCTGGGGTCCGCGCTGCCAGAGCGACCGCCACGCATACAGCGCGTGGGTGCGCCAGCGGCTCCAGCGGCAGGAGAACCTTACAATCATCCCCGGCGAGGCGACGGAGCTTATCCTCGACGCCGGGCGCATCGCCGGCGTTCGTATCGCGCAATCGGCCGACGACGCCGACACCCGAGCACTGGAGGCGGCGGTCCTCGACAGCGAGATCCGCCGAGCCGCATCGGCAGAACGAGCCGAACGCCGCGAGATCGAGCTTCGCTGCCGCGCGGTAATCCTAACCGCCGGCACGTTCCTTTCCGGTTTGATGCACCTCGGCGAACGGCGCTGGTCGGGCGGTCGCTACGGCGAGCCGGCCGCGAGCAAGCTCAGCGACTCGCTGCGTGCCGCCGGTCTCGAACTGCAACGGCTCAAAACCGGAACCTGCCCGCGAATCGCGGCCGATAGCATCGACACCGACCGCTGCACGCCCCAGGAAGGCGACGAGCCGCCGATACCATTTTCCTTCATGAACGACTCGCTGGATGTCGCTCAGGTCCGCTGCTATCTGGCCGAAACGAACGAAGCCGTCCACGCACTCGTCCGCGACAACCTCCATCGCGCGCCGCTTTACACCGGGCAGATAAGCTCCACAGGCCCGCGATACTGCCCGTCGTTCGAGACGAAGATCGTCCGCTTTCCGGACAAGCCATCGCATCAGGTGTTCCTCGAACCGGAAGGCCGCGACACCAACTGGGTGTACGCCAACGG
>JBNGDC010000002.1:0-40328 GCA_049975485.1 Phycisphaerae bacterium | reverse complement strand
GACCAGGCGTATATCGGCGTGATGATAGACGACCTGGTCACCAAAGGCGTAACCGAGCCGTACCGGATGTTCACCAGCCGGGCCGAACACCGCCTGCTGCTCCGGGCCGACAACGCCGACAGGCGGCTGACCGAAATTGGCCGGCAGGCCGGACTGGTGGACGACCAGCGGTGGCGGCGCTACCGGGCGGACATGCGCGCGGCGGAGCGGGCAGGGCAGTTGCTCCAGTCCACACGCCAAGGCGGCAAGACCCTCTGGGACCTGCTCCGCAGGCCGGAGGTGGCGTTGACCGATGCAATCGAGGCCGCGCCGGAACCGGTACGGTCGGAGCTTCAGAAGCTGCGTGCCGCCCATGGCCGCGTGCTGGAGTCGCTGCGGATAGACGCCCGCTACAGCGGCTACGTCCAGCGGCAGGAGGCCGAGCTTCGCCGCATGCGCGAGCTGGAGAACCGCCGGTTGAGCGAATCGCTGGACTACCGGTCGGTCCCGCATCTGCGGCACGAGGCGAAGGAGAAGCTATCGGCCGTCCGTCCGCGCTCGCTGGGGCAGGCGCTCCGTGTCAGCGGCATCACACCGGCGGACATTACAGTCCTTTCCATCCATCTCGCCTCGGCCGATGGGGACCGCAATGGGACCGCCTCGGCACGTTAAGCTGGGCAATATATGGAGAATGTCCAAAGCTTCGCCGGCCCGCATCGGGCAGTTTTTTTCACACAAGCTACGCCCGGCGGAAAGGCGAATCTTAAGCTATTTAGTAAAATGGTCTTATGCAAACAGGGTCAAACAGGCCCGCCTTAAGGTGTTCTGCGGGGGCGGTCGATAATGCACATGCAAGGATGCGGAAACGTGGGTCCGCCAGGGATTGGCAAGCGGGCCTTGGTAACAGCGGTATCCATCGGGACCGGAGCAGCTGACCGGGCAGGGCGAGCCGGGCACAGGGAAGTGCCGGCCCGCCGGTCAGACCGGCCCGAGCCGTTACGGACATGCCCTCCGGACGGGAACGGACAGGTGATGATGAATATAAACGGAATCCAACCACCGGCAGCACCCAATCCGCCCGAGTCGCTTGGAAAGGTTACGGCGCCTCAGCAGCACCTGGAGCCGCAGGGCGCCGGCGACGTGGTGGAAATATCCACGGCGGCCAAACTCGCCGCCAGGATACACGAGGTCCCTGAAGTCCGCTGGGATCTGGTCCAGAAGGTGAAGTCCGAGATAGAGGCCGGCACCTATGAGACCCCCGAGCGGCTGGAGATCGCCGTGAACAGGATCATGGAGGACCTGTTCTAGTTCATAAGGTTGTGTAAGGACCGAAGGCGCAAATTGCGGAAAGCGGGCGCGGAAGGAACCGTGCCCGTTTTTAATGCGCCGACTGAGTGGGTTGTGTTGAGGGGCAGGTCGCCGGTTCAGGACGTGTCCGGCTGCCGGCGGGCATGGTCGCCGGCTGGGAAGACGGCTGTTGCGTCCGCGTGGGCCTGTGCTCGACGGCCGCCAGCGCGGATTTCTCCAGCTCCCGCGACAGATTCTGCACCGAGACCCATCGAACCCGGCCCGAGCATGTAAGCACGGCGGCCGCCGTACCCAGCGGGTCGTCCAAGATGCGCCAGGCCCGAATCCTCCCGCCATCGACTCCGTCGGGCAGGGGCAGATAGTGCAACCCGTCTGCCGGGGGGCCGTCCAGTTGCGACAACCGCAGAGGATACTCGCCGGTTGCGGCCCGGTGTTTCTCCAGGTCGGCCGACAGGTCCCTCAATGCCACCTCGGTTGCGAAGTACTGCCTTGCGAGATGGTCCAGTCGCCCGACCGCTACGAACGCACCTGCCGTCGCGAGTACGGCCACTGCGGCGGGGATATGGATTACGGAACGAAGCGTGCCCGGCCCGTCCGGCAGATCTCGCCGCATCAGCATGCCGGCGAGCACAACGGCCCCGACCAATGCGACCAGGAAGATGATGGTCTGGGCGATGCCACCGCGGAGTTCAAGCCCCAGCAGCTTGTGAACGAACAGGGCAAACGCCAGCGCCACGGCGAACGCAGGCGCCGCCGACAGAACCGCCCACAGCCGTTGGCCTCGCGAGGGGCTGTGCGCGCCGGCCGCGCGGTACGCCGAGCGCAGAAGCAGCGGCACGACAAGCACAAGAGCGGCCGCGGAGACGGCCAGCACAGCCGTCCAGCCCCGCAGCAGATGTCCGATGACAGTTGATGCGCACATGATCAACACTCATCCCCTCCAGGGGCGGTGAAATGGCGTTTCGCCATCGCACGCATCGTTGCCCTCCTTGCGACGATATGTCCCGAAAGAAGCGGCTCCGCGGGCGTTCCGCTTTGCCCTGCGTAGTCCCGGCGTGCCGGGACAGCCCGCCCCGCGGTCTAAAGCTCCTCGCCGGAGCGGATAAACTCGTGGAAGGCGCCCAGCAGCTTCTTTGTGACCGGTCCCGGCGTGCCGTCGCCGATGGTGGTCTCGTCGATCTTCGTAACCGGTATGACCTCGGCGGCCGTGCCGGTCAGGAAGCACTCCTCGGCGTCGTACAGCTCCTCGGGTTTCAGGTTTCGCTCGATGAACTCCACGCCGTTGCCGTCGCAGAGTCGTTTGACCACCGCGCGGGTTATTCCCATCAGTATGCCGGCCTGCGGCGGCGGCGTGACGACGTTACCGTCCTCCACGATGTAGATATTGTCACCGGTGGCCTCGGCGACGTATCCATCGACGTTGAGCATGATGGCTTCCATAACGCCGGCGTCGATGGCCTCTATCTTGGCGTAGATGTTGTTGAGGTAGTTCAAGCTCTTGACGGCCGGGTCCGCCGCCCGCGCGGGCGTGCGGATGGTCCTGGCGATTATCACCGCCAGTCCGTTCTCGTACATCTCCCGCGGGTATAGCGAGATGTCGTCGGCGATGACGAAGACCACCGGGTCGCTGCACTTGAACGGGTTCAGCCCCAGCGTGCCCGGTCCGCGCGTCACCACCGGGCGGATGTACCCGTCGGTGACGTCGTTGGCCTCGCAGGCGGCGTACATGGCGTCGATTATCTGCTGCTTGCCGTAGGGTATCTCCAGGCGGATCCGACTCGCCGACTCGAACAAACGGTCCACGTGCGCCTTGGCCTGAAATATCCGCCCGCCATAGATACGAACGCCCTCGAAGACGCCGTCGCCGTAAAGCAGCCCGTGGTCGAAGACGCTTATCTTGGCGTCCTCGCGGTCCACCAGTTCTCCGTTCAGCCACACTTTCATACCAGACTCCTGCGTCGAAGACAGACAGGATAAGCTACGCCGGCTCTTTCGGCAATATCCTCCGACAGGTTCAGTGGCTTCCGGCGGCCGCAAAGGCCGTGAACGTTGCGGCATACTCGCTGGGTGTGCCGGTGTCGTGGCCGGTGCCGTCCAAAAGCAGCAGGCGGTAGCTTTCCCGGTGGCGCCGGAGCAACTTCGCCTGGGCGTCGCTCAGCTCGATTTCACCGTCGGTGTGGGCCTCGGCCGCCGCGGCCAGCACGTCGAAAATCTCCGCCGAAAAGACGTACAGACCCGCATGCGCCAGAAACGTGTCTTCGGCCAGCCCCGGAGTCGTCAGGTGCTCCCGCGCGGTCTGCTCCGAAGGTTTTTCCACAAGCTTCTCGCAGAGGTAAATCCGGTCGCCTTCGTCGGGGAGGGGCCTTCCGCGGGCCACACCCACCCGCGACAGGGCATCGAGGCCCACCGGCTGCATGCCTACCATCGCCGCCCCG
The DNA here is from genome assembly GCA_049975485.1 of Phycisphaerae bacterium. Taxonomy (GTDB): domain Bacteria; phylum Planctomycetota; class Phycisphaerae; order SM23-33; family SM23-33; genus PUND01. Next base: position 36,606 of record JBNGDC010000002.1, on the reverse strand, counting down.
CCGCAACGGGCGTGCGCCTCCAGCAGTTGTGCCAGGCAAGGTCCGCCCGGACCGTGCGTATATACGTGGTCGCCCAGCATCACCGCGACGGCCTTGTCGCGTCCGGCCCATCCGGACGCCCGCAGGACTGCATCCCCGAAACCATTCGGTTGTGGCTGGACTATCATCTCGACGCGGTCGGGCAGACCGTTGGCGGCGCTTTGCCGGACTGTGGTAAGATAACGCTCGAAAACCTCCCGTTGATCCGGCGAGACCACCAGGGCGACCTGCTCTATGCCCGCTACGGCCGCCTCGGTGAGTATCCTGTGCAGCACCGGGCGGATGCGCCCGCCGGTATCGACCAGAGGCAGCATCGCCTTGGGGCAGGCGAACGTCCATGGCCGCAGGCGTGTGCCCTTGCCGGCGGTGGGAATGATGGCCTTGGTGACGTTCATGCTCGCATTTGTCCCTTCGTGCAGGCGGGCCGTACAATACTTTCCGGCATCTGTAAAGACAACACTTGCGAGCAAGCCATACGTGGGAGGCGCAATACCGCAATGGCTCAGGAACAGCGGATAGTTTACTTCTCCGGCACGGTTCAGGGCGTTGGTTTCCGCTTTACGACCGTACGGGTCGCGCAGGGGCACGACGTTACCGGCACGGTTCGGAACCTCCCCGACGGGCGGGTGGAAGTGGTGGCCGAGGGCGAGAAGCAGGAGATAGACCGTTTTCTCGAAGACCTCACCAGCCGGATGGGGCGGTACATACGCCGCCGCGACGAGCAGACGTCCGAACCGACCGGGCGGTATCAGGGGTTCTCGGTGGCTTTCTGAAGCTTATGGTTCTTGTCAAACGCTTGCCAAATTGACGCTTACGTCAATTCACCTTCCGTATCGCCCCAAACGGGGGTTGAAGCTTTCTGTAGAGGCCTATAAGATACGCTGAACAAATCGGGCGGACGATTAGCCGACTTGATTCTGAACGAGGAAGGGGCCAATGAATCTGGACGTAATGAAGACATTCTGCGACCTGGTGGACACCGGCAGCTTTTCCAAGGCCGCCGAGGCCAACTACATATCGCAGTCGGCGGTCTCCCAGCAGTTGGCGAAGCTGGAGCGGGACCTTTCAGTGCAGCTTATAAGCCGTGGCGGCGGCTTCGTGGCGCCGACTGAGGCGGGCAAGGCGCTGTACAAGGGCTCCCGGGAGATTCTCCGTCGCTACGAACAGCTTCTGGGCGAGGTGCGGTCGGCTGCCGACGCCGTCCGCGGCGTGCTGCGCGTGGGGACTATCTATTCGGTCGGCTTCTATCTGCTGGAGCCGTACGTGCGGAAGTTCCTCCAGACCCACCATGAGGTCAATCTCCACGTGGAGTACACCCGTTGGAACCGCATATACGCGTCGGTCGTCAGCGGCGAGATGGACCTCGGCGTGGTCGCCTGCCCGGAGAAGCACCGGTCCATAGAGGTCGTGCCCCTGGCGGCCGAGGAACTGGTGCTGGTGTGCTCGCCGCGGCACCGGCTGGCGTCGCGCAAGCGCGTCAAGCCGGAGGATCTGAACGGCGAGACGTTCGTGGCTTTTGAGGGCAACATACCCACGCGGCGCTACATTGACAGGTTGCTGAAGTCAGAGAAGGTCAGCGTCAACGTCGAGATGGAGTTCGACAACATCGAGCTGCTCAAGCGGGCCATAGAGGTTGACGCCGGTTTGAGCATCCTGCCGCGTGACAACGTCGAGAGGGAAGTGCGCCACGGCGAGCTGTGCTACGCGCAGTTTCCCGACAGGGAGAAATGGGTCCGACCGGTGGCGATACTCCGCAGACGCGGCAAGAACCCCGGACCGGCGGAAAAGCAGTTCCTGGCGCTTCTGCGCAGCAAGGCGAACGCAACGCCGGCCCAGCCGGCGGCTGCCAGGTGAACGTCGGGCGCAGCATCGAGACGCCGCATTTCAGTAAACCAAGCTGAGGGAACCGCCTGCGGCGGAAATGTCTCCCGAAAAGCTTCGATAAGTCCGGCCGCAACGCCTTGTTGGTGTGTTCTACAGGCATAAAGCCCTTCCGCCGATGGAGAAGGTATGGCACTTCAAAGGATAGCCCTCGCGTTGGTTCTGCTTCTGCTGAGCTCGGCTGTGTGCGCCCAGGTGGATGAAACAGAGCTGCTTCGGGCGGAGAACAAGGCCCTTCGTGCCCAGGCCCGGACGCTGCAGCAGAGGATCCGCTCACTGGAGCGGAGCATCGAGCGATTGGAGCAGGAGAACGAACGTCTGCGGGACCGGCTGGAGCGGCTCGGCGAAGGCGGTGCGCCGGTCGAGGCCGTGCCTGAGACATCGAGGCAGCCGACCACCGGTTCGACGGAGCTTTCGCCGTCGAAATACGTGGTCGTTCCCGTCACGGGTACGTTGGGGGTGGACTTCACAGCCGAACTGCTGGAGCAGTGCCTCCAACAGGCCCGCCAAGAGGGGGCGGGGACCGTGGTCCTGGATATTGACTGTCCGGGCGGGTACGCCGACGAGGCCGAGAAGATGCTCATGTGCCTGCGGGAAACGGAAGGTCTCCGCGTAGTGGCCTTTGTTCACCGTGCGGGAAGTGAGGCGGGTGTCCTGGCGTTGGGTTGCCCGGAACTGGTGTTCCGCCCCGGGGGGATGCTGGGCGGGCCGCCCGTTGTACGAAGTCTGCCTTGGGCGGAGTATACGGCCCTGGCCGGTCACGAGAAGGTTGTATGGCGGGCAAAGGCAAGGTCGGCTGTCTCCGCGGCCGGTCGCCCCGGCGTTCTGGCCGAGGCGCTTATCGATCCACGGCTGACCGTTCACGTGGAGACCACTGCGGACGCAGAAAAAGTGAGCGAAGGCATCGGGGAGAGGATGCTCAGCAGACCCGGAGAGCTGCTGACAGTAACCGGGACCGAGGCGGCTGCGGTAGGGGCGGCCGACGGCCTGGCGGCCGACTACGACGAGCTGGGCGTGCTTCTGGGCGTGCAGGACTGGAGCAAGGCGTCGAACTCTACAGAGGAGCTGGTCGGACGGCACCGCCGCGACGTGAACGCCACGCGCGCCGAGATTCGTGAGATCATAGAGCGCTACAACCGGACATTGGATGAGGCCGACGCCGCCGAGTCGGCAACGGGGGAGTTACGGGAGGTCTCTGCGGCGATTCTGCTGGTCAAGAGGGTACGGCATATATCGCAGGGCTGTCCGGAAATACGCCTCTGCCCGGTGCAGTTGGATGCGGAGTTGGAGGCGCTTGCGAGCCGAAGTGAGCGGTTGAGTGCGGAGGGGCGGCATGAGCGGATGCCCGAACCACCGCCGCCGGAGAAGATCCCCGTCATCAGGCCTTAGCATCGGCGGCGCTAGTCAGCTTCTGCACGGCGATTCGACTGCCTCGAGGATGCGTCGGCGAAGGTTCTGGATTGCCAGCCACTGTTCCCTTCGGGCCTGCTCTATCCGCTCTCGTGTGGGTGGCTCCGGTCGGTGCAGTTGTGCCTGGACCTCGGTGGTCGTTGTCACTTTTCATGCCCTTTCAATGACCATTATCAGCTATCGGCTGAATACGGGACCGGGGTTAAGGGCGTTCACCTGTCGCTCTTGGCCACGCTTGCATGCGAAAAAAACGGCCGCCTGCTGTCTTTGGCAGGCGGCCGGTGGGAACTCAGTAATTGCTTGTGGGGTTATTCGCTCTTTTTCTCTTCTTCGCCCGTATCGCCGGAATCCTCGCTTTCGGCGGACTCGTCCTGCGCGGAGGCATCCTCGGCCTGCTCGGAGCCGCTCTGTTCGGCTTCGGGCGTCTGTTGGGGCTGCTGCTCGCCGGCCGATTCGTTCTGTTCTGATTCACCGCGGACTGCGGAGATGATGTGATCGCCCAGGTCCGCGAGAGTTCCACCTTCGCTGGCAAGGCCTCCGCGGCGCGGGGCGGTCGTTTCGGCTTCGCCGCCGCCGGTTTCGGCGTCTTCGGCGGCCCACTGTGCCCGCTTCAAGCTCAGGCCGATCTTGCGCTCCTCCGGGTCCACGCGGAGGATCTTGACCTCCAGCTCGTCGCCGGGGTTGACCACGTCCTTGGGGTTCTCAACCTTATGTTCGGCCAGCTCCGAGACGTGCAGCAGGCCTTCCAGCTCCGGCTCCAGCTCGACGAAAACGCCGAAGTTGGTGATCTTCGTGACCTTCCCGCGGACGATCTGACCCGGGAGGTAATGGTCGGGGATCTGCCGCAGCCAGGGGTCCTCGGTGAGCTGTTTGAGACCCAACGCGACGCGCTGTTTGTCCTCGTCAACGGCCAGCACTACGCACTGGACTTCCTGTCCCTTCTGGAGCACCTCGGACGGATGCCCGATCTTGCGGGTCCAGGACAGGTCCGATACGTGCAGCAGTCCGTCTATGCCCTCTTCTATCTCCACGAACGCCCCGAAATTGGTCATGTTCCGCACGGTTCCGGTAATGACCGTTCCCGGCGGGTACTTCTCCTTGACCAGTGTCCAGGGGTTCTTCTCGGCCTGCTTCATGCCGAGGGATATCTCGTTCTTCTCCTTGTCGATGTCGAGAACGACGACCTCGACCTGGTCGCCGGCGTTGACCATCTCCGAGGGGTGGTTGATGCGCTTGGTCCAGCTCATCTCGGAGATATGGACCAGTCCTTCCAGTCCCTCTTCGAGCTTCACGAACACGCCGTAAGGCACGATGTTGACAACCTCGCCGGTAACCTTCGTTCCGACAGGGTACTTCTTCTCGACCTCGTCCCACGGGGAGGGGGTCTTCTGCTTCAGACCCAGGGCGATCTTCTCTTTTTCCTTGTCCACCCGCAGGACCATGACCTCGATTTCCTCGTCGATGCCGACGACTTCCGAGGGATGGCCGATGCGGCCCCAGCTCATATCGGTGATGTGCAGCAGCCCGTCGATTCCACCGAGGTCCACGAACGCGCCGAAGTCGGCGATATTCTTGACCACGCCCTTGCGCAGCTCGCCTTCCTCGATTTCGGCCAGCAGCTTTTCCTTGGCTTCCTGGCGTCGCTCCTCGATGAGTTTCCTGCGGGAGATAACGATGTTCCGCCGTCCCTCGTCGATCTTGAGTATCTTCGCCTGTATCTCCTTGCCGATGTATTCGGCGATGTCGCCCGGGCGGCGGATGTCCACCTGCGACGCCGGCAGGAACGCCGGTACGGAGATATCCACCAGCAGGCCGCCCTTGATCTTGCGGGTGACCGTCCCGGTGACCGTGTCGCCTTCCTTCTTCGTGGCGAGGATATGCTCCCAGCCGCGGATGCGGTCGGCCTTGATCTTCGATAGCTCGATCAGCCCGCTGTCAGACTCGACCGCCTCCAGGAAGACCTCCACCTCCATGCCCGGCTTGACCGAGTCGCGATCGTCGAACTCGCCGAGAGGCACGGAACCTTCGGATTTCAACCCCACCTCGATGATGACGTCGTCGCCGATGACGTTGACGACGTGGCCCTTGAGAATTGTTCCGGGCGTGGCCGCGACGTTCTCATCCACCAGCTCGCCGAGGACGTCGTCGAGGTTGTCGCTGCCCGCGGCGGCCGTTAGTTGTTGCTCTACTTCTTCGTCGGAGACGCCCAGAGACTGAATCAGATTATGGTCTACCATTTGTGTCCTGCAGACGGTTACGGCATCAGTAGCGGGTGGACCCGACCCGTTCGCATCCATCCCGCGCCCGTCTGTTTGCCCCGACGGCGGGCCGACCGGACCGTCCGGCCGAACGCTGGGAAGCGCCCCGCACCCGCGGGCGCACTTCAAGCGCGAACGCGTATTCTATGGGTCTTTGCCGTCGCGGGCAAGGCAATTTGGCGGCCCGTGGACGGGTGTGCCGCTACCATCGCCGGAAGCGTCGCCGGTACTCGGTTGGCGTCATGCCTGTGTGGTCGCGGAACACCACGCTCAGTCGGCTGGCGCCGTTGAAGCCGGACGCCTCGGCCACCGCAGACATGGGCAGATGAGTCTCGGCGAGGACTTCCTTGGCCCGCTCGATGCGGACGCGGATGATCTCGTCCAGCGGGCTGCGCCCCAGCGCCTTCTGAAAGCGTCGTTCCATCACCCTTCGCGAGACCGAGCAGGCCGCAAGCACTTCCCGCACGCCTATCGGCTCGCCGGCGTGCGTGCGGATGAACCTGAGGGCGGAAGCCACCTCGGCATCGTTGACGGCCAGTATATCGGAGCTTTGCCGCGTCACCACGTGCGAAGGCGGCAGGAGAACCGGCTCGGCCGGCGGCGACTGGCCGTTGAGCATGCCGTCCAGCACGCGTGCGGCCTCGAAGCCGATCTGCTCCAGCGGAAGGCGCACACTCGACAGCGGCGGACGGGCCATGTCGCACAGCAGCTCGTCGTCGTCCACGCCGACGATGGCGATGTCCTCCGGCACACGCAGCTCCACCAGCCGGCACCCTTCGGACAGACGCATACCCATGACGTCGTTGCAGGCGAACACCGCGGCCGGCATCTCCAGGGACCTGAGCCAGCGCGTAATCGCTGCATCGCTGCGCTTCCAGCTCCGTTCGTTATACGCCGCGATGGGACCGCCTCTCTCCGTGAAGACCTCGCAGTCCAGGTTGTGCGCTCCCAGCTCGCCTCGATACCCCGCCAGGCGACGTTCCGAATAGGCCGTGTTGCGTTCCCCTATGTACCCGAACGCCCGGAAACCGCGCTCGATGAAATGCCTTGCCGCCATCTGTCCTACCGCGTAGTCGTCAACGCCGACGCGAGGCACGGACACATCATCCAGCACGCCCGAGACATTCACCGCAGGTCGGTTCAGTCGCTCCACTGCGTTGGCGTCCGACCGGACCGAAAGGTGTCCTATCACCCCGGCCGGCTCCCACTCGGCCAGCAGACGACCGGCGTTGGACCCGGGAAGGGCGGAATTGAACGCCCAGGGACGCCCCTGTTTGGCGTATGCGCAGATGCCCCGCAGGACACTGCGCCCGTAGGCGAAGCTCATCGCCATTATCAGAGCTATCTTCTTCGTATCGCTCATGGCCACTCCCTGCACGCTGCCGCAAAATTGTACAAAGGCGGGGAGTCGTCGTAAAACACAAAAAACTTGCGCTAATAGGTCTTGTCGCTGACCATAAAGGTGGGAGAATATAGGGCGGTTGCCGGCCCTGGGTTGGGCGACAACCTTCAAGCAGAGAACGGCAGGCAATTCCAAGGGTGTGAAAATGAAAGTTGCTCCCATCTCGGTGTCGGATATGCGACGCGCTTTTACGCTGATAGAACTGCTGGTGGTCATTGCGATCATTGCCCTGTTGATGAGCATTCTCATGCCCGCTCTGGGGCAGGCCCGCGAGCAGGCGCGCAGCGTGGTTTGCCTGGCAAACCTTTCCGGCGTAGGCCGTGGCGTTCTGCAGTACTCCAGCGATTACAGGGAGCTGATTCTGCCGGGCGAGTACCGCTCGCCGGACTACGAGGAGAACTGCTGGGCGTCGCTGCTGGTCAACACCGGCTACGCCGATGCGACGGAAGCCGACGGTACAGAGCCCGCGCGGACCGAAAGCATATTCAACTGCCCCTCCGGTGAAAGCAGGGTGCTCGACCAGGATAGCTCGGGCTACTGGCCGCTGCTTGGCAGTCGTGACGACCCCCTGGGGTACGTCGGTACCGCCCAGCCGTGGACGCGGAACGACAGGTCTTCGCTGATACATGTCTGGTATGCGGTGAACATGGCCTCCTGGTCACTGGAGCATTTTCCGTTCACCTCCATCCCGCAGAGCGGCGGAACAGGCCGGGTCGTTCAGCACCGCCTTACCGAGATCAAGCGACCGGCCGAGATGGTTGCGATTTACGACGGTGTCTGGGCGCACAACTGCGGCACGACCACGGACGGTTGGATGCGAATATTCCCACGGCATATAAACGGCCGGCAGTGCAACGCATTGTTTTTTGACGGCCACGCCGAGCCCCTGGACAGGGACATCCTGCCGATCGGTCCGCTTCAGCACGAGTCCAGCTACGAGGTAAGCCGTCCCGAGTGGTGTTTGACTCTGCAGTAGTGATCAGGCCGGCCGGTGAGCTTCTTCCCGCAGATTGGCGGCGCCGGGCAAAAACGGTGGAGCGACAGGTTGTCAGGGGTTATATTGTCTTCGTAGTTGCCCGCCTGCTCGTTTGTGGTGCGTTGCGCGCCGCATCGGCGGGGCGGTCCGCGGGCTTGGCCCGGTCCGCGGTCGGCGAAAGCTCCAGGGTAACCCTGCCCGGTCGTTGAGGCCGGCTCGAGGGAGGATGGACCCCAACAGACGTTTCCACTATCGCAGTCTGGATGAGCTTACCGGTGAGGTCGCCCGGCGCGGGTATGACTTGCCGGTGAGTGAGGATTTCTCGATTCTCGGCAGTCCCGTTGCCTTCGGGCAGCTGGAGGTGCCCAACCGGTTCGCGGTTCAGCCCATGGAGGGCTGCGACGCGACGGCCGACGGCGAACCCACCGACCTGACCATCCGCAAGTACAACCGCTTCGCCGCCGGCGGAGCGGGGCTTATCTGGTGGGAGGCGACGGCCGTGGTCCCCGAGGGCAGGGCCAACCCCCGCCAGCTTTGGCTGCACGAGAACTCCGCGCCGGCTTTCGCGGAAATGGTCCGTCAGGCACGAGCCGCCGCCCGCGAGCGCCTCGGCCGGGAGCCGGTCTGCGTTGTCCAGCTTACCCATTCCGGTCGCTACAGCCGACCGAACGGACGCCCCGAACCCATCATCGCGCATCACTCGGCGGTGCTGGACCCCACGCACAACCTCCCCCCCGACTACCCGCTGATAACCGACGAGCAGCTCGACGCCTTGCAGGACAGCTACGTCAAGGCGGCCGAGCTTGCCGCCGAGGTCGGTTTCGACGCCGTGGATATAAAAAGCTGCCACCGCTACCTCATCAGCGAGCTGCTGGCCTCGCACACGCGCGAGGACAGCCGTTACGGCGGCAGCTATGAAAACCGCACGCGTTTCCTGCGTGAGACGGTCGCAAAGGTGCGCGAGGCCGTCGGCGACCGCGTTGAGGTTACCTGCCGGCTGAACGTCTATGATGCCATCGAGTACCCCTACGGGTGGGGCGTGTCCGCGGAATCCTCCGCCGCCGATGCGGGCGGTCCTCCCGAAAGGGACCTCTCCGAGCCGCTCAGGTTGCTGGGCGAACTCCAGGAGCTGGGCTTCGGCGGCGTTAACGCCACGGCCGGCAACCCGTACTTCAACCCGCACGTCAACAGACCGGCCGACTGGATGATCTCCCAATGGCCCGACCCGCCGGAAGACCCTCTGACAGGCGTGGACAGGATGGTGCAACTGGTGCGGGAGGTCCAGCAGGCCCGTCCGGAATTGACCGTCATCGGTTCGGGCTTTTCGTGGCTGCGGCATTACGTGCCGTACTTCGCGGCCGCCGCCGTCGAGCGCGGCTGGATGAGCATTGTCGGGCTGGGACGCGGCGCACTGGCGTATCCCGACTTCGCCGTCGATATCTTCGAGCAGGGCGGCATGGACCGCCACAAGGTCTGCGTGGCGTGCAGCTCCTGCACGCAGATGATGCGCGACGGGCAGGTCTCCGGCTGCGTGGTCCGAGACAGCGAGGTCTATGCGCCCATCTACCGGCAAGGCCGCAGGCAGGCATCGGACAAGCTCCGCGAACTGGCCGAGAGGTGCCGCCGCTGCGTGGACCCCATGTGCGTGACGCGCTGCCCGGCGGGTGTGGACATACCCGCGTTCCTGGGCGCACTGGCCGACGGTGACGAGCGCGAGGCCTACGAGATACTCCGCGACCGCAATCCGTTACCGGGCATCTGCGGGGCGGTCTGCCCGGTGGAGGTCCAATGCGAGTCGGCGTGCATATGCAATTTCATCGGCGACGGTCCGGTTCCCATAGGCGAGATACAGCGGAACCTGTCGCGCAAGGCCGTTCTGAACGGCTGGGCGAAGCTGGAAGTGCCCCCGGCGACCACGGGACGGCGAGTTGCGATTATCGGCGCCGGTCCGGCGGGTCTGTCGGCCGCCATCGAACTGCTGCGGCTGGGACACAGCGTTACCATTTTCGACGCGGCCGGCGAGCCGGGCGGCAAGCTGGCGGGCGTCATCCCCTACAGCCGTCTGGGCATGGAAGAGTCGCAGGAGGAGATAGAGGCCATCTTCGCTTCGGTGCCGCACGACCGCCTCGAATGGCGCCTGGGACGGCGGCTCGGGGCTGATATGACGCTGGACGACATCTTGGGCGAGGGATTCGACTCGGCTTTGCTGGCATTCGGCCTCGGCGGGTGGACCGCGGGTGACGACAGGCCCGAAGGTGTAATGGAGGCCAATGCGTTCCTCTCCCAGTTGAACCGCCACAGGGATCACCGCTGTCCGCGGCGCGTGGCCGTTATAGGCGGGGGAAATACCGCTGTCGATGCCGCGGTCACGGCCCGGCGCCGCGGGGCCGAGGACGCGTACCTGGTGTATCGCCGGAGTATCGAGCAGATGCCCGCCTGGCCGGGCGAGCGGAGCGAGCTGCTGGAGGCGGGCGTGCACCTGCTGTTGCTGTGCAGGCCCGACGGCTACGTTACGGACGATGCCGGCCGGCTGACCGGGCTTAAGGTGGTCCGCACGGAGCTTTCGGAGCCGGATGAGTCAGGCCGACGGACGCCGGTGGATGTGCCCGACAGCGGGTTCACGCTGCATGTGGATATGGTCGTGGAGGCGACCGGTGAGCGGGGACCGTCGCCGCGGGACGAGGCCGTGCGCAGTGCCCTGGCCGGTGTTGACCTTACGGACCGCGGGCTTATCCGGGTGCGGGAGGATACGATGGCCACCAGTCGCACGGGTGTATGGGCCGCGGGCGATGCCGTAAACGGCGGCACCACAGTGGTTCAGGCCGTCGCCGAAGGTCGCTGCGCGGCCAGAGACATAGGTGTCCACCTGGCAGTTGGGGCAAAATAAAAAAACTTTCGGTTGCTCTGTCCGCGCAGGGGTCCGAGTATGCCCGCCTTGCGCGAAGGCGCCGGAAAATCTCCCGACAAACCTCCCGGAAATGTGGTTGTCTTACGCGCGCGAAGCGTAGCATTGCGATGAAGACGCCGCACACGCCAGGCGATTCCGGCCTGCGGCCGGTGCGGATCCGGGGGACCTTGCCGGCCGCTTTCCGGCCGGGTTATCAGTGGAAAGTGTATCCCTGCGCGATAGCAGCGCGCCGGGTCCGACGGAAGTATTTGCACACGACTTGATTAAGTACGGCTCGAAAAGCACCGATTCAGGCGGTAAGGGCGAACAGGCCCCTATGCGAGTCGGCTTACGGACAGCCGAGGTTTTCGCAGGCATACAGGGAGTGGAGCCATGGTCAGTATCAGAGGCGATGTGGTGGAGTTCAAGTTTTTCAGACCCGAGGCCAACGAGGTGCACCTTGCCGGCGATTTCAACGGCTGGCGGCTTGGCGAACTCCCCATGCAGCCCGCGGAAGACGGGCACTGGCTGGCGCGTCTGCGCCTGCCCGCGGGCGATTTTCGGTTCCGGTACTGCGCGGACGGGCAGTGGTACACGGACTATGCGGCCTTCGGTCTGGAACCGGGTCAGTTCGGTCTGGACAGCGTCGTACGCGTCGAGCCGCAGTCGCTGACGTTTCAGCAGACAACCAGAGAGCAGGCGGACCGCGCGGATATCGCTGCCGCATAGGCGCGCTTCACATAAAACCCCCTTGCTTGGCCGGCCGGAGCCAGAAACTGCGGCCGGCTTTTTTTTACCCCTCGCCCTGCTCCGCTTCCACTCGCTGCCCGGCGGAATCCGAGGTCTCGTCGGCGCCTGCTTCCTGCTGCCTGGACGGATCGGTCTGAGCCGGCTCAGACTCTCCTTCGTCCGTGGGTTTCTGAGGTGTTTTCTCCTCGGCACCGCTGCGCAGCTCCTGGACGCGGGGCAGGTCTTCCAGCGAGTTCAGCCCGAAGACCTCCAGAAAACGCCTCGTCGTGCCGTAAAGCATGGGTCTGCCAAGCACCTCGGCCCGGCCGACGATCTTGACCAGCCCCTTTTCCATCAGTCCGCGCAGCACATCCCCGCAAGCTACGCCACGAACGGCCTCTATGTCCGCCCGCAGGATAGGCTGGCGGTAGGCGACAACGGCAAGAGTTTCCATGGCCGCGGAGGAAAGCTTGGCCTCCGACTTGCTCTGCAGCAGCCGGCTGAGCACATCATGATACTCCGGACGGGTCATCATCCGGTAGCCGCCGGCGACCTGCTCGATGCGGAAGGCCGAACCAAGCTCGTCGTAGCGGGCGTTCAGATGTTCCACCGCCTCGCGGACGGGTCGCTCGCCGCCCAGCTCGGCTGCTCGCGATATTTTGGCCGCCGACAGGGGGGAGTCGCTGGCAAACAATATCGCCTCGACCGTTGCGGCGGTCTCAAGCTTCTCGTCGTCGGCCTGGGCTTCCGAAGGCGCGGTGTTCTGGTCCGGCTGGTCGCTCATGGACGGAAGCGTACCGTGGCGCCGGCCAAAAGGTCAAGCTTTACGGCGTCCGCCAGACCTTCGTATCCAGCACCTGGCCGTCCGGCGTGACGGCCTCCATGCGGCAGGCCTTCTCGGAGACGGTGAAGACCAGATAATGAGGCCCGTGGAAACGGACCACGCCGTCGTCGTCGCCGGTCTGTTCCTGCTGCGAGGGTTTGCCGGCCAGACCTGCGCCGCCGCAGGTTATCTGCGTAAGCCCGCCGCCCAGCTCTCTGCGGTCGTACAGGCGATCGTGACCGGCGACCAGGGCCGTAACTCCGTGTTCAGAAAGCAGCGGGGCCACTACTTCCCGCATTGCCGAGAGTGCTTTCTCTGCCTGCTCGTCATCGCTCTGTCGCGCGCCGGGTCCGGCCGGATAGTGCGAAACCACGAACGTGAATCGCGGACTTTTCTCGTTGCCGTCGCCGGCCAGTGTCTCCCGCAGCCAGCCGATGTTTTCCCCATCGGGCGACCAATCGGCGGCCGCATCTATGCCGATGAGTCGGACCGGGCCTATCGTCTGCGTCCAGTTCCGGCCCGCCTGGTCCTGGTGGGACGCGAACCACTCGTCGTAGAGCGGTGAGTCCGCCTCGGCCGGTCCGGGAACCGCGTAGAGCGGAACCGTCGCGAACAGCCCGCCCGCCCGGGCGAGAAAGCGGCTCTTTAAAAGCCAGTCGTCACGCCCGTCGGAGGTGATGTTGCCGCAATGGACGAACAGGTCCGGCCGCGCCGCCGCGATCGCCCGGACCATGTCACTCCAGGTGTCTCCACCCAGATCGGTGTTGCCGCATACGACGAAGCGCAGCGGCCTGGAGGTCGGATACGACGATATGGTCCGCCAGCCGGACGAAACCGCCCGCTTCTCGGCGACGTCGGCGTTCCATTGGTAGTGCTGCACGGTGACGGTATAGCGGACCTTCCAGTCCTCCGGCAGGTTCTCGATGCGCCAGTGATGCCGGTCACGGCCGGACGAGATGTTGATGAACATCGTCTGCGACTTGCCGTCGTCGGTGTTCTCTTCGGTGATAATCTCTCCGCGCAGCACCGCCAGCGCCGGAAGGTTTGTCTCGGCGACGACGGTGAAATAGTCCGGCCCACACTCTCCCAGCATCGGTCCGGCGCGGAAACCCAGATGCTCGCTCAACAGAGCGGTCAGAGCGACCTGACCCTCGGGCGACCACGACTTTGCATCCCCTCCGGCGCCCGCGGATGGGCTATACCGCAGGACCAGCATATTCCGACCCGCCTTGAGCCGCGCCGGGTCGATGGCCGGTATCACACGGTAGAAGACACCGTCGATTGGACCGGCCAGCTCGGTTCCGTTCAGTACGAACTGCGGGTCTCCGCCGGGGCGCAGCGAGTGCGCAAGCTCCAGACCTGCGATGGTGGAAGGATCGTCCAGCTCAAAGGCGGTCCAGGCGGACATGACGCCCTCGGACTCTTCCCGGACGTGCCATTGGGCCTCGTGCAGCAGGTTCCGTGGTTCGTCGGCCGATGCGGGCAGAGCGAGCGTTACGGCCGCCAGCAGCACCCCCCATGACAGCAGCGGTGCGTACCGGTGCATCTTTCTACTCCTTTCGAAAGCAAGAGTTCCGTCCCCCCGCCGGGTGGTCCTACCGGCCGCATGGAATATAGAATTGATGCGGCGGTTCTCCAAGCCGGTTGGTCAAGTCGCCTATATTCTCGATATGACAGGTTATCGTCTGTCCGCCCTGTAACAATTTTCCGGTGGCCTTGCCCACGCCCGAGGGCGTTCCGGTGGCGATGACGTCGCCCGGCGTGAGCGTCATGATGTGGCTGACAAACGAGACCACCTCGAAGACGTTGTGAATCATGTACCGTGTGGAGGAATCCTGGCGGGTTTCGCCGTCCACCTCCAGCGAGATTCGCAACTCGTGCGGGTCGCCCAGCTCGTCCGGAGTCACCAGCCACGGACCAAGCGGACAGAAACGGTCCGACCATTTGCCGTGCAGCCAGTCGAAGAAGGCGTCCTTCGGACGCTCCGCCCGCCCTTCGGCGAAGGTTACCGACCGCGCGGAGATATCGTTGGCGATGGTGTAACCGCCGATGTGCTCACGGGCCTGCTGGGGCGAGAGGCATCGGCCCGGACGTCCGATGACCACCGCAAGCTCCACCTCGTGGTCCACCTCGCGGCTGTAAGCCGGCCAGGGAATCTCCTCGTCGGGCGCGGCGACGGCGGTGGGTGGCATCAGGAAAGGCCGCGGCGTCAGGGCGGCGGCGTCCCCGGTCAGGTCACCGCGGTCCATCTCGCGGTGGTGCTCGGCGTAGTTGACGGCCAGGCCGATGAGTTTCGGCGGTTGGGGGATGGGCGCTGCCAGTCGCACCTGCCCGAGAGAAAGCGGCGCTATGCTTTCCGCCGCCAGTGACGCTTGTGCCAGCGCGGCCTCGCCTGCGCCGAGCATCTCCGCGAGTGTCAACGGCGCTTCGGGCATGGCCGCGGGTATGTCGCGCACGCCGTCGTCGCAGACGATACCGTAGCTCGGACGGTTCTGGAGTATGTAGCTTGCCAGTTTCACGACGCGGCGATGATAGACCCGCGGCCGGCTGCCCGCAATCGTGTTTCCCGCAAGGCGGCGCCGACGGCTTGTCTTTTGCCGAGGTCCTGCTATGGTGGCTGTCAACGCTACGCGGAAGAGATAAGGGAGTACGAAATGCCCGAATGCAAGATCGGCGTTGTGATTCACACGAAGTTGCGGGACCAGCTCTTCACGAAAGAGGACATGGAACGCCTGGAGTGGCTGGGCGAAGTGGTCTGGACCGGCTCGCCCGACCCTCTGCCTGTGGACCAGGCCGTGGCTCTGCTGAGCGACTGCGATGTGGGGATAGGGTCCTGGGGCACGCCGGGACCCACCAGCGAGCTGCTCCCGCAGTGCCCGAAACTACGGCTGTGGGTACATGCCGCCGGCTCCGTGAAGAAGTTCTTCGGACCGCACCTCAAGAACCGCGACATGCTCATCGCCTCCTGCGCGCCGGCGATAGCCGACAACGTCGCCGAGTTCACGCTGGGTCTTTTGACAATTGGCCTGAAGCGGGCCCTCCCGAACGCAGCAGCCAACCGTAAGGGCAAGGCCCCCAAGCCGGAGAAATCCCTCCCGCTTGGCTCGTCCACCATCGGTGTGGTGGGCGCGTCGCAGGTAGGTCGGCGCGTGCTGGACCTGCTGAAGTCCTTCGGCACGAACGTGCTGCTTTACGACCCGTATTGCTCCGAGGACGAGGCGGCGGAGCTTGGCGCAGAGAAGTGCGAAGACCTTACCGAGCTTTGCTCCCGCAGCGACGCCGTTACGCTGCACACGCCTGCCACGCCGGAGACAGAGAAAATGATGGGCTCCGAGCAGTTCGAGGCGATGGCCGACGACGCGATACTGGTGAACACCGCCCGCGGCAAGTGCGTGGACGAGGAGGCGCTCATCGCGGAGCTGAAGAAAGGCCGACTGTTCGCCTTCCTGGACGTCACCGACCCCGAGCCGGCGGACGACGACTCTCCGTTGCGGAAGCTGGACAACGTGGTGCTGACCTCGCACATCGCCGGAAACGCCGACATCAAGATAGGACGTCAGGCGGTGGACGACGTAGAGCGATGGCTCAACGGAAAACGACCGTTGATGGCCCCGACGGAGAGCGACCTGCATCGGCTGGCTTGAGGCCGGTTGGCTGGTTAACTGGTTGACTGGTCGGTAGCAGGTCGTGCACCTGCCTGCACGACAATCCGTACTCGCAATGCAGGAGAATAACCGTGGACATAACCTTCAGCATCTTTCCGAAATTCTACAAGCACCTCTCGGTGGACGAGCTTGCATCGCTGGTCCGCGAGGTTGGTCTGGACGCGACCAACCTCGTTATTCGCGACGGGTACTGGGTGCAACCGGACTCGCTGGCAAAGGACGTACCGGCATTCGTAAAGGCGATGGACTCGGCGGGCATTGAGGTGCGCTTCGCGACGGCGGGCTTCTCGGCCGGGGAGATCATCCATGACGAGGAGCCGCTGAAGATACTCGCCGACAACGGTATCGCGGATTTCCGCATGGGCTACTTCCGCGGCGGGGACAAGCAGCCGGCCGAGGCCCTCGCCGAGGCCCGCGCGCAGATGTGCCAGGTGGCGTCGGTCTGCGAGCGCGTGGGTATCCGCGCGGTGTACCAGGTGCACCACGGCACGCACATCGTCGGCCCGACGGCCGCGTATCAACTTCTCAAGGGCCTGCCCAGCGAGTATGTCGGCGTCATGCTGGACCCCGGGAATCAGGCGTTCGAGGGTTTTGAGAAGTGGTCGCGCTCTGCGGCGCTGCTGGGTCAGCAACTGGTGGCTATAGGCGTGAAGGATGTGGCCTGGGTCCGCGACGAGTCCCAGGCGGCCGAGCCGCACAAGGGCTGGCAGCTTCAGTGGGCGACGCTGGATGAGGGGATCACCAACTGGTACGACTTGGTGACGGCGCTGAAGGCGAACTTTTTCAACGGGACGTTCGTCTGGATGCCGTTCTACGACGAGGACGACCCCGACCAGATGACGTGCAAGCTGAAGCACGAAGTCGCCTACCTCCGCAAGGTGGTCGCGGACGTCGAGGCGGAGGGATAGGCCCCAGGGGTGGCTCGATTCGTAACGCAATGGGCCACATAGGCACCGGGAGCACAGAGGGAAGCAACAGGCAGTTTGGGCATACCCGTCCGACCAAAGAGCTGGAATGGCACGTTGCACTATCAGGCCACGGCTTCAGCCGTAGTTTACGGTTGGTTGCACTATCAGGCCACGGCTTCAGCCGCGGTTAACGGTGTAAGCTGTGTTTAACGGTGGGTTGCGTTGCCAAGCCAGAATTTCAGCCGTGGTTAACGGTGCGTTGTGCTATTAGGCCACGGCTTTAGCCGTGGTTAACGGTGCGTTGTGCTGTTAGGCCATGGCTTGAGCAGTGGTTAACGATGCGTTGTGTTATTAGGCCACGGCTTTAGCCGTGGTGTATATACCCGGCGATAGATATAATCACAGCCCGTTTTAACGGGCTTACCCCGCCGCGCGATGCTCTCACGACAAACTAAAGGGGTGAGAGATGCCACGCAACGTGTACAGCGAGATCAATCTCCATTTCGTCTGGCGCACGAAGGAGAGTAGGTTCCTCATAGCGCCGGCGCTGGAGAGAAACGTGTACGAAGCCATCGTCCACCGCGCCAGGATGGACGAGGGTGTTTGCGTTCACGGTATCGGCGGCACGGCCAATCACGTTCACATGGCCGTGACGGTGCCACCGACAATTGAAGTCAGCCGATGGATAGGCCGGGTTAAAGGCGGCTCGGCACACGATATCAACGAATTGCCGGCTTTTGCGGGGGCGTTTCAGTGGCAGACGGGCTACGGCGTGGTGAGCTTTGGCAGCCGGGCGCTGCCGTGGGTGAAGGCGTACATCAGAGACCAGAAGCAGCACCACGAGAATGGTACGTGGCAGGAGCGTCTGGAGAGAATAGTTCGGGATGCGGCTGAAGCCGGCGAGGGGAAGGGCGTTGAAACGCCCTGATTGGTATCAAAACGGGCGTTGCATATACCACGGCTAAAGCCGTGGCCTAGTTGCAGCGGGCGTAGTTGGCGGCCTTGCTGCAATGGGCGTCATGGACAGGACCGTTCACCATTGCACGTCTCCTGGCGGCTTGGCCGTTCGGCGCTCTGGCTTGGAGGCGCCGGCGAAGTATCCCTAACACCGCCCGAATTTCGCTTGAGCGGCGGGGGCGTTGTCGGCATGATGGACGTACATGGATGTCAGAGCGCTTCTAAGGGATATTACGGCCGACAGGCGGTATCGCGACCAGATCGTGCACGTTCGCGAGCTGTCCGCGCGTGAGGCGCGCTTCGCCGAGCCGCGGCAGCCGGTTCCCGAGCCGCTGCGGTCGATACTCCGCCGCCAGAACGTGCACAGGTTCTACACGCACCAGGCGCAGGCGGTGGACGCCGTCGCCGAGGGCAAGGACGTGGTTGTGGTGACGGGCACGGCCTCCGGTAAGACGCTGTGCTACAACCTGCCCGTGGTCTCGACCGCGCTGGAAGACCCTCAGGCCCGGGCGCTTTACATGTTCCCCACCAAGGCGTTGACGCAGGACCAGTGTGGCGTTCTGCAGCGATGGTCGCGGGAACCGGAGCTTGCCGAGCTTCTGCAGGCGGCCGTGTATGACGGCGACACGCCCAGTCACGTCCGCACACGCGTCCGCAACGACGCCAACGTGGTTCTGACCAACCCGGACATGCTGCACGTGGGAATACTCCCCCAGCACGCGAAGTGGCACAGGTTCCTGCGCAATCTGCGGACCATCGTCATCGACGAGTTGCACACCTATCGCGGCATCTTCGGCAGTCACGTCGCCGGCGTGCTGCGCCGTCTGCTGCGCATGTGCGAGCACTACGGATCGCGGCCGCGGGTGATATGCTCCTCCGCCACCATCGCCAACCCGGTGGAACTGGCCGAAGGACTCACCGGGCGGCAGATGACGCTCATCGACGCCGACGGCGCGCCCCGCGGTAAGAAGTACATGGTCCTGTGGAATCCGCCGGTGGTGGGTGACGACGGCGTCACGCGGCGGTCGGCCAATGCCGAGGCGGTGGACCTGCTCGCCGAGCTGGTCCGGCGGCGCGCGCAGACCATAGTCTTCGGCAAGGCGCGGGTGGTTGTAGAGCTGATATACAAGTATGCGGCCGACGCGCTCGGCGGGGAAGGCGACCTGGCCGAACGTATCCGGCCGTATCGCGGCGGCTATCTGCCGCAGCAGCGGCGGGAAATAGAACGGGAGCTTTTCAGCGGCCGACTGCTGGCCGTGACCGCCACAAATGCGCTGGAGCTGGGCATAGACGTCGGCGCGTTGGACGCTGCGATTCTGGTGGGCTTTCCCGGGACTATCTGTTCGACCTGGCAGCAGGCCGGCCGGGCCGGACGCACCAGCCAGGAATCGCTCACCGTGCTTATCGCCTACCAGGACCCCATCGACCAGTACCTGATGCGGCATCCGGAGTACCTCTTCGGCGCGCCGGTGGAGTGCGGCGTCATCGACCCTACCAACCCGCACATCCTCGCCGGACAGCTCTCCTGCGCGTGCTTCGAGAAGCCGCTTTCCGAAGACGACGAGCGGTGGTTCGGACCCCTGGTGAAGCAGGTGGCCGACATCCACGCCGAGGACGGGCTGATGCGATCCATCGACGGGCGCTACTACTGGTCCAGCGGCGAGTATCCCGCCAGGAGCGTCGGGCTGCGGACCATCAGCGACGATACCTACGCCATAGCGGACGTCTCCGCCGGCGGGGAGGTAATAGCGCAGGTGGACTCCATCTCCGCGCCGGAGCTGGTCTATCCCGGCGCGGTCTATCTGCACGCCGGGGCGGGCTATTTGGTGCGCGAGCTGGATACCGAGGGCAAGGTCGCACGCGTGGAGCCGGCGGAGGTGGACTACTATACGCAGCCGGTGCTGGCGAGTTCCTGCCGCCTGCACGAGCCGGAGCAGACCGACGGCCGCTGCGGCGGCGAGCTGTCGTTCGGGCCGGCGGACGTGACCTGGCAGACCACGGCGTTCCGAAAGATCAAGTACTACACGATGGAGCTGATAGGCCAGGGCAAGCTGGACCTGCCCGCCCAGACGGTATCGACGACGGCCTGCTGGTGGGCGCCGGACGAGGAAGTTATGCGGGCCGTGGGTGACGCGGGCTACAACCCCGTCGAGGCGCTGATAGCGGTGCGGAACCTGATGCTCGCGGCGCTGCCGACGCTGGCGATGTGCGACCGGCGGGACATCAGCGGCATGGTGGATTCCTCCAACCTCGGCCGGCCCGCGGTGGTCGTGTACGACCGTTACAGCGGCGGGCTTGGCTTCGCCCAGCGCGGGTGCGAGCTGTTCGCCGACTGGCTTGAGTTGTGCCGCCGCATCGTCGGCGAGTGTCCGTGTGAGGGCGGCTGCCCCAGTTGCGTAGGTCTGCCGAACCTGCGGCCGCCGATTCACCACGACCCGGACCTGCACAGCGGCTACCCGGTGCCCGACAAGGCCGCCGGAATACTCCTGCTGCGCCTGGCGGGGTCCCGACAGGTTGGCTATGACTGACAGCATGACCTACATTATCCTCGATAAATCCGCCGCTCGGGGTGTGCCAGCTACTGTGTTAGCTAACACTAGCAAAAAGAGCAACATAGACTACATATTGACCACCGAGTTATTGATAGAAATTGTATCCGGTCTTGGTAGAGACCAGTGTTTGCGAACGATCCTTGCCGGAACAAGAGATATGTGGTCCCCACCTGGGTGCCATTGCATGCTCTACGAGATTTCTAAGGGGGTATCATCCCATTCTTACCTATGTGGCCCAACCGACCGCTATCCTTTGAATTCTGTCATTGACGAACTGCCCAGAGAGGAGATAGATCGGCTGCGAGAGCAAGATGCACAATTGGCACGGTTCGGAGTGAATCCCTTAAAAGAGAATACACTACGAGCGGTTAGGCGCTTGCCAGATGAGCGTAAGTTTTACGTATGGCTTGCGAAGCATATGGATAGACGCAGCCGTAATGGCTACTTCCTTGGCGATTATGTGGATCTCGCGCGGCGGAATGGCGTGCAGTATAACCCCTATTTTAGTCCGGATAGGCGTTACTTTACTTTCGGCGCGCTTCATGCAGCTGAGGCTTTTTACTGCGACAAGATTTGGAGATATGACAACGCTGTCTCCGACCCTCGCGCTCCGGACAATTTTGGTCGAGACTTACGCTACGTGGCATATCTGTCTATCACTGATGGGCTTTTGTCGCTGGATACCCGTATGCTGTCCATCGCATGGGCCGCTTGGCCGGAGAAAAGGCAGCATTTATACACCTACGACAGCACCCTGCGTGAGATAAGACAATGGCGACCGCAATGGGACACACTCACGACTTAATCGGTCAGGTGATGTACTCGCGTTGCGACTTCGGGCGGGCTGCAGAGCCCTATGAATGGTGTTAGCTCGGCGGCGTGTATTAGGCCACGGCTTTAGCCGTGGTATATATATTCGGCAAGATATATAATCACAGCCCGTTTTAACGGGCTTACCCCGCCGCGCGATGCTCTCACGACAAACTAAAGGGGTGAGAGATGCCACGCAACGTGTACAGCGAGATCAATCTCCATTTCGTCTGGCGCACGAAGGAGAGTAGGTTCCTCATAGCGCCGGCGCTGGAGAGAAACGTGTACGAAGCCATCGTCCACCGCGCCAGGATGGACGAGGGTGTTTGCGTTCACGGTATCGGCGGCACGGCCAATCACGTTCACATGGCCGTGACGGTGCCACCGACAATTGAAGTCAGCCGATGGATAGGCCGGGTTAAAGGCGGCTCGGCACACGATATCAACGAATTGCCGGCTTTTGCGGGGGCGTTTCAGTGGCAGACGGGCTACGGCGTGGTGAGCTTTGGCAGCCGGGCGCTGCCGTGGGTGAAGGCGTACATCAGAGACCAGAAGCAGCACCACGAGAATGGTACGTGGCAGGAGCGTCTGGAGAGAATAGTTCGGGATGCGGCTGAAGCCGGCGAGGGGAAGGGCGTTGAAACGCCCTGATTGGTATCAAAACGGGCGTTGCATATACCACGGCTAAAGCCGTGGCCTAGAAGTAATTGGCACTGTGGGCCATAGCCCTGGTTCACGGAACACGGCATTATTGGGCCATGGGCTTCGCCGTGGTGTAGCGCCGGTTGCCAGGGCGTCTATTAGCCCATGGCTTCAGCCATGATTCACCGGCCGGATGATAAATACAGTCGTAGCCCCTCGTAACGCGCCTTTGCGGACCGAACCGGATGTGAATGATGTTGATGAGGGTGTTGGATAGTACAATTACGAAACGATGGCACTATCGGAA
The DNA here is from genome assembly GCA_049975485.1 of Phycisphaerae bacterium. GTDB lineage: Bacteria > Planctomycetota > Phycisphaerae > SM23-33 > SM23-33 > PUND01. The sequence goes on along the minus strand of JBNGDC010000002.1, from coordinate 14,360 downwards.
TCACGCAGACGGAAGCTCCAGATGCTCGTGAAGTCGCTCTCACAGGGCGACTTTGAGGGGGCGTCGGATGCCTTGCGCGCCTGCGCGTCCAGTCGGGGCGCGGAAAAGACCAAACCCCAGCCGCTTGACCTTACCGAGGCCTGCCCGGGCTGTGAGCGGCGGCAGGAGCGGTCCGCATACTGGCAGGTCCTGAGGCGCCTGGATGAGGTAACCGGTGGAGACAGCAGCATAGCTTCCGAGTACTCGGCCGTCATGCGGGGCGCCCGCCAGCGGCTGGACGAGCTGAACGCGTCGGCCGAGCTTTGCATCGCATCCGATCTGAACCCGGAAGACCTGTTGTTCATGGACATCGAGACCTGCGGTCTGGGCGGGACGCCGGTGTTCCTGGTCGGCACGATGCACTATGCCGAGGGTGATCTGGTGTTCGAGCAATCCTTTGCCCGCCACTACGGCGAGGAGCCGGCGATACTGTCGACTTTTGCCCAACGGCTGGAGCAGACGAAGCTGCTGGTGACGTTCAACGGCAAGAGCTTCGATATGAACCAGATCGCCGAGCGGGCCGTCTTCTACGGCATGAGCATCGACAAGCGCGCCCGGCCTCACCTGGATCTGCTGCATGAGTCGCGGCGGTTCTGGCGGGGCGAGGTGCCCAACTGCCGGCTCCAGACACTCGAGCAGTGTCTGTTCGGCCGGCGGCGGGTGGGCGACATTCCAGGCAGCGCCATACCCGACGCCTACCACCGTTTCGTGCACAGCGGCGACGCACGGGAGGTCCGCGACATCATGCACCACAACCTGCTGGACCTGCTGACCATGGCGCAGATCCTGTGCGCGATGCTGACGGGACAGACCCCGGAATTGTGAGCCACCGTCGCCGGCTACGGCGCGATCAGCGCGAGACCAGCCGTGGCGTGACGAAGAAGTACAGGTCGCTCAACTCACGCTGGGAGCGGTGCTTCTTGAACAGCCAGCCAAGGACGGCGATATCGCCCAGCCCCGGAGTCTTTTCCTCCCGGGTAATCCTGCGGACCATCCTCAGCCCGCCGACGACAAGCGTATCGCCGTCGTTGACGGTAACGGAGGTCTCGGCTTCGCGGGAGTTGATTACCGGGTTGACGATAGGCTCGGTGTCCTGGAGACCGCTTACGGTCCGCCTGGGCGAGAAGCCCTCGACTGTGGAGACTATTGTTATCATGTGCAGCTTGACCACGTCACCGGAAATGGTCCGGGGCGTGATATAAAGCTGCACGCCGACCGGCTTGTAGGTTACCTTCTCGGTGACGAAATTATCTCCGCTTATGCTGCCGGATTGGATGGGGATCTCACGTCCGGCAAGCATGTAGGCGGTCTCGCCGGCCGAAACCGTCATCCGCGGCGAGGCGACCACGTTTATCAGCCCCTCGTTGACCAGCGCCTGGAACGTTGCATCAAGCGTGACGCCGGCGCTTTCGAAGACCTTCATCAGTCTCAGGACCGAGCCCTGGAAACCCCCGGCGGCACCATTGAGTGCATCCAGGAATCTCGCGGGGTTCAGCGTGGTGACCAGCGACTGCTCCTCGCTGGATGAGAGATGTTTGAGCACGCTCTCTACGCCTACCTGGAAATCGAAGTCGCTCTTGACCTCGAATATCCTGGCGGTGATCTCGGCCTGCTTGGTCGGCTGGTCGATGGTATCGAGCAGCTCCAGGGCGGATTCCTGCATATCCTCGGCGCAGGTGACCACTATGGTGTTGCGCTCCGGCAGGGCGGAAGCCGAGCCCTTGTCGCCGAGCTGCTCCGAAACCAGTGACACGACAGGCGAGAGTTCCGCCTCGCTGAGTGAAACGCTGCGGCGGTCCGTCCCACCCCTGTGCTCGGACTTCACACCCGCCCCGCCGTAATGACGGAGCCGGTAGAAGATCTTCACGCGTCCGTCCGGTTGCGGCAGCACCGTGATATCCCGGGGCACCTCGACCGGGGCCGCATTCCCCGTCTCGGACGACATGCGAAGGGCGGGTTCGTCGCCGTTCTCATCGTTCCCGGGCGTACCTTCGCCGCCGGCGCCTTGCTCGTCTTTCTGCCCGTGCAGCGCCTTGCGGGCTTCGGCGAGCTGGTCCCAGATGGGACGGGGAGCTATCTGCTCCAGTCTGCGCCAGTCGGCCTCGGTGAGCTGCTGCTCGGTCTCGGCATAGGCGGCCGCATCACGGGCGGGATTGCCCGACAGCACTCGCGGGTCGGATGGCGAATGCGTCCAGTCTCCCAGTTCGGTCTCCTGCTGCACAGTGCTTTCAGTGCAGCCGACCGTGACAGTCACGGACATCAGTGCCGACAAGACCAGCCCCCACAACGCTCGCCTGATAACTGTTTCCTTTGTGGGCATGGTCAACATCTCCCGTACGACCGGCTTCAAGGGGCAGACCGGCCAAAAAAGTCCTTTCAGCGTGTAACGCCCCACCCGCTATAGTGTTTCGGTCAAAATCGGTCGGGAACTTTTCCCGGTTCGCAACCGGTTCGCCCACCCCTGTATCCTCCGATAGTCCACCTGAACAACTATCGGCGCATTTGCGGTTAGCTTTTGAGAAAACCCGTCACAGCGTCGGAGTATATATCACTCCATTTGCCTCTGCGTCAAGGGGTGGCATTAACATTCGACTTTATAAGCCGTTATAGACCATGCCGCAGCACTGAGAGCATCCCCTTGTCGCAGTTACCGTCGTTGGAGACCACGCCGAAGCCCTTGCCCTTGTAAGTCCAGACAGACCAGCCGATTCCCTCGGCCGCGAAAAGCTCCAGCGTGTCGCGGAACCATCGCAGCCGATCCTCGGCCGGCGCCAGATGAATCACGCCGAACTCCCCGCAGTAGATTTCCACGCTGTTGGCGTCGCGGAACTCCAGCGCGGGTGCCAGAAACTCCGCGAGCATGTCCCGGTTGTGTTCGCGGTCGCCGTAGAAGTCCGCCAGCTTGCCCAGCCGCTCGGCGACAAAATCTTCGCCCTCGGCCGCGGCGCGTTCGGCGGTCTCGCGAAGCTCCGGCGGCCGGCCGGGGTAGGGGACCGTCCGGTTGTAAAAGACCATCTCCGGCATTTACCGCGCCCGCTGGTGCGTGAAGGCAATGGGGTCGTAGAAGTGGAATGTGTAGATGACGTTTTCGTCACCGACCGGCCGGAGGTGGGGGAAGGTCGCGGCTGAGTTCCACATGTTCGTCCCGACGACGACGGTACGGTCGGCGTCGCTTTCGCGGATGGTTTTGAAGGCGGCGGCCGCCAGGTCGTTCCAGTCCTGCGGGTCGGGAGCGGTTATCTCGTTGAGCAGTTCAAAGGCGGTCTGTGGAAATCGCCCGCAGTACCGCTGGGTTATCTGTCGCCAGAGGTCCAGCCACCGTTGCCGGACAGCGGCATCGCTTATCAGCGGGATGGGGCCGTCGAATTCCTTCGTCATCATAGTAAAGACGAAACCCGGCGCCTTGTGCATGTCCAGTATCGCCTTAAGCCCGGCCTGCTCGGCCCAGCCCAGCGCGGTGTCCAGCCAGGCGAGTCCCTCCTCGCGGCAGGAGCCGCCCGAGTGACCATCCTCGACAAGCTCATAGTCGAAAGGAATCCGGACGTTGCTGAAGCCCCAGTCGGCCATCCGGCGGAAATCGTCGGCCGAGAGAAAACCGCGCATGTGCCGCTCGGACAGGTCGGACTGGCTAAGCCAGCCGCCGACGTTGAAGCCGCGTCCCAGTTCACTGCCTTTTACCGTCATCGCTGTGTTCGCTTTCCCAGGGGGTTCGGGGGATAGAGATCACGAATTGCACGGGTTAATTGTGGAGACTCTTTGCTCTCGATTCATGAGCGGCATTCGCCCCGGCGGGCCGGGATTCGCGTAATTCGTGTTCTCTTCTTTTCCGGGCGGCGGACCGCACCATCCGGAGGGAGTCAATCGCTCTGCTGCCTGCTCTCCGCGACCAGTGCGGAGACGACTTTGCGGACCTTGTCGCTGCCGAAGAGGTCCTGGAGTTTCCTGCGGAAGGCCTGTTCGTCGCCGGGCTGGAAGGAGGTGTCCAGTATTCCGCCGCGGATCTCCAGCGGGTACATCTGCGCGGGCACCAGCACACGGAAAAGCTCGTAGCGGAACCCCCGCAGCGCGTCGGCCACCAGGTAGAACGCGTAGATAAGCTCGCCGGACTGCGGCTCGCCTATCTGGACCGGCTCGGCGGTGAGAACGCCGCCGGTGCGGTGCGACAGCTCCTCGGCCGCCTCGCTGAGAATCCGTCCCGGTGGGACGATAGATTCGTCCACGAGGTCCTCCGGCCAGTAGCCGTCGTCAGTCTTCCTGTCTCGCTTGGCGGTCACTTGTCAGGCTCGCTTTCCCGCATCGGCTGGTGTTCCGTGCCGGGAGAACACCGATTACACGAATAAAGACGGATTATACAGATGTGCGTTGCTCAATTTGTGTAATTCGTGATAATCTGTGTAATCCGTGATCTCTTCGTTCGTCTGCGGTGGAACGTCATTCGCCGGCCAACTCTTTCATGACAACCGCGTCGCGTGCGGACAGGTCCGGATAGTCCTCGTCTTTGCCCACGTCGGGACGGCGCTTCCAGCTTCGCGCGCAACGGGCGTATTTCTCGCGAGTATCGAGCACCTCCACCTCGGCCCAGGAGTCGTCATCCGCGAGCGAATCGACGCGCTCCAGCCGGGCGTAGCCCACACCGAGCAGGTCCTCCAGCTCGTGCAGGTAGGTCTCGATCATGCCGGCCGACGCTTCATCGTCCTTTCGCACCTTGAACACCGCCTCGGCGTCGAGGGAGTTCTTCACGCCCGAATTGCGGAGCTTCTCCAGCTTGTTCAGCCCCTGGTCGCGGAGGTCCATCAGCCGACCCCAGATCCACGCCGGGCCTGCGATCAGCTCGTCCGAGCTCCACTGGTGCGCCTGGTCGGGGTTGACGGGGGTGAGGTCCTCGGCCAGCTCCAGCATCTCCTCGTCGTACTCGGGCATAAGCGCCAGATGAACGCTGTGCGGCGCGTCGGCCGGGCGGTTGGGTATGTAGTCCCATGCCTCCTCGGTGGTATGTGGGATAATCGGCGCCAGCAGCTTCACCAGCGCGACCAGCATCTCGTGGATCACGGTCTGACTGGCGCGGCGGCGGATGGCTTCCGGCGACTCGCAGTACAGCCGATCCTTCACCGCCTGCAGGTATATGCTGGATGCCTCCACCGCGCAGAATTCGTAGAGCCGTCGCGTGGCCTTGTGGAACTCGTAGTTCTCGTAGGCCTCCCGTACGTCGCGAATGAGCCGGTGCAGCTCCATCCGCATCCACAGGTCGATCGAATGCGGCGCCGGCTCGGTGGAGTTCTCGGCCGGGTCGAAGTCGAAACACGCGCCCATGCAGAACCGAAGCGTGTTGCGGATTTTCCTGTAGGTGTCCTCGGCCTGGGCGATCAGGTTGTCGCTGCACCGCACGTCGTCTCGGTAGTCCTGCCACGCCGCCCACAGCCGCAGTATGTCCGCGCCTCGGCCTTCGAGCTGCTTGATGACGTCCACGGCGTTGCCGAGCGACTTGCTCATCTTGTAGCCGTCCTCGGTAACGACGAACCCGTGCGTCAGGACGGTCTTGAACGGCGCCTTTCCGCGAGTTCCCAGCGCCGGCAGCAGCGAAAGCTGGAACCAGCCGCGATGCTGGTCGGAGCCTTCCAGGTACATGTCCACCGGGATATCGTGGACCAGATTCCGCCGGATGGCCGCAGCGAACCAGCTCGAACCGGACTCGAACCACACGTCGAGTATGTCCTCGCCGGCGGTCAGAGTGTCGGGGTCGAAGCGCTCGGGGTTCTCGAGGTCCGGGTCGTCGGCGGGGTCGTAGTCGCCGAGTATCTGCCGCGGCGGGAAGGTGAACCATGCATCGGAGCCCTCGCGGGCGATGAAATCGGCCACCGCGCGGACGCTGGCCGGCGTCATCAGCGGTTCATCGGCCTCGTTGTAAAGGACCGGTATCGGCAGCCCCCACGCCCGTTGACGCGAGATGCACCAGTCGGGCCTGGTCTGGAGCATGTCGGCCAGTCGGTTCTGTCCCCATGCGGGAATGAACCGCACGCCGCCGGCTTCCGGGGCCGCCCGGCAGGCGTCCAGGGCCAGGTCCCGCAGCGACTTCTCTCCCTCGGCCAGCGGGCGGTCCACCGCCACGAACCACTGCTTGGTCGCCCGGAAGATGGTCGGGCCCTTCGACCGCCAGTCGTGCGGGTAGGAGTGAGTTATCCTGTGGCGCAGGGCCAGCAGCTTCTTCTCCTCCAGCTTATCGCAGACCAGCGGGTTGCCTTCCCACACGCTCTTGCCGACGAGGAAATCCGGCGCGGTCTCGTCGAACGTGCCGTCCGGCAGGACCGGGCAGTAGATGTCCAGTCCCTGCTTAAGGGCCGTTCCGTAGTCCTCCATGCCGTGACCCGGTGCGGTGTGCACCAGCCCGGTTCCTTCCTCCAGCGTCACGTAGTCGGCCGGGACCACCGGACAGACCTTCTCGTCCACAAGCGGGTGGCGGTAGGTTATTCCCGCGTCGATAAGCTCCTGTCCGCTCAGTCGAGCGACGATCTCGTGGCTCTTGATGAAGCCGGGGCGTTTCTCGGCGATTACTTGCACTATTCTTTCGGCCAGTTCCTCCGCGGCCACGAATGTTACCGGGCCATGCCCGGTTTCGGCGTGTACCGCGGCGTAGCTGAACTGCGGATGCACCGCGACGGCGAGATTAGCAGGGATAGTCCAGGGCGTGGTGGTCCAGACCATCAGACACACGCTGTCGCCGTCGTTGTGTGGGATGGCGTCCGCCCCGTCAACGACCGGGAACATCACGTAGATGCTCTCGTCCTCACGGTCGTGATATTCCAGCTCGGCCTCGGCCAGGGCGGTGCGGTTGTCGATGGACCAGTGCACGGGCTTGAGCTGCCGGAAGACCAGTCCCTGCTCGACCAGCCGGGCGAAGATCTCCATCACCGACGCCTCATACTGCGGGGCCATGGTTATGTAGGGCTCGTCGAACTCGCCCAGCACACCCAGCCGACGGAACTGCTCCGACTGCACCCGGGTGAACTTCTCGGCCACCGCGTAGCACTTGCGCCGGATGTCCATGGGGTCAACCTTGCCGGCCTGGTTGCCAAGCTCGTCCAGCACCTTTTGCTCGATGGGCAGGCCGTGGCAGTCCCAGCCGGGGACGTAGGGAGCGTCGAAGCCGGTCATCGTCTTGACCTTCACCACCATGTCCTTGAGCGCCTTGTTCAGCGCGTGGCCCATGTGGATGTCGCCGTTGGCGTAGGGCGGGCCGTCGTGAAGGACGAAACGTTCGGCGCCCTCGCGGGCCTTGCGGATCTGACCGTACAGGTCCTCGCTGTGCCACTTCGCCTGGATGGCGGGCTCCTTCTCCAGGAGCTTCGCCCGCATGTCGAAGTCTGTCTGCGGCAGGTTCAGTGTGTCTTTGTAAGTGTTTGATGCCTTGCTCATACCGGCCTCCCGGGCCCTGAAAAATCGCATGTAAACTATCCCTATGGATATAGGCGAAACCGGGCCTGCGGGAAAGTGAAAAAGCGCCGACGACGCCGTCGGCGGGGCACTGGGCGACTCACCGCGGGCCCAGCAGGTCTATCCGCTGCCAGGCGCCGGACTCGAACCGCCAGGCCATCACCATGCCCAGCAGAATGATATACGCACTCCCCGCCAGCCACGGTCCCAGACTCGTCAACTGTGGCAGCAGGTTCGCGAGAGCCAGCCCTCCGCCGACGAATACAACCCAACTGAACGCTACCGTCATCAGCATCGGCCAGCGGGTATCGCCGGCGCCCCGCAGGGCGCCGATGTAAACGATGCCCAGGGCGTCAAAGAGCTGGAAGGCGGCCGCACAGAGCATGATGTTCCCGCCAATGCCGACGATGCGCTCGCGCAGAAGCCCGGCTTCGGCGGCCGGCGTTCCCGGGTCAACCTGTACGAAGAAGTCCACCATGGGGCGGCGGAACAGAACGAACACCAGCGCACAAAGCCCCATGTAAGCCATGGCGACCGCCAGCGCCACGTGAGTCCGCTTGCGGGCGGTCCGCAACTGTCCCGCACCGATGTACCGGCCCACCAGCGCGGTGGTGGCCGCCCCCACGCCCACCGCAGGCATGAAAGACAGCGACATATAGCGCACCACAGCCACCGTTGCCGTCAGATGCGCCGTCCCGAAGTACGTGCCTACAAGTATGGACGTAAACACAATCCAGGATGCGACGTCGTTCCAGAGCTGAATGCCCGCCGGCCAGCCGATGCGAAGAACGTTCCGTATCTGGCGGGCTTTCAGAAGCCCCGGCCATCGCGTGCAGTAGCGCAGATGCATCGCCGAGGATACGAACACGATTGCCAGAACGACAAGCTGGATGCCCCAGGCGGTGATGGTGCCGATGGCCGCTCCCTCCAGCCCCATCGCCGGCAGACCAAGCTTTCCGAAGATGAGTACGTAGTTGGCGGCTATGTTCCACGCATTGCCAATCAGCGAGGCGGCCAGGACTATCCCCGGCCTGTGGATGCCGAAGAAGAACTGTTCCAGTGCCCGGGAGCTGAGCGTAATGCCCAGCGTCAGGATCATGTAGCGGAAGTACATGGTCTCCAGCGCCTCAACGGCCGGGGTGTGTCCCAGCAGGGCGAAGAACCTGTCCGCAAACAACCCCAGCGGGGCCATGATTACGGCCGCTGATAGCGCCAGCGCCACGCCGGCCCAGGCGTATTGTCCGCAGCGGCGGTATCGGCCGGCGCCGAGGTTCTGCGCGACGAACGTGTTGATAACGGTCAGGGCGCCCAGCACAAACGATTCGGGGACGAACGACCACATCCCGCCGACAAACTGGGCCGCAAACGGTTCCGGGCCCACGCGCGAGACCATCACGCCGTCGACAAACTTCACGACGGTCGCATTGAGCATGGTCAAGCTGGCCGGCCATCTCAGCTTGAGCACCTCGGCCAGCCCGCTGAGTCGTCTCTCGGTGTAAAGGTCTTCGTACATTGCGGTCCCTGCGCGACAAGTGTCGCAAAGAGGCACATCATAGCAGCCCGTGGGTCGGCAGGACGAGAGTGCGCCGGCCGCCAATCAGGGATTGCAGCGTCCATCCCGCACGCAAAGGGGGGGCTTTCATCGCCCCGCCGTGACGTATTCTGTGGCGTCAATAATAACTATTGCGCAAGGATTTAGGCCGATTATTGACGCAATTCTGGTGGCCACCGCAGGATTTTCCCTTGACGTATCGTTCGTCGGGTATAGAATGTACGCAAGCTCGAAGTAAGGCGTCGAACTTACGACAACTGAAAAGCTGGAGGAGACGCGGCGGGTACTCGCTCTCCCGTCCGCCAGGCCGCTCGGCCAAGTCCATATCAAAAGATGTTAGCGAGGTTCGGTTTGCCGAATTGTACTCGCTTCGGCGATCGCCGAAGCCAAGGATGCGAGGCATACCAAGCGAGCTTTAATAGAAGCAGCAGAACCGGAGGCGCAGAGCTTGTTGGTTTTTGCATCATGTCGTAGCCCATGGTCCATAGAGGACTTATGTCAATACAACCCCGCGGGTTCTTTTGGAAGGAGAGGCAGACTATGATTCGCCGAAGTCAGATCTTACTGATCGGACTCTTGTCTATTGCGCTGGTCGTTTCGGGGGCCTACGCGCAGGTTGAGTGGACAGGAGATTCGACCACGGATGAAACGGATGCGGCCGATGCGGCCAACTGGGACCCCGCAATCCCCACGTGGAGCGACGCGGTGGTCCTGCCGGACGTAACGAACACAACGATAGATTTGCGCAACACTAACGTAAGCTCCGACAGCACCGTCGTGGACGCCAATTACCTGTTCACCAACACCGGCGCCGAGACCCGGGGCTGGGGTGCTATCGGTACCTTGACGGTAAGTGACGCGGTAACGCTGGAGGCCCATAACATCAGCTTTTGGGCCGACATCCAGCTGGCGTCCAGCACCTCGGAGCTGCGGCTGGACTCCGCCGTGGTGAACATGGAGACCGCCGGTGGGCGAGGGCTGATAATCAACGACGGCACTGTTACGCTGGCGAACAATTCCTCTCTCGTGGTTCTGCCGGGCAACGACAGTGCCGGTTACGTGGAGTCGGCCGGCGGGACGATCAGCTTCGAGATCGTTCACCCCGCGGAAGACGGTGGGACGTATCCCGACCTGACGGTTCCCGTAATCGACGTTCCCCAGATGACTCTGGCGGCCGGGACGGTAAACACGATCTCGGCAACACTCCTGGACCCCGGCGGCGAGGGCTACTACACGCAGGCCGACACGTCGGTGAAGCTGGACTCCGAGGTGGTCGGTGACGGCGACCTGCGGGTGGCCGACATGGGCACCTTCGTGCTGGGCACAAACGCCATTATCAACATTCCGAGCGACTTCATCCTTGGTGACGGAGTCGATCTGGACCTCACCGAAGGCATCTACGACGTCAGTCGCACGGTCGTCGAAGGCGCCAGCACCATCTATCCGGCCGGTCGGACGGTTGTCCGCCCGGTGCAGCTTGAGGAGGCGGCCCTTCTGACGCTGCCCGGCGGAGGCGGAGATGTTACCGTTAACTCGGCCGTCACCGGCAGCGGAGACCTGCGGGTGGATGACGCCGGTGCTCTGGTGCTGGGGACCAATGGTTCCTTCGATACCACCGGCGACGTCATTCTTGCCGACGGCGTGGACCTGAATCTTGGCACCTATGACTACCAGGTCGGCCGGACGGTCATCGAGGGCACGAGCACCATATACCCGGCCGACCGTCCCATCACCAGCAATCTGTACATCGAGGGTGAGGCACGACTGCCGGGCGTCGATGCCACGCTGGACGCCCAGGCCAACGGCCCGGGTACGCTTCGTCCGTTGGACACCGCACAGTTCGTTCTCGGCGGCGGCGCCACCGGCTCGACTGCGGGAACACTGGCTCTGGCAGCGGGCATGGACCTCGAGGTTCAGGGCGGCACCTTCGATTTCGGTGAGGTCCACTTCGAGGACACTACCGACCTCCGCATGATTGAGAGCACCGGAGGATCGACGCTCAGCGGTACGGTGCGATTCGGTCCGGCACTTGAGCTTTATAGCTACAACCAGCAGGACCTGACCATCGGCACGCTCGCTTCGGAGGCGAGCGGCACGGCCACTGTGCTGGCGTATGCCGACGGCGTCGACACCCGTGCGAATATGCCGGACAGCCGGGACATCCGTTTCAACAACGTCGATCTGAGTACGGCCGGTCAGACCATCGAGTACACGGCAGACGGTGCCAGCGTCCACGCGACGAACCCGACCGATGACCGCCGTGCCTATGGTTTGGATACCTATGTCGGTTCGCTTATAGGCAACGCCGGCGGTGACAGCGGCGACCTCATCCTCCAGGGCACAGGCCCCGGTGACGTCACCAAGGCAGTCTATAACGACCGTTACTTCTACTTCACGGACACGCATCAGGACTACGACGGCACCGTTACGGTTCGCCGCGACCCGACAGCCCCCAACGCACTGACCGTCAATGCCATCATTCAGGCGGCCAACGCCATGGGTTCTGGCGAGTTCGTTATCGGCAACGGCGCCCTTTTGACCTTCGACGATGAGTATCCCGACGCGTTCAACCAGGACCAGGCGAATCTGGTTGTTGATTCCGGCGGCACCATTCGCATTACCGATGCGGCCCCGACGTTCGCCAGCCAGACCATGCTCGCCGGGTCCAACGTGATGCTGGAGAGCGACGTGGACTGGATGGTGACCGGCGAAGAGAACGTTCTGCTGTCCGTGATGAACTACACGTCCACGCTGACGATTGACAGCAACGATGCGGGCATAGGAACGGCCGGTCGCCATCTCTACGGTGCCGGTACCATCACTGGTCCAATCGCCGGCTCGGCGACGCAGGTCAACTTCCGCGGCGCTGGTCCGGGAATCGCCATAAACGATATGCACATCGGCAATGCCGGCTATACAACGCCGGTTATCACGGACATCGACGGCAGCACTCCGCGTTCGGTGACCATCCAGCGGAACATGCAGTTCGACAGCATCAACACCTACAGCGGCGGGACCACCGTCTATGCGGGCAACCGCCTGCAGGTGAATGCTCCGGATGCCGCAGGTACGGGCGATATTGTCCTGGACGGCACTTCCGAGTCCGCCGCAACACTGGTGGTGAACGCATCGGGCTTCTCGCTGAACGGCGGGACCGTCAAGCCCGGCGACTTTGGTGTGGTCAACCTCCAGAGCGACATGGCCGCCAACCTGGAGCTGTCCGGAACCATCTCGGTGGCGGGCAGTCGCGAGGTCAGCGGTTCTCTGACCGACGCCGGCGACCTGACGGTTACCGGTGATACGGTGACCTTAACCAGTAATCTGGGATTCGTGGGCAACCGTACCTGGACGATCGAGGAAGGCGCCGAGGCGGCCTTCGCCGGCGATATCAGCGGTAACAACCACACGCTCTCCAAGGCCGGGCTTGGTGCGCTGGCCTTCGAGGGTGAGGTTACCGACCTGAATCTGCTGATCGGCCCGGCCCCGGGCGGCACGGTGGTCCGTCGTGGTCCGGATTCGGTCTGGACCAGCGGCACGGTGACCATCGACGACGCGGAGGCGGTCTATTCGGTCGAGTCGGACCACGACTATGCCGAAGTTGACATGGCCAATTCCACAGGCGTCATCGCGCTCGGTGCCGCTACGGCTTCTACCATCGACATGTCCGCGGCCGACGGCACGCTGCGGCTGGGTGCCCGTGGTGAGCAGACGCTCACCGCAACGCCCACGCCGAGCAGCACGGCCGGCTACGTACTCGGTGGCGGTGGCGGCACGCTGATAGTGGACACCAACCTCTCCGGCGCCTACGACCTGCATATCGGCGGCGACGGCGCGGTGGTTCTGGCGGCCGCCAACGACCTGACCGGTACCGTGCACATTGACGGAGCCGCGGGCGTCACGCACGTTGATGCGTTCGCCTCGGCATCGGCCGTCAACGTCAACACCGGCGGTTCGCTGGACCTCAACAGCACCGGGATCGCTCTCGGTGATATCAACATGAATGGCGGCGGCATCTCCAACAGCGGTAGTGTCCTGACCGCCACGCAGTTATCCACTCTGTTCCCCACCGGCAACCACATCCTTGGTGGTGCCGGAAGCGGCGTCACACAGGTCGAAGACGGCGCCCTGAGCAGCGGTTCGCTGACCAAGGTCGGCACCAACACCGTCGAGCTGCTGGGCACCAACGCCTACAGCGGCGGTACATCGCTGGACGGCGGCGTCCTGAGCATCGCAGACTCCGGCGCATTGGGCAGCGGCGATCTCGAGTTCAACGGCGGCGAGTTGCTCGCTACCGCCTCGACGACTTCCAGCCACTGGGTGAAGGTCAACGCCGACGGCGGGACGATCTCGGTGGACGAAGGTGACGAATTGACACTGACCGGCTATGTGGACGTCTACGATGGCGGACAATTGACGGTATCGGGAGGCGGACTGGTTGAGACGACCGATTTTATCCTCTTCGATCCCGATTCGTCTGCCAGAGTTGATGCAGGAACGCTGGAGACCATTTGGAGTACGCATGTTCGAAGTGGTTCTTTTGTGATCGGTTCGGACGGTACGCTGAAAATACATTCCGAAGAAGATACACCTAACGTGGAAGTTGGTGATATTTATGCCGGCGGTACGCTGGATGTCGCCAGCGGCACGCTCAATAGTACCACCACACCGGGTTATACGTTGCTGTACTTCGCCGGCTCCGGCGCCAGCGTTGAGAATCCGTATAACGTCGGCGGAGCGGGCAACATCAAGACGATGACCGGCTCACTTGCCGGTGCCATCGCCAGCTCCAACTCCGAGGGACACCCCACCGCCTATATCCGCAAGTTCGGTACGGGCACCTGGCAGCAGGAGAGGACCCTCGAGGGCTGGTCCGGCACGGAAGGCCGGAAGTTCTACTGGGACGTGGCCGAAGGCACGATGGGTGCCGACCACGGGTACTCCGGTTCCACCGGCCTCGGTGCCACCGCGCAGTACCGCGACGAGAAGTACTTCGCCATGAAGCACCTCGAGGGCATCATTGTCCGCAGCGGTGCTACGCTTGGCTGGCGTGGTACGCAGGGCTTCTTCAGCTCTGACATCTGGGCGGACGCCTATCCGGACGAGGACGGCGACGGCTGGAATCCGGGCGAGTTCGTCCTGGAGGCCGGCTCGACGCTGTCTTCCAGCGGTGGTCTGACGCTGGGCTTTGAGGACGCCGAGGACGGCGTGTTCCTGGCCTATCCGACTGTGGACAACACGGCCGGCAGGAACCTGAACCTGGCAGGCGACATCAACTTCCGCAGTGGTCTGGAGCTTGAAGACCCGAACACCCCGCTCGACGTTACTGTCACCGGGAACTCCG
>JBNGDC010000001.1:29367-213750 GCA_049975485.1 Phycisphaerae bacterium | reverse complement strand
CCCGAAGGGCGGCTTGTTCACGAAGGTGCCGTTTCTTCGTGAATAAGCCGGGCTAGAATGTTGCGAAAGCATGAGGACTCTCGCAGACAAACAGGCGCCGCCGGGCATCGCTTTGATCCTGCTGGTGATGGCTTTACTGCCGGCAGCCGGTTCGCTGCCGGAAGCCGCTGGGCTTACGCCCGCCGACCTGTCTTCGCTGAGCACCCAACCGGTCGAACCGCAGGTGACGGCCGAGCTTTTCGCCGACACATCGGCGGTGGTTGGCGGTGAGACATTCACCGTCGGTGTGCTTGTGAAGATGGGCGACGGCTGGCACGTTTACTGGCGCAACCCCGGCGAGGGTGGGCTGGCGACGGAGATCGAGTTTTCCGCACCGGAGGGCTTCGAAGCCGGGTCTTTGCAGTGGCCCGTTCCCGAACGTTTCGAGCAGCCCGGTGAGATTGTCGGCTTCGGCTATTCCGACAGCGTGCTGCTGACGGCGCGTGTAACCGCCCCGGACGAAATCGACGGTGGCGAGGTCACGCTGACGGCCGTTGCGGATTACCTCGCCTGCAAGGATGTCTGCATACCGGGGCGGGCGGAGCTGTCGCTGGAGCTGCCGGTCGCCGAAGAGGCGGAAGCCCATAACCAGGAGCTTTTCGAGCACTGGCGGAAACGCCTGCCGGCACCCGCAGACGTCGAGGACGCACCCGCGGAGGTGGCAGTGGTCGGCCGTATGCCCCCGGCCGGCGGAGAGGGCAGGTTTGAGATTACGCTTCGCTGGAAGACTCCGGAGGTCGAAAACGTTCAGTTCTTCCCGGCCGCCACGGCGGCGGTGAGCGTGGAAGATACAGCCCTGCGGACCGCCAACGGAACTACGCGCATTCGCTTCCGCGCGCGTGTACTGGAGGGGGTGGAGCCGACCCCGCGCGAGCTTGAAACGGTCGTGGCCTACGAGCTTGCCGACGAAACCAGACGCGGGCTTACCGTCCTCATACCTCTGAGACCCGAAGAAACCGAACAGGATAAACCCGACGCCGAAAGTAGTAATCAAAAGGAGACACAGTGATGAGATTTGCCCTGCCCCTTGCCGTGATGGCTTTGATGGCCTTCGCCGCCCTTCCGACCGGCTGTTCACAGAACGAGGCCGACACGACTGACACAACGAGAGCCAAGCCGGCCGAGGACGCCAGGTCGTCCGCGGCCGAAGCGACCGACGCAACGGCCGAGGCGGCCCCTGACTTCACGCTCCAGGACCAGGACGGCAACGAAGTCTCGCTGTCGGATTACGACGGGCACATCGTAGTGCTCGAGTGGATCAACTGGGACTGCCCGTTCGTCCAGAGGCACTATGAAGCCGGCACGATGAAAACGCTTGCCGAGGAATATGCCGACGACGGCGTGGTCTGGCTGGCGATAAACTCCACGCATTACGCCACACAGGCCAAGGATCGCGAGTGGATCGAACAGTACGACCTGCCCTACCCCATTCTCCACGACCCCGACGGTGAGGTCGGGCACGCCTACGATGCCAAGACCACACCGCACATGTACATCATCGACCGCGACGGCGGGCTGGTCTATGAAGGCGCCATCGACGACGACCCCCGCGGCAACAAGGACGAGCCGGTCAACTACGTGCGCAAGGCATTGGACGAGCTGCTGGCGGGAGAGGATGTATCCACGCCGGGAACGAGGCCCTACGGCTGCACTGTGAAATACGCGGACTGAGCGTCCGTCAGGTCCAGGCCGAGACTATCTCCGCGGCTCCCGCGGGCATGACGCCCAGCAGCCGGGCCAGGTCCAGGACGGTGAACCGCGACCGCAGTTCGTGGGCGTGCGTGAAGGCCTCCAGAAGGTGCTGCGGCTCGCAGCCGATGTCCGCCGCCGTTGCGGCGGCCGACGCCCGGCGGAGAGCGTCGTGAAGCTGCCGGGGCGGGCGGACCATGCGTGAAAGCGCGCTGCGCAATTCGTCCCACGTGTTGCCGGTGGTGATTACCTCGGCGGCGGCCTGGTATTTCGGCAGTTTTTCCGCGTAGTGCGGCGCCACCGCGCCGGTTAAGCCGCCCCAGAAGGCGCTGTCAACATCCGTTGGCTGAGCGACCGGCTGCGGCGACTCCACCGCCAGGACGCGCCGATACACCTCCGACGCCAGCACCGTGCCCACGCCCACCTGACGGCCGTGAAGGTCGTGCGAGGCGCCGTCGCGGACGGCCAGCATGTCCAGAGCATGACTGAGCAGGTGCTCGCCGCCGGAGGCGGGCGAAGAGGTCTCGGCCATCGTCATCGCGGCGCCGGTAAGCAACAGCGCCTCGTAGAGCGCCTCTACAGCTTCGCGCCGGCGGTCACGGATTGCCTCGGGGTTGTCCAGGTACAGCGGTTCGATTTCCGCGATGAGCGAGACGCTGCGGGCGCAGTAGTACTCGCCGAACAGCATGGCGTTGAGCTTCCAGTCGGCCGAGCTGACGCTTTTGGCAAGTACGTCGCCAAACCCGGCGGCCGTCAGTTCATAGGGGGCGTCAGCGAGTACAGACGGCGACGAGACAACAGCCACCGGCGGGCGGGCGCGGACCAGCGTTTTGACGCCGTCCACCGCCGGCGCCACGTTGGCCGACGCATAGCCGTTCATGCTGGCGGCCGTCGCGAATGTCAGGAAGGGCATGCCCCGCTCGAAGGCGAGCCACTTGCCCAGATCGCTGACCACCCCTGCGCCGACGGGCACTATCAGGTCCACGTCGGGGAGCTTTTCGGCGAGTCTGGCTTTGGTTACGTCGTCACAGACCGGCGACTTGCCTTCCACCGGGTCGGGCACGATAAGCTCATGCACATCCCAGCCGTTGCTCTTGAGCACCTCGGCCACGCCCTCGCCGGCCGCTCTGCGCGTCCGGGCGTCCGAAAGCACGCAGACCGCCCTGCCCCGGCAGCACTCGGCGGCGATCTCCGGCAGGCGGACGACCGCATCTTCGCGGTAAGCTATCTCCCGCGGCTCAATGCTGTGCGTTCGGCCGCATTCGCAATCGAAGGTCCGACCGAAGATTTGCCCGATAATCTCGTGCATGGTGTGCCCATCGTACACTATCGGCGGCGGCATACAATCGCCCCGGCGGGGCGCGTCTGAAAGTAGCGACGGGCGAGGCGAAGCTAAGCCCGTGGAAACGGGGCCGCAGACGTTGAAGCCCCCGCCAGGGGGCGATTGACATATCCCCGAACCGCCCCGGCTCCGATTCCCGATTGCACGCCACTATATTCCGACCGCGCCCGCATACGCGGGTGTCGGCCCAGTTCGTTGACAGCCCGGCCGCCGACGAGTAGGTTTCCAAAACCTTTACAAGGGAAGGAAACTGCCATGGACTACCGACGCGTAATCCCCTGCCTGGACGTTAAAGACGGCCGGCTCGTCAAGGGCGTGCATTTCGTGGAGCTGAAGGACCTGGGCGACCCCGCCGAGGCCGCCCGCGCCTACAGCGACGCCGGCGCCGACGAGCTTGTCTTTCTCGACATCACCGCCACCATCGAAGGCAGGAAGACCATGCTGGACGCGGTCCGGCGTACCGTGGATGCAATCGACGTCCCCCTGACCGTCGGCGGCGGGATATCCTCCGTGGACGACATCGAGAAGCTGATGGATGCCGGCGTCAGCGGCGTGTCCATCAACACCGCGGCCGTCCGCAGGCCCGAGCTTGTGGCAGAAGCCGCCGAAGAGTTCGGCTCGCAGCGGATCACCGTGGCGATAGACACCCGCGGCAACGGCGAGATGCCGTCGGGCTTCGAGGTGATGGTCAGCGGCGGCAAGGAGCCGGCCGGCATCGACGCTGTCGAATGGGCCAAGAAGGTGGAACAGCTCGGCGCGGGGCAGATCCTGCCAACCAGCATGGACGCCGACGGTACGCAGGCGGGCTACGACATACCCATGACCCGCGCAATAGCCCAGGCGGTTTCCGTGCCGGTGGTCGCCTCCGGCGGCGCCGGGGAGATGGAGCACCTCTACGAGGCCATCTCCGAAGCCAAGGCCGACGCGGTGCTCGTGGCCTCCATCGCGCACTACGGCAAGTTCACCATGCGGGAAATTAAGGAATACCTGCGCGACCGCGGCGTACCCGTGCGCCTGTAAGGAAAATCATCGCCGCCGGCATGACTGGAGAGTGAACCGTGGCAACACTCAAGGAGAAGTTTCGCGGCTGCATCGCCGGGTCGTGGGTCGGCTCGTCGATGGGCGCGCCGGTCGAGGGCTGGTCGCCGGAGCAGATCGAACAGACCCACGGTGTCCTGAGAGAGCCGGTTGCGTACGAGCACTACAGCAATGGATGGCAGCGCCCCGCGGGCACCACAGAGGACGGTATCGAGCGCCAGAAGCTTATCGCCACGGCCATCATCGAAAAGCAGGAGCGCATCCTCGCAAGCGACCTGGTCGGGGTCTGGAGGCGCGACCTGGACCCGGAGAAGGTGCCCTACAAGCAGGAGCGATTCGATCTGTCGCTGCTCGAACTGGCGGCTGCGGGAGTACCGGCTTTCGAACTCGGCCGGTTCTGGCATCACCAGAACGTCAATTCGGTAGCTCGGGCATCCCACCCCTTGGGTCTTATCAACGCCGGCGACCCGCGCGCAGCCGCCGACGACACCTACGAGGTCGGCCGGGTGTACGCCAAGGAGTCGTCCACTGCCTTGCGATGGGCTGCTCTCTACAACGCATCGATTGCCGCCGCGTGTCGTCCCGACGCCACCGTGGACGACGTACTGCGAACCGCCCGTCAATACGCCGGGTACCGCAGCGAGCCGGGCGGGCTCTACGCCCGTTACGACACTATCAGCGATGAACTCGGCCGGGCCCTGGAATGGTCCCGGGAGTGTACCGACTGGCGGGCGCTGCGAGACCGCTTCGCCGAGCACTACTACGGAGGCCCCCACGTAACTTACGGCATGTCGCAGGCAAACGAGGTTGTCTGCAAGGGAGTGGCGATTTTTGCGGTGGCTGGTGGCGATCCCGAGGAAACCATAGTCGCGGCGGTAAACTTCGGACGAGACACGGACTGCATAGCGGCCGTCGCCGGCGGACTGGCCGGTGCGCTCGCGGGAATCGCTCGTGTACCAGGGAAATGGGTGGAGACGGTCAACGATGCGACCCGCCGGGATCCGTACACCAACAACAATCGAACCATCGAAGAAACCGCTGATGCATTACTGGAGGCCTACCGTCTGCGGCGCCGGCGTCTGGCTGAATGGCTCAACCTGATGGACGATGGGGAACCGCATCTCTGACCCATAAAAGCACAGGCCCGCCGCACTCGGCGACGGGCCTGTTATGGTTATCCGTCCGGTCAGCGCCCGGGCGGCAAGGTCATCACGCGGCCAGGTAGTCCTCCGTAAGCGCCAGGCGGATCTTGTCCAGCGCGGCGTTCTGTATCTGGCGGATGCGCTCATTGGTCAGACCGACCATATCGCCTATCTGCGCGAGCGTGCGGCCTTTTCCGCCTGAGCCGATTGCGAACCGTTCGGTAACCACCGTCCGCTCCAGCTCGCTGAGCCGCGCCCCGTTGCTCGCCAGGATATCCTGAACCGCCTCGACCGAATCCGACCAATGCCGCTCATGATTGCGCTCGGCCTCGTCGGACTTCTCAAACTCCGGCTCGAATTCCACAGGGAAGAACTGCCGGTATCTGCCGGCCTTCTTGCCGAGGCGGTTGAAGCTCTTGAGAATCGCCCGGCAGGCATACGTCGAGAATTTGTAGCCGCGGGAGACGTCGAACTTGTTTATCGCGCGGAGCAACGCCATGTTGCCCTCCGAGACCAGCTCGGTGAACTCCACGTTGGTAACCCTGGCGCGCTTGGCCATCGCCAGCACCAGCGCCATGTTCGCCCTTACCAGGTCGCTGCGGCATTTCCGCACCCGCCGGTACCACAGGACCATCGCCTGGGCGCGGTTGCCCGACCGGCGACGGTTCTGGGCTTCGATGAGCTTGCTCAGCCGGTAGCGGGCGTAGTTGTAGCGCAGGAACAGCGTCTGTTCGTGCTCCCTGGTAAGCGTGGTCCGCTCGACGGTCTGCGGCGGCGATTCGTCCGTTCCCTCTGGGAAATAAGTCCATCGGGGCACCGGGATGTGCTCGGCCTGTTCGCCGAACAACCGCTCCTCCGCCTGCGGCAGAGAAAAGCTCGGATGGTAAACGTATTCCATCTCGTCGGGAATCCGGCGGTAAAGCTCTTTCTGACCCAGGTCCAGACTCGTCCACCATCGCGGGGCGTCCGTACTGCGGTGCTGCTCTGTCGTGGCAGTCATGTTCGTGTGCCTCCCTTCAGCACTGCTATGAGCTTTGCGCGAAAACTTCCTGTTTGTCAGCCGAGATGATTTTGACCGGCTGCTGCGAGTTCATGCTCGCAAAGTAGCCGTTTACTGCTTGTGCAATGCGTTCGATCGCTTCCTCTCGCGTCCGGCCGTACTCGACACAGCCCGGCAGCGCGGGGCAGGAAGCTTGAAAGCCCTCGTGCGTCTCATTGATCCTGATTGCGACCTTCACTTTCGACCTCCTGCAAACTTCCGCATGCCGGCCGGGTGAGCGTTCTCAAAACATCCAACCGACATGCCGCAAACGGCGGTGAGCGACTCCGCCATGCCTCCCTCATCAACTGCCTGACATTCTCAAGAGGAGTCGATGCGTTGTAAATCGGGGTGCGTACTGCTTTTACGCTTAGGAATATCCCCTACAGCCCCCTGGGGGTTTCACCTATGCCGGCGCGGAGTGTGTTGTGCAAACCTGCGGAGCTGATTCAGCGTGAAAGGCATGATTGCGTTGAAATAACGCCCTGTTCGCACCACCTATGCCCAGGTCGATGTTGTGGATAACACTCCACTTTCGCCTGTCAAGGACGACGAAGCGCGGCCGGAACTCGCGCGTGGACTTGGGCAATCTGGGCGAACTGCACAACGTGAAGGGAGGTTGCGTTACTGCTGTGGCTCTGCCCCCTGGAACCACTGCACAGCGTGCCGCAGAAGCTCGGACGCACTTCCGACCCCCAGCTTCTCCTTGATATGCTCGCGATGGGAGTCAACCGTCTTCACACTGACATGCAGCTTCTCGGCGATCTCCCGCGCGGGCAGTCCCTGACCTATCATGCGAAACACTTCCATCTCGCGGTCGGTAAGCGTCTCCACCGGCGACTGCCCCGGTTCGCCGCCTTCGGCGAACCTGCTGAGCACTTTCGACGCCATTTTCGCGCTGACGTACACCTCCCCGGCCAGGACTCTGCGAATACCCTCAATCACCTTGGCAGGCCCTTCCTCCTTGGTAATGTACCCCCGCGCCCCGGCGCGAAGGGCGCGCTCGGCGTAGAGCGATTCATCCCGCATAGACAGTACGAGCACACGCGTCCGCGGGCAGTCCCTGCGGATATCCTTGATGAGCTGAAGCCCGAAGCTGTCCTTGAGAGTCAGATCCACGATCGCCACATCCGGGTTTGTGCGCTCGATAACCCGCAGTGCGTCGGCCGCATCTTCGGCCTCTCCGCAGACCTCCATGTCCGGCTCCTGGTCGGCGAGCATCTTGATGCCCTGGCGCACGATGGGATGGTCGTCAACTATGACGACCCTGGTCACCCCTTTCTTGTGGTCTTCCCTGGCCATGGTGTCGATATGGTAACCTCAATCAGCGGTACTTGGGAAGTGTGCAGGTCACGGCGGTCCCGCCGCCGTTGCGTTGGGCGATGGTCAGTGTCGCTCCAATGGACGCGGCACGATGCGTCATGACCCGCAACCCCATGCCGTCACCTTTGCGGGCATCGTCGGGGATGCCTTTCCCGTCGTCGATAACCCTTACAACCACCTCGTCGCCTCCGTCCTCGAGATAAACGTCTATCTTCGAGGCCCCGGCGTGCTTTGCGGCGTTGTTAACGGCCTCCCGGGCAATGTGATATATCTGCGTCGCCTGCAGATCACCCGAGACCTGAATGGCTCCGTCGCAATGGAGTTTACAGGGAACACCGAAGTAGGACTCGACGTTGCTTGCCAGCTCCCGCAGACCGGCCGCTATGCCGTCCTCGTGCAGACCGACCGGATCCAGACCATGGGCAAGCGCGCGAACCTGGGCGACGCACTTGTTGATCAGGTCGCCTATCTGACGCACGACCCTGGCGTCGCTGTCGGACCGGTTGCTCAGCTTGCCGGCCACGCTCTGGAAGAGGTATCCCAGCCCTGTGAGATTCTGGCCCAATGAATCATGCAGGTCGCGGCCGATACGGCGGCGCTGCATCTCGCTTGTCTCGACTACTTCCGCTTCCAGTCGGCGACGCTCGGTTACGTTGATGCCCAACTCCAACATCAGCTCAGTCCCGTCGGTGTCCGTAAACGGATATACCCAGACGTGCCAGCACTGCCCGTCCGGATAGGTGCGCTCCCAGTCGTCCAGTTCCTGTCTGGCCAGCACCTCGGGCAGCCCGCAGTCCTCGCAGGGGGTGTTTCTGCCGAACTGAAGCTTGTAACAGGGCGTATCGCCCGGCCGACCGAACGTGTCTATGAATGTGCGGTTGGCGAAGCGTATGCGGTAGTCCCGGCTTTTCAGCGCCACGTAGCCGGGCAGGACGTTCAGCAACGAGAACAGCCGATGCCTCTCCGCCCGGGCGGCCTCCTGGGCACGGCGTTGCTCGGTAATATCCCGAACAGCCAGCAGAATCAGCGGCGCGTGCCCCTCGCCGCAGTCTATGCGCCGGGCATTGAGCAGCATTATCCGTTGCCCGATGCCGGGCAGTTCGTGGTGGACCTCGAAATCGTTCAGGGGTGTACCGCGGAAGACAACCTCCTTGAGCCGGTCGTGCAAGGGGGGTATGTCCCATTGCCCCGCGCCCAGCTCGTACAATCCTCTGCCTTCGGTCTCTGACGGGCTTGTGCGGAACAGGTCGTAGAATGCCGGGTTGCAGGATTGCACCCGCAGCTCGGCGTCCATGACCAACAGCGGCTCATGCACCGTCTTGACGATGCTCTCGGCATATACCCTCGCATTTTCGAGGTTCTGTTCGGCTTCCCTGCGTTCGGCGATCTCGCCCTGAAGCGCATCGACCGTCCGCTCCAGGTCGGTCGTCCGTTCACGGACCCGTATCTCGAGACTGTCACGGGCACGCTGAAGTGCCTGTTCGCTCTTCTTGAGGTTCCGCCAAAGCGAACCGTACGGGTCCACCAGCGCGGTGCTCACCAGGGCACGGTAAACAAGATAGAACGATAGTATCTTCAGCAGATGCCCGACCAGGTTGGCGGGACCGAATGGATCCCTGTAAAGCGTAAAAGCCACTTCCGAAACTGCCGTTATCAACAGCGACGCCGTCAGCAGCCAGAGCACCGACCTGCTGAAATGGCGGCGGAAGCGATGAAGCAACAAGGCCGCCACCACGCACATTCCGGCGATGGCATACTCGCTGATTATCTTGAAGGGAGTCTGTGCACCGGCCGCGTCATCGTAGCAGAGCGGGAAAATGTCCCAGACGAAGATGCTCAGCATTACCAGCAGGAACACTGCCCCATAGGCGGCGATAGCGGGTACGATATTGAACTTGCGTCGTACGAACAGGAATGCCAGCAGGAGCGAACCCGCCTCCATGTACCGTGCCGAAATCCAGAGTTGCGACGCCAGGTTCACCCCGTACCCCTCGAAGATGCCCATCCCCTTGTAGGAAAGGGTATGCAGCAAATCCATTCCCGCAACGAACAGGTACGCCACCCCCACCAGCAGCATGTATCCGGAATCGATGAACCGGCGGGCATTCCAGACGATCAGGAATATGCTTCCCGCCACCGCTATGCTGAACAGCTCCGCCAGCGCGTGGTATAGCAGATAGTTCGTCTGCTCGGCGATATACAGCACCGCGGCGGCTATCGCCCATAGACCGACTATCACTGCTATGCTTATGGGCTTCCGTACATACATGCGGCGCCTTCCTAAGCGGCCAAGCGGCAATGTCGTCATTTTACCTCTGCAGCCGCTCACAGCCAAGTTTCACCCAGCGCTCTTGACTGCCAGTCGCCGGTGGCGCATACCTGCACGCTCAAGTGCGAAAGGAAAGCAGATGTCATTCGACCCGTACCGTAATGAGCAGGAAGTCCGACGTGCCCAACAGACAGGCAAGGCCGAGGTAGTCCCCACCGACGCCCAGAAGGCCTGGCTGGAGCTTAAATTCGGCGTGTTCCTCCACTTCGGCGTGAACACGTTCAACGATGCCGAGTGGTCCGACGGGACGCTGCCGGCCGAGAGTTTTGCGCCGTCCGAGCTGGACTGCGACCAGTGGTGCCGCGCCGCAAAGGCAGCCGGCGCAGGGTACCTGTTGCTGGTAACCAAGCACCACGACGGATTCTGCCTCTGGCCGAGCCGGTGGACGGACTACTCCGTCGCCGCCTCGCCGGGCGGACAGGACGTGGTAGCTCTGGCGGCCGATGCGTGCCGCCGACACGGGCTTAAGCTGGGGCTTTACTACTCGCTCTGGGACCGCCACGAGCCGAGCTACGAAAACGACCACGGCTACGCCATCTACATGAAGCGCCAGCTCGCCGAGCTGCTGACCGGCTACGGCGAGATAGTCGAGCTGTGGTTCGACGGCGGCTGGAAGAAAGGCGGCGTGGACTACCAGGACCCCGGCCGCTGGTACTGGCGGGAGATTTACGAGCACGTACGGACGATCCAGCCGGACTGCCTGGTCTCCGACAACGGCACCGGCGCCCGGCGCGGCGAGATAATCATGTACCCGTCCGATTTCCGCATCTTCGAGAAGGGACTGCCGTCCGAGGACGACAAGAAGATCTACTACTGCGGCGGCATCGGCGACTACCTCCCCGGCGAGTGCTGCTACACGCTCAGCCGCGGAACCGGCAAGGGCCAGTTCGCCGGCGGCAAGTGGTTCTACCACGAAGACGACGATACCTGTCAGGACCCGCAGTGGGTGGTGGACATGATCGCCCAGGCCAACGACCGTGGCGCGAACTTCGTCGTCAACGCGCCTCCGGACACGCGCGGTCTGCTGCGGGACGTGGACGTCCAGTGCCTCCAGGAGGTCGGACGACTGCGCGGCGTCTCGTAACAGCGGCGTAGCGCCGTGCGGCGCGGCGGTTGAGCGTCCGACAGGCCCGGTCGCCGTGGCTACGCTTTCACTGCTGCTGCGGCGGCGGTTCCAGTTCGAACGTGCCTGCCGACGGGACGACGATGGTCTCCGGCTCGCTCCCGGTCTGCATCTTCATCGACGATTCGCCTTCGGAGGTAGTTGCGCCTACAGCCACGACTATGTACTCCCCCGCCGGAACCATCGCGGCCGCGTCATCGCCGCTGCTGATGTTAAGAACATAATCCTTGCTGATTAGTATGCCCCAGAAGCTCGTCGCGCCGGCGACGCGGACCGTCCCCACGCTGTCCGCCGGCAGTTCACGGGCACGAAGCTCTTTGCCGTCTTCTCTCAGGCGGATGTCGTAAAGTCGGCCGTCCATTTCCACGGGCTGGCCGTACCAGATCTCCAGGACCGTCTCCGGGTTCTCGAAGTGCCCGTCGCCGGTCTCAATCGCCAGCGAGTCGCCGCTGAAGTATGGCTGGAAGTCCCATTCCGGCTGGGGCCTGTCGCCGAGCTTCCAGTTCCTGCTGCTGTCGATTATGCGGACCGGGCATTCCTTGCCGGCGATCTCGACGAGTCCCTCGGCGGCCAGGTAGCCGTCGAATCTGATGGCGAACGGGTCCCGGCCGCTGTATGACGGACCACCCCAGGCGAGGAAGGGAACAAGCTCCCCGTCGATCTCCATCATGGTCACGGCAGGCCCGAACCGACCCGCGTCATCATCCCGGAACGGCAGCAGGGGCAGATCGCTGAAGTCTCCCCGGCCGCTCATGTCCAGACGTACGCCGGTAAGCACATCGGACTCGGCGTTCTCGGAGTCCACGGCAAGTGCGATCCTCCGGCCGCCGTAGGAAAAGTATGCCACCCAGGCGGACGGATGCACGGTTCCCGCTTCGCCGGACGGCCTGGAGAACTCGGCGAATTCGGCGTTGGGGTACCTGTCCGACCATTCGGAATTGATGAACTGAGCCGGCCGACGCCAGACGGCCAGATTCATGTCGCAGGGGACGTACCGGAGAGGACGCAGGTTGGCATGATCAATCGCCGCCATTTGCTCTGTGAGCCGGTGGATGTCCCGCTTAAGCTCGGCCACCCGTTCGGCGTGCTCGACAACCGCCTGCACATGCTGCTCAGTCGGGAGCTCCTGGGTTGCCAGCTCATCAACACTGTCCTGCAGCGCCTCCTGGGCCGCCGGAAGGTCCTGCTTCATGGACAGCTTCCGCAGCTCAAGCTGGGCGTATGCGGCCGGGTCGTCGCCCTGCCAATCGGGCGCGAACGGTTTGGCATATACCCTTTGGGGCGTGTCGCCACCATCTGACTGCTGTGCATGCAACGCCCCCGCCGAGGCAAATGTCGCCAACACGCAAACCACGAGCATACCCCTGCTTCCAATCGTCACGGTACCGTCCCTTCCCACGTAATGACCGATTCCAACCCCGACCTTCATAAGCAGCGATTCAGCCCGCTTACGGCGAACTCCGCTCCAGACGTACCCGCGGAAACTGCAAAACTGGGCGCGGCAGGGCTCGAACCTGCGACTTCATCCTTGTAAGGGATGCGCTCTGGCCATCTGAGCTACGCGCCCTTATTCCACGGTCTGCACCGTTGGGGTGTGCAGTATAGCGTCCCGGCGCCTCCATGCCAACCGCCCCCCTGCGCGCGAGAAAGGCCCACGCGAGCCACGCGGGCCTTTCCATGGGCCTCGAGCAAGATCGTTCACACCGGCCTCAGCCGGAGAAATATTCCTTGTCCATCGCCGCACGGACCTTCTGGACCGCGGCGTTCTGTATCTGCCGGACACGCTCGGTCGTCAGACCAACGGTCTTGCCGACCTGGGCGAGGGTCCGGCCCTTGCCGCCGGCGCCGAGAGCGAAACGCTCGCTCAGGACCGTCTGTTCCACGGTGCTGAGCCGCGCCAGATTGCGGGCCAACAGGTCCCGCAAGGCGTCCACAGCGTCGTCCCGCTGCATCTGGTGCTTCTTGATGTCGTAGTCGCTGCGCTCCATCGACGGGTCATACTCCGCGGGAAAACGCTCGCGGTAGCGTCCCGTCTTGGTGGCCAGTCGGTTCAGACTCTTCAGGATGGCCCGGCAGGCGTAGGTTGAGAACTTGAACCCGCGGGACACGTCGAACTTCTCGACCGCCCGCAGCAGGGCCATGTTCCCCTCCGAGACCATCTCGCCAAAGTCAACGTTCGCCACCTTTGTCCGCTTGGCCATCGATATCACCAGCGGAAGGTTCGCCCGCACCAGCTCCGACTGCGTGCTCTTGACGTGGCAGTACCAGCGGACCATCTCCTTGGCGCGGTGCTGCGAGAACCGGCGGCGCTGGGCCTCGATCAGGCGGCTGAGGCGGTAGCACGCGTAGTTGTAGCGGAGAAACAGCTCCGCCTCTTCCTGGCGTGTGAGCTTGCGTCGCTTGGCCCGCATCGGTTGCGGTTCGTCGTCTATCTCCGGGAAGTACGTCCAGGCGGGCACGTCGATGTCCATCGATTCGTCGCCAAAGAGACGCTCCTCGGCGTCCGGCTTCCGGAACATGGGGTTATCAACGTAATCCACTTCCTCCGGAATACGGCCGTAGATATCCCATTCCCGGGCGGTCAGTTCTCCGTCCGCCATGTCGGCTTGTGAAGCATTCCGCCGTCTGTGAGCCGTTGCGGTGGTCATCGTCGTCTCCCTTCTCTGTACATCCAGACACCGTGTTGGCCTCCCAAGCGCCCTGGCCGATCCATCCGGCAGCCCATCGTTCTGCCTGGGAGTTCGTGCAAAACACGTACGCCTTTTATTATTGCAAGCCCTTAAAGTGGCCGCCCTCAGCGGCGGCCCTTTGCCTCAGTGCTTATATAGTACGTAAGAGGTACCACTTTTCAAGGAGTAATTTCAAAAATAGTACAGTTTTTATCTCTATTGACTTTAAGCTTTTAAATATCAGCTCTTACGCAGGACGGTCCGGACGGCCTCGCAGAGACGCACGAGCTGCAAAAGCCCGCGGCAATGACATTCTGACCGGTGGCGGGCAGTTGCGCTATGCTGTAGGATAAAGGTGTCCCGCTGACCGAGGGAGCCACAATGCCCGACCAACAGGAACTCCGCAAGACGCCCTTCCACGACAGGCACGTTGCGATGGAAGCCCGTATGGGCGAGCTGGCCGGCTGGCAGGTGCCGCTGTCGTTCCGCGGCGCTTTTGAGGAGGCCGCCGAGGTCCGCCGCCGGGCCGGGCTGTTCGACGTCACCCCTATCGGGCGGCTCCGCATCAGAGGTGACGGGGCTGTGGACCTCCTCTCACACCTGTGCACACACGACGTTGAGACGCAACCGGACAACACGGCCGCCCTTACGCTGCTGTGCGATGAAAGCGGCGGCATACTGGACATATGCATGCTGCTGCGGCTGGAGAGCTTCTGGGTCCTGACCACAAGCCCCTGCAACCGGGAAAAGATACTCCAGCACCTCACCGCGCACGCGGAGGATTTTGGCGCCCGCGTTGACGACCAGACGGAAATCACCTGCCAGGTTGCCGTCGCAGGTCCGGAGGCGGGCGCCCTGCTGGATGCGGTACTTCCCGAGCCGGTGTCGCAGATGTCGCGCCGGCAGGTGTATGTCGGCTCGCTGATGCTGGCACGCTATATTGCTATGCGAACCGGCTGCACCGGCGGCTGGGGTATCGAGGTGATTCTGCCCAACATGTTCGCCGGACGGGCCTGGGACTTCGCTACCCGCAAGGCCGGCGAGCGCGCCATACCGCCGATCGGCGAGGCCGCCAGGGAGATACTGCGGGTTGAGGCCGGTCTGCCCGCCTACGGCCATGAGATAGACGAGACGGTCAACCCGGCGATGGCCGGGCTGATGCACCTGGTGCACGACGGGAAGGACTTCCTCGGGGCCGAGGCAGTAGCCAAGCTGAGGGACAAGGGTTCTCAGAGGCAATTGGTCGGCATAGCCGCCAAGCTTCCATCAGAAAGCCCGGCGGAGGCGGCGATACCGCGGATGGGTACGTCCGTTCTGCGGGCGGACGGCAACCACGCCGGCTCGGTCACGAGTGGGACTTACAGCCCCAACCTGGAAAAACTGCTTCTTCTGGCATACGTAACGCCTGAATCGGCCGAGGCCGGCACGAAGCTATGCCTGCCCTCCAGGGACGACCTGATTCCGGGTGAGGTGGCCGAACTGCCTTTCGTCAAGGCGTCCTGACACCTGCCGGCGAAGGCCCGCGTTTCGGGCACTGGCGACTCTTACGCGTCGGAAAGTCACACCTCAGATATACTTTTCGGCTTGCATGACGAGTCGATTCCTGCGAATATACTTTGTGGTTCAGCAGCTCATGTCTGTCTGACTGTGCAAGGATTTTCCGGAGGCAACCATGTCAGATTATCAGTCATCCAACGTGCGTAGCCATACAGCCGCCGCGAAGCCGGGAAATGCCCTCCGGAGAAGACGGATGGCCGGGGCCTTTACGCTTATCGAGCTTCTGGTCGTCATAGCCATTATCGCGCTGTTGATGAGCATACTCATGCCCGCTCTGGGACAGGCCAAGCGAATCGCCCGGGAGACCATCTGCGCCACCAACATCAGGAACCTGGTGACGGCCTTTCACATGTATGCCGACAGCCACGACGGCCGTCTGCCGCAGATGTCGCATAATCCGGAAGTGGACGTCAATGAACACCAGGTCGTTTACTGGATCAGCACGTACTACCGCGACCTGATGATCGAGAACTACAACGTCCAGCGGAAGATGTTCTACTCGCCCACGAACCCGGCATGGAATCGGGACGACTTCTGGGAACCGGAAAACGATTCCGAGGGATGGTCCACCGTAATCGGGTATTTCTGCTGGGGTGGAGATCCACGGCTCCAGCACGACCTGAAGAACTGGATGTTCGACCCCCCGAACACCGGCAAGCCGCTGTTCCCTGTGAACCTGTACGACGACAGCTATTACGATTTCCTCTGGACGGACATGAACCGTCAGCTCGGCGACGGCAACTGGATTACCACCTGGGACGCCGACCGCTGGGGCGCCAATCACCTTTACGACCGGCTCTGGCCTACCGGCTCACACGTGGGACTGATCACCGGCGGGGTCATCTGGACCGAGCCCGAAGACCTGGAGCACCGCTTTACCCATCGCGGGGCCCGTTTCTTCTGGTAAGCGGCAAAAAAGAAGCGTCGATCCGCCGGACCGACGCTTCCAGTTTTCCAGATTGTCTGACTGCAGCCGTTTCCGGCTGAGCTTAGGCGCGGCGAACGCTCAAGGCCTTCGGGCCTTTCTCGCCCTGCGTCAGCTCGAATTCGACGGTCTCGCCCTCGTTGAGGGTCTTGAAGCCCTCGCCCTCGATATCGCTGTGGTGCACGAAGGCGTCGGTGCCGTCGTCGGCGGTAATGAACCCGTATCCCTTGGCGTCGTTGAACCACTTGACTGTTCCGGTAGCCATACCTCGGCTCCTTCTGCTAATGCGGCAACTATGGATTTGCGAAAGCCGACAGGCGTGAGCAGTCACGGCTGCAAGAGAACTTCGGATGTGCGTTGCTCTTACTAAGACTTGTCACAGCCCTGTGCATCTCGCAAACAAGCCCGGCTGCCACCCGGGCCCTCGGCAACGGGTTGAGGAAACGCTTCCTCGTCATCTTCACCCGCCGCCCTTCTACGCATGTTATTGTCCCGCCACGGGGCGCCGTTGTCAAGAAAACGTTTCAGCGCCAAGACGCCCGCAGGCGGCTGCCGACGCCATGGGCGGAACGCTGCAAGCATAAATAATGAAAGCGCCGCCTCCCGGCGGCGCCTTCGGTATCAACGCATCCGTCCTCGTCGGCAGTTATGCCCTACGAACGCGGACGGCCTTGGGACCTTTTTCGCCCTGGGTCATTTCGAACTCGACGGTTTCACCTTCGTTGAGGGTCTTGAAACCCTCGCCTTCGATGTCGCCGTGATGGACAAAGGCATCTGTGCCGTCGTCCGCCGTGATGAACCCGTAACCCTTTGCGTCGTTGAACCACTTCACTTTTCCGGTAGCCATACCTCGGCTCCTTCTGCTATGCGGCAACGGTGGATTTGCGAAAGTTAGCAGGCGTGAGCAGTCACGACGTTAGAGAGCTGCAGATGTGCGTTACTCTCACAGAAACTTGCCACTGCCCTGTGCACCTCGCAAAGTAGCCCGGTTGCCACCCGGACCGTCGGCAGTGGGTTAGGGAAACGCTTCCCCGGCTTCGCCCGCCGCCTTTCCAAGTATTAGATGATTACCACAACCGAATACTTTGTCAAGCTAATTACATCCGGCAATTTTCGCTTCTTGCGGTCAGCCGGCAACTTCCACGACCGGCGGGCCCATCAATCCATGATCGTTCAACCGGTACTGCCTGCTCCATTTCGGGTTGTCCGGGTGGAACTCCCCTGGCCCGGTCCACCGTTCCCACGGCGTATGCAGCGGACCGAGTATGTTCTTGCGGCCGGCGATTGCCTCCACTACCACCTCGTTTTCCCCTTCCGACAGACCGTCGGTAATGTCCACCACAAACGGCGGCCAGGGCAAAGCCCACGTCCGCCCGCCGGCGTGTACGGCCACTGCCGTAGCGGCCGGTTTGTCCAGACGGAGCCGGACGCGGCCACTGGCCGGCTTCTCGACGCCAATGCGGTACCTGACGGCGCCGCCATAGAACGGCAGGCCCTGACTCAACCAGGAGCCGGTTGACAGCTCTGTGGGCTGCTCGACAAGCGTAAGGTTGCCCGGCTCAAACGTTTCTCCAGCCAGCGGGCGGACGCCGAACTCGCCGACCAGGTACATGTCCTCCAGCTCCATGTCGGGCCGATAGTCGAACGTCAGGCGCACCTCGTTGTCGCCCTCGACCAGCAGAGCGGTGATGTCGATGGTGCGGATGTCCTCATCCACCCAGAAACCCTTCGCCCCGCCGGCCGCCTTGCCGTTGACGCTGACCTTAAAGTCGCCCGGCCGTTCCAGCGCCAGCATGCACCGCGGCGGCAGCGTGGTTACGTGAAAATCCCATGCCATCTCGCAGCGTCCCCGAGGTGCGGTATCCAACACCCCGGTGCGATACAAATACCACGGCTGCGGCCCCTTGTTGCCGCGTTCGCCCAACCCGAAGTGCTCACGGATCATGGTGTCGGCCTTGAGTGTTGGTACCGGCTGCGACCACTGCCCGTCACCCGTGCGGAAGCGGCAGTAGTCCAGCGGCATCGTGTTCGGCTCGACCAGCTCCACGGGGAAAGGCCCCGACAGACTCCGGCTGTCCGCGATTGTCGGCTCGGGCACCGCTTCCTCGGCGTCGCGGTGCGAGACACCCAACGTCACCAGGGCCGACCCGGTCGGCGGAAGATCCAGCTCGAACCGCACCCGATTGCCCGACTGCTCCGATTCCACCTGGCTTATGCGGCCGGTCCGCGGGTCCCACAACAGCACCGGCTGGGCACCCTCGACCTCCGCCGTCAGACGATGCCCTTGCTTGCGGTCGTGCGACTGGCAGAACAGCACCCGACCACCTTTGATATCCCGCAGCATCGACCAGACAAACTCGGCCTCGTTCTCCCCCTCTCGCAGCGACACACGGCGGTCCAACAGCTTACCCAGGGTAAGCGATATCTGCTCGGTATCGTCCTGGCAGCCGTCAACGTCCGCCGCCAGTTCCAGTGCATCGCGGCTCTCAACCGCGTCCACGCGACGCGGCGCCTCACCGATGAACATCACCGCCCCGCCCTGGGCGGCGAAACGCTTCAGCAGTTCCACCGTGGAGGACCGCAGCGTCTCGCACGGCGGAACCACGACCAGCTTGTAGCTCATCTCGCCGACTGAAAGGGTATCGCCGGAGACCTTCGAGTACTTCTCCAACAGCGACTCGTCGCCGAAATCCCAGTCCCAGTGCCGGCCCGACAGCGTGCGTATGAGCCGCTCCAGCGACTCCTCCAGGGGCCGGACCCCCGCCGTGCCGTCCTCCCCAGGCGCCATCAGACCCCAGGCGCTTTCGACCGGATGGACGACCAGCACGTCGCGTATGGGCTTGCCGCGGGTGAGCATGAAGCCCAGCCGTGCGAAATAGTCCTCCACCACGTTGTAGTAGTCCCACCACGGACTGTGGGCGAAGATGCTCGCGGGGTAGTCGCGCTTGGCGCCGCCGGCGAGCGAATAGTGCGTAAGGTGGGGGCAGCGGAAGTTCACGCCGCAGGCGAACTGCCAGTCGCCGACGAACTTGTGCCCCTCCAGCGGCCAATCCCAGCCCGTGCAGCCATACAGCTCGCTGAGCACACGGTCCCGGCCGAGCTGGTCCGCCACGGAGGAACACTGCTTGGCCGTGGTCAGCTCGTCCGCCTGGTCGGTGAGCATGTCGATACCGGGCCACTGCATGTGCTCGTAGTGAGGCATGCATGCGCCCACGACCTTGACCTGAGAGCTGAGCGTCGGCTCTTCCAGCATGTGCCCGGTCAGCGAGATATTATGCTTGCCGCACCATATCCCGATCTGCCGGGTGAAGCTCTCCACGAACAGCTCCGTCAGCGTCCGGCGGTAGTCGTAGCGCACCTTCGAAAACCCGGCGGCTGTGGGATAGACCAGTTCCGGCAGGTGGTCGCGCAGATCGTACCCGCGACGGCGGCGAAACTCGCGCGGCAGGTTGGGCGTCCACTGCAGGTGCGGCCTGGAGCGACTGGAACCCCATCCGCCATAGTTCGGCTCGTCGGTGAATATCGCCGGGATTACGCCGCCGAAGTGCTTGGAGTACCGGTCCGCGTACGCCTGGTGGGTAACGTGGATGAATTCCTCGACGGCCTCGCCGTTCATCGTGTCCAGATACGCTGCGTCGTTATGCTGCCCGGCGGGACCGGCGACGAACACGTCAAAGGCAAGCACCTGCTTTTCGGAGGTGTCCCCGGCCGGGTCTTCGACCGGCTGATAGTCAACAAGCCGCCCCTGCTCGTCCAGATTTACCGCGAAGACGCCCTGGCGGACGACAGCTTCGCCTTCCTCCGCGGGCGGACCGGCGGTAAGCACGTGCTTGGCGTACTCCGGGTTGTCGCGGGTAACGATTCCGCCGGCCGGTCCGGAAGGCCAACGGTCCTCGTCGTAGAGATATGCTTTCATGCCCAATTCGGCGGCCCGTTCTATGCAAACCGTCACGCATGCGAACCAGTCGTCGGAGAGGTACGGCGTCTTCAACCCGTAGCGGCTGTGCATGAAAAAGCCGCCCATCCCGGCGGCGTGCATGCTGTCTATCTGACGGCAAAGGCGCAGAGGGTCCAGCTCGTCGTTCCACGACCAGAACGGCGCGCTGCGGAACTCCGCCGGCGGCGCGTTCCATATTTCCAAAAGGTCCTTGGCGGATCGCATGACCTGCCTCCTTCGCATTCTCGAGCCGCAAGAGGCCGTATTCTCCACCCGCCGACCGCCGCGTCAACGTCTAATCCGCCGGCCCAGGCGCAGGCGCCGCTTGCCGCGGACCGGCGCCGCTGATAGTATGCCCGCCTGATCCCAAACAGAAAGGACAGCAGCAGAATGATCACCATCAGCGCATTTGCCGACGAAATCGCCGACGATCTGAAGACCCAGATGGACGTCTGCGAGGCCAACGGCGTCAGATGCATCGACGTGCGCGGCATCGACGGGACGAACGTCTCAAAAATGTCGGTCGAACAGGCCCGCGAGTACAAAAAGCAGATGGACGACCGTGGCTTCTCCGTGCCCTGCATCGGCTCGCCCATCGGCAAAATCAAGATGGACGATGACTTCGCCGAGCACCTGGAACTGTTGAAGCACTGCTTCGACGTCGCCCATGCCTTCGGGACCGACCAGATACGCATGTTCAGCTTCTATCCGTCCGCCGGTAAAGACATCGCCGAGCAGCGCGATTCCGTCATGGACCGGATGCGGCAGATGGTCGCCGCCGCCGAGGAGGCCGGGTGCGTCCTGCTGCACGAGAACGAGAAAGGCATCTACGGCGCCAAGCCCGAGGGCGTGAAGGACCTGTTCGCAACCATCAAGTCCGAGAGCTTCAAGGGCATATTCGACCCGGCCAATTACGTCGAGGAAGGCGTGGCGCCCTACGACGACGGCTGGAGCAAGGGCCTGGCCGAGCTTACCGACTACTTCCACATCAAGGACAAGGTCCCCGGCGCCCAAACATGCGTGCCGGCCGGCGAGGGACACGGCCAGATCCGCGAAACATTCACTGACGCGAAACAACGGGGGTACTCAGGTGTGATGACGCTGGAACCGCATATGAAGGCCGCGGGTCAGTTCTCCGGCTTCAGCGGACCGGACCTGTTCGCAAAGGCCGTCGCCGGATTGAAGGGGCTGCTGGAAGAGGTCGGCATGCAGTACCAATGATGCGTTCAGGCAACACGATGTTGCCGAGACGCAACGCGATGCCCCCATTCCGCTGGCTGTGAGCTACTGTTGGCAAACGGCTCATGCTGTTCGTTGCTTCCTGCCGATGAAACTCATACGCAGCCGTCCTGAGGGAACGCTCGCCGGGCAGCCGGCTGCGGTATGGAGATTGCCTCATGTCCGTATGGCGGGATGCACGTGCCAGTAAGGGGTCCGCGATGACAGACCGTCCGGACAGAAGGTCGTACCGGCGAGTGGCCCTTCACCTGCCGGTAAGAGCGCTGAACGGCTGCGACCACGCAACATCGGAGCTGTTCACAACCAACGTCTCACCGGGCGGGATGCTTCTGCGAATGCCGGCCGACTCGGCTCCGCAAAATGGTCAGAGCGTGCGGTTCGAGCTGACCGTTCCTCCAGGCGAGGGATACTCCGTATCGCCCTGCCGCGTCAGCGGAGAGGGAAAGGTCGTTCGGACAGATCCCGGTAATACCGACCAGTGCGAAGTGGCCGTCAGGTTCACGCAAAGACTCTCGCTGGGGATGTGACCGCAACGCAAACCGCCCGGCGAGACGAAAACTCTAAATCCGAAGCAAATCCTGAAGCCGAAATACGAATGTTCTAAACAGCGGGGCCGCCGATGCGCGGTTTGGAGCATTCGGATTTGGATGCTTCGTGCTTGTTTCGGATTTCAGTTTTCGTATTTCGTGCTTACCCCAGCCCTGTGCCGTTTGTGCTGTTCCAGTGGGGATATGGAAACCCGACCCACTCACCGTCCGCCGTCCGAGAGCATCCTCTGCAATGGTCCGAACTGCTGCTCAAACAGGTGGCGGTAGGCCCCGTTGCGGGCGAGCAGTTCATCGTGCGGCCCGTCCTCAACGAGCCGACCCTTGCTGAGGACCAGAATCCGATCGGCATCGAGTATGGTGCTCAGGCGGTGAGCTATCACCAGCGACGTCCGACCGGCCATCACCCGCTGCATCGCCTCGACGATGAGGTTCTCACTCTCGCTGTCGAGACTGCTGGTGGCCTCGTCGAGTATGAGCACCTTCGGGTCCTGCAGGATAGCCCTGGCCAGCGAGACCCGCTGCCTCTGCCCTCCGGACAAGCTCACGCCGTGCTCGCCCACCTCGGTGTCGTACCCATCGGGAAGCTCCACGATGAACCGGTGAGCGTTGGCGACCTTCGCCGCCTCGACTATCTCATCCTCGGTGGCGTCCTTCCGTCCATACCGCAGGTTCTCTCGAATGGTTCCGGAGAACAGTATGGTCTCCTGCAATACGATGCCGATGCTGCGGCGCAGGTCGCGCAAGCGGTAATCGCGTACGTCCACGCCGTCGATACGGATGGCGCCCTCGGTAACGTCGAACAAACGCGGAATCAGCGTAACCAGCGTGCTCTTGCCGGCCCCGCTCTCACCCACGACCGCGACGCGCCGACCCGGCTCGATGTGGAACGACACGTCGTGCAGCACGGGCGGCTTGTCCCGGCGATAGGAGAAACTGACATGGTCGAACTCTATTTCGCCCCGCTCGACGCTTCGCCGCCGGACGTCCGGCTTGTCCTGGACGGCGGGGACGTCGTCGAAAACCTCGAACACACGCTCAATCGCCGCTATCGACATCTGGTAAACGTTGTTTATCTCGCTGAACCTGCGGATCGGCAGGTACAGCAGTGCCGCCGTGGCGGTGAACTGGATTATCTCCCCCGACGTCAGCCGCCCGCGAACCGCCAGGTATCCTCCCACCACCCAGACGCCCGCCGACCCGAACGCCACCAGCAGGTTGCTCAGCGAGCTTATGCTCTGGTGCAGACGTCCCCGGCGGATACTCCGGCCGCGCAGCTCGCCGGCGTGGTCGCGGAAGTGGCGCTGCTCAGACTTTTCCTGGGCGAAGCTCTGAATAAGCGCGATGCCGTTGAGCCGCTCCACGGCCGAACCGCTCATCACGGAGCGCTGCTCCTGCACGTCGTAGCTGGCCTGCCGCAGTCGCGGGTTCAGCTTCCGATAGAGAATGGCGTACAGCGGCATAACGCCCAGGACTATCAGCGTAAGCTCCCAGGATATGCTCAACAGGACTATCAGCGCGATGATGCCGCTGCCGGAGTCTATGACGACATTGCCGATGCCTCCCTGGACCATCTGCTGGCTGACTGCGATGTCGTTCATCAGCCGCGTCAGGAGCGTGCCCGTGGGACGTGACTGGTGATAGCCCAAGCTCAGACGCTGCATGTGCCGCCACAGGTCCCGACGGATGTCGAACGCAACCGACGAACTGACCTTGACCGTGTAATAGCCGCGGACAAAAATCGCGACGGCCTCGCCGACCGCCACCACGCCCATTCCGCCGGCTATCCACCACAGCAGTTCCACCCGCCGCGGCTCGGCAAGCCCCCGGATGTTATTGATCACGTCATCGACGATGGTCCTGCTCAACGCCGCCGGAATCATCGGTAGCGTAAACTTCGCCACGCCACCGACACACATCAGCACTATCCACCACTTATATGGTGCCGCGTAGGAAAGATACCGCCACAAGGGATGTCTTCTGCTGCTACTCACGCTCTGCAACACACCTCCGCAAAACTCTGCATTATAGCGAATTATCCGACGGCGTGTCGCATGTGTCGGATTTTCCGCAATAATCCGTCATTTTCCGCCACGTTTTAGACGCATGGCACACCGCCTGCGAGGGATGTACAATGCCGGCGATGACTGACAGCGGATATCCCCTTTTCGACCCCGACAATGCACGCGGCGCCGATATGCGCCCCGACGTGGGAAAGGACGTAACCGACGAGATTACCGGCTCTTCCTCAGGTGCAGAACGGCCCTGGTCGGTGTCGCTTCTGGTCGGGCGGATCAAGAACGCTCTGGACGAGGCCTTCCCGCAGTCCGTTTATGTCGTCGGCGAAATCAGCAACTTCAAGCGGCACCCCAGCAGCGGGCACCTGTATTTCCGCCTGAAGGACGATCGCTGCGCCATTGATGCGGTCATGTTCCGCCGCGACGCCGCCAAGCTGAAATTCTCGCCGAGCGACGGGCTGGAAGTGGTGGCCGAGGGACGCGTGGACGTTTACGACCGCCGAGGGCAGTTGCAGCTCTATG
Organism: Phycisphaerae bacterium; assembly: GCA_049975485.1. Classification (GTDB taxonomy): domain Bacteria; phylum Planctomycetota; class Phycisphaerae; order SM23-33; family SM23-33; genus PUND01. The sequence continues at coordinate 189,274 of JBNGDC010000001.1, read as the reverse complement.
TTCGCCAAATTACGCCCAAAGGTGCCGGCGCGCTGGAGCTGGCGTTCCGTCAGCTTCGCGAAAAACTCCAGACCGAGGGGCTTTTCGACGACCGCCACAAGAAGCCCATACCGCGGATACCCCGGGCAATCGGCATAGTAACAAGCGCCGCCGGGGCGGCCATCCGCGACATCCGTCGCACGCTCTCGGCCCGGTGGCCTGCGGTGAGGGCGTACCTGCTGCCGGTGGCGGTCCAAGGCGAGGGATCGGCCGAGCAGATAGCCCGTGCCGTCGCCCTGTTGGACGCCAACGCGGTCCGGCTGGGAATAGAGACTATCATCGTCGCGCGTGGCGGCGGGTCGCTGGAGGACCTCTGGTCGTTCAACGAAGAGGCCGTCGCGCGGGCGATATTCGCCGCCGAGACACCGGTAATCAGCGGCGTCGGGCACGAGGTGGATGTGACCATCGCAGATATGGTGGCCGACGCGCGAGCGGCCACGCCGACGGCCGCCGCAGCTCTGGCCGTACCCGACCGGCGGGAAATGCGCCAGTATCTTGCCCAGCTCGCCGGACGTGCCCGCAGACGACTCGCAGAGAAGGTCGCCACTGCGCGGGCGTCGCTGAAGAGCGTGCTCCGCAGCGTCGCTTTCCGCGACCCCACGGTGCGTCTGCGAACCCACAGCCGGGAGGTGGACGAGTTGTCCATACGCCTCCGATCCGGGACGGCCGCCCTACTGAACCGCGACCGGCGCAAGCTCGAACAGCCCGCACAGAGACTGGCGGAGCTGCACCCGGCCCGACGGCGGGAGCAGGCGACCGGGCGACTCGAGCGGGCGGTAGCCCGGCTGCGTTGGGCGCTGGGCGCCCGGGCCAAGCGCAGCGGCGACCGCCTCGCCCGGACCGAAGCTCAACTGCATCGCGCGGACCCACGACAGCGGCTGAAGCTGCACCGCCAGAAAATCGACGCTCTGGCAAGACAGCTCGAATCGATGAGCCACCGCAATGTGCTGCGGCGCGGATTCAGCATAACCCGCGGCCGCGACGGCAAAATCCTCCGCAGCATCCAGGACGTGTCGGCAGGCGATGCCCTGCTGACGGAACTGTCCGACGGCAAACTGCGAAGCACCGTCAACGGGAAAAAGCGGGAGCATACGGACAGATAACGACGTGCAGTAGTCGAACGTGGAGACCGCAGATTACACAGATTGAGAAGGATTACTCAGAGAATTGCATTTTACAGGAATCGGTGCAATCGTGTTTCCATCCGTGTAATCCGTGATCTCCGACGCCCCATACAGGGAGAGTCGCAAAATGGCTAGAAAGCAACAGGACCAGACCGGCGACGCCGAACAAAAGGTCACCTTCGAGCAGGCCCTCGAACAGCTTGAGAAGATCGTTGAGCAGATCGAATCCGGCGAGGTATCGCTGGAGGAATCCATAGACAAATACGCCCAAGGCATCAAGCTCATCAAGCAGTGCCGCTCGATACTGGACGAAGCCGAGCGGAAAATACAGCTACTCTCAGAAACCGAAAGCGGCGAGCTGAGCAAATCGGGCGAGCTTCCCGAACCGGCAGACGCCGATGAGCAGGAAGACGCCTGAACGCCCTGTCGGCCGCGGCCCCGGTCAGAACTCGTAGCCCATCAACTCGATTTCCGGCCGATGCAACCGCGCGATGGTCGCCGCCTGTTCCTCCGTCAACACCTCCTGGTAGGGCCGCCTGTCTTTGCGCAGGTCTCCTTTGGCGCGAACGCCAAGCCGCCCTTCGAACGGAACGCCCAGGTCTGCGAACACTTCGGCCAGTTCCTCGTTGAGCGACTCGTACCTGAGCACGCGGTCCACAATGAGGCGGGACGGTTCGCCCGGCTCGGTGTACTTGGGGTAATTCACACAGTTGAAACCCCGCTGAAAGTACTCATCCAGCGACATGACGCCGAAGCGGTCTTTTCTCACCGTAGCTATGAAGTGGTAATGGGAAAGCGTCTTGTCCCAGGGGTTGCGCTCCACGCAGAATTTGAGGTAGCTCCGCCATATCCTGCGGGGTGTCCGAGCGCGAACGACGTAGGCGTCCATGTGGTTGTAGTAGCGGTTGCGGTGCCGAAGGTGCCGCATCGCGCGGCTGAAACGCCGCAGCGAGGCGAGTATCTCCGGCAGCGGGTTGAAAAAACCCGCAAAATTCCTGGCGCGGTGTTCGCCGGGGTCTGCGTCCTTTATGGGTGCGAAGACGTCCGTCTCGTCGCACAATGTGGACAGATAGCTCTCTATGCTGGTCCCCGCCGTCTTGCGGGTCTTTATGAAGATGAACCGGTACTTGTGTGAAATGACCATGTTTCGTGCCGGCGGGATGATACGTTCGGCCCGCTGCGGCGGCAAGCGGGTTGTTCCACCCGCCATCCGGTGCCGGCGGGCCGTTGCGTAACGGTATGGACGTTCCTAAAATACCCGTCCTGTGCGGAGCGTTGTGCTCCGCTGCGGCAGAAGGAACAAGCAGCCGATGATTTGCGACTGTCACACGCATATCTGGACAAGTCCCGACCAGCTCGGGCGCGATGCGCAAAAATACCTGCGTCGCCAGAGCGGCAGGGAGAATATGCCCGCCGATCCCCAAACCCACGCCACGGCCGCCGAGTGCGTCGATAAAACGCTGGTGCTGGGCTACCGCAGCGCGTCGCTGAACGCGGGCGTGCCCAACGAGCTTATCGCCAGGCACGTCGCCGCGCACAGCGACACCATGGTCGGGGTCGCCGGGATCGACCCCCTGGAGGACGGCTCGGTCGAGACGGCCGAGGAACTGCTCGCAAAGGATGAATTTCGCGCCATCACCATCAGCCCCGCTTCGCAGCACTTCCACCCCGCCGACAGCCGGGCCATGAAACTCTACGAACTGGCCGACCGGCTCAAAGCGCCCATCTTCCTGCACCAGGGCACGCACTTTCGCAGCGAGGACCGTATGGAGTACGCCCGGCCGTTGCTGCTGGACGAAATCGCCCGGGAGTTTCCGTCGCTGACCATCGTTGTGGCGTCGATGGGCCATCCGTGGGTGGAGGAGTGCATAGCCCTTATCGGCAAGCACGAGCGCGTCTTCGCGGGCATAGCCGGGCTTATACACCGCCCCTGGCAGGCGTACAACGCGCTGGTGCTGGCGCACCAATACAACGTAATGGACAAGGTGCTGTTCGGCAGCGACTTCCCCTACATGCGGGCGGCCGAGGCAATCGAGAGCGTCTATCGGCTCTACGAGGTTACGCAGGGCACAAATCTTCCGTCGGTCCCGCGGGAGAAGCTCCGGGCGATGGTGGAAGGCAATGCCCTCGAGCAGCTCGGCATAGCCCGTGCGGACGAGCACGAACCGCCGGAGGAGTCCGAGCCGGCGCCGACCGCCGAGGATGTAGAGGACGACGAGCTGGAAACCCCGAACTGATGCACACTTTTGGAGGAGGGGAAAGCAACAGCCATGTTGCGCCGGCGCGTCCCACGGTCCGTGGTGATATGGGTGCTGCTTGTCGGCGGTTACGGCGGGGTTGATTCAGCAGGTGGTCGAAAGTGACACGAAAAATCCCCGCTCGCGACTCCGCCGCCGGCGGAAGCCGACCCGGACGCCGGCTTGCCCGCAGACCGGTGCCGGGCCGTCGAGGAAGTCGGACGCGAGCGTAAGCAATAGGCCGGAGTGGCGATGATGACTGACCTTCCCCATGCGGCAACGGAGAACGAGGCCAAGTATTTCCTGATGGTCACGCCCTGCCCGAACTGCGGGAAAGGCCCGTGGCTGCTGGACGACACCACCGAAGTCGCCGAGGCCGGCGACAAGCTGAGCATTAAGGCGCGATGCAAGTCGTGCGGGCATGAGAAGACCTTTGAATTCGTCTGCGACAGCAGCGGCAGAGAGGAGGACGCCGAACTCATCAGCGCCTCGGACGCCCCCAGCGGACTCATCGACGTGGCACAATGGCTGAGCTTGTTTTACCGGCATCTGGAGAAGGCGGCCGACGACAATACCCCGCCTCGCGAACGTCGGCTGCTGGGCTACCGGGCGGCACTTTGCCTGCGGGAGGCCCTTAAGTTCTACGGCGAAGACGACGAGCTGCCGGACCCTTCGGCATTCTTTACCGAGTCCAGTCGCGAGGCCTTCCACCAACACCCCGAAAGCTTCGCCCGCCGGAAGCTCCTGGACATGCGGTCAAAACTGCCCAAGCTCAATACGATGGCAAAGTCGGTCCAGGCCGACCGGAAAAAGTCAAAGAAGCGATGGTGGTCCCGGCGGAAATAGCGGCCCGGTTCACCTGACTTGTGGCAGAGAGGTCTGCATGCCCCCGGTGCGTCCGACCGGCTTTGCAGCGCTTAAAGGAGTCCTGGAATGCTGCCCACACCCGTCAGGGAGTACCTGGATGCCAATCGTGAGAGGCATCTTTCGGAGTTGTGTGAGCTGCTGCGGATACCCAGTATCGCCAACGTCCGTCGCGAGCCGGACCGCTGCAGGCAGGCGGCCGAGTGGCTCGTCGCACGCCTGCAGCGCATCGGACTTTCGGCGAGCATCGAGCCGACCGGCGGCAGGCCGGTCGTTTTCGCCGAGGCCCGCACGCACGAGAACGCCCCCACCGTGCTTATCTACGGCCATTACGACGTCCAGCCCGCGGATCCTCTGGATGAGTGGGACACGCCTCCGTTCGAGCCGTCCATCCGCGACGGGGCGGTCTATGCACGCGGCGCCAACGACGACAAGGGCCAGCTCTACACGCACATAATGGCGATGGAGGCCTGGCAGAATGCCGGCGGCGGGCTGCCGGTGAACGTGAAGATGCTCCTGGAAGGCGAGGAGGAGGTATCCTCGCCCAACCTTGAACCCTACGTCGCCGAGAACGCACACCGGCTCTCGGCCGACGCCGCCGTGATAAGCGACTCGGAGTTCTTCGCCCCAGACCTGCCCTGCCTGGTGTACGGGCTGCGGGGCATCGTTTACGTGGAAATCACCTTTCACGGACCATCCGCCGACCTGCACAGCGGCTCGCACGGCGGCGCCGTGGTCAACCCCGCCAACGCGCTGGCAAAGCTGATAGGCCGCATGCACGACGAGAACGGCCGGGTGACCCTGCCGTGCTTCTACGACGACGTACGAGAGCTTGACGAAGACGAGCGGCGTCTCTGGAGCGAACTGCCGCTGGATGAGGCGGAATACGCCCGCTGGCTGGGCGTGAAGGAGCTTGCCGGCGGTGAAAGCGGCCGGGACTTGCTCGAACGACGCTGGTCCAGACCGACACTGGACGTCAACGGCCTGGTCTCGGGCTACATCGAACCCGGCGCCAAGACCATCATCCCCGCACGCGCCATGGCGAAGGTCTCCACTCGTCTGGTGCCCGACCAGGACCCGGAGAAGATACTTGAGGGTTTTCGGAGTTTCATCGCCGACAACACGCCCGCGGGCATCCGTTCGGAACTGAAGGTGTATTCGACGGCCCGTCCGGTGCTGCTGTCGCGGCAGTCACCCGCCCTCCAGGCGGCCGCGGCGGCGCTTTCGGAAGCGTTCGGCCGCAAGCCCGCGATGATCCGCACGGGCGGCTCCGTGCCCATAGCGGAGCTTATACAGCGACTGCTGGGCATAGACGCGGCAATGATGGGCTTCGGACTCAGCGACGACAACATCCACGGCCCGAACGAGCATTTCCGTCTTGATCAGCTCTACCGCGGCTCATATGCCTCGGCAAGTTTTCTGTGCAAGCTTGAGCCGTTAGCGCAATAAGGACTTGTGGGCCCGCGAATGGGAGGCCGTTGGCTCAGCCGGTACGATATGGCGCATCAACAACATGAAAAACCGATTCGAGAAAATGGGCTCGCTCGCCATCGTCGTATAGAATCGACGTCAGGTTGAACCACTCACGGACCTGCCCATCCGCCTTGATTTGCTCCACGACGGCCTCTGTGAAACAAGAAGCAAGATAAATCGTATGGCAGCGCGGGTTCTCTTTGATTGCCTTGGCAAACGACTTTTTGGCTTCTCCATAGCGCGTTTGTGCACCGGCCTTGTCGAGGCTGCCTTTTATCTCGATTGCCATTCGCAATAGACCATCTTTGTCAAAGAACGCAACGTCCGGTTCGGTACCAAAGATGATTTTCCATTCGTTTGACAGATGATACCTACCTGATTCGATGCGACTGCCGCGATCCTGCCGCTCGATGTGATCCCGAATTATCTGCTCCACTTGGTTTGTCGCCCCCTGACCTATCAAATTCGCCCAAGTGCCCTGAAGCTGGGCGCCGATTTCGGCTAGGATTGCCTTACGGCTAACCTGCACGTCGTAGTCGGCCACCGAGTCTATTACGTTGGATATGATTCCGTTAAGCACGCGGCTTAACTCCTCGGCACGGTCCCGCCCGATCTGCCGACCCGAGCCCTTCTCATACCCGATGGTCGAGAACAATAGCTGACCCATCCCCTTGTTTGATATGGTCGCCATGTTCCGGTAGTAGGCGATCAGGGACGGGTTCTTCACGATCACATCCGGATGAACAAAGACCTGCTCCGGAACGGCTCCACTTTCCTTCACTTTCTTCCATGACGTCGCCGAGATTCCCACAGTACCCAAATCCCAGCACAAGCTCTCTGAATCCAGAGCGTCGATCTCCGCTATCAGCAGGTCAATATTGCAGCTTCTCACGCCTTCGTGAAAAAGTTTGGATCGAGCCGTATAGGCAGCGGTTAACGCCTTAATCAACTGGTCATCGCAGCCGGGGGGCCCGTTACTCATCCTTTACCTCTCTCCGCCGTCCATAGTTGCACGGGTGTGCTTACTCCTTTTGCCACACATATACGCACTTTCGCAGCTCTCTTCGCCCATGTATTCCCATCTGTTGACTGCTATTACCCTTACCTCTGGACAGAACCCATATCTTATCCACGGTAAAGCCCATCTGTCGAGCAAGTTCGCTCAGAATCAGGTCAACCGGCACCTCCTCGCCGGCGTAGCGAACGTTGTCGTTAACCATAACTACCTTTCCTTCAGCCCGCATAACACGAGCAAGCTCGTAGATAACGAAGCTCATCTCGTAGAAATAATTCCGCACCATTCGCGGGATATTTGTGTTATTGAGAGCATTGTCCCTTCCGAAACTTTCGAGAATCTCCAGCACTTCATGCAATGCATCCACCGAATCAAAGCATTGCTCTACAAAATCAAACGCCTCACGCCCCGACCGGGCTTCGTAAGCCGTCTTAATCTGCTCGCGCTTGGCGCGATTCTCAACGGTGCAGGAAAGAAGGGATTGCCTCAGCCCTTTCACCTGCTCTTCGTTTCGCCCGAGTAATGCAAGCTCCAGGGCGTAGGTCCGCGTATAGTCATAGCGGTTGCAGTAAGGAGGCGAAGTGACAACCAGGTCCACCGAATCCGAAGACATTTCGGGAAGCACATTCAGGCAGGACCCCTCCCACATATCCACCGGACCGCGTGTCAGTCTGGTCGGCCTGAACAAATGCCCGCTGCCGGACAAGGTCCTCAGGTCCGAGCTGATAATCCGTAGCTTTGCCGTGATTGCGTCGTGAAAATCAGCGATCTGCCCTTTGATAAACGCGCCTTTACCGCGTTTTTTCGGACTTCGAGCATCCCATCGCAAGTACTGACCGTCCTTCCTCGTATAGCTTATATCCTCCAGTACACAAAGCGCGGCAAACTGCAGGACCTTCCGCACACTCGGGTCTTTCACATGACTCAGGCAGTAATGCCAGTAGGCCATAAGACGTTGCTCGTTTAAGGGCGGGAAAGCGCCACTGGTGATGTTAAGGTGCGGAAAACCCGGTTTATCTTCCGGCTGTCTCTCGTACGCCCTGTTCTCCACCCTCTCGACCGCCAGGTTGAAGCGGGCCCCGTCGAGGGATTCTCCAGCAAGACGTGCCTCTATCGCGAAAAGCGGCACAGGATGCAATTCGATTCCCAAGGCCCGCCATCCGGAATCCCGAGCTGCGAACAACGACGTACCCGCGCCGGCGAACGGATCGAGTAATGTCCCTTCGGATAAACCTGTGGACTGAAGGAAATACGCTACTAGATGAGAGGAAAACCCCTCCTTGTACTTAAACCACCGGTAAAACGGCTCCCGCTTATTCCCCTGAAAGCTGACGATACCCCGGTTCAGGTGCTCATTGGGCGTAATGACTTCCTTATAAAAATCGTACAGCTTCTTACGAGCCACGCCACGTCTGCCGTTTGTCAGTACGCTCATTCGCAGACCCCTCTACCTGGCCTTGCCGCCACTGAAAGTGTCATCAATGCCTTTCCTAACCTGACCCTTACATGCCTGTCAAGTGTAAAAGAAATCCGTCGAGCATATACCACCAGTATCTGCAATAACCCAGCACAACACATCCACTCCATATTAAGCGCTGCTGCAAACAGATGTTACACCAAAAGACTGATATTCCTCAGCTAACTGGATAGCGGCCTGTGGCCTGACCTAAACCCTTATGACATAAGCTAGTAACTGCGACTAACGGCACAGCCGGCCCTCATCTCGCCGGTGATAAACCCGCGGACGCGGGCGTTTTTTATTGCATGGGAGCAGCCGATGCATACACTCTCTGCAATCTAAGCACTTCGTAAAACTTAGCTATCTCCGGTGTTGACAGGGGCCGAACGATGCCGACTGTCACAAATGACGACCGTTGTTTCCTTGTCGATGGCAAGCCAGTCTGGCTGTCCAGCGGCGAGGTGCACTACTTCCGCATACCCGCGGAATGCTGGCCCGACCGTCTGCTGAAGGCGCGTCGCGGGGGGCTAAACTGCGTCGCCACGCCGATCGCCTGGAACTTCCACGAGCCGCATGAGGGCAAGTGGCGATTCTCCGGCGACAGGGACATAGTGGAGTTCGTCCGCCTCGCCGCGGAGTTGGGGCTGTACGTGATACTTCGGGCCGGTCCTTATATCGGGGCGGACCTAGACTTCGGCGGGCTTCCGGCGTGGCTGACCACCAAGGGCGGGATCAGCTATCGCACCAGCAACGCCGCGTTCATGCACTACAGCGACAAGTACCTCGGCCAGGTTCTGCCCCGCCTGGCGGAGCTGCAGGTAACACGCGGCGGGAACATAATTCTCATCCAGAATGAGCATCGCTACTGGATGACCACGATGCCGGACAGGCAGAACTATCTGGAATTCATCAACCAGTTGTTCCGCCGGTCGGGCTTCGATATTCCGATAATCAACTGCAACGACTTCACCGACCCCCCGGCGTCCAACAGCATCGAATGTGCGGCCGCCGGCGAAGATGTGGTCAGCCGACTGAACCAACTGCGACGCCGACAACCCAACCGCCCGCTGATACTCTCGCAATTCTGTCCGACGTGGGCGGATGCGTGGGGACGCAAGCACTTCTCGCATGAACCGGCGGACGTGGCCCGGCTGATGCTGGAGGCGATCGGCTGCGGCGCCCAGGTGAACTACTACACCTACTGCGGCGGGACGAACTTCGACTTCCGCGGCGGACGCCTCGCCGACGGCGACGACGCCTTCTGTGCCACCAGCTACGACCTGGACTCCCCCGTGTCAGAGGGCGGCGGACTGACCGAAAAGTTCTACACCACCCGACTGGTGAACCTCACCGCCACGCACATGGGAAGGTTCCTTGCCGGCAGCGTCATGCCCGAGGCCGGCGCCAGGATTACCGACGGAACCGACGTGCTCAACACCGCCGGGCACGCCGGCGCCTGGGCCGTGGTTACCAGCAACGGCTCCCGCCACACCGAACAGGCCGGGCTGACACTGCCGGACGGTACGAAGCTCACCGTGCCGCTGGAGCCGCTGGGGGCGGTGTTGGTGCCCATGGACCTGCTGCTGAACGAACAGGCCGAGCTGGACTATGCAAACCTGACACCCCTGGGACTTTTCGCGGAGAAGTATCTGCTGCTACACGGCCCGGCGGGCTTCGAGGCCCGCATCAGCATCAACACCAGGGAAGTTTCCGCAAAGGTCCCGTCCGGCGATGAACCGAAGCTCATTGAGCATGAGGGTGTGACCATAGTGCTGCTGTCAAGCGAACTGGCCATGCGCACCTGGCCGATAGAGGACAGCATCATCTTCGGTCCGGAGTTCGTCGGCGAGACGGCGGAGGACCTTACCTGGGGCAAGGCCAGGCAGGTCACGACGCTCTCATTGATCGACGGCAAAATCAGCCGCAGGAAGTCCAAGCCGCCCGCGGAGCGCAAGAGCCAGCCACCCCGCCTGGGCAAGTGGACGCGGATACTGGTGTGCAACGAGCCACTGGACGAGGAGCTTCCGTGGGAGAAGCTCGACAGGCCCCGTGACGCAGACCGCCTGGGCGTGCATTACGGGTATGTGTGGTACCGGGCGGAGGTCGAGCAACCCCGCGCCAAGAAGCGCAAACTGCTTCTGCCGGACTGCGAAGACAGGGCCATCATATTCCACAATGGCGAACTTGCCGGCGTCTGGGGCCGCGGCGACGGCGCTACCCGCTCACCCATAGACGTTTCGTTCAAGCGGGGCATGAACGTCCTTACGCTGCTGGTCGATAACATGGGGCGTTTCGCGGACGGGCCTACACTTGGCGAGCAGAAAGGGCTTTTCGGTCCCATCTGGGACGCCCGTTCGATGCGAACCGGCAAACTGCGCATCAAGCAGCAGGAGAGCTTCAGCAGAAGGATCATACCACGGGCCTTGAGTAGCTATCTTGATGAGCTTCTCAAAATGCCGGTTTACTCCGCAGAGCTGGATATTTCTCTGAAGACCGTTACGCCCGTGCACCTCTGCCTGCGGGACGTGCCCCACCATTTCGCCATTCTCTGCAACGACAGGACGGTGGGCTTCTTCCCCTCTACAGGACGGAATTTCGCCGACGTAACGCTCGGCTCGGAGCTTCGCAAGGGCAAGAACCGCCTGACCATACTGCTGTGGGGCGACGTGACCGAGACCGCACTGAAGGGTATCGAACTGCACGAGCTTCAGGAGGACATAACGGCCGGCGCCAAGTGGTCCTACCGCCCCTGGAGCGTGCCCCAGGAAGCGGGACGCGTCGTGGGCAAGGACATGCCGGCGTGGTACCGCGCCACGTTCAAGTGTTCAGAGCCGGACCGTCCGCTGTTTCTGCACATCGTTGGCGCCAGGAAAGGGCAGATTCTGCTCAACGGGCACAACGTCGGGCGGTTCTGGACCGTCGGCCCGCAGGAGGATTACTATCTGCCCGGCTGCCTGTTCGAGGAAGAGAACGAACTGCTGCTATTCGAGGAGTACGGGAACATTCCGACAGGTTCGCGACTGCTGTATCGCGACCTGGGCCCCTTCCGCGACTGACTCCCCCGGGCGGTCCCGCCGCCGGGCATACGGCGGAACCGCCCTCAGCGGAGCTTCACCTCAGGTCTATGATGATGCTGAAGTTCAGACCCGAGCGCACCGGATGCGGCCTCAGTATCCGATGGCGGACGAATACGGGCTGATGCGTGTAAACCTGGAAGCGGGGATACGCCAGGTACCTCGTCGTGATGCGCCGCTGTGTTCTATGGTGCGGATACGTCACGCGTCGCCGCTCGTCCCGGTCGCGCGGTACCGGACGATGGTACAGAGATGACCGATCGGGCCGGCGGTCGTGCCGCACGAACGGCGGACGGCGGCTGTGATCATCCGAGCGCCTGAAGCGATCCCTGTCACCGTCATCATGGTGCCTCGAGCGGTCTCTGTCGCGGAAAATGACGATTCTGTCGTCACGGTCGCGACGGTCCATCTCCCGCTCACGCCCACGTCCCCTGTCGTCGGCGCGGGCCTGACCGACCGCTGATACCAACACCACCAACAGGCCGACCAGCCCCCAGAGCACCGGTTTTCTCAGTGTTTCTCTCATGGCTGCGACCTCCTCAAAGGGCCTCGACCGTCCACCTTGGATGGTCTCCACCGAAAGCAGACAGTCATCAGGGGACTCGGTTAGCAGGATAAAAGTTGCGGAAGTCTCTTCGTCACAGTGGTAAGCAGCCATGTGCACGCCTATGATAGAGATACGAACGTCGCAGAATCGGGCGGCGAACCGCCCGGCGGCGGTGGAAGCGGCACCCGGCGCAACAACACTGTCGCGAGGGAATTTGCTTGTTTCCGCGAAGTCTGGTGCTTAGGATAACTTGCGGCACGAAGCTCACGCATTTCTTGTTAATTCAGGTCCGGGTGCCGCCAGGCACGGAGTTGGCGCTGGAAGCCAAGCAGTTGCTGATAACCAGCGAAAGGGACTTACATGCATACGGTGACCAAGAAAGAGTTGGTTGACCGCATTGCCGACGAGACCGGCATCAAGCGAGTTGCGGTCAAGCAGGTCGTCCAGAGCTTTCTGGACGAGATAATCAACGAGCTGGGTCGTGGCAACCGACTTGAGTTCCGCGACTTCGGCGTCTTTGAGACCAAGGACCGCGCCGCGCGAATTGCCCAGAACCCAAAGACGCTCCAGCGCGTCCACGTGCCGCCGAAACGGACGGTCAAGTTCAAGGTCGGACGGCTGATGAAAGATAAGCTCCAGCAGGGCATGGAGCGGTCTTCGCAGGCCTGAAAACCCATCGATAACAACCAGGCGGTCACAGCTTTCCTGTCGCCGGATAACCGGGCGTCCGGGTCGTCGAATATGTCGGCCCGGTCGCTTGTCTGGGTCCCTTCAATTCAGTATCCTCCCTCATGCAGCCCCGCCATGCGCGGCAGCTTTCACCAGGAGTTCCCATGCAACCGGTTACAGTTGAAACGGTATTCTCCGCAGGCGTCGTCGGCGCCGGAGGCGCGGGGTTTCCCACCCACGTAAAAGTCTCGGCAAAGGCCGATACGGTCCTGCTGAACGCCGCCGAGTGCGAACCCCTGCTGCATAAGGACAAACAGGTTCTGCACCACTTTGCCGACGAAGTGCTTGCCGGTTTTGCCGCAGTGAAAGATATGGTCGGAGCCGAGCGGGCAGTAATCGGCATAAAGGCCAAGTACACCGACGTCATAGACCACCTGCGGGGCAAGCTTCCCGAAGGCATGGAGATCGCCCCGCTGAGCGACGCCTACCCCGCCGGGGATGAGTTCATACTGGTTTACGAGGTGCTCGGACGGGTGGTTCCGCCTGGCGGCATTCCGCTGAACGTCGGCGCGGTGGTCGTGAACGTCGAGACCGCGCTTAATGTGGCCGCCTCACCCCAAAGGCCCGTGACGGAGAAGTTCATATCCGTCGCCGGGGCTGTGGAGAACCCCTGCACCCTGCGAGTGCCTGTGGGCACCCCGCTTTCGGCCTGCGTCGCGGCCGCCGGCGGAGCGACGGTACCCGACCCGCATTACATCGTCGGGGGCGTGATGATGGGCCGGTTGTCCGAGGACCACGACGAGCCGGTGCTCAAGACCACCGGCGCGGTGATTGTGCTCGGCGGCGAGCACACTGTAACGAGGCGCTACACCCGCACGGCCAGTCAGCGCGAACGCATCGGCCGCAGCGCCTGCGACCAGTGCAGTTTCTGCACCGAGCTTTGCCCGCGTTATCTGCTGGGGCATCCCATCGAGCCGCACAAGGCAATGCGTTCGCTGGAGTTCAACCTCGTCGGTGAGCCGAACGTCATCGGCACGAGCTTCTGCTGCGAATGCAACCTGTGCAGCATGTACGCCTGCCCGGAGGACCTCGACCCCAAGGACGTCTGCGCGGTCAACAAGCGTCGCCTCGCCGAAGAAGGGCGCAAGTGGACGGACCCGCCGTTCAACCCGCGACGGCCGGAGCTGCACATGAGCAACCGCAAGGCCCCCATGCGACGACTGATGACCAAGCTGGGGCTTGACGGCTTCCACAACGTCGGTCCCCTGCTGGATGAGTCCCCGCAGCCGGCTTCGGTCAAGCTGCCGCTGAAACAGCACGTGGGCGCCCCCTGCGAGCCGAAGGTCAAGAGCGGACAGAAGGTGTCGGTGGGCGACCTTATCGCAAGCCCGCCCATAAAGGACGGCAAGCCCGCCCTGGGCGCGCCCATACACGCTTCCATCGGCGGCACGGTAACGGCAGTGGATGAATCGACCGTCACGATCGAGAGCTAACCAGAGCATTCGAGGATAATCATGGCCGAGGCAAGCCAAAACCACGCATCCGGGGCACCCCGCAGCATAGGAGCGGTGGAGCTTACCAGCATCGGCATCGGATACCGCGTACAGGACACAATGCTGGACGCCGCCAACGTCGAGATACTGCTGGCAAGGACCATCTGCTCGGGCAAGTACTTCATCGTCATCGGCGGCGGCGTCAGCGACGTCCGGGCGGCGGTCAACGCCGGCGTGGAGGCCGCCGGAGAGTCCATCATAGACCAGCTCGTGATCCCCAACGTCCATCCGGGCGTGTTTCCGGCACTTGGCCAATCCGTGGTGCTCGAGGACGAGAGAGTCGAAGCGATGGGAGTGCTGGAGACGTTCAGCGGCGTGAGCGTAGTCGCGGCCGCCGACGCTGCCGCCAAGGCGGCACGCGTGACGCTGTTCCGCATACACGTGGCGATGGCATTGGGCGGGAAGGGCTACTGCCTGATGACCGGGACCATCGCGGACTGCGAATCGGGCGTACGCGCCGGCGCCGCCGAGGCCCGTGAGCGAGGCCTGCTGGTCTCGGAAGTGGTCATCGCCAGACCGAACCGCGAGTTGTTCAGCGAATTCATCTAGCCTGCTGCCACGCTCCTGCGGCAGCAGGAACGTGGTTGATGACAACAGCTATAAGCAGTAAGAACTGCGGTTACCCGTGTTCATCCCGGCCGCGTTTTGAGGAATGCCGTTCCACATTCGTCCCAATATCAAAGGCGAAGGACCGAAGATATGAAGCAGTACGTCATAACACCTGCGGCGGGAAAGCGGCTCATTGCGAAGGCCCTGGCAGAGCACCCGCAAGTCACGGCCGCGCTGCGATCCGGAACGCTCGCCATAGTAGCCGGCACAACAAACGCTTACGTCGCACAGGAGGTGCTTGCCACCCTCGGGGAGGCCGATGGGTTCTCTGCAAAGGGTTTCCGGCGCGGGGTGGTCTGCCCGCCCCACGTCAAGGCCGACGGGGGCGAATTCGCCGGCGACGTAATCATACGCGACGGCAAGTGGCTCAAGGGCAAGCAGATATTCGACGTCGCCGACGATCTCGGCCCGGACGATCTGATCCTCAAGGGAGCGAACGCCCTGGACCCCAGGGGCCGTCCCGCCGTGCTGATAGGCCACCCACAGGCCGGCACCGCCGGCGCCGTAATCGCGGCCGTGGCGGGTCGCGGTACAAAGCTCATCGTGCCGGTCGGGCTGGAAAAGCGCATATTCGAGGACGTGGACTCGCTGGCCGCCGAGATCGACCCCGGCCGGGGTGAGGGCCCGGGCCTGCTGCCTCTGCCCGGCGAGGCGTTCACCGAGTTCGAAGCAGTCGAACTGCTCACCGGCGCGTGCCTGCGACTGCTGGCCGCGGGCGGCGTACATGGGGCCGAGGGGGCACTATGGGTGGGCGTGGAAGGCACCGAACAGCAGATCTCAGCGGCCGACGCCCTGCTCCGGGAGGTGGGCAAAGAACCACCTTGCGAGTACTGACCGTCGGGCTATATACTTTCGGGTCGCTCCAGTCCAGATAGCGGGGTGTCCGTGCCCGGTATCGCCGGCCGATCTTCGTGGGCCTCAGGCGTGACCGGACGGAAAACGCCCGGCGATTCGCATCGATTTCGCGATCACAAGGAGTCATAGCCATATGCCGCAGGACAAGATAACCGACGTATTCGCACAAAAGCAGCGAACGCTTTCGTTCGAGTTCTTCCCGCCCAAGACCGACAAGGGTCGGGATCGGCTGTTCGATACGGCCGAGAAGCTCGTGGACCTGGGCGCCGACTGGTTCAGCGTCACCTACGGAGCCGGCGGTACGACCGCGGAGAACACACTGCGGACGGCCGAGGAACTTATCCAGCAATTTGACATACCCGTGGTGCACCATTTTACCTGCATCAAGCACACTTGGGATTCCATCCGCCGGGAGCTGGACCGCATGAAAAACGCCGGCGTTCGGAACCTCATGGCGCTGCGGGGCGACCCGCCGCAACACGAACGCGATTACCAGTTCCGTCCGGACCAGCCCCGTTACGCTTACCAGCTCGTGGAGATGACCCGCTCCGAGCATGACGACCACTTCTCCATCGGCGTGGCGGGCTTTCCCGAAAGCCACCCCCTGGCGCCGAACCTGGACGTGGACAGTCACTTCCTGAAGATGAAACAGGACGCCGGGGCCGACTACTGCATCACGCAGTTCTTCTTCGAGAACATGCTGTACTGGGAGTACCTGCAGCGCGTGCGTGAGGCGGGCGTGACGCTTCGTATTATCCCGGGCCTGCTGCCCGTGACGGACTATGAGAAGCTGGTGGATTTCGCGGCCAACTGCGGCGCAACCGTGCCGCATACCATCCACGAAATCTTCGATCCTATAAAGGGCGACGCCGACGCGACGATCGCCCGCGGCACGGACTACGCCGTCAGCCAGGCGCAGGACCTGCTGGACCGCGGCGCGCCCGGACTGCATTTCTACTGCCTCAACCGGGCCGAGCCGGTCGGTTCCATCATCAAATCGCTGAAGTTGTAAACGACGGCTTGACCGACGCCGTCGCCGCGCGTACAAGGATGTCTGCGGTCTGTGCCGCCGAGCATGGAGGCAGGATGAAGTCGATACACGTCGTCGCCGAGACGCTCCCCGTCGGCTGGGAGCGGGCCGTCGTCGCCTGCTGGCGCGAGGGCGAGAGCTTCCCCACCGAGTACGACCGTCCGGATGACCCGAACAGTCGGGACGTGACGGCCGTGGTTCATGTGACCCACCCCTTCCGGGAGCCGCGCGTACACCGGGCGTTCCCCGGCGGACTGGACGACCTGGAAAAATACCGCGCCGAAGTCCTCTACGGCGTGCACGACCACTGGATAGACCCCGCCGCCGGCAAGTGGGAATACACCTACCACGAGCGCCTGCGCAGCTACGCCCTGCCGGACGGCGAGCGTATCGACCAGCTCGCGGCCGTCGTTGAGAAACTCAAGAGCGTCGGACACACCCGCCGCGCCCAGGCGGTTACCTGGCAGGTGTGGAACGACCTGAACATCAACGACCCCGCGTGCCTCCAGCGGCTGTGGTTCCGCATTTCCGACGGGCGGCTGCACATGAACGCGCACATGCGCAGCAACGACGCCTTCAAGGCCGCCTTCATGAACATGTACGCCTTCACCGAGCTTCAGGAGGATATCGCCCGCCAGGTGGGCGTAGAGCCGGGCGAGTACATACACATCGCCGACAGCTTTCACATCTACGGCAGCTACTTTCAGGACTTCGAGGGTTTTCTCAAGACCATCGAAACCAGGCCCGAGGACCAGCGCGTCTTCAGCACCGATTTCGCCAGGGACTTCTTCGTCGAAGGGCTGGACAAGCTCCTGGCCGAGCCGGACATGCCCGAGGATAAAAAGCCCCTGCTGAGACAGCGCCGCGAAGAGCTTGTGGGTCAGTAAGCCGAATCTTGCTCGTTTCCGCTCGCTGTCGCTCGCGGCTAGCCGCGACTGGAAGGGAGCGGAAAGTTTGTGCGCATAGAGTCAATTCCCGCCCGTCGCCGGTAGTTTGACTATCTCCGCCGCCAGCTCCGTTTTGGTCCGCTCGCCCCAGGGCAGCAGGACATCGTCGGCGGTGAGGATGGCTGCACGGCTGGTCTCGGCGCTCATTGCCTCCGGAGAGTTGACCACGATGAAATCGGCCCCCTTGGCGGTGAGCTTGCGCCTGGCCGCGGCGGACATCGCGTCCTCGTCGCCGGCTTCCACGGCAAAGGCGACGATTCTCTGACCCGGTCGTTTGCCTGCGGCAACGCCGGCGAGCAGGTCGTCGGTAGGCAGCAGTCGAAGCTCCACCGGTCCCGACGAACGCCGCAGCTTGCCAACGGCCGGTCTTTCGGGCGTGAAGTCTCCAACGGCCGCCGCCATCACCAGCGCGTCGCAGGCGGGGAAGTGCTCTTCAAGCAGTCGCTTCAGTTCCGCGGCCGTCATAAAGCGTAGCACCTCGCAGCCGGCGGGCGGCTCGGCCGGGCACGGACCGAGCAGAAGCGTCACGTCGTGACCCGCTTCGACAGCGGCCGACGCCACCGCGCAGCCCATGCGTCCGCTGGAGGCGTTGGTGATGAACCGAACCGAGTCGATCGGCTCGCGCGTGGGACCGGCTGTTACGAGTATCCGCATGGTCGGAGCTTACCGATTGCCGCTGTGGCGGTAAAGGCCGTGCCGTACGGGTGACGTCGCACAGTTCCGACTGGTCCGAGCTACCCATACCTTGGCGATGGAGCCCCGGCGCGTTGGAAAAGTGCACAATCGGCCGAATTTTCCAACCCTCGGTTTATTGACCGGAGCCGGCTTCGATCACTTCGCCCATGGCCCGTGCCGGCGGAATTTCCTGACCATCCTCGCGAAGCCCGGCAAGGTGCATCTCCACCGCGTCGCGGACGGCCGAACGGACCTCCTCCAGCGTCTCCCCTGTGGCGACGCATCCGGGCAGGTCGGGTACATAGGCCGAGTAATTCCCGTCCGCCTTCTCGATGACCACGAGGTAGTTCATGGCTTGCGACCCTTAAGTCCGGCCTGCTTCACGATGCTGTTCAGTGTTCCAGGGGCAAGGTCGTGGGAGGGATTACCGGCAACCGTTACTCTCCCGGGCTTCACAGGATGCTTGAACTGGCGATGGCTTCCTCGCTGCACGACCTGCACCCATCCATCATCCTGAAGCCATTTTATCACTTCTCGGACCTTCATTCCCCTGGTTCCCGATCACGGCGACGACATTCTACCCGCTCAGAAGCTTTTTGGCTGCGGCGAGTATGTCCGCCGGCTCGGCCATTCTGCCGGGTCCCGTGTCGCCGCATGCAAGCCGCCCCTCGGCCGGGCCTACCGTATGCACGCCCCAGCCCTTGAGCTTTTCGATGTTGGCCTGGGTCGGCGGCGCCTGCCACATGCGCGTGTTCATGGCCGGCGCCAGCAGCAGCGGGCAATCGGCCGGGCGGGCCAGCAGCAGCGTGGAGACAATATCGTCGGCCAGGCCTGTCGCCAGCTTGGCGATAGTGTCCGCCGTCGCCGGCGCGACTATCATCAGCTCCGCAAGGTCCGACGTTGAGATATGCGTGGATTCATACTGCTCCGTGGACTGCCACAGCGAGGTGTAAACCCGTCGCCGCGTGAGCGTCTGGAACGTAAGCGGCGCGACAAACCTCTCGGCCGCCTCACTCATCGCCACCGTCACGCCAAAGCCGTCGGCCACCAGCTTGCTCGCCAGGTCCGCCGACTTGTAGCACGCAATACCCCCCGTAACGCACAGCAGCACCTCGTGCTGCGGCGACGGCGTGTCGGGCTGTCCGGTCATGTGCGACTCCCGCTGAAGCTGTGCGGTCAGTCCGATTCCTCGGGGCTGTCGATATCGGACTTGTCGTAGTCGATGGCGATCTTGTCCTCGAGAATCTCCTGGACGACGACCTCCATGTCGGTCATGCCGCGCTTGCGCTCCACCAGCGGGCGGGCGCCCTGCATAAGCTCCACCAGTCGCTTCTGCATCAGTGCGGTAAGCTTGAAGCGGCCACCGACCTTCTCGACGATTTCTTCGCTCTTGAGGGCCTCGATCATTGTTTCGAAGTCTCCGGTTGATTGACTATACGCATAACGGCCTCGATCGCGTCTTCGAGGCGATCGTTCACCACGCGGTGATTATATATGCCCTGCGCCTCGGCGGCGGCGATTTCCTCGCGGGCCTTCGACAGCCGCCGACGGATCTGCTCCTCGGATTCACTGCCCCTGCCCCGCAGACGCCTGGCCAGCTCCTCGTCGCTGGGCGGCAGGATAAGCACGAACGTCGCGCCGGGCATGGACTCGTGCACCTGTCGGCCTCCCTGCACGTCCACGTCCAGCAGTATATTGCGTCCCTGCCGCAGCGCCTCGCGGACCGGCCCGGCGGGCGTGCCGTAAAGCTCGCCGAAAACCTCCGCCCATTCCAGCAACTCGCCGTCGGCGATCATCTTCTCAAACTTCTCGCGGTCCACAAAGTGGTAATCCCGCCCGTCCCGCTCGTGAGGTCGGGGCGAACGCGTCGTCGCCGAGACGCTGAATTCGGCGCCCGTCCGCTGAACCACCTCGTGGGCGATGGTGCTCTTGCCGACCCCGCTGGGTCCGCTGATCACCACAAGATGCCCGCTGTCTTCGCTCACGCCGCCGGCCCGCCGATACTCACTGAACGTTCTGAACCTGTTCCTTGATCCGGTCCACGCCGGTCTTTATCTCCACGACCGCCCGCGAGATCTCCATATCGCCCGATTTCGAGGCGATGGTGTTGGCCTCGCGGAGCATCTCCTGGGCGATGAACTCCAGTTTACGCCCGGACGGCTCCCGCTCGCCAAGCGCCTTGCGGAACTGCTCCACGTGGGCGCTGAGGCGCGAGACCTCCTCGGCTATGTCGCATCGGTCGGCGAAGACCGCCACCTCGCGCGAGAGGGTCTGCTCGGCGAGCGACGGGTCGGAGTTCTCAGTCAGCTCCCGTATTCTTTCCGTCAGTCGCCGGCGGTATTCCTCCACCACGACCGGCGAGCGCTTCTGCACCGTGGCCAACTGCTGCTCTATCAGGTCGCAGTTCTCCCTCAGGTCCTGCTCGATGGACTCACCCTCGCGGGCACGCATACGCACCAGCGCATCCAGGGCCTCGTTGATAAGCGCAAAAAGCTTGTCACGCGAGGCCTCGATTATCTTCTCGCTGTCGGGCGGCTCGCACACGCCGGGAAGCTGCATCATAGAGGCGATATCCACATGCAGCATGGGGTTCGCCTCCACCTCCAGCGGACGGAGCTGCTCGATGTAGCGGTTCAGGGCCGGCACGTTAACGTCCCAGGCGGCCTCGGCGTCGTGCACCTTCATCTGCACTGAGACAGACACCGTTCCGCGACGTATCTGCGACCGCAGCAGCTTTTCTATCTCCGGCTCGGCCCGCGACCAGACGTCCGGCAGACGTATGCTGGGCTTGAAGTAGCGATTATTGACGCTGCGGACCTCCACCGAATACTCGATCCGGTCCACAACGCCCGCGGCGCTGCCGTAGCCCGTCATGGAATGAACCGCCATTGTAGATTCCCTAACTCCCAACCGGTTGAGTAGTTGCTTCCTCTACCGGCCGGGTGGTCGGTTCCTCGGTGTTTTTGGTCTCCGACTCCCCCGCCGGCGCCGTCTGCGACTGCTCATCATCTTCGGCGTCAACAGCCGGCGCTTCCGGCTCCTCTGTTTCGGGCGTCTCAGGCGGCACCGGTTCCAGGTAGGCGCCCACGGCCACCTCGCTGTCCTGCCAGCCGGGGCGGTAGGCCTTCGCCCTGAGAGTCATGCCCGGCTCGATCGGAACGGGGTTCTTCTCATACGGCATGGACTCATTTTGCTTCGGCTCGCCGCCGTCAACCGTGTACCAGATTTCCGCTCCCCGCGTTTCCGAGCTTATGGTGACGTTAACCGGCTCATCTATGGGACCCGGCGCGGGGCTGAACTCGGGCGTCGCCACCTGGTCCGGCTCCTGCTTGTGGGCGATAACCGTCCCGACGGCCAGCAGCAGAAAAGCGGCCGTCAGCACGATCGTGACCCACGTGAACACATCGCCGGTCCGCGTACCGAAGGCGCTGCTGCCCGCGCCGCCCCCGAAAGCGGAGCCAAGACCACCGCCACGGCCCCGCTGAAGCAGGATTACCGCGATCAGCAATATGCAGACTATAAGGAACAGAACTCCGAGAAAGATGTCCATCTGCCAGCTCTCCGTTAATACCGCGCTGCTTTCTGGGCGGCGCGACTCATTGACCGGCTTCCACGATTCCCGCAAAGTCGTCGGCCTTGAGACTCGCCCCGCCCACCAGGGCGCCGTCGATATCGGGCTGTCCCAGAAGCTCGCCCGCGTTGGACGGCTTCACCGACCCGCCGTACTGTATCCTGATTGTATCGGCCACAGGCCCGTCGAAACGCTCGCTCAGCAGCTTGCGAATCATCGCGTGCACTTCCTGCGCCTGGTCCGGCGTGGCGGTCTTGCCGGTGCCGATGGCCCAGACCGGCTCGTACGCGATGGTAACACGCTTGGCGTCGGCGGACGAGACACCTTCCAGGCCGACCTCGACCTGGCGGCGGACGACTTCCATGGTCTCGTTCGCCTCGCGCTGCTCCAGCAGCTCGCCCACGCACAGAATCGGCTCGAGTCCGTCACTCAGCGCCTTGAGGACCTTGCGATTGATAAGCTCGTCGGACTCCCCGATTACGTGCCGCCGCTCGCTGTGGCCGAGTATCACATACCGGCAACCGGCATCGAGAAGCATCGCCGACGATGTCTCCCCGGTGAACGCCCCGTTGTCCTCATAGAACATGTTCTGCGCGCCGAGTGCGATTTTGCTGCCCGCGACGGCCTTGCCCACCGTCTCCAGGTGCACCATCGGCGGGCAGACGGCCAGGTCCACCGCGTCAACATCGCCGATTTTGCTCTTAAGCGCGCCGGCCAGTTCACCGGCCTCGGCGCGGTTGAGGTTCATCTTCCAGTTTCCGGCAATAAACAGCTTACGAGCCACGTGCTGCTCCTTTCATGAATGCCTTTTCGGTTACTCTTCCACAAAACCCGCCGCCCGGTCAGTAGCCGGTAGTCACCAGGGCAGGTCCCGGAACACCGGGACCCGCTCACGAAGACTGCCGATCAACCAGTTAACCAATCAACCAGTCAACCAACTACCTTTTCACCTATACCGGCTCGGTGGCCTTGGGGTAGCTACCCAAAACGTGCAACATACCGCAGTGCTCCCGAACCTCCTCCAGAGCGGCCGCGAAGCTATCCTCCTCGCAGTGCCCTTCGGCGTCCGCGAAGAAGTAATACTCCCAGTTCCGCCGCTTGGAGGGACGGGTGTCTATGTTTGTAAGGTTGATACCGTGCTTCGCCAGTACGTTCAGCACCTCCGCCAGCGCGCCGGAGCGGTGGGCGGTGGTAAAAAGCAGCGTCGTCTTGTCGTTTCCGGTCCGTTTGGCCGGCGTGCGCGAGATCACGTAGAACCGCGTCTGGTTGTTCGGGTTGTCCTCGATGTTGGCGAAGACAATCTTCAGGTCGTAAAGCTCCGCCGCCAGCTCCGACCCGATGGCCGCAAGCCCCGTCTCGGAAGCCGCCATTTCGGCGGCCTTGGACGTACTGGCCACCGGCAGGAGCTGTGCGTCGTTGAAACTGCTGGAAAGCCAGTCACGGCACTGGGCAAAGACCTCCGGCTTGGAGGCGATAACCTTTATCTGCTCCGGCGGGCAGTTTGCCAGCAGGTTGTGGTGTATCTCCACCACAACTTCCGCACAGATGCTCACGTCTGCGTCTATGAAGCAGTCCATCGTGTCTATCACGCCGCCGCCGAGTGAGTTCTCAATCGGCACCAGCCCAAGGTCGCAGTGGCCGCGAATGACCTCGTGGAACACCGCCCGAATGTCCGCAAGGTCCCGGTACTCCACCGAACCGCCGAACTTGCGCTGGGCGGCCATGTGGGAAAAGGTGCCCTGCGGTCCCAGGTAGCCCACCCTCAGTGGTTTCTCCAGGGCGAACGAACCGCTCATCAACTCGCGGTAGATCGCCTGTAGCGTCCTCTGCGGCAACGGGCCTGCGTTCAGCTCCGAGACCCGCCTCAGGACGCTCTGCTCGCGGTCCGGGGCGTAAATGGGCGTGCCGTCCTGAAGCTTGGTCCGGCCGACCTCCACCACGACCGCGGCGCGCTCGTTGAGCAGCTCGACGATTTTCCGGTCAAGCTCGTCGATCCGCTTACGAAGAGACTCCAGGTCCCTTGGCTCGTTGGAGTTCTGTTTCACCATGGAAGCCGCGAAGCGGTCCCGGCGCATAAGCGGACCGCTCAATTAAGACCGTTCCTTGTAACGGCCGCCCCCGTCAGGGTCAAGGTTTTTTGATGCCCCCGTTGGCCCTTGCGGTCAAGCAGTCGATCAGTTGAGTCGTTGAGCAGTCCGCTCGTCAGTAAGCTTCGTGTCGAACCGGGGTTTCCTATTGACCACTGCCAATTGCCTACCGGCTTGCTGCCTGCCTCACGAGCAAGTCCCTGATGCCACGGCTTTAGCCGTGGTATCATGCTGCCGCTTCAAATGCCTGAGGGCGTTTCAACGCCCTTCCTCATGCCGCGGTAAGCCCGTTGAAACGGGCTAAGACCGTGAATAGGCACAGGCCAACCACTACCATGGCTGAAGCCATGGCCTAATGCCTGCTGTCTATTGCCTTTTGCCTGCTGCCTAATGCCTGCTGCCTGCTGCCTATTGCCTGCTGCCTATTGCCTAATCCCCGCGTTCCATTGCCGCTGAGCGGCCAGGCGGCGAATGGACGAATGCGCGAGTTCACCAACACCCGTCACATCAGGTTCACCGGGTCCGGCTCGGCGACGATCTCGGCCGCTATGCCCTTTGTCAGCTCGCCCATGTGCCCGCCGAGCAGGTCCTGAACGTAGCCTGGCCGGTCGCAGAACAGCAGCAGCTCGAAGCGGAAGCGGTCGCGAATCTTCTTCACACCGGCCGGCTGCGGACCCAGCATGCCCACGTGCGCCGTCAGGACCCCCCGCAGCCGTCTGGCAAGCTCAGTGGCGCCGGCTTCGGCCTTTGAGACGTCCCTGTGCCTGATGAGGAAACGCACCAGACGCGAGAAAGGCGGCAGATTCGTCTCCTCCCGCAGCGGCAGCTCCTGGTCGGCAAAGCCCTCGTAGTCATGCCCGATGGCGAAGTGTATCGCCGGCTCGTCTTCGTTCAGTGTCTGGACTACCACCTCGCCGGGCCTGTCGGACCGCCCCGCCCTGCCGGCCACCTGCACGATAAGCTGGAAAGTCCGCTCCGCGGCCCGGAAGTCCGGTATCGCCAGTGAAGTGTCGGCCGAGACCACGCCCACCAGCGACACGCGTGGGAAATCCAGCCCCTTGGCGACCATCTGCGTGCCCAGAAGTATGTCAATCTCCCCCGCAGCGAAGGCGTCGAAGACCTTGCGGAACTGCTTAGGCGAGGTCATCGTGTCGCTGTCCATCCTCGCCGAGGCCGCCTCGGGGAACTTCCTTGCCAGTTCGCTCTCTATCCTCTGGATACCGTAGCCGAACAGCAGCAATTTGCCCCTGCACGCCGGGCAGACCTCCGGCAAAGGCGCCGACTGCTGACAGTAATGACAGACCGCCATCTGCGTCGCCTGATGGAACACCATCGTCCGCGTACAGTGACGACATGTCATGATCCACCCGCACGACGGACAGAATACGTGACTGGCGTAACCCCGGCGATTCATCAGCAGGATAATCTGTTCGCGGCGGTCCAGGGCGGCCGCCATCTTCTGCGTAAGCGTCCGCCCGATAAGCTCTATACGGCCCGGCTCAAGCTCCTTGCGCAGGTGGACCACTTCCAGATGCGGCATGGGCAACCCACGGACGCGGTTCGGCAGGCGGAGCAGCTTGTAGCGGCCGCGACGGGCATTGTGCAGCGACTCCAGCGACGGAGTCGCCGAGCCGAGCAGGATAGGAACGTCCTCCAGCGAGGCGCGCTTAACGGCGGTGTCGCGGCCGTGGTAGCGGGGAGCGGTGTCCTGCTTGTAAGACGGCTCGTGCTCCTCATCCACCACGATGAGCCCCGGATTCGGCGTGGGTGCGAACACGGCGCTGCGTGGACCCACCACCACGTCGGCGTTTCCGCCGCGTATCTGCTCGTAGTGAAAGGCCCGCTCGGCGTCGGTCAGCCCGCTGTGCAGAACCGCCACCCGGGGCAGGCGTTCCAGCAGCCGATGCAGAGTCTGCGTCGCCAAGGCAATCTCCGGGACAAGCAGGATTGCCTGTTTGCCCGCGGCGATCACCTGGCGTATGGCGCGGACGTAGATTTCCGTCTTGCCGCTGCCGGTGACTCCGTGCAGCAGCATGGCGCGGAAGCCGCCGCCCAGGACGGACTGCACCTCCGAAAGGACGCTTTTCTGGTCGTCGTTCAGCTCGAATTGCGGCTCGTGCTGCTCGCCGGTGATATCCGGCAGGCGGACCTCACGGCTCTCCAGCCGCAGCAGCCCCCGCCCCACCAGCCGATTGACGCTGTCGCGGGTGGCGCCGCTCTTGCGGAGTACCTCGCGGAGCGGAAGCTCCTCGACCCCTTGTCTGCGGGCCTCGAAAAGCTCATCCAGCACGCGCCGCTGACGAGCCCCCAGCGCCGAGGGCCAATCCGAACGACCGCTGGTGAGAATGGCTACCTGCTCGGTCCGCTCGCCGCGTCGGCCGACGGCCGAGGGGACCATAGCCGCCAGCGTCACGCCAAGCGGTGCGAGGTAGTAGTGGCTTATCCAGTGTGCCAGGTCCCAGAGTTTTGTCGTCAGCCGGCTCTCTTCATCCAGGACCTCGGCTACCGCTTTGAGCTTGCGGGGCTTCTCGCCCGTGCGTTGGTCTTCCCGCGACGGGTCCACGACAAAGCCCAGCGTCCGGCGGTCCCCCCGGCCGAAGGGCACGCGCACGCGCTGCCCGCGCTGTGGCTCGCCGAGAGCATCCGGCCAGACATAGTCGAAGTCGCCCCAGACGTGCGCGTTGACGGCCACGCCGACCACGCGCCGCCCGACCGCGGAGACAGATTGCCCATCCTCGAAAAGCTGCATGCGGCGATGTTACCCGGCCGCGGCGCGCTTTTCCAACGGGCCGCGCCGGGTGCCCGGGCGGGTCAAAGCTCCGGGACGTCCGGCGTATCCGCCTGGCCGCCCTGCCGCCCGCCGACGAATTTCCAGACGTGTACGAGGGATTTGTCGCCGTCGCCACGCAGCTCCAGCACGTACAACAGGCCCCGCTCGTTGTCGGCCGCCGCCGCTCCGACCCGGTGCATGTCGGGCCTCTCGGGGCGGCGGTACATAAGCTCCTCGATGTCTATCACCGCATAGGGCTGCGGCTCGCGCGGCTGGGCTTTGCCGGCTGCGACGGCGGCCAGATCCGCCGGGTCGTACAGCATTATCTGCGGCACGAACCGCTCGGACCACCAGCCACGCTGGTCGTTGGGATATTCCGGCACGGGCGGGTACGGGCCTTCCTCCGGCCAGACCACACCGTTGGCGAAGCCGTACCAGCACTTGCCGACGCCCTTGGTGCCGACGAACACAACGGCCGAGCGTCCGCCGACATCGAGCCAGGCGACGCCGGACCAGTCGTCGCTGTGTGCGTAACCGTTCAGCGTGTGCTGCTGCTCATCCGTGATCGCGGAGTATCTCAGCAGCACCGTGCCGGGCAGTTCCGCGCCGGCCGCCGGCGGGTTGCCCTGATTCCAGGGCCCATAGGCGATCAGCGTCGGACCCTGCGAGGCCTGGCCGCCGTCGCGCATCCGCCCGGTCGCCAGGTACATGCCGGGGGTGTTCGCATCGGCCCAGCTTCGCGGAACCGTCGTGATGTAATCGCAGGTCAGATACTGGTCCAGCCCCGCGATGCTCCACAACCCCGCCGGTTTAGGGTCCGAGAGATCCGGCTCGCACCAGCCGTGCGTCGGCTCCTTCTCGCCCTGTCCCATGTGGGCCGCCCAGGAGAAGTAGAGCTTGGCGGAAGTCTGCTCGCCCTGTGCGGGCAGATACGCCAGGCCCACTCGGGGTTGCTCCAGGTCTCTGCCCTCATAGAGTCCGCCGCGGATGTCCGCAAAGGGCTGGAGGGTCGCCGCGGTGTTAAGCTCATCGAGGTTCCTGGTCGGCGAAACGATCGGCCGGGGTATGGAGACCTCCGAAACCCACGTATTCCAGTTGTGTCCCGTGCCGAACAGCGATCCGCCGTAGCCGTCGTCTTCGCCTTCGGCGTCGCCGTCGGGGCGATAGGCGAGTCCCTGCCCGCTCCAGCCCCAGGCGTACTCATCCGGACCGTCGGGCAGACGGAAAGCGCCCTGGTAGACCAGTTGCTGCGGCTCAATGCGTCGCCCGGCAACGGGCGCGGCCGGTGTCGCGACCACGGGCGCATCGGCCGATACGCCTTCCGTCGAAGAACCGGACTCCTGGGCGTCGGAGCCGGACTCGCACGCCAGCACCACCAGGACGCACAGACCGGCCCACAGGACCATCAGAATCTGTCGTGCTCTCATTGGATCTGTCCTTTCAGAGAGTTGAGCGAACCTATATATGTTAGCCCGCTACCTTCCCCACGGCGATAGACTTGGGGGTTGGGAGATGAAAAATTCAGGTCCTGCGACTCCATACGAAAGCAGGTGTCTCCGTGCTGCCGGCAACCGAGGCCGTCAAGGATGTTGCTTCGGCGTCCTCCGGCCGGTACGCTGCTGTAGAGGCGTGATGTACGCGCATCGCCAAGGAGAAGGCAAATGTCACAGACCCCCGCCAACGGCGCGCCGAGTGAGGAAGAGAAGGACCTGTTCACCGGCAGCACTATCCTGGTCGTTGACGACAACGAGCAGAACCTCGAGCTTCTGGTGGCCTATCTGGAGCCGACGGGCTGCACCATCCGCACAGCCCGCGACGGCATCGAGGCAATGGAGGCCGTGGAGGAGGAACTGCCGGACCTTATCCTGCTGGATATCATGATGCCGCGCATGAGCGGCTTTGAGGTCTGCCGCAAGCTCAAAAGCGCCCCCGGCACACGCGACGTGCCGGTGATCATGGTGACCGCGCTGCACGAGCTGGGCGACATCGAACGCGGCGTGGAAAGCGGCACGGACGATTTCATCTCCAAGCCCGTCAACCGGCTGGAACTGCTGACACGCGTGCGCAGCCTTCTGCGGGTGAGGCACCTCAAGACCGAGCTGGACCGCACACTCGCCTACCTCAGTGAGCTGGAAAACCGCACACGCGCCGAAAGCTGACGGCGCACCATTACGGACGACCCCGGGAGGATTCTTTCATGAGTACCGATGCCTTCGCACGTTTGGGACGGAGTGTCTCTGTGAACCTGCCCGTGTTGCTGTTCGGCGTATTGGTCGCTGTCTTCAGCTTCGGCTGCGCGACCAGCGGCGCCGCGGAGGCCGATTCGCGGCAGCAGAGCACACCGACCACACAGACCGTCAAGCCCGAGCCGGCCGGAGCAGAAACTCAGCCGCAGCCGCCGGCCGTCGTCGAGCGGATGGATACCGGAGACGATGTGACCGTCGTGACGCTCGAAAACGGGCTGACGGTCATACTGCAGTCCGTGCGCACCAGCCCGGTGGTCTGCGTACGCGGGTACGTGCGGGCGGGCGGACTTTACGAAGGCGAGTGGCTCGGCTGCGGTGTAAGCCACCTGCTGGAGCACCTGGTGGCCGACGAGGCCGAGCATGACTCGCCCGACGGAGGCGGGGCCGCCACAGAGACCCGCGAACCGGTGGACAGGGTCCGGCGAATCGGCGCCCAGGCCAACGCCTACACCACTCTCGACCATACGTGCTATTACATCTCGGCAACAGCCGCTAAGACCGACCAGTGCATAGAGCTGCTGGCGGACTGGCTCGCGCGGGCGGAGATCACCGAAGACGCCTTCCGCCGCGAGCACGGCGTGGTACAGCGCGAACTGGAGATGCGCTACGACGACCCCGACCGGCAGCTCTGGCAGGCCCACATGGAGAACCTCTACCGCCAGCACCCCGCGGCCGTGCCGGTAATCGGATACGAGCGGCCGCTGCGGGAGCTGACCATCGACGACGTCCGCGAGTATCACCGGCGGATGTACGTTCCGCAGAATATGGTGGTGAGCATCGTCGGCGATATCGACGTGTCCGAGGCGCTCAGGCAGGTGCAGAAGCAGTTCGCCGGTGCCTCGGCCGGTCGCCAGCCGGACCTGACGCTGCCGGACGTTCAGCCAATCGCCGGCGAGCGGCGGGTTGTCCGCACGCATGCGGAGCTGACCGAGGCCCAGCAGACGATGAGCTTTCTGACGATCCCCCTCATCCACGACGACCTCTACGCGCTGGACGTGCTGTCGTTCGTGCTGACCCGCGGCGAGGCCAGTCTTCTTGAGAGAACCATCCGCCGCGAGAAACAGCTCGTCACGAGCGTGGATTCGTTCTCCTGGACGCCGGCGTGGGGGAAAGGACCGTTCTCGATAGATTTCCGCACCCAGCCGGAGAAGGCCGACGCCGCCGAGCAGGCCATCCTCGACGAACTGGCCCGCATCCGGGAAGAAGGCGTCTCGCAGGATGAGCTGGACCGCGCCAAGCGCCAGAAGGTCGCCGACTACGTCCGTTCGCTGCAGACGGTCGAGTCCATCTCGGCGACCCTGGCCGGAGACTACCTGTCCACCGGCGAGACGGACTTCTCCCGCCGGTATACCGACCGGATACAGCAGGTGACGGCCGAGCAGGTGCGCGATGTCGCGCGGAAGTACCTCGACCCGCAGCGCATGGTGGTCACGCGGATGCTGCCTGCCGACCCGGCCGCCGAGCTGGACGCCGATACCGCCGACCGGCAGACCCGTGCCGGCGAGCCGCGAATGTTCACTCTGGACAACGGTATGCGGGTGGTGCTCGGCCCGAATCCGGCCGTGGGGCTGGTGTCCATGACTTTCGTTTCGGCCGGTGGCGTGCTGCTGGAGGATGAATCCACCAACGGCTTCGGCACGCTGATGACCAACCTCACCACCAAGGGCACCGCGGACAGGACGGCCGAGGATATCGCCGAGTTCTTCGACGCCGCCGGCGGCGAGCTTGACGCCCAGTGCGGAAACAACACCTTCTACTGGCAGGCGAGCGTGCTGGAGAGCGAATTCTCCGAGGCCGTCGCCGTCCTGGCGGACGTGGTGCAGCACCCGACGTTCCCCGAAGAGGAGCTGGAGATCCTTCGACCGCGCGCGATAGCGGCCTCGCGCCAAATCGACGAGAACGTCCTCGCGGAGGGGCAGAAGTTCTTCCGTGGCAGCTTTTTCGAGGATTCCCCCTACCGGCTCCTGTCCCCGGGCCGCCAGGAGGTGCTCGCCGAAGCAACCGCCGAAAAACTCGCCGACTGGCACGAACAGCACGTCAAAGCCGGCTCCAGTGTGTTGGCGGTGTACGGCAACTTCGATGCGGACGAGGCCCGAGAGCTGATAACCGGCCTGTTCGCGGACCTGCCCGAGGGCGAGGTCAGTTTGCCCAACGTTTCCGGCCCGGACGTGCCACAAGAGGACAGGACGTTCGTCAAGGAGACTGAGAAACAGGTTTCGGCCGTGGTGGTGGGCGCTGCCGGAATGGTGTTCACCAACATCGAAGACCGGGCCGCCATCGACGTTCTTGACACCATCATCAGCGGATACCGCCTTCCCAGCGGCTGGCTGCACGAGGAGCTTCGCGGCCGCGAGCTGGTGTACGTTGTGCACGCGTACAACTGGCCCGGTCTGCTGCCGGGGGCGTTCATGACCTACGCGGTCTGCCAACCCTCCGAGGCGCAGGAGGTCGCTGAGACCATCCGCCGCAACCTGCGACGAGCGTCGCAGTACAAGCCCACCCCGCAGGAAGTCGAGGAGGCGGTCAACATCATTCTCACGGCCGAGCTTCTGGGCAAGCAGTCCATGGACGCGCTTTCCATGAACGCGGCCCTGAACGAGCTTTACGGGCTTGGGTACGACTTCCACAGCCGCTTGCAGGAAGTGTACCGCGACGTTACACCCGAGGACGTGCTCCGCGCCGGCGAGAAGTATCTCGGCGGCGGCTACACCACCGTAATCACCACGCCGGCGCCGGAGGACGTAGAGCCGTAGCCGGTTGACCAGTTAACCGATTAACCAGACAACCAGATACCGGATGCGAGAATGGCAAAGACCAAAGACATGCTTTCGATGACGGTGCGGGAGTTTCTCGACGCCGCCGCCGCCAAAACGCCCACTCCCGGCGGCGGGTCGGTGGCGGCCGTCGTAGCCGCCCTGGCCGCGGCGCTGGGGGAAATGGCTCTTAACTTCACCTCCGGCAAGAAGAAATACGCCGAGCACCAGGAGCTGTACGACCGCATAGGCCCGCGGCTGACACGGGCCAGACACATGTTCAAGGCCCTTGCCGGTGACGACGCCGCGGCCTATGAGTTTTTCCGCGAGACGACGGCGATGGCCGACTCGCCGGAAAAGACCGAGCGCATGTCCCTGGCTCTGGCGGCGGCCATCGACGTGCCACGCGAGCTTACCAAGGTCGCGATTGCTGTGCTGGAGGACCTGAAGGAGCTTTCTGGCAAGTG
This sequence comes from Phycisphaerae bacterium, assembly GCA_049975485.1. Taxonomy (GTDB): domain Bacteria; phylum Planctomycetota; class Phycisphaerae; order SM23-33; family SM23-33; genus PUND01. Next base: position 157,210 of record JBNGDC010000001.1, on the reverse strand, counting down.
CAACCGCTACCTGCTCAGCGACCTGCTTGCCGCGGCCGCCCTGTCCGCGGTGGCCGTGCGGCTCAGCGACTACAACGTCCGTATAAACGCCCGGCAACTGCCCGCCTCCGAGGGCGACGACCTGCGGTCCTCATCCGCGGACGACCTCGCCCGCGCCGAGCGGCTCCGCGACAAAATCGAATCCACCGCCGGTCTCGACTGACACTCCAAACGCTCGATTCGTCCGCCCTTTGCGGTTAACCTGTAGCCGCACGGAAGGCGAGAACCATGGCCAGAGACTACGAGAATATATCCAGGCCCACGGGCGTCTGCTCGCTGTGCCGGCGGTGCTTCGAGCCGGGCAACGAGTACGTGGCGACCGTCCGCGAACAGGACGAGCAGTTCGAGCGACGCGACTACTGCCCGTCCTGCTACGACGGCGCCGACGAGGACGAATCGGTGGTGGCCGTCTGGCGGGCGCGGGCGCCCGAGCCGAAGCAGAAGCGCAAGCTCTTCGTGGACGACGACGTATTGATGAACTTCTTCCGCCGCCTCGACGGCGACGAGAGCGACTCGCGCGTGAACTTCCGCTTTGTGCTGGCGCTGGTGCTGATGCGCAAGAAGCTGCTGGTCTATGAAGGCAGCGAAAAACTCGACGACGGGCGGGAAGTCTGGACGATGCGTTACAAAGGCGCCGACGAAACCTGCCGCGTCCTCGACCCGCACATGGACGAAGAGAAAATCGCCGAGGTAAGCGAGCAACTGAACCAGATACTGGAGACCGACCTGTGATCGCCTCCCGCAGAATCGCCCTGCTTCCGCTTTACGGCCTGGCCGTGGCGCTGTGCGGCTGCCCGCCGACCTGCCCGGAGACGGCCGTGCCCGTCGAGACGCTCGTCGCCGAATACAACGGCAACGCATCGGCCGTCCCGCGGCTCTGGGCGCGAGCCAGACTGGCCGTAACGCTCACCGACGAGGACGGGCGGAGCTTCAGTTGGGGCTCCACAAGCCCGCTGGCGTCACCCAACGCCCTGCTGCTGCTGGGCAAGGGTCCCGAGGCGACCGGTCCGCACGACTTTGTCCTCATCGGGCGCGAGACGGCGGCCGTCGAGCTGTTCCGACTCGGCAGCAACGTCGAGGAGGGCGTGTACTACCTGTGGTACCGCTTCGGCGAGCACGGCCAGGCGTGGTTCGGCCGGCACGAATACGCCGGCGCCCCCGGCGTGGAGCAGCTTCCGCTGGACCCCAACCAGCTTGTCAGCGTCCTGAGCATCTCGGAGCTTCCCGACGACTTCACCACGCTGCCGGTGGCCGCCGTGACGCTGTCCCGCGACCCGTGCGCGTACGTGGTAAGCTACATCGACCGCCAGGCGGTTACCGGGAAGATCCTGTTCAGACGCGAGATGTATTTCCGCTGGTCGGACGAGGAGCCGCGCCGGCCTTTCCGCGTGAACCTCTTCGACAACAACGGCGAACGAGTAATGACGGCGGAGCTGGACCGCTACCGCCCCATCGCCGATACCGGGCGCCAGACGCCGCCGGAAATGCCCACGGACATCCGCATAAGCTGGCCGCGGCGGCGCAGCAGCGTGCACCTCGTGCTCAGCGACATGACCGCCGAGGACCGCTGGTCGCGGGCGGCGACGGGTTTCCGCAGATTCCTGCCCGGCGATATCCCGGTGTTCCAGGTGGATGCCGAGCTTGAGGCCCGAGGGGTTGATCCGTGAGCTTGCGGCGTGTTCGTACCATATCGACGCTGCTGTGCATCGCGGCCGCCGGTGCGTGTGTGGCCGCCTCCGACGGTGAAGACGCCACCACTACCGCCGCGGCTGAGCGACCGAGCATACTCACCGGCAATGAGCATGCCCTCTGGCTTGTCCACCCCGACAGCGAAGGCCGCTATGGCGTGGTAGTCCGGCCCGCCGGCGAAAAGTGGGAGTGGGCCGCACGTTATGTTGCGCGTGAAAAACTCACCGAGCCGCCGGCCGCCGGTGTGGCGACAGGCCCGCAGTTGCAGCTGCTGCTGGCGGACCCTCGCGCTTATCAGCTTTACACCATCGACGGCGAGCGGACCATACTGCCATATCCGTCGCACGAGCGATGGGACGAAGACGCTCGCCCGCTGGCGATGTGCCGGGCGGAGGGACTGCACGGCGGTAACTCCGGCTCGGTGGCCGCCGTGGTCGCGCTGCCGGTCAGAGAACCCACCACCTCCTCCACCGCCCCTGCCGGGGCGGACACCACCACCGCGACGGCCCCCGCCGACGAGCACCCGACTACGACAACCGCCCCTGCCGAACCCCGGGAGCCGACACACATCCGGCTGGGTGTCTTTCAGAGTCGCGGCAGTCAGTGGCACTGGCTGGGTGATATCGCTACGGAGAACGGCCGTGTCTTCGCCACGGTCGCCGACGGGCTGATGTACGTCCTGCTGGCGCCGACCGACGGCCGGCCGAATCGCCTCTTCGTTTCAGCGCAGCAGGAAGACTGGCGGGAGCTGCCGCTGGGCGAAACGGCCTCCGCCGCCCACGTCGCCGGCATGCTCACTCTCACCGGGCGGCCGCGCATAGTACTGACCGTTGACGACGAACAGACCGGCAAGAAACGGCTGCTCCTTGCCACCTGGCGGGCGGATGAGCAGATGAGCGTCCAGCCGCTGCGGATGGATGAGCAGGAACTCACCATCGACGCCGACAGAACGCCCCTGGCGTCGCGACTCGGCGACCAGGTGGCCGTGGTTGCCGGCATCGACGGCAAGTACGTGCTGATTACGTCCGACACCAGCGGCCGGTCCGTCTTGCGGGGCGAGTTGGACATCTTCGCCCGGCAGCCGCCGGACACCAGCGGTCAGGCCATCATGGAGTATTTCATGTGGGGCATCGCAATCGCGATGTTCGTGCCGCTGCTATTCCTCAGGCCGAAATCGACGGACAGGATCTTCACGCTGCCCCAGACACTCCGGCCGGGGGCGCTGACGAAGCGTCTGGCGGCCGCCGCCATCGACGCCCTGCCCTTCCATCTTCTCGGCGGGGTGCTGATGGTGACACAGGTTCCGCTGGAACAGATGCGCGACGTGGAGAACATATGGACCACCGCGCAGGAATACTCCATGACGGCGGAGTCCGCGTACGTGCTGATTTCGGTGATCCTGCTGTTCATCGCCTACTGCGTGTTCATGGAGCTTCGCTTCTCGGCGACGCTGGGCAAGATGGCGCTGGGGCTGCGCGTCTGCGGCAACAACGGCCGGCGCCCCGACCTGCGGGGGGTGCTGCTGCGGAACATCTCGAAGGTCATCGAGACGCTCTGGCTGCTGCCGATCCCGGTGCTGCTGCTCTGGCCGCTGTTCAACCCCTACCGCCAGCGGATAGGCGACGTGCTCGGGCGGACCGCCGTCGTGGACGCCCGGCGGGTTCCCCCTCCACCTGCACAACAAGGCGGCGAACAGCAAAGCGAGTCTTCGCCCCATGAGCAGGGACCGCAAACACCTCCGCCGCCACCACCGGATGAGCAGCGCGACGACGAGAAACGCGGATAGACAAGCCCCACCGAACTTGGTACTTATTTGTATGTGCGGCACATGGGGCTGATTTCGCGCCGCGGGCCAAGTCTGGTAGCGCGTTTCCGGACGCAGGGCTGACGAATCTGACCTATGGGAGAACTGACATGAGCCGGACTCCGCCTCAACCTGCGCGGGGCCCTTCGCATTACCGGCTTAAGAAGGGCAAGGGGCCACCCAAGGCGGCACTTATTCTCGGAATCTTTGCGGTCATTCCTTTCGCAGGCGTATTACCGGGTCTGGCAGCAATCGCACTGGGTATCGTCTCGCTGGTGCAGAAGCGACCAAGACGGGGCATGGCCATAGCTGGGCTTGTGTTGGGCTTCGCACTGCCCACTCTGACGACAACCGTTACGGTTGAGATATACCAGGCCAGGCAGGAAGCCAAAGAGCTTGCGAAAGAAATAACCTGTGGTGCCAACCTTCGTACCATCGCCGAAGCGGCGAACATCTATAGGACTGATTATTCGGACGTCTGGCCAGGCAACCTGCAGGTCCTCATCGATGAGGATCTTCTGGGGCCGGACAGCATTCGCTGCCCTCTGTCACAAAGCCCGAGAGAGTCGGATTACTTCTACCATCCGCCTGCCGACGACGCTTCGCCGATGACACTTCTGGCATGCGACTGGCGAGGCAACCACCGTAGCGGACGCAATGTGGTCCACGCCAACGGCAAAGTCCGTATGGTCAGCGAGCAGGAGTTCCAGCAGCTGCTGAAGAAACCGGAGAACGCCGACTTCGCCCGCGCGCTGAGAGAAGCGGAAGGACCGTAGCTTCCCAGCGGCCGGACAAACAGAATGGGAGAACAGCAATGTCGCAGATTCCACCTCAACAGCCCCCGCAGCAGACGCCACCACCGATACACGGAACACCGTCCTACAGACGCAACACGGGCCGTGGGCTGCCCCTGGCGGCCCTGATCTTCGGCATTACCGCCGTCATCCCGATACTCGGTGCGGCTCTGGGGCTGACGGCCGTGGTCCTGGGAATCGTCTCACTGGTGCAGAAGCGCCCCAGGACAGGCATGGCCGTTGCCGGTATCGTGCTGGGTCTTCTGCTGCCCACCGTGGTTATGCCTGCCCTCATGCTACCTGTGCTTTCGCGAACCAGAGAACAGGCCCGGAGAATAGTTTGCCTGACGAACCTGTCGGCCATAGCCAGGGCCATGGATGAATACTCATTCGAATATGACGACCACTTCCCGGCGGACCTGGACATCCTGGTAGAGGAGCGTTACCTTTACGATCGGGATATTTTTCGATGTCCCTCGGCCGTGTCCGACCGCCGGAGCGACTATTTCTATCATCCGCCCGCGCCGGATGCGCCACCCCACACTTTGGTGATGTGCGACCTGCGAGGCAACCACGAGGACTATCGCAATGTGCTGACCTCCGACGGCAGCACGGACCGCGTGTCCGAAGACGAATTCCAGCAACTCCTGAAGAAACCCGAGAACGCCGACTTCGCCCGCGCACTGAGGGAGGCGGAGGGACCGTAGCTTGCGATTAATAGTTTGAGGATGCCCAATACTTCGAACGCATACTTGAGCCGGCTGACAGTCAGTGCATGTGCATCACAACAGGCCCGAAGGGCCGACAGGAAATAGCCGGGGGCGTCAGCCCCCGGAAGTCCGGGGCAATAATGCACTCAGCCCCGAAGGGGCGACAGTGTTGTGCGGCACCGGAATATACCTATCGCCCCCAAATAGTTCTCCAGTACTGTCACAGGTATTCAAGACACTTGCCACGAATTATTGGGCACCCTCAATAGTTTCGTCGTCGTCCGCTTCTAAGCCGCGGAGCGTTGCTCGTCCAGTCGCATCAGCTTCAGCAGCACGACGGCGGTCTGTAGCTGCAGGTCGGCCTCGTACTGCCTGGACAGCTCGCGGTTCAGTTCTTCCGGCTCGATATCCTGAATAAGGTCGGTCTCCCGTCGCAGCTCCAGCCAGCGGCGGGTCTGCTCGGGAGTCATCAGGACCTCGATATCCGGGGCCACGCCCCACTCGTCCTTGCCGTTGACCCTGTGCAGCAGCCGGCCATGCGGCAGGTAGTAGTAGGCGGTGGTCAGCTTCAGCATGGACCGTTCGGGACGTATGCGGATTACGTGCTGGACGCTGCCCTTTCCGTAGGTCCGCTCGCCGACCACGATGGCCCGGTCCCAGTCCTGCAGGGCGCCGGCGACGATCTCGGCGGCCGATGCACTGGCGTCGTTCACCAGCACCACCAGCGGTTTGTCGAGATACTCGCCCCTTGGGCTGGCCGACCGCTCCTCGTAGCGCGCCTGGCGACCTTTGGTGGAGACTATCCTGCGGTGGTCATTGAGGAACTCGTCGGCGACCTCGACGGCCGAGCTGAGCAGCCCGCCGGGGTTCCACCGCAAGTCAAGCACCAGGGCGTCCACTTCGTCGCCGTTGACCTGCTCCAGCGCCTCGGTAAGCTCCTCTACCGTCTGCTCGCTGAACTGGCTGCACCGCACGTAGCCGACACCGTCGGTCTGGCCCACCAGGTACTGCCAGCCCTCGTCGTTCACACGCTGCCAGCCCTTGACCGTCCGGATGGTGATCTTGTCGCGCGTGAGTGTCACGTCGAACGGCTTGACACGCCCGGGACGCTCTATTCTCAGCGTCACTCGCGTGCCCTCCTCGCCCATGATCATTCTCACGAGCTTGTCTATGCCCAGGTCCTCGGTGCGGCGGCCGTCCACGGCGATGATGACGTCGCCCGGCTTGATGCCGGCCCGATACGCCGGCGTGCCCGCCAGCGGGGTCACCACTTCCAGCGGCTCGCCGATCTCCTTGGTAATCTGGATGCCGACGCCGTAGAAATGCCCGCGCGTGTGCTTTTCGAAGTCGGCCAGGTCGTGCGGCCAGATCATCGAGCTGAACTTGTCCAGTTCGTTGAGCATCCCGTCGGCGAACTCCACGGCGATGACCTCGGCCGGAAGCTTTACGCTGCGGTCGGATTCCCTCAGCACGTGATTCAGCATGAACAGCAGGTCCAGCGTGCCTACCTGCTGCTTGTCGGCGATGTTCTCCCGCATGCTCCTTATGGCGCTGAGGAACTGCTGACGTTTCTCCTCATCGTTGAGCGTCTCGAAGCTCTCGGCCGCTTGCGGCGTATCCGCGAGCACCTCCATCGCCAGCAGCGCGCCGTTCGCCAGGTCCCGATAGTCCACCGCCTCAACGTAATACTGGTCCAGGCGCTGGATGGCCTCGCGAACCATGTTCGCGTCGGCGCCGGCTACCAGTTCCTGCCAGGTGTTATCCACCGGCTGGGTATCGCTCTCGGGGTTGCCCTCGCCATACAGCCCCAGCACCCTAACGTGCCTGCGGCCCTGATCCATCTGCTGCTCGTAGAGACCGTTGCCGCCGGTCAACTCCTCCAGGCCGCTGTACGCGGCGGCTGCGTCGTACCACTCGGCGTCGGCGACGGCCTGCTCGGCGTGCTCCTCCGCAAGGGCTATCAACTCGTTGTACCAATCCTTCCCGTCAAGCGGGCCGTTGTCCTTGCGGTGCAGCTCTCTCGCCAGGATTCCCTGCGACAGCGCCCGCCGCCAGGGCTTTTTATCCACCATCATCTCCAGCTCGGAGATAGCGTCTGCCAGTTTGTCCTCCACCTCCGCCAGGACATCGGCGGCCTTTGCGCGGTCGTCGGCGGATTCAAGCCGCACGCCCCGCCAGCCGTTGCGGTACACCCGAATGTAGTAGGAGACTTCTTCGGCGGCCTCGGCGAACTGACGGGCGTATTCACTGTCGTCGCCGTCGAGCATGGCGACGGCCTGGTCCACACCGGCCGACATCTTCTCCGTTACGGCGATGACTTCGGACCTGAGATCCAGCGCCTCCTGCTCGGAAAGCTCATCAAGCGATGAAGCGCTGTTGACGGAGTTGTACTGCTCGATGATGGCCTGCTCGACCTTCTTGCGCAGGGGCTCATGCAGCTCGGCGGCGGCAAGCTTGGGCAGATACTCCTGGGCAAGCATGCCCCTGCGAACGCGACGGACGGCATCGGAGTATTCCAGCCGTCGCTCGGTCTCGAACCGCTCCCGCCGGGATACATACTCATCCAGGCACTCCACGCCGGCGGCGATGTACTCGTCGTCGGGGTCTATCTCGGCCGCCCTGCGCACCTTCTGCAAGGCGGCGGAGAAGTCCCCCTCCATCGCCATATCGACGCCGTCGCGCCAGAGCTTGCCGGCCTCGAAACGTTGGGCAAAGCCGTCTTCGACCTCAACGGGTGACGCGTTCTGCGTCCAGGACACCGATACGGTCACGAGCACAACGGCTACTATGCAGGCATACCGGGTAAAAAGGCCGTTTCGGTTCAAGGGTCTCTCCATTTGCTGAGTTTCAACAGGCCCCGTCTCTGTAACGGGATTGGTCAGGAGCCATGAGGGCGTTTCATCCGCGGCCGGGGCCGCAACTTTTTCTATTATACTCCATCGGCGACTATGCGCGCAGGTCGCTTTGGCCGCGTAGCCGCCTTCAGCCGTTACTACTACTTCGACACGTCGATGGTGCGAAAGTTTCGTAAATTTCAGCGTTTCAAGCGCCCAGACGCCAACCAGGGCGGCGAACAGGGACTAAAAGTCCGGTTTTGCCTTGAACCGCCCCGGCCGCGCGGTAACTTTGCCGGACATCCGCAGAAAACCGTTTGCCGAAACTCCTCATAAGGAAACATAAGACATGGGTAAGGACATTCGCGTCACAGTCTGGAATGAATTTCGCCACGAGAAGAAGGACGAGGCCGTAAGGAAGGTTTACCCCGACGGCATCCACGCCTGCCTCGCCGAGCATCTGAATGCGCAGGAAGGCATCACGGCCGGCACCGCTACGCTCGACGAACCGGAGCACGGCCTTACGGACGACAAGCTCGACGACACCGACGTGCTGCTTTGGTGGGCCCACATGGCACACGGGGAAGTGTCCGACGAAATCGTGGACCGCGTGCAGAAGCGGGTGCTTCAGGGCATGGGGCTGATAGTGCTGCACAGCGGGCACTTCTCCAAGCCGTTCAAGCGCTTGATGGGCACCACCTGTCAGCTCAAGTGGCGCGAGGTCGGCGAGCGCGAGGTGCTGTGGGTCACGCGGCCGGGGCATCCGATCGTCGAGGGCATCGGCGAGTGCATAATCATCGAGCACACCGAGATGTACGGTGAGCACTTCGACATCCCCCAGCCGGACGAACAGATATTCATCTCCAGCTTCGCCGGCGGAGAGGTATTCCGCAGCGGCTGTGTGTGGACGCGAGGCGCGGGCAAGGTGTTCTACTTCCGGCCCGGGCACGAGACCTTCCCCATCTACAAGCAGCCGGAGGTGCTGCGTGTGATTACCAACGCCGTCCGCTGGATAGCACCGACCGGCACCATGCCGCTGGGCGCGCCCAACAAACCCATGGGCTGGTTCGAAGAGTAGGCAGTAGGCAGCAGGCAATAGGCAATAGGCAATAGATAGCTCGTCGGTCGGTCATACTTGCCCGACAAGTTATCGAACAATCGTGATAGGCCGCAGGGCGAGCAACTTGTTTGCTCGCCTCGCGAGGATGACTGGCTAACCAATTAACAAGCCGGCATTTCCGCTCGCTGCCGCTCGCGGCTGGCCGCGAACGCCAGTGAGCGGGTAATGAAACAGGCGTAGCAACGCGCTTGTCGGCGCGGTCTATCCCAGCAGGTACAGCAGAGCTGCCGCCGCAAAACACACTGCCGCGACAATCGCCAGCCCCCGTCCGATATACGACCAGACCCGCGCCGCACGCGGCATGGACCGACCGCCCGCCACGGACTCCGCCGCCAGCACGCCGGCCGTCAGCGGCAGCAGCAGCAACCCCAGATACAAGGCCCAGATTGACACGTCGCCCGCGGTCACGCCCGCTATACCTCCGGCAGCTCGAACTCGTCGTCGGTATCGGCAATCCACCCGGCCAGCATCTCCTGCAGCCGCCGCCGCTCCGCACGGAAGCGGGTGTTGTAGGCCAGGTTCACCTGCTCGTAGGGATCCTCGTTCAGGTTGAACATCATGAACGGCTGCCCCGGCAGGACGGCGTATTTCCAGCCGTCGCTCGTGACCACGCCGCGCCATGGCCTGTCCACGCTGTTGCCGTGCCCGGTCGGCACGACCACCTGCAGATAGGCCGACTCGCGCGGCGGCCGGGCCGCCTCACGGCCCCGGATGAAGTGCCCGGAGTAATCCGTGCCGGACATCCACTCAGGTGTGTCAATACCGCAAAGCCCCAGCGTTGTCGGGGCCATGTCCACGTGGTTGACCGGCACGTCGGTGGCGGCGGTCTTGAAGCGATAGTCCGCCCGGGCCGGCGCTATGATCATGGGTATACGGATCGCCTCTTCGTAGGGGCTCATCTTGCGGAACTGCCCGTGCGAGCCGTGCTGGTCGCCGTGGTCGGAGAAGAACATCAGCAGTGTGTTCTCGGCCAGCCCCGTCTGCTCAAGCGCCTGACGGATACGCCCGATGTTCCAGTCGATGTTCTCAATCTGGGCGTAGTAACCCGCCAGCTCGCGGCGGGCCTGTGCGACCACACGCTCGACGTTCGGCACGTTCGGCCGCAGAACCAGGTCACCGCTCCTGTGACGGCCCATCCACCTTTCGGGGGCGACGTAGGGGTCGTGCGGCGGCTGGACGGACAGTGACGCGAAGAAGGGCTCCCTGTGTTCGCCCCCGTCGCTACGGGAGCGGAGGTAGTCGATAAGCATGTCGGTCAATGCGTCGGTCTCGTAACCGTCGAGCCGCCGGTGGAACGCCTCTTCGCCGACGCCGCCGTGGACCCAGGAGTCCCATTGACGGTTGTTGTTGTCGTAGCCGGCCCAGACGTCGAAGCCGCCCCGCTGCTGGGGCGGGATAATATACATCGCCGCACGCCCGTCGCGCTCCTTCCAGCCGCCGAGGTGCCACTTGCCGAAGTAGGCCGTGTGGTAGCCCGCATCCTTGAATGCGGTCGCAACTGTCGGCAGGTCGGCGTCCAGCGGATACTCGTGACCCGGAACGCACTTGTGCGGGTATCGACTGGTGATGAGCGAACCGCGGTACGGGCAGCACAGCGGAAAGCCCGAGACGGCGCCGGTGAAATGCACGCCCTCGGCGGCCATGCGGTCAACATTGGGGGTGGTAACGTTGGGGTCTCCGGCACAGCCCAGCGCCTGACCGCGATGCTGGTCGCCGAATATCCAGATGACATTCAGCCGCTTGGGAGTCTGCTCACCGCTCATGCAAGAAACCTCCGCTTCTGTGTGGGGGCAAGTCCGCTTAAGCAGACCACAAGCGGCGGGCACTTTCAACTGCCGGTCGCAGCGCAAAAACACGGGTCGGCTGAGTGGCCGACCCGAGACTGCTGTTTTGCTGCCTTGGCGACGCGAAGCAATTACTTCTTCGCGCTCTTCGCCTTTCTGGCGACCGGCTTCGACTTCGCCTTGCCGGACTTCGCGGCGGGCTTGGCCGCCTTCTTGACCATCTTCTTGGCCATTGCCGTGGCTCCTTGTTCGCGACCACGCAGGCCGCGACGTATGCCTCGACCCGTCGGATGCGTGCCTCCCTCGGCACGCTGCGGGCCGAACCTTGCTATCTATGAGAGCACCACAGCTTTAGAAAGATTATCGCCACCTCCATATCTGCACGAACAGCTTTTTCGCCCCGCCGCGAAATTTTTTTATCTCGGTGCCCTTGGCTCGACCGCCTGAGCTGCCGCCCGAGCCGGGGAAAAATCATCTGCGCGTTCTGGGACTGCCCCCAAAATGGCTGCTATACTTCTGTGAAATCAGGATGGACTGTCCGGAACAGTAGTTAGAGGACCCACCCCGAGCGAACGAAAACGTGGGCCTCCGAGAACGAACACTGCTGCATTGCCACAGGAGACGAATATGCCCGAGCAGTTCGAAGTCGCGGAGCTGGTCAAGATAGGCGTGGAGGACGAGCGCAGCGGCGTGGCCTTCTACAGTCGCCTCGCCGACAGCGCCAAAGACAGCGGGCTGCGGAGCATCTTCGCGGACCTCGCCGAGCAGGAAAAATTCCACCAGAAGCGGTTCGAGGACATGCTCGAGCGCCTCGGCGGAGTCAAGACGCCGGAGGAATACCCCGGTCAGTACATGGCCTACCTTTCGGCTCTGACTTCCGGGCGGGCGTTCCCGGACCCGGCCGCCGCAGAGCGGGCGGCCGAGAATTGCGGCTCGGACGCAGAGGCCGTCGAGCTTGCATCCCGATACGAGCGGGATACCCTGATGCTGATGAACGAGATGCGACCGTTGGTGGGCGAAAAGGACCGCGGCACCGTGGATGAGCTTATACGTGAAGAGCAGACCCACCTGGTAACGCTCTCGGAGGCACGACGAAAGGTCGGCTCCTGAACGACGTGGCCATAGGCAACTGTCCCATCAGATGAGGAAAGGATTACGCAACGATGCCTGATTTCCCGAATCCATTCAGTGGCAACGTGCCCCGCAAGCTGTCGGACTCCGAACTGGTTCGCGCCCTCCGGCTGAACGTGGCCGCCGAGGAGGAAGCGATCCACCTGTACATGTCCCACGCCGATGCCACCGACAACCCGTTGGCGAAGAAGGTGCTCATCGACATCGCCAACGAGGAGCGGGAGCACCTCGGCGAGTTCCAGCGGCTGATAAGCATCCTCGACCCGGAGGAGGACAAGTTCCTTGCTACCGGCACCGAGGAGGTCAACGAGATGGCCGAGGAGCTTCAAGGCGGTGGATCCGGCTCGGAAGACGACAGCGACGACGTACCCAGCGTGGGAGACATGAAGGAATAGACGCCCTCGAGGGCAAAGGAGGAGCATTGTGAGTGGCGAGAAGCTCCATCGCGAAGATGCGCCGTTTTCGGAAAAGCTCTGGCGGCAGATCGACGAGGCCGTCGTATCGGCGGCCAAGGGTCGCCTTTCGGCACGACGGCTACTGCACATCGACGGCCCGCTGGGCTTCGGCGTGCGGTCCGTCGGCGCCGGTGAAAACCACGTGGACGCATCGCCGGCCGACGACAGCGTTTCGGTATCCGCCGGCGAGCCGATCCGCCTGGCGCTGATTGAGCGTGAGTTCACGCTCTCGGCGCGGGACGTGGCCGCCTTCGAAGCCGGCCAGGGGCCGGTGGACCTCTCACCGGCGAGCGAGGCGGCCCTGGCATGTGCGGCCCAGGAGGACGAGCTTGTATTCAACGGCTCGAAATCGCTGGGCGCCGAGGGTCTGCTGACGGCCAAGGGCACGCTGAAATCTCCCCTCTCGAGCTGGCAGGAGGTAGGAAAGGCCGCCGACGATGTGATAGCCGCAATCACCAAGCTGGACGAGGCGGGCTTCCACGGCTCATGCACGCTGGCCCTGGCGCCGTCGCTCTACAACCTGCTGTTCCGGCGCTATCCCCAGGGCAACCAGACCGAGCTGGAGCACGTCCGACAGATCGTGGGCGGCGGCGTCGTCAAGGCCCCGGCGATAGAAGACGGCGGCGTGCTGGTCGCCTCGGGACGCCAGTTCGCCTTGATACTGGTAGGGCTGGACCTGACGACCGACTTCATAGGCCCGGCCGGGAGCAGCTACGAGCTGGTGGCCATGGAGAGCGTCGCCCTGTGGCTCAAGGCGCGGTCGGCCGTCTGTGTATTGAAGAAGTAGTTGCCGGTAACCAGGAGCCGGTAACCGGGAATCAGCAGGCGGTAGTCGGACGTGGAACCCGGCTACCGGTTACGGGTTACTGGCTCCTGCTTTGTTCTATTCGAACGGGAACTTATCGGGGTCCCAGTCTCCGGCGCTGCGGCGCCAGTCCTCGTCGTCCTGGTCGTCCTCGTCGGGCATTTTCCACTTCTCGGCCTCGTCGATGTCGTCCATCTCCCGCTCCATGAACTTGAACATCTTCTCCTGCAGCGGTGCGAGGCGCTGGTAGAACCGGACCATCGACTGGTAGCTGGCGACCATCTGGTTAACCTTGATGAGCGTCCACTTCTGCAGACACTCCGGCTCCTTGATGGTGCTGAAGGGGTCGCATTTCAGACGGACCTGTCCGTTGGGCCCCCGCTCGAAGTATTCGCAATCCTTGCAGTGGATCATGGTTCAGCTCCCAATGGTGAGTGGAGCAGCACAACTATCATAGCGTACCGCCGACATGCCGTGCAAACTTCCCTGCCCGTCCGGGAGGTCGTTTCGCGGGACGCAACCTTGGGCTTGCGCGAAGCTCTGCTATAATGCGTCTCGACAGCAGCCGGAAAGGCATAACGACATGGCGGTCAATATATTCTGCATCGGAGACGTCGTAGGCAAACCGGGACGGGGGATACTCGCCGACCAGCTTCACCATTACATACGCTCGCACGAAATCGACCTGGTGGTATGCAACGCCGAGAACGCCGCCGGCGGCAGCGGGCTTACTCCGCAAATCTTCAGCAAGCTTCTGCACTACGGCGTCGATGTCGTCACGCTGGGCGACCATGCCCTGCGCAGGCGGGAGGTGCTCGGCCCGCTGCAGGAGTCCGACCGGCTCATCCGACCGGCCAATCTCTCCGGCGGCGCGGTCGGCCGCGGCTGGACGGTCGTGGAAACCAAGAGCGGCCAGGCCCGTGTCGGCGTGACGTGCCTGCTCGGTCAGATGTACATGAACAGTGTGCCCAATTCCGACTCCCCCTGGAAGATAATCGATACCGTATTCGAGGAGATGCCGTCCGACGTGCGCATCCGTGTGGTGGACTTCCACGCCGAGGCAAGCAGCGAGAAAATCGCCATGGGCTGGCACTGCAACGGGCGGGCGAGCGTGGTATTCGGAACGCACACTCACATACCGACGGCCGACACCCGGGTGCTGGACGGCGGAACTGCCTATATCTCCGACGTCGGCATGACCGGTCCTTACGACGGCGTGCTGGGGCGTCGCAAGGACCGCGTGCTGCAATTCCTCACCACCTCCATACCGGCCCGGTTCGACGTTGCCGACGGCGACGTCCGCATCAGCGGCATGCTGGCAAGTATCGATCCCGACACAGGCCGGGCACTCTCAGCCGAGCAGGTTCAGATTTGCGGCAGGAGCGGGGAGAACGGCAACTCCGGCGACGGCGACGACCTGTCGAACGAAGAAGACGACTGACCGCTTCCCGCCCTTTTCCGCCGGAAAACTACTTCGGCAACACATCGTCGTCGAGGCCGTACTTCTTCATCTTCTTGTATAGTGTCGTGCGATTTATGCCCAGTTGCTCGGCCGTTGCCTGGCGGCTGCCGTTGTTGGCCCGCAGGGCGGCGAGAATGATCCGCTTCTCAGGACCCTCCAGAGCTTCGCGAAGTGTGACCGCGCCGTCGCAGGAGAGCGAATCGTCCTGTCCGTTCTCGACGGCCGCGACGACCGCCGGCGGCAGAAGGTCCGGACCAATCCACTCGTCGCGGCAGAGCACCACCGCCCGCTCCACGGCGTTCTCCAGCTCCCGGACGTTTCCCGGCCAGGAGTAGCGCTGCATCAATGCCATGGCCTCGGGGGTGAAGCCGCGGATGCGCCGCGGGCCCGGCTGCTGAAGCTCCCGAAGGAAATGCTCGGCCAGCAGGGGAATGTCCCCGGCCCGTTCGCGCAGAGACGGAAGCTCCACGTTCACCACGTTCACGCGGTAGTAGAGGTCTTCCCGGAACCGCCCCGCCTGAACCTCCGCCCAGAGGTCGCGGTTGGTCGCCAGCAGCACTCGTGCGTCCACCTGACGTGTGCGGTTGCTGCCCACCGGTTCGAACCGCCGCTCCTGGAGCACCCTCAGCAGCTTCACCTGCAACTGCGGCGAGGCGGTGGCTATCTCGTCGAGGAAAATCGTCCCGCCGTCGGCGGCCGCGAATTTGCCCTCCTTGTCGGCGACCGCCCCCGTGAAGGACCCGCGTACGTGTCCGAAAAGCTCGCTCTCCAGCAGCGTCTCCGGCAACGCCCCGCAGGCCACCTCCACGAACGGTCCCGCCGAACGCGGTGAGTGCGTGTGTATCGCCCGGGCAACCAGCGACTTTCCCGTGCCGCTTTCGCCCGTTATCAGCACGTTGGTGCTGGAGGGTGCGACGGCCTCGATGAGGTCGAACACCTTCACCATGCGATGGTCCTGCCCGACGATGTTCTCGAAGCTGTACTTGTCGGAAAGCGCGGCCCGCAACCGGCGGTTCTCCTCCAGCAGGCGCTGCTGGTCGAGGGCCCGGCGGACGGCCATTCGCACGTCGTCGTCGATAATCGGCTTGGTGAGGTAGTCGTAGGCCCCCTGCTTTATCGCATCGACGGCCGTCTCGATGGTCCCGTATCCGGTGATCATAACCACCACGGTTTCCGGGTACTCCTCGCGGACGTGCCGCAGCAGTTCGAAGCCGCCGCCGGAGGGCATGTTCACGTCGGTGATGACAAGGTTGAACCGTCCGGCGTCCAGCTCATCGCGGGCCTGTTCGACGCTCGCGGCGACGGCGACCTCGTAGCCCTCCATCTCCAGGAAGCCGGAGAGCGAATCGAGGATTATCTGGTCGTCGTCAACCAGAAGTATGCGAGCCCCTGTTCGCTCTGTGTCGTCGGTCTTCTGCATGGTTCTGGGGTCCATTTCCATCTATTGCTGCCCGCTCGCTACGGTCGGCTGCTTTGCCGGCAGTCGCACGGTAACCACAGTGCCGCCCGCACTGCGGGGCGCCGCGGCTATGCCGCCGCCGGCGCGGGTGACGATATCGCGGCAGATGGCCAGGCCCAGTCCGGCCCCTTCGCCGGCCGGCTTGGTCGTGTAGAACGGCTCGAACATCCGGCGGCACTGCTCGTCGGTGACGCCGCAGCCGGTATCAAGGAACTCCACCACGCACCGGTCCGCGGCGCGCCTTGCCCGAACGGTCAACACGCCGCCGTCGCCCATCGCGTCCAGCGCATTCTTTATGACGTTGCAGAACACCTGGAACAGCGACGCATCGGCCGACGCCTCACAACCGGACCATTCTCGCTGGATTGCCACACCCGCCGCGTCGGCCCGTGGCTGCATTACGTTGATCGCCTCATCCAGCAACGTCGCCACCGGCTGAGCGGCCGTGGCATCCGGGCCCTGGAGCGAACGCAGCGTCTGGGCCATTCGCTCAAGCCCGCCGCGGGCGCTCTGGATGTATTGCTCTGCTTTCTCCCCACCCGCCCGCTGCGCCAGGGACAGATACCTCATGACCCCGTCCAGTGGGTTGCTCAGCTCGTGGGCCAGCTCGGCCGTACGGTCGGCGGCGCAGGACAGTCGCTCACTGGCGGCCGTGCGCCGCTCGGCGCTGACCCTCGCCGAGACGTCCCGCACGAGAACCACGGCCAGCTTTCTGCCTTCGACCTCGCCCAGCGCGGCCAGGTCCACGTCCGCCACCATCGACCGGGAACCGCTCTTGACCACCGGCACATTGCGCACGGTCAGCCGCCCCCCGCCGCTGAACAGCTCGTCCATAACAGCCGCGAAATCGGTCGTCGGCGACGGCTCGGACGCACGCAGCACCGCGGCCAGGTCCCGCCCGTCGGGCAGTTCGCCGGCGGCCGGGTTGCGGTGGACTATGCTGCCGTCGGCGGCCACCACCAGGACCGGCTGAGCGAGGGCCTCTATCGCCAGCCCCGAGAGTTTTTCGATGTAACGGTCCATTTCGGGCGTCTTGAAGCTACGTCCGGCGTTGCTTCAGGGCAACAACCATGTTTCCCACGGTAAACACTTCGGCAATTGAAGCCGCCGGCTTTGAGGGCATTGCATCTCTGCCCGTCACGCCCCGCCTGCACGAACACACCTCGGCGCCGCACGCGCCATCGAAAAAACCACTTCGTCACCACGGCGCATGGCGTTGCATTTGCCCGCACTTGCGTTACGATAGCCGCCATGGCCGCCAGGAACGATTCCTCCATGACGTACAAGAAGGCGGGCGTGGACATCGACGCCGCCGACGAGTTCGTCCGCCGCATCCGCCCGCTGGTGGAGCGGACATCGACACCCCGCATGATGGGCAATTACGGCGGTTTTGCGGGGCTTTTCCGGCTGGATTACAACGAGCGGCTGTTCAAGCGGAACTATCGCGAGCCGGTCCTGGCCGCCTCCACCGACGGCGTGGGCACCAAACTGCTGGTCGCCCTGGCCGCCGACCGGCTCGACACCATCGGCATAGACCTGGTCGCCATGAACGTCAACGACCTGGTCTGCTGCGGGGCCGAGCCGCTGTTCTTCCTGGACTACATCGCCACCGGCAAGCTCTCGCCCTCTCGACTGACCGAGGTGGTCAAGGGCATCAGTGACGGCTGCGTCCGTGCCGGATGCGCCCTGCTGGGCGGCGAGACCGCCGAGATGCCGGGACTCTATGACAGCGACGACTTCGACCTCGCCGGGTTCGCACTGGGCGTGGTGGAGCGGCGCCGCGTCATCGACGGGAGCAATGCCGAGCCGGGCGACATCGCCATAGGCATCGCCTCCGATGGCCTGCACTCCAACGGCTACGGACTGGCACGAAAGGTGCTTCTGGAGAAAGCCGGCTTCGCCCTCAACGACCGGCCGGCCGAGCTTGAAGGAGCTTCGGTAGGCGAGGAGTTGCTGCGCCCGACACGAATCTACGTCCGTAACGTGCTGGAGGCGCTGGGACATTACAAGGTCAAGCGGGTCGTGAGGGCTATGGCGCATATCACCGGCGGCGGGCTGCCGGGCAACCTGCCCCGCGTGCTGCCCGACGGGTTGACGGTGCGCGTCAAACGTGGCTCATGGACGCCGCAGCCGATCTTCAACCTCATCGCCGAAGCCGGCAACGTGGATGAGATCGAGATGATGCGCGTCTTCAACATGGGCGTCGGATTCGTGATGATCGTCGCGCCGGACTTCGCCAGGCCGGTGATGAACCGCCTTCGCCGCGGCGGAGAAAGGTGCTGGGTCCTCGGGAAGGTGCGCAAGGGCGGACCAGAGCTGGAATGGTCTTGACCTCGAATCACGAACACCACAGCGTTCATCAAGCTCACAGTGCCCATGGAAGTAAATGCAAAGCCACATCGGCCGTCTGAACGCCGGCGTTTCCGGCTTCGTCGGCTTGACTATTGAAGGTGGGTGGGAACAGGCATGTCGAACAGACCCAAGATTCTCGTAGTCGGCTCGATAAACATGGACCTGGCCGTTCGCGCCGCCCGCATGCCGGCTCCCGGTGAGACGCTGCTGGGAGAGGGCTTCACCATGTCGCCCGGCGGCAAGGGCGCGAACCAGGCGGTGGCGGCGGCGCGGCTGGGCGGCGAGTGCCGCATGATAGGACGCGTCGGCGACGACCCCTTCGGACGGACGCTGCTGGACAACCTCCGCACCGAAGGCGTGGCCTGCGACGATGTCGCCGTAACCGAGCGCGTGGCCAGCGGAACCGCCATGATCGTCGTGGACGCCAACGGCGAGAACTCCATTGTGGTCGCCGGAGGCGCGAACCTGCGCGTAACGCCGGACGACCTGTTCGGACGCGCTGAGGCGTTCGACTGGGCGGACATCGTTTTGCTTCAACTGGAGCTTCCCCTGCCGACGGTCCGTGCGGCGATCCAGCTCGCCCGCAGGCATGACTGCAGATTCATACTGGACCCCGCGCCGGCGCCGAACCCCATGCCGGAGGACCTCTGCGAGGTGGATATACTCTCGCCGAACGTCTCGGAGGCGGAGATCATAACCGGAACAAAGGCCGTCGAGGAGCGGGTGGACAAGAACGTAGCCGCCGACCTGGTTGCCCGCGGGGCGTCGGCGGTGGTGCTGAAGCTCGGTGCGCGCGGCTCGCTGGTGGTGACTGCCGACGGACACTTCTACACGGTCAAGCCCTACAAGGTAACGGTTGTGGACACCACTGCCGCCGGCGATGCTTTCACGGCCGCTTTGGCGGTGGCGGTTGCGCGGGGCGAGCATCTGAGCGATGCCGCGAAGTTCGCCAACGCCGCCGGTGCGCTTGCCTGCTCGGTGTTCGGGGCGCAGACCGCGATGCCCACCTCCGATGAGGTCGAGGTGCTGATGGAGGACCAGTCCGTTTAGCGAACGGTCCGAAAGGCGACATATGAGCAACCAACACGATAAGGCAATGCGGGCCGGGGTGTTCCTCGGTGTCGGACAGATGGAGGTACGCGAGATGGCCGTCCCCACACCCGGCAAAGGCGAGGTACTGCTGAAGGTGCTCGCCTGCGGGGTCTGCGGAACGGACTACCACATCTACAGCGGGCACCTGACGGCCGGCGTCGAGCCGCCGGTGGTGCTGGGGCACGAGATAGCGGCCGAGGTCGTTGAAACAGGCGAGGGCGTGGACCGGCTGGAAACGGGGCAATTCTGCGCCGTGGACCCGGTCATCGGGTGCGGTCAGTGCCGCATGTGCCGCGAGGCCCGGCCGAACCTGTGCGCCGCTCCCAGCATAATCGGCTACAAGCTAAACGGCGGCTTTGCCCAATACCTCAAGGCCCCGGCGTCGAAGGTCGTTCCGCTGAACGCCTCGGTAGGCCCGTCCGGCGGCGTCCTGTGCGAGACGCTGGCGTGCGTCCTGAACGGCTACTCGCGGCTCCAGCCGCCCGCCGGCGCGGACGTTCTTGTACTTGGCGCGGGCACGGTGGGCCTGCTTTGGCTGCAGGTGTTGCGAAGCTCGCCGGTGCGACGGATTATTGCGACCGAGCCGGTAGCATTCCGACGTGAAAAGGCCGAGCGTCTCGGTGCGGATACCGCCATCGACCCGTCGTCCGATGGATTCGCCGAGCTTCTGGCCGAAAAATTGCCCGAAGGCGCGGATGTGATGGTGGACGCCACTGGTGACCCGTCGGCCGTCGAACAGGCGATACCACTGCTCGCACCAGGCGGGACTTTTATGATCTTCGGCGTCTGCCCTGCCGGCAGCAGCGTGAGCTTCGACCCGGCCCAGCTTTACGAGAAGCAGGCCCGCATCGTCGCCAGCAAGATGCCGCCGGCCACGCTGGACAAGGCCGGGCGGCTCATAGAGGCCGGGCGCATCGCCTGCGACGAGCTTGTGACAGAGACGCGTGGCTTGGACTCATTGGCCGGGTCGGTAGCCGGTTTCAACGACCATCGCGGCAGCCAGGTCAAGGTCGCCATCAATCCGTGGCGTTAAAGACACGAATCACCAAGCTCACAAAGACCACCAGGACCACAAAGCTGTTTTTTATGCGCTATGCAGTATTGGTGGACTTCGTGGGCTTTGTGGCCTTCGTGGTGATTCATGCGCATAGGAAAACGGCGGCCGGGCCTGCTGAGCCGACCGCCGCTGTTTCGTTCAGTCTGAGTTTTGCTCAGCGTCTGCGCCTCAGCATAGCCACCGCACCGAGCCCGAGAATCGAAAGCGTCATTGGCTCGGGCACGACGGTGAACTCCACCCAGTCGCCGGAGACGGCAACCGACCCGTAGTCGATATCGGGCGCCCCTGTGGGAACGGACATGTTGGAGACCAAACTCACATATACGCCGTAGCCGATCTCAAACTCCGCCTCGCCCAAGGGTATGCCGTGCAGAGACCACGCCTCGCAGTCCTGCGGAAGCGTGCCCCCGCTGCCGTCGGCCATCCAGCCGTTTGAAAGCTCCCAGTCGCCAACTTCCAGCCAGGCCTCGTAGCCGTCGGCGTTGATATGAGCGTCGTTGTTGTCCCAGGTGAAAACGTGACTCGTGTTGACGTCCGCACCGCTTGAGGGGCTGGTAATCGAGGGCACCGGCAGGAAATCGCCGTCCTGAATGGCTGCAACATCAAACGTGTAATCATAAGTGTCCGTACCCATCACCACGCGCAGTGTCCAGCCGCCGCCCATGGCGCCCTGCAGATCCGTCAGCGTCATGGGTTCGTCGGTCTCGGTGAACCACTCATCGTCCTCGAACGTCAGTAGCTCGAATCCGCTCCCGCCCGGGATATCCGCGTACACCTCGTCGGCGGCTGCCGTAACGACGCACTCCGCGCCGTAGCGATAGTCACCGTGTGATGGGGAATACGCCTTGTATGCAAACAGCTCCATCTCCACGTTGGGCTGCACCGTCCCGGCCGAGACGGGCACAGATGCGGCAAACAACACAGCCATACCGACAGCCACAAGACCTTTCATGTCTTCTCCTCCTGCAGAATCACGGACATGGCGCAAGCCGCTGGTGAGACGAGCCAGTGAGCTGTTGAGCGCCCTTGACGGTGCATATTTTCCACGGAATCCCATCTACGTCAACTACTTATCGGCGCTTTTATTCAGGATGGTACAGGGGATCCCCGAGGACTTCGTGGCTTTACGCGGCGGCGCCGGCCGTATAAACCGGCGCCGCCTCTACAGAATCTCTCATTTGCCGACGGGGCTATTCGGCCTCGCCGAGGTCAAAGATCATCAGGTATCCATCGGTCGCACCCCCGCCGAAGTCTTCCTGCACGGCGTTTCGCGTGGGTGCCGGTCGCGGCTCGGTGTAGGCGCCCTTCTCGGCGACGGCACCGCAGACGAACACTCCCATCGCCCGGCCGTTGACGACGCCTGTGGCTATGGCCCACTTCTCGCCGCCGGCGGCATTGTCACGCAGCAGCACCTCCGCCGTCGCCGGCAGAGCCGACGAAAAGCGTATGTCCGACAGGTCCTCTTCCAGTATCGCCACGTAGTTCCCGCCGGGCGTGCCTTCGCCCAGGAGGTTGTCACCCGTCTGGATAAGCCCGGCCGCAGAACTGCCGGCCATCAGGACCGACCCGTCGGCAGCGGTCTGAAGAACGTTCACCCGGGCGCTGTTCGGCTTGTCACGGTCGGGGTTGGGCAAAAACGCGCACCAGAGCGTCTTGTTGAGCACCTCGCCGGTCTCAGGGTCGAGCTGGATGATGTGACTCAGCGAAAGCACGCCCGCTCCCCAACTCGAGAAACCAAGGCCTCCGAAGGGAACCTTCTCGTCCAGGTCCCGCGGCTGTCGTTCAAGAACGGTGTTGCCGCCGTCGGACCAACCCACCGCCCAGAGGGTGCCGTCGTCGGCGAAGTACATGGTGTTCCGCCGGAAGGACGAGTCGCTGACCAGGCGGTACTGGTCGGTCCCCACGAGCTTCGGATCCCACTGATACAAATCGAATCGCAACTCACCGTCGGACCCGACTATGGACAACGTCGGCTGCCGCCACGGTTCCCGTCCGGTACGGGTATTGCGATCGTAGCCCAGTGCCAGGGTAAGGTCGTCGGGATCGACCGCACGATACCAACTTTTGGTGCGGCGGCCTTCGACGGCCTGGACGACCCGCCCGTCGGGAGCCAGGACGAAGAAGTCGGCCGCTTCCACGAACAGGTTCCCGTCGGACCTCATGCGCAGGCGCGGGCCTTTGTAGGCGTCGCGGAAACGCTTTATCCACTCAATGCGATCGCCGGAGCGGTTCAAACGGGCGACGTAGCCCCACGTCTCGCCCTCGGCCACGCTGTCGGAAGGGGTAATGTCCTCGGCTTCGCCCAGAGAATCGAAGGTCTCGCCGGTCTTGCCGGTGATATACACGGCCCCGTCTTCACCGGCGACCATGTCGGTAACGCCTCCCGCCCGCCACGGCAGGCGGACGGCCCGGGCGACGTTCTGATAGTCCGGCGACAGCCAGACCACGAAGCCGGTTCCGCCTTCGGCGTCCCAACGGGGCGTGTCGTCTCCTTCAAAGCCCACGGGTTCGGCGGAATCCGTTCCCAGTACCGCCGTCACCTCGCTGCCTGCGACCTCCAGGACCGGACCCAATGCGGTCCCGCCGGCCACCACGGTGCCGTCGGAAAGGACGGCCGCTGCCGAAATCCACTCCGTTCCAGGCCCGCCCAGCAGAGACGCCGTCCGGAGGTTCACGGGGTTGGGTGGCTCCTGGTACTTACGTGTGTACTGGTCAAACCGCCCGGCCTGCACCACGACGGCTGCACACAGTACCACTGCCACCGCGGCAGCGATTGTCAGAGAACGGTTCATGGGAAGTCTCCTTAAGATACCCGTATGGAATGCCCACGGCGCGAAGCCCGCGCCGCTGGTTATGAAACACCGACGATTTGCGGCGGAATCGCGGAATCCTCCACCGCCCCACCCGGCACCGCACGGCCTGGGCTATTCGCCTGTAACCGTTACCAAGACGCGGCGGGTGCGCGGACCGTCGAACTCGCAGAAGTATATGCCCTGCCAGGTGCCCAGCGTCATGGACCCTTCCCGCACGGGAATGCACGTGGTGCAGCCCATCAGGGAGCTTTTCACGTGGGCGGCGGAGTTGCCCTCGCCGTGACGGTAGAAGCTCTGCCGCCAGGGAACGGCGGTGTCCAGCGCGGCGATGATGTCGTGCACCACGCTGGGATCGGCATTCTCGTTGATGGTCACCCCGGCCGTGGTATGAGGCACGTACACCGTAACCATCCCGTCAGAGATTCCCGCCTCGCGGACGGCGGCAGCAACCTGGGACGTAATGTCCACAAAATCGTCGCGGTCGTGTGTCTTGACTTCGAAGCTTGTCGTGTGCATGCGTCTGTAACCTTTCGGAAATCCACTCAGCAGAAGTCTTTGAGAATCAATAGGGCGCGGTGCGGTCACCTTCGAGGTCGCGTTCGATGAGCCGCCTCGCCAGCTCTCTTCGATGCTGTCCCAGAGCATCGGCCACGGCTGCTTCACCGGAAACATCGTGGTACTCGCCAAACGGCTGCCTCAGGTCGAACAGCATCTCGCGTCCGTCGGAGTGCAGCAGGTAGCGCCAGTCGCGCGTGCGGAGCGTTTTCCAGCCCACGCCTTCGGTCAGTGCGGACGGACGGCCGCCGACGGCGTCATCCGCGACGGGCAGCAACCGGCCCTGAAGGTGCGGCGGCGGTTGCACACCCGCCCATTCCAGCAGCGTCGGCATCACGTCCACCGACTCACATATCCCGTCGAGGGTCCGGCCTCCGGTTACGCCAGCGCCGGGCCAGCGGACAATGAAGGGAACCCGACTGACCGGGTCGTGTGCGGGGTAACCCTTGGCGAAGCGCAGATGGTCGCCCAGCCACTCGCCGTGGTCGGACGTGAAGATGACGATCGTCTGCTCCTCCAGCCCCAGCTCCTCCAGCGACTTCAGTATGCGCCCGACGTGATGGTCCACCTCGCTGACGGCCGCGTAGTAGCCGCGACGTGCGGCCCCCAGGGCATCGTCGCTGAAGCGCTGTCCCCGCTGTGCCTGAAGCTCCGGCGGGTATTCGGGCACGCCCAGTGACGCCGCATCGTAGAGGTCCAGGAACTCCTGCGGCACCACCCAGGGCGAATGCGGCGCATAGAACCCGGAAACGCACAGGAAGGGGCGGTCGCGATGGGTCTTTAGGTACTCGATGGTCTGCTCGGCCACAAAGGCCGTGTGTGTGCAGTCGCTACGGCCGGGCCATGGTCGCGGGTTCTCCTCCCCACGCTGGGGGTGGGCTATACCGTCATCCATGCCCATCATTTCCTGCCACGCTCCGGCCGCCGGAGAAAGGCCCACGCAGGACCGGTCCAGCTCTTCGGGGGCGACGCTTCTGATCCAGGCCCGGTATGCGTCCTCGTAGTCGCCCGGCTCGTCGGATATCTCCAGGTGGTCGAAACCGTAGGACGGGTGAGCCCGACGATGGTCCCGGCAGGCATGGGGGATGAAGTGCAGCTTGCCGATGTTGGCCGTGCGATAGCCGTAGGGTGCCAGCAGCCGCGGCAGCGTGACGGCGTCTTCCGGAAGGGGTACGCCGTTCCGCAACGCCCCGAACGTCGAGGGATACTGGCCGGTCAACAGACACATTCGGCTGGGCATGCACACCGGGTTCTGCACGAAGTAGTGGTCGAGGTTCACTCCCCCGGCGGCGAGGGCGTCGAGGTTGGGTGTCTTTATCTCCCTGTTGCCGTTGGCGCCCAGGGCGTCCCATCTTTGCTGGTCGGTATGAATCAGCAGTATGTTGGGCCGTCGCATGGTTGACTCCTGTGCCGCGAGTGACGGGGCAGCTCCCCGTGTAGCGTCAGCGGCCGCGCCTGTCAACGCCCGGCCACGACGACGAAGTGGGGGAACCGCTTGAAATCCACACGCGGTGTGGTATCCCTTGGGGGCTGATTTAATTTCCTCAGAAGGCAACGGAGGTTCATTCCAAGGCCATGAAAGAGATCGAAGGATACGACGTAGTTGTTGTCGGCGGCGGGCCTGGCGGAGTCGGAGCGGCCGTGGCGGCCGGTCGCAGCGGCGCCAAAACGCTGCTCATCGAGCGTGAAGGGTGTCTCGGCGGCGGCATGACGACGATGTACGTTCACCCGTTCATGTCGCACTTCACGCGCGGCGACGAGAACACCCCTCGCAAGGTCGTAAACGCCGGGCTTTTCAGCGAGCTGCAGGACAGGATGGTAGCCAGGGACGCGATCGAACTGCGTAAAGGCGGCGGACCGAGGTTCGACGACGAGCCGATGAAACTCGTCCTGGACGACCTCGTGACCGAGGCGGGCGTGGACGTAATCTTCCATGCCGCCCTTTTCGACGTGGAGGTGGACGGTCCGAACGTCACCGGCTGCTACTTCGCGCACAACGGCGGACCCATCCGCGTAAGCGGCGACTATTTCATCGACTCCACCGGCGATTGCCTGCTGGCCGACCGCGCCGGCTGCGAGATACTTATCGGCGACGAGTCCGGAAACGTGATGCCCATGACGCTGAACTTCGCCGTCGCCGGAGAGGATCTATCCCGCCCGCTCAACGGACAGGTCCTTCGCGAGATGGTACCCAAGGGCGACAAGGACGAGCCGAAGCTCATCAACACGCACTTTTCCACCGCGCACCGCACCCCCAGCGGGCTGACGCACTTTAACGCCATCCGCATTCCCGGGGACACGCTGGATGTCTTCGACGTCAGCAAAG
Organism: Phycisphaerae bacterium; assembly: GCA_049975485.1. Lineage (GTDB taxonomy): Bacteria > Planctomycetota > Phycisphaerae > SM23-33 > SM23-33 > PUND01. Next base: position 130,929 of record JBNGDC010000001.1, on the reverse strand, counting down.
CCGAAATAGAAGGCCGGCGCCGCGTGGAGAACTTCGTCGCCTGGCTGAAGGCGAACGTGCCGGGCTTTGAGAACTGCCGCCTGATGAAGACCGGAGCCCACGTGGGCATACGCGAGTCGCGGCGGGTCGTCGGCGACTACATGCTCACCGAGGACGACTGGCGGAATTGCGCCCGCTTCGACGACGCCGTCGCGTGCTGCTCGTACAATATCGACGTCCACGGGCAGAAGCCCGGCGAGACCCGCCTGGAGCCGATGCCGCCGGGAGAGTATTTCCAGATCCCCTACCGGGCGCTTACGCCGAAGCACAAGAAGAACCTCCTCATCGCCGGCCGGGGTATCTCCGCGGACACGGCCGCCCATTCGTCGCTGCGGATCATGCCGGTGGTGATGAACATAGGCGAGGCGGCGGGATACGCGGCCGCTCTGGCGCGCGACGCCGGCGAGACACGAGCCATCGACATCAAAGCCCTCCAGCAGAAGATTCGCGACGCCGGCGGCGCGTTGGAGCCATGGCCGGCGGAGTAACCCCATGAAAATCGACCTGCGGCAGACCCCCTTTACACGCGCCGACTCCTACATGTCGTTCGGCATCCGTCCCAGCGACGGCCGTCCCAACGGAGAGTTGTGGCTCCGCAATGTCCACGGCTATCCAGGTCGGCGCGAGGCGCTGGCCGTGCGCCTCCTCGCCGACGGCGCCGATGTCCCCTTTAAAGCCACCGCCACCGAGAGCGTCCTGCGGATGGATACCGACGCCGGCTGGGTGGAGATGTGCCTGCCGGAGCCGAATCTGCTGCGCATCCGGGGCCGGGGCGTGACGCTGCGGTTGATTATGGAACCGCAATCGTCCGACAACGCCATCTACTACGGCGGCGGGCGCTGGCTGATAAACGCCCGCTCCATGCTGAGCAAGTATCTGCTGACGCCGCTGGTTGGGAACCTGTCGGTCGATGCGCCCTGGCAGGAGAAGCGCTGCCTTAGCATAACGGCCGACTTCGCCCCGGACACCGACGGGCGGTTGGAGGCGGCCATCGACGAGTGCCCCTACGCTGTCCGCACAGGCGACCACGAGCGTTCGTTCGACCAGTGCGTCTCCGCCGTCGGCGAGGAGTTCGGCGCCTGGCGCCGCCGCTTGCCGCAACTTTCCGGCGACCTCGCCGAAGCCGGCGACCTGGCCGCATATGTGCTCTGGTCGGCGACGGTCCCGCCGGAGGGGTTCCTGACCCGACGCGGGATCCTGATGTCCAAGAACCACATGGACCGCGTTTTCAGTTGGGACTACCTGTTCAACGCGATGGCCCTTGCCGACAGCCACCCGGACCTTGCCTGGGACCAGGTGATGCTGATGTTCGACATCCAGAGCGCCGCCGGGCACTTCCCCGACTTCGTCTCCGACCACCACTGGCAGTGGAACTACGTCAAGCCGCCCATCCAGGGCTGGGCGCTGCGGTGGATGATGCGACACAGCAACCTGATAAGCCAAGAGCGTCTGCGGGAAGTCTATCGCCCCCTGTCCCGCTGGACCGAATGGTGGTTCGAGTACCGCGACAGCGACGGCGACGGCCTGCCCCAGTACGACCACGGCAACGACTCCGGCTGGGACAACGCCACGTGCTTCGCCATCCGCCCGCCTATAGAGGGACCGGACCTGGCCGCTTACCTGGCCGTGCAGATGGACGTGCTGGCGGAGATCGCCGGCAAGCTGGGCCTGGACGACGAGTCGGCCGGGTGGACCCGCCGGGCCGACGAGCTGGTCGAGAAGCTGCTGGAGCATTCGTTCAACGGTGAGAGCTTCACCGCGCCGCAGTCCGGCACGCATGAGACCGCCGACGAGGGCGACACGCTGCTGGTGTTCCTGCCGCTGGTGCTGGGCGAGCGACTGCCCGAAGACATCCGGCGGAAGCTTATCGACGGTCTCAAACAGCCCGGGCGATTCCTCACCGACCACGGGCTGGCGACCGAAAGCCCCAACAGCCCGCTGTACGAGCCGAACGGCTACTGGCGGGGTCCCATCTGGGCGCCGCCGACGATGGTGCTCGTCGATGCACTGACCGAGCTGGGCGAGAAGGAACTGGCCGCCGACATCGCCGGCCGCTTCTGCCGGACCTGCGCCGCCTCAGGAATGGCCGAGAACTTCGACGCACTCACCGGCGAAGGCCTCCGCGATCGCGCCTACACATGGACGGCGGCCGTGTTCTTCATCCTGGCCAGCGAGTACATACGAAAGTGAGCCGTCGGGCAGATATGCCCGATCTACGCGCTGCGTTTAAGACGGCTCTGACCTAAACAACCCGCAGTAACCCTTCTCTGAAAACATATCTACCCCTCTGCGTTCTCTGCGTCTCTGCGGCCCAAGAAACTAACCGCCCAATTCCCGGCTGCGAGCGGCCGCGGCGCGGACGGCCGCGATCAGCGAGTCCCTCACGCCGGCGGCGTCGAGCGTTTCTATCGCCTTCTGAGTGGTTCCGCCGGGGCTGGTCACGCGGGCACGGAGCGTCTCCGGGCTTTCGCCGGTTTCCTCCAGCAGCTTCGCCGCTCCCAGGCAGGTCTGCCGCGCCAGCAGAGCCGCCGTCTGCTCCTGAAGACCCTCGGCGACACCGGCGGCAACCATCGCCTCGATAAGGTAGAAGAAATACGCCGGTCCCGAGCCGGACACGGCCGTCACCGCATCCATCATCTCTTCCGAAACCGTCACGGCCTTTCCGGCGGCTTCCAGCAGTCGGCGCGTCCAGTCCAGGTCGTACTCCGTCGCCCTTGGTCCGGCCGCCAGTGCAGACATGCCCGCACCGGCGAGCATCGGCGTGTTCGGCATGACGCGCACGATGCGACCCTTGCCGCCCAGGGCTGCGTCGATGGCCGACGTGCTCACTCCGGCGGCGATGCTTATCACCGTAGCGTCCTCGCGGACGTGCGCCGCGATGGACTGCAGGACGCCCGAAACCTGCTGCGGCTTGACGGCCAGCAGGACGCGCGGAGCACCGGCGGCCGCAGCGTTCTCGGCGGTCGCCTCCACGCCCAGCTCTTCGGCAAAAAGCCGTCGCCGCGATTCGTCGGGGTCGGCCGCTATTATCTCGCCGCTTTGCAGCACGCCTGCGGAGATGGCTCCGCGGACCATCGCCTCGGCCATGTTGCCCGCGCCGATTACGCCCAGTTGCACGTCTGCCATGTCTGTACCTCCACCACGAGCGTACACGCACCGCCGGGAGAGTGGAAGGCCCGTCACCGCCCCAGCTTGCGGGCCTCCCGCTCTATCCTCCGGAAACGCGCCATGTTGTCGCACAGCCGCGACGGGCGGTTCCGGACCATCCAGAGCCGGCGGAAGTGCTCCGCCACGCGCGCCGACTCATCCGCAAGGCGCCTCAGTTCCGCCGGCCGGACACGGCCGCCGTCTCGCAGCCGCCTTGCAACCAACGCCCGCCGGCACGCCAGCACGTCCATTTCCGCCGCAACGGCCAGTTCGCGGACCGCCGTCGCCTCGAATTCGTCCAGTTTTTCCGCAGGTCGCGGGATGAAGCCATTCTGCGACAAATCGCCGATTATCCGCTCCAGCCCGTCCCCGTCCAGACGATCGATTCGGCTGCGCTTACGCGGCCGCGGCAGCAGCGGCTCGAAAAGTGCGTGGTATAGAGCGCAATTGTCGCCGCTCCCGCCGGCCGCGTCGTGATACGTCGTGCCCAGGCGCCGCACCGCGCCCGTGAGCTTTCCGTCGCCGTCGCCAAGCGCCTGCCGGCAGAATCGCTCGGTGAACGTCGCGTCGTCCACCCCCCTGCCGTACCAGGAATGCGCGGCGCCGTGCACGAAGCCGTGCAAGCTCGCTCCCAAAAAGTTGCGGTGTCCGTTGTCGCCCCAGTCGGTGTTGAGCAATCCCTCGGCGCCATACCGTCGGCCGGCTTCGGCGAACTCGGCCACATTGGCGATCGCGTTGTCCAGGCGGGAGCCATGGCTCTGCCAGGCGCTGGTGCCCGGGCAGACCACGAATTGCCTGCCGGCCTCGGCAAGCTCGCTGGTGCGAGCGACGCGCTGCCCGCCGGCGCTGTAGTCCCAGTTCAGCAGAACCAACTCGTCGGGAAGCTCTCCCAGAAGCTCGGGGTGCTGCATGACGATGTCCGACCAGGCATTGGTCCTCTTGCCGTAGCGGCGGCACAACTCATGCAGCTTCAGCACAAACTCCAGGTACAAACGCCCGACGCCGATTTTCTCCGCACGCTCCCGGCTGCGACCCTTGCCCAGCTCCCACGTCTCGTCACAGCAGATGTTGAAGTCCTCCGCCTCCAGCAGCGGGACGAATTCCTCGTAAAGCTGCCCGATAAACCGCAGCGCGTCCGGGTCGGTCGGGCAAAGCGTGGTCCCGCCGGGGTGGCCGCCGTAGCCCGGAAGCTCCGCCAGCCGGCGAAACTTCGGAATGCGGAGGATCTTCTCCATGTGCCCGAAGCTCGCCAGCGAGCCGACAAACCGCACGTGATGCCGCCGGCAATGCTCCTGCAGCTCCAGGAAATCTCCGGCCGTGAACGGGCTGTAGCCCCGGCCGATTTCAGGATGCCGACGGAAGCAAAAGACGTTTTCGACGTAGAGCTGAAGCTCGTTGACCTTCCAGTGTGCCAGGCGCTCTATGAGTTGCTTTAGCGTATCGACGGTTGGCACCTTGCCGCGTGAGCAGTCGTGGTACACACCCCGGCGGGAGAAGTCCGGCTCGTCGTCGATTCGGCAGCACGGAATGGCCGGACCGTGAACGGCCAGCAGGTCGCGCAGAGTCTGCAGGCCGTAGTAGGCGCCGGCGTCGCCGGAAGCCAGTACGCGGATGCCCTTTTTGCCGACAGTCAGACGGTACGCCTCCGGGCCGCTGATGGAACTGTCGCGCGCGACGGTGACGGCCGATGCGCCCGTCCCGCCCGGTGCGACCCGCGCTTTCAGCCCCAGGCGGCGCAGGTCGGCGGCCAGTTGCTCAAGCGGCAGGCGGTCGGCGTCTTCTGCGGCGGCCAGGAGCGGACCTTCAGGCCAGTCTATCACCCCCTCGGCCTTGCGGCACTGTCGCACGGGTATCAGCAGCTCTTCGGCAGGCATATAAGGGTCCTCAAGAGAAACTTGGTAGCGCGCTTGCAGGCCTCTAACATGAAAGTGCGCCCGAATCAAGACGGGCGGGATGGAGCTTGACCATGAGCCGGAGGAAACTACTTACAGTCGCTTCTGTCACGACGGTGGTGGCGGCGCTGGTAGCGCTGGCGGCCGTGCATGTTTCGGCCAACGACACTCCGGACCCCCAGCCGCTGCCTGAAGCCCGGGAGGAGATGCGGATGCCGCTTGAAAAGGCCCTTTCGACGCGACGGTCGGTAAGGCGGTACACCGACGAGCCGCTGACGGCGAAACACATAGCCGCTCTCTGCTGGGCGGCGCAGGGCATTACCGAACCGCAGCGGGGATACCGCACTGCGCCGTCGGCCGGCGCTTTGTACCCGCTGGAGCTTTACGTGGTAAGGCCGGAGGGCGTAGCACGCTACATTCCTGAGCGGAACGCCCTCCAGCCGCATGCCTCCGGCGACGTCCGCAGCCGCCTCTCGGCGGCCGCTCTGAACCAGCCGTGGGTCCGCAACGCACCGGCCGTTTTCGTCTTCGCGGGCGTCTTTGATCGCACGCAAGGCAAGTACGGCGAGCGGGGCCGGAGGTATGTCTGGATGGAGGCCGGGCACGCCGCTCAGAACCTGCTGCTGGCGGCCACCGCCATGGACCTCGCAGCGGTGCCCGTCGGCGCGTTCCGCGACGAGCAGGTAGCCGGTATACTGACCCTGCCGGAAGACCACCGACCCCTGTACATACTGCCCGTCGGACACCCCTCGGATGACCACGACATGTAGGGCATTTCTGGCCAGCAGACCCCACATAAAGGGCGTTGGTTCCGGCAATCGCGTCCCGGGAGACCATAGACCTACTAAAATGCTACTAAATAGTGGCAAATTAGTAGGAGGGTCCTTACAATAAGTGGTACAGGCGGTTTACATACGCCCTGGGAACGCGATGAGGAAACCAAAGAAGCCACCGGAATTTGGGACGCTCTTTGAGAGTGCTTCGCGAGACCGGTCACTGATGTCCCGCGTCTTTGCCGCCTCGCAGACGGTGGCCGGTGACAACCACTATTTCCACTGGGACGAGCTACGCCATCGCCGTTCACCCGACGGCCTTACGCACGAGCAATGGTGGCTGGCGATAAAACTCGCGCGGACCGGCATGCGCGAACTGCCGCTACGAGATACCCAAGGCAAGCCGTTCAGGTTTGGGCTTCCGACGATTGTCCTTGAGAAACTCCACCACATAGACAAAGAACTGGGCGGTCACATTAGTGTCACCGAACCAAGCGTACTAAGTCCCGACACTCGCGACAGGTACGTTATTCGGTCACTGATCGAGGAGGCCATCACATCCAGCCAGTTGGAGGGCGCTGGAACAACCCGTCCGGTCGCACGAGAAATGATCCGGACAGGCAGACCCCCTCGCGATCGCGGCGAACAGATGATACTGAACAACTATCGAGCGATGCAAAGTATTCGCGAACTGCGCGATGAACCGCTAAGCCCGGAACTGCTTTTTGAGCTGCACAGGATCGTTACCGAAAATGCGATCGACAACACTTCCGCCGTCGGTCGCTACCGGGATGAAACAGAACCGGTGCAGGTAATCGACAATGACAACGAGGTGCTGCATACGCCCCCGCCGGCCAAAGAGCTTCCCAATCGCGTGGAGCTGATGTGCCGCTTCGCCAACGGCCAGACGCCTTCGGGCTTCGTGCACCCGGTCTTGCGAGCCATTATTCTTCACTTCTGGCTGGCATACGATCATCCCTTCGTTGACGGCAACGGCAGGTGCGCCCGAAGCTTGTTCTACTGGTCGATGCTGCACGAGACGTACTGGCTTGCGGAATTCATCGCTATTTCGCCCATAATCAGAAAGTCTTTCGCAAAGTACGAGCGGGCTTTCCTGTACAGCGAGACCGACGACAACGACCTGACCTATTTCATCATCTTCCATCTGAATGTGCTCGAGCAGGCGATAGACCAGCTTCGCGAATACATCAAGCAGACGACGGAAAGGATTCGCAGGATCGAGTCTTTGATACGCTCTTCAGAGGCCTTCAATCACAGGCAACTGGCTTTGCTCTCGCACGCCCTGAGACACCCCAACACGCTTTACACCATCCGCTCTCACATGAACAGTCACGGCGTGGTATATCAGACCGCCAGATCGGACCTGCTTGACCTGGCTGACCGCGGACTTCTCCGCAAAGCAATGAGAAACGGCAAATATATCTTCACCCCGCCTGGAGACCTTGAGCAGCTCCTGAGGAAACACAAGCAGGACTAATCTTAATGAAATCCGACACCCCCTACAGCGACATCGTGATGGACCACTTCCGCCGGCCAAGGAATGTCGGCGAGCTGGAAGACGCCGACGGCGTGGGCACCGCCGGCGCGGAAAGCTGCGGCGACGTGATGCGGATATGGATTCGCGTGAAGGATGAGCACATCGAGGACATCCGCTTCAAGTGCCGCGGCTGCCCGACGGCCATCGCGTGCGGCTCGGTCGTGACGGAGCTGGCCAGGGGCAAACACATCGACGACGCCGACGCCATCACCGCCGACACCGTAGAGACGGCGCTGGGGGGCCTCAGCGAGGACAAGCGCCACTGCTCCAACCTCGGTGCCGAAGCGCTCGGGGATGCAGTCTGGGACTACATTCACCGCCAAATCGACGCAAGCGGGGATAATGAGACGTCGAAGAACGCTTGATTACACCGGCTTTCAGCCGTAACCGGCAGCCACTTATGCATCGGGTTCTGCCGCCTTTGTTGCTTGTGGACTTGGTGGCCTTGATGGCCTTGGTGATTGCCTACTCCAGGTTGGCGTGTCGCTGTCGGTAGGTTTCCATGTCCAGCTTCAGGCGCTCCGAGAGCACGTTGAAGACCGCATCGAGGCACAAGCTCGTCGCATGCTCAAAGACGGCCGCCCGGATGACGATATTCTCCGCACTGGCGGGGATGAGCACGACTTCGTCGGCCTGGGAGGCGAGCGTGGAAGACTCGTTCGCGGTTACCACCACGACACGTGCACCCAGCTGCCGCGCCCGGCGGACGAAGTAGCCCGTCAGTCCCGTCTCGCCGGTACAGCTTATCGCCACCAGCAAATCGCCCTCGCCGGTCGCCGGGGTGATGGTTTCGCCGGGAATATACGCCGGCAGGCCCGCGTGCATCAGCCGCATACCGAAGCTGCGGGCGACCAGACCGCTCCGCCCCGCACCGGTAAGGAAGGTCCGCCGGGCCGTCGGAAGCAGTTGAGCCAGCTCGACGATGCGGCCCCAGTCCACCTCTTCCATAACCGCCTCAATGCGGTTCAGCAGGTCCTGCCCGGCTTTTCTCAATGCGTCGTCAGTCGGCACGGCCGTGACCTTTCTGCTCCCATCGCAACAGGTTGACCACCTTCGCCAGCGTGGTCTTTCCGTCGCGTATCTCAGCGCGAATCCGGTTCTCGCCTTCCAGCACGTCGGCGGCGCGGTTGGCAAGCTCGGCAGCCCTTGCCGCCGGTATCACCATCACGCCGTCGTCGTCGGCGAGTATCCAGTCGCCAGGCAGTATGGTCTGCCCGCAGATTACGACAGGTCCGTTAATCTCGCCGAGGCCCTTGGGGTCGCCGGCGTTACTGGAGACCTGTCGCGACCAGACGGGAAAGCCCAGCTTGCGGATGTCGCCGCTGTCGCGGACGGCGCCCTCGACGACCAGACCGGCAACTCCGGCGTTCTTTGCGCTCTCGCTGGCAAGCTCCCCCCACACAGCCGGCGGCCGAGAGCCGGCATCCACCACCAGCACGTCGCCTTCCTTCGCCATATCAATGGCCTCGACCGGCTTGGCCCAGTCGCCGGGAACGGTCCTTACGGTAACCGCCGGTCCGCAGGCGAACTGACCCGTCGCAAGCGGACGCAGCCCTTCCAGCGAAGGCCGACGGTGCGCGGCGTCGGAAAGATTGCACGTCCGCACGCGCGAGAGCACCTCTCGGACAGTCTCGGCCGTGGAGCGTTTGAAGTATTCGGTCTCGACGCCTGCGCCGGTATCCAGCGCTTGGCGGATATCCGCGGTGGCGGCGCGGGGATCGTGTGCTTTGGTGATGGCGCCGCCGACGATTACCACGTCCGCACCGGCTTCGGCGGCCTGGGGCGCCGTCTCGGAGTTTATTCCACCGGCGACCGCCAGCGTCAGCGACGACGCCGACCGGACTGCCTTCAGCGTGGCGAACGGGTCGCGACCCTCCATCTGGTCGTCGATGGCGCAGTGCACATCCAGCCAGGCGACGCCCATTTCCGCAAGCTCGCCGGCAAGCTTTGTCGGCTCGGGGACGCCCAGCAGGTCCACCGCAACCTTCAGTCCGTAGTGCCGACCGGCCTCGACGCACTCACGGATTGTGCCCGGCGATGCGCCACCCAGGACGGTCATCACGTCGGCGCCGGCCTTGGCGGCCGACTCCGCCTCGATGCGCCCGGCGTCCATGGTCTTCAGGTCTGCGACGATGAGCACCTCCGGGAACTTCTCCCGCAGTTTCCGCACCGCCTCCAGACCCTCGGACTTTATCAGCGGTGTGCCCGCTTCGAGGTAGTCGGCCCCGCCGGCGACGGCCGCCTCCGCGACGGCCATCGCACGCGAAAGCTCCACAAAGTCCAGAGCAACCTGTAGCTTCACCTTTGCCATGAAAAACCTTCCGAAATCGACACGTCCATTTTAACGCAGAGGGAACTCCACGGCGAGAGACAGAACAAGTTAGGGGAAAGACGGAATCCGAAGCACGAAACAACTTCGCCGCAGGTGCCATGTCCCTGCCGTTGCTCGCAGGGACATGCATGTTCAACGTGCGTCAACATGCTCCTGCTGCCGCAGGAGCATGCCACCCACTACACAGGAGCAGGGCGCCTGGCCGAATCACACTAAGATTCCGACTCGTCCGGCAGGCCGCGGTCCTGGCGGAGCTGCTCAATCTTCTCCAGCGGCTTTTCGAGCATGTTGCTCCGCGTGGTTTTCAGCTCGTCGAAGGCGCGGGAGGTGCTCTCGATAGCCCGGCCGAGCTTATCGACCTGTTCGTTGTACCGCTGCCACTGGTTGTGAAACTGCCCCAGCAGAGCGATGACTTCGTCGGCCGTCCGCATGATGTTCGCCTGCTCGGCCGCCTGACGAATGACGGCCAGCATCGCGTACAGCGTCAGCGGACTGGCGAGCACCACCTGCCTGTCCAGCGCCTCGTCGATAAGGTCCGGCTCGGTCTCCAGCACGAGCGAATAGACCTGCTCGGCCGGTATGAACATGATCACGTACGGGACCGTGCCGCCTTTGGTGTCGATGTACTGGCGGTTCGAGATGCCCCTTATCTGGTTGCGCACCGCCTGGACGAGCCGGCTGAGCTGCTGTTGCCGCGTGGCGTCGTCTTCGGCGTCGAGGTAGCTCTTGTAGTGCTCCAGGGGGAACTTCACGTCCATGTTGGCCTTGAGGTCGTTGGGCAGAAAGAACGTGAAGTCCGGCCTGCCCTGCTCGGCCTCGGCGGCGGACTGCTTTACGTAGTTGACGCCCTCCTGCAAGCCCGCCAATCGCAGAACGTCCTCGGCCATCCGCTCGCCCCACGCGCCGCGGCGCTGGGTGCTGGCGAGCATCTTGTGCAGCTCGCCGGTGGTCTGCGCGAGGGACTGCACCGAGCCGCTGAGCCGGCCGAAGTCCTGCCTGCGGTCGGCCTCGACTTTCTGAAGATACTGGCGGACCTGCTCGAGGCGCTCGTTCATCGCCTTGACCGACTGGTCGATGAGTGCCTTTTTGCCCTCCAGCTCCGCCCCGGTCGATTCGGTCAGGCGTCGGGCGTTGGCGTCCAGGGCCTCTGCGGCCAGCGACGCGAACGCCTCGCGCATGTGCTTCTGTGCGGCCCGACCGCGAATTACGCCCACCACTACCGCCACCGCGGCGCCGAGAATCGCTCCGAGCACAAATCCCGTGATAAACCATTCCATAGTTGCCTCACCCTCTGGAGAAACGCACAGGCCGCCTTGACGGCCGGGTGATATTTTGTAACCGCCGGCGGCTCTTTCGGCAAACATCCAAAGCCGCGGTTCCGCAGAACACCGGCTTTGCTGTAGAATGCCGCGACTATGGCATTACCGGTTGTGGCAATAGTAGGCCGGCCCAACGTCGGAAAAAGCAGTCTGCTGAACCGCCTTGTGGGCCGGCGGATATCCATCGTGGACCCGACGCCCGGCGTCACGCGGGACCGCGTCTCGGCGCCGTGTCCGCTGGAGCCGGACGTCGAGGACGGCGACTACGTGGAGCTGGTCGATACCGGCGGCATGGGCGTGGACGACCCGGACCGCCTGACCGAGCACATCGAGGGTCAGATCGGATACGCCATCCGCGAGGCCGACCTGATTTTGTTCGCGGTGGACGCCCGCGAAGGCGTGCTGCCGCTGGATGAGCGCGTAGCCGAGACACTTCGCCGCAGCGACGCCGACGTGCTGCTGGTAGCCAACAAGGTGGACAGCGAGGACATGGTCACCGACGTCGGCGAACTGCACCGGCTGGGATTCGGCGAGCCGCTGAGCGTTTCAGCTCTTCAGGGGACGGGCATCGACACGCTGCTGGCGGAAATGCGGAAGCGACTCGCCGGCCGGAGCGGACGCGCCGAAGCCGAGCCGGTCATGAAAATCGCGGTAGTCGGCAAGCGCAACGCCGGCAAGAGCACCTTCGTCAACGCCCTGGCGGGCGAGGACCGCGTGATCGTCTCCGAAACGCCGGGGACCACCCGCGACAGCGTGGACGTTACCGTGGGTCTGGACGGCAGCCGCGTGACCGTCATCGACACCGCCGGCGTCCGCAAAAAGAGCCGCACGCCCGGCGGCGTGGAGTTCTTCAGCCGGCACCGTGCGCTGCGGTCGGTGCGTCGCGCGGACGTGGTGCTGCTGATGATTGACGCGTCGGTCCAGGTTTCGCAGGTGGACAAGGAGCTGGCCGGGCAGATCATCGAGCAGCACAAGCCGGTCGTGCTGGTGGTGAACAAGTGGGACCTGGCCGCCGGCGTCGCGGAGGGGCAGGACTACGCGGAGTACTTCGCCAAGAAGTTCCCGGAGCTTTCGTATGCACCGATAAGCTTGACGGCCGCAAAGGACGGCACGAACGTAGTCGAGACGGTCCGTCTGGCGGGCGAGCTGTTCGCCCAGGCCCAGACGCGCGTGCCCACCGGGAAGCTCAACGAGGTCGTCGAGGAGATAATGGAGCTTCAGCAGTCCTCGGCGGGCTCGCGACGGCCCAAGGTGTACTACGCCTCGCAGGTCGAGACGTGCCCGCCAACAATAGTCTGCTTCGTGAATGACATGGCTCTGTTCGACCGCAGCTATCAGCGGTTCGTACTGAATCGCCTCCGGGAGCGTCTGCCGTTTGCGGAGGTTCCCATCCGCCTGGTGTTCCGCCAGCACCGCCGCGAAGACCGAGACGAGCAAAGGCGCTAACGCCACGGCTTCAGCCGTGGTGTCCGGGACCGCCGTATATTCCGCACTCCAGCCGGTTTTAACGGGTTTATCCCGGCCGGGAGAAAGGGCGTTAAAACGCCCTCGCATAATCACAGCCGCCGCCTGATACCATGGCTGAAGCCATGGCCTCATCCGCAATCAGCAATGGCTATGCGTAGCCGTGCAGCTCCGTAAGGTAATAGTTCACCACGATCCAGTTGAATAGCATGACCGCCGTGGCGATTACGCAGCCCACCGCGGTCAACAGGGCGCGTCGCCGCGGCCGGGCCGCCAGGCGGACGTGAATGGTCGTGATATATACCAGCAACGTTATCAGAGCCCAGGTTTCCTTGGCGTCCCAGCCCCACCATCTGCCCCAGGCGACGTCTCCCCAAAGCGCACCGAGCACTATACCCAGCGCCAGCGTCCAGGTGGCAATGTGCACCACGATGACGTTGCAGCGGTCGATATCGCGCGCCAGCTCGCTAGCACGACCCCGCACTGCCGCGGCCATCAGGTACACCAGCGAGATGACGAAGGACATGCCCACGGCCGCGTGTCCGGCGATGATGACGCCCACGTGGGCGGCCATCAGCGGCGAGTCCAGCAGTCCGTGGGTGGCCGCCACGTCGGCGCCCATACGTCCGGGCATCCAGAAAGCGCACAGCATGGCGACGGCCGCGTAGAAACTCCCTGCCAACCCCAGCGCCCCCCGCTTCCGCCACACCTCCAGCGCCAGTGCGATTACCGCCGCCAGCAGAGCCGACGCCGTTACCGCCTCGAACTGGTTGAGCACCGGAGGCATGTGCCATCCCCGTCCGCTGATGAGCCAGCGTATGACGAAGGCCACCGCCAGCAACAGGGCAGACAGGCCCATAAGAGCCAAGGCGGGCAGACGGAACCGCCGCCGGCTCCGCACCGTCGCGGGTATCCACAGGACTATCGCGACAGCGAAGCCGACCCAGACGAAGCTGAACTGCCCCATGCGGTTGTAGAGGATTTCGGCCTTTCTGACAGTGGCCGATGCGTACCTCTCACCGGCCAGGGCCTTCTGGACCTCCGCCAGGCCCCGGGCCGCGGAGGATACGCCGTCCGCGTCTCGCCGCCGCCATGCGTCGCGAAGAGCCCGCCAGGCGTCGATAACTTCCGGAGCCACCCTATCGCTGCCGGCGAGCACGTTATCCGCCGCGGTCCACCTGCCCTCTCCCACGCAGGCGGCCGCGCTCAGCCCCCTGCCCAGAAAGGCGCCATAGCCCGCCGCCAAACGCTCCATGGGCAGCCGCAAGCCGGGCTGGGAGCTCAGTTCTCCCAGTGCGCCGGCGAGGGATGGCACGTCCGCCGATCGCCGGTAGTCGTCCATGGTAGCCCGACCGGCCGAGAGCATGGTTTCAAGCGCCTGTTCATCCACCAGACACGCGGGCGGAAGGCGGTGTGTGTCCCGGAGCGTTGCCGCGGTCTGCTCGTCCAACCGTTCGGCCATCGCCTGAATCAACGGTTGGGACGAAACGGCCAGGACCGGCCTGTCCAGATAGTCACCGGCGTTGAAATACAGCTCCAGGAAAGCCGCGGAGGGCGAAACATCCGCAGGCAGGTCCTCCAGGCCCACGCGGCCGAGCTGCTCGCGGGCAACGGTGTCCAACACGGCCAGCCGGCCTCGGTAGAGAACCCCCATAGTCGCAAGCTCTGACGTCTCTGCCTCGGCGAGAAAGGCCGTCGTTTCGGCGTCGAATACACCGTCGGCGGCGAAGGTCGGAGCCGCCAGCATAGCGGTCATCAGCAATGTGGCCACCGTCCTGCCGGTCATGTTCGCCGCCCCTTTCGCCGCAGGACAACCGGCTTGACGTAGAACGCGTACATCAGACCCGCAATGGTCAGGGCACAGCCGATCCACACCGCGCTCAAACCCGGCCGCGAGCTGACCAGCAGCTGTATCCGCGTCGGCCGGCGCGGATCGGGCAGCCACGTGCCCTGGCTGATTTGCAGCGGACCAATACGCACCGGGCGGTTAAGGCCCAGGACCGTCTCCCGCCGGCCTTGTGGGGTGTCGATGACAACGTCGCAGCGAAAATCGCGGGGCACCACCGAGCCGGGCTGCGTGTAGTACTCGGTACTGCGGATCCGCAGAACACCGCCCAGAGAGACCCGCCGCCGTGAGAAATGCAGACGCACCTGCCCGTCCGGCGTCCACAGACGCTCGCCCGCCGCAAGCTCCGTGAAATCCGCGAACGGCACCCACGTTGTGGCTTCCCAATCGCCTCGAATGATGCGCACCGCCACTGCCCGACCCGCGGGCGCGTCGCCCAGGGCTTCGGCCGGCGGGCGAAGAACACTCGCCAAAAGCCGCAGCGAAAGCGGCTCGCCGGCGATGGTCAGGGCCACCGACTCGCCAACGGCGAGACGGCGTTGTGCGCGTTCGCCGTCGGGCGATGCTGTCAGGGCCACCGGTAGTTCGTCGTCGCCGCCGACAATCAGGACCAGGTCCTTACCCTCGGGCACGCCCTCTACGGGTCCGCTTTCGGCGACAAAACGCCCGGCCGCGGAAGACGGAACGTCCGGCCGGTAGGCAATTACGTAGCTGTCGGTCTCGATGCGTCTCTGCGGGCCGGTTCCCGCGGGCAGTTCCACGCGGCGCTGCTCGCCGCCCTCGCCTATCTGCAGCCACAGCACGGGCAGCAAAGCTGTGCTGTCGCTGTAATCGACGGCTTCGGCCCGGATGTCCTCGTCGGCAACCCTGAGCTGCTGAGCGCCCCCGGCGGCGATTGCGTCGGGATCGATGGAGGTCTGATCAAATTCCCCCGCGTCACCGGCGGACAGATAGACGGCGTAGCTGCCTTCGACGTGGAAGGCGTTGACGGGCGTCCAGCCGTCGGGCGTCCTTACGGTCAGCATGTCGCCGCGCACTCTGCCGAAGGCGAAGGTCGCCGCACCGACCGCCAGAATCACCACCCCGCCGTGCGCCAGAAACGCTCCCATGTGTGCAACGGTGGTGGGCACGCGCGTGAACGTCGCCGCCAGCATGTTCGCGCACATCGCCGTAGCCAGCACCAACAGCAGAGGGTAACGGTACAGATTAACGGACCCGTCGCCGGTGGCGGCGACTATGGACGCCACGGCCACGTAAACCGTCAGAGCCATTAGCAGGACGACGCCGGTCCACGTCGCGGTCGCTACAGCCGCAATTCGCCTAAGAAATGTCCTGGCCGTCTGCATCATTTACAGGTGCGATCTGACCGCGGCAGAAAAACATCGGCCCCGGCATAGTGGTCGCCGGGGCCGGTGTCTGTATCACTTTTCCGCTTGGGTTATTTCTGTGTGTTCTCCGCTGACGACCCGGAGACGGTGTTTTGCTGTTGTGCCTGGCCCAGGTCGGCCTCCTGCGTAAGGAACCGCTCCGGGGGAACGAGCCAGATTTCGACGCGCCGGTTCGCCGGGTTGCCGCCCTGGTCAGGTTCGTTCGGCTCGATGGGGTGATACTCCCCGAAGCCCATTACGCCGATGCGTCCGGGGTTCAAACCGGCGTCCTCAAGCACTTCCTGGACCGCCACGGCGCGGTGCACGGAGAGGTACCAGTTGTTCGGGTGCCGCCGCAATGTCTCCTGCCGACGGATGGGTATATCGTCGGTATGTCCGGCGACGTACACGTGGAACTGCTCGGCCGCCGGCGTCGTGACAATGTCCACGAACTGCTGCAGGGCGTCAGAGGCCTCGGCCCTGACTTCGTCGCTGCCGCGCTCGAAGGTCAGGTCGTTGCTGCGGAACTTCACCATGCCGTACTCGGGCAAGTACTCGACCATATCCGGATGCTGTCGTGCGAACGCGCGGAGGTCCTCATCCAACTCCTGCGGAAGCGTGAAAGGAGGCAATTCCTGCGGCTGACTGGCATCGGCCACCGCCTTGTCGTATAGCTCCTGAAGCTTATCGAAGCTGTCCTGAAGGTCGTCCTTCGCCTGCTGGAGGACTTCCTTTTCGCGGCGCAGCGACTGCAGTGCGGCGTCACGCTCGCTCAACTGCTCCCGCAACTGCCCCATCCGCGAGTCGGTGTTCTCCAGCGCCTCCTGGCACTGAAGCAACTGCTCGTTGGCGCGCCTGTTGGCGGCCACGACCTTGTCGTATTCCGCCTGAGGCACGCAGCCGCCGGTAACAAACGCCGAGGCCAATACAACCCCCAGCACGCTTCCCATCGCCAAGGTCCGTCCTGTCATAGTGACAATCCTTTCATGTTGCAGAGTCGCTGGTCGATGTGCGGTATCTCAGTCGAACCGCGGCGCCGTTCAGCCCTGCTGGCCCGTCGCCGACGGCTTGCGGACGAAGTATCCGATGACAGCGGTGACCAACAGCAGCCCGGCCGCGCCGCCCATAACGATCATCATGTTGTTCTTCATGTACTCCACGTAGCCGGGCAGCACACGTATCATACCGGCCATCACCACCGACGTCAGCACCACCGCCAGGATGGCGCAGCCGGCAAGGAAACCGGCGAACAAACCGGCGCTGCTGTCCGGTGGCGCCGCCATGGCGGCCGGCTGGGCCTGAGGGTAGGCCTGCTGCGTCGGCTCGGCGGCCTGCTGTGGCTCAGAGACCGCCTCGGAAATACTGGAGCCGACCACCTGCGAGGCGGAAGTATCTTCCATGTCTATCTGACCGAGCACCTCCGAGCCCAGCGAGGTATCGTCGCTCTCGCGTGTCAGGTCCAGCAAGCCCGACCCGGTGCCCACGTTCTCGAGGTTCTGCTGGTCCTCCAGCGACGGGGCTATCTGCGTCTTGGCCATCGGGTCGGCGGAATCAACATCCAAGTCCTCCTCGTCGAAGACGCTCACGCCCTCGGAGGTAATGACAGTGTCTTCCTTGCCGCCCTCACCGGCCGAGGTGTCCCCGGAGAGATCGATGCCACCGGCGGAATCCGCCGGCGAAAGCTCGATCTCTTCCATATCCTCATCCTGGCCGGTCTGCTCGCTCGCCAGCGTCTCGGCAAGCTGGTCAACATCCTGCGTGCGGAACATCCGTTTTTGACCGTCCTGGTAGGCATGCAGGCGACCTTCGCTGATAAGTTGCTCCAGGCGCTGGTCGTCAACGCCAAGCGTCTGCCTGGCCTCGTCCTCGTTGTAGTACATCTTCTTTGCCATGGCACTGCTCTCCCGGCTTCGCCGGAGCTTACTGGTCCGACGATGCCTCGTCCATTCGGCGGTGTTGTTCCACCAAATCCCTGATTTCGCGGACCGGCGGCTCCGTGTTGTACTCCTCCAACTGCAGGTCGAAGGAGAACCTCCGGGCCGCGGTCAGTCGCAGTTTCGCCGGACCCGATCCCCTGGCCGGCGAGTACTCGTACACACATATTGTATCATTTCCGGTATCGACGAGAAAAACCCCGTAGCTTTCCTGCCCTACCTGAGCCGGTACTGCAAAGATTCTCCCCTCTTCATCACCCTCGTAAACCTGGGCAACCGCAGTATCGACCGGCAAGGCAAGCTGAACACCAAGCGCAACGGCCGCCGCCGTCAGCAAGGCAGCGGGGAGCCATCGCCGCAGAGCAGCGCTTCGTCGGCGACGCAGTTGGGAGCTTTTGGGGGACATTGGTTCCTCGCCGGGGCTGAAATCCGCACTCGGCGCGCCGATTATAGACGCCGCAGAAGCCCACGCAAGGGCTTTTTGGCGGGGCAGGAACCGCCGCCGGCGCCAAAAAGCATTCGATGCGGGTTGACTTGCTGTTATAATCAGCGGGTGCCTTCCGCTGCCGCACCGGCGAAGCCGCCGGCAACGGGTGTGGAAGGCAAAAGGGCCGGTTTTGAGCCAGGCCCGACGGCGCCTCGCAGAAGGCGTATGGACCCCGGTGACGGGCCGGGGAACGGAACCAGCGATAGCCCCGCGGGCCGCCGCGGTTACAAAAGCGGAGTTCAACGGATGTCCGATACCGCACCGTCGGCTGAGGACAACCACGCGCCGAGTAACGGGGACAGGACCGAGACGGCGAGTGACGACTCAAACGCACGTTCATTTGCTGTAGTACGTTACGGTTTGATGGGTCACATCGGGGAGTTCTCCCACGACCTGGACCCGCCCCCCGGCCAGGGGGAAAAGGTGGTCATCCGTACCGAACGCGGCGTCGAGCTGGGAGAGGTGGTGGCGCCCGTCGATGCCGGCGACGACGTCCATTCCGTCGGACGGGAAAAGCTCGAAAACTACCTGGCGATAGCCGGTTCGGACTACCCCTTCAAGCGCGGCGGAAAGATCCTGCGCAAGGCCAACCAGCAGGACATCATCGACCAGCGCCACCTGAACGACTCCGCCGGCGAGGAGGCCGCCTTCTGCCGTGACCAGATACGCCGGCTGAACCTGGCGATGAAACTGGTCGCCGTCGAGCATCTGCTGGGCGGCGAACGGATAATTTTCTACTTCTCCTCCGAAACGCGGGTGGATTTCCGCGAGCTGGTCCGTCGCCTGGCCGGTCAGTACCGCACCCGCATCGAGATGAGGCAGGTCGGCGCCCGCGACGAGGCGCGTCTGGTGGGCGACTATGAACGCTGCGGCCGGCAGTGCTGTTGCCGCCAGTTCCTCAAGCACCTGCAGCCGGTGGCCATGAAGATGGCCAAGCTGCAGAAGGCCACTCTCGACCCGTCGAAGATATCCGGGCGATGCGGTCGGCTGATGTGCTGCCTGAGGTTCGAGGACGCCGGGTACGAGGAGCTTCGCAAGCGTCTGCCCCGCAGGAACATCTGGGTCCGGACCGAGCAGTTGGTCGGCCGGGTGATCGATACGCAGATACTGACGCAACTGGTCATGCTCCAGACGCCCGACGGCACGCAGGTCGCGGTGGGCAACGAGGACATCGTCGAGCGTAACGTGGAGCCGCCCAAGCCCGGCGAGTCGCCTGCCCCGCGTGGCCGCGGGCGGGAACGGGCCAAACCGGCGAGTAAGCCCGAGCCGGCAACCGAGCCGACCGGCGGAGACAACGGCGATGGGGACGGGCAGACAACCGACAAGAAGCCCCAGCCGGACGAGCAGGCCGGTAAGGATGCCGGCGATCAGGCCCGGCAGTCCGACGGTGAGGGCGAAAGCGGGAAATCGTCCGGAAGGCGTCGCAGGCGCGGCGGCAGGAAGCGCCGCTCGAAGTCCAAATCCAAGGGCCGTCCCGGCAGCGGCAAGAAGTCCGGCGGCTCGCGACGGTCCCGCGGCAAGGGCAAGGGAAAGCGCAAAGGCGGCGGTAAGAACTGACGACCCGGCGCTAACCAAGACAGAGTTGGCTGACATGCTCCTGCCAAAGCGGCGGCATGGCACGCGGCATCTAGCAATGACAGCGCATAAAAAAGGCCACCCGAAGGTGACCTATGGGGGCCCGCTCTCGCGGGCTGTATCTTCACCGAATGTATTATCGCCCACAAAACCACAGAAGTCAAAAACAAACCTACGTCAAATGACGTAATTTTAGGACGGAAGGGGTGGGATTCGAACCCACGGTATCGGTGAAGATACATCCGCTTTTCAGGCGGACCCCATAGGCCACTCGGGCACCCTTCCGCCACAATACTGTGCTTAGGGGGTGCGTCTTGGCAAGCCAAGTTCCCATGGAGACTTAACCTTCACCGACCCGCAGCATCCCACATGCCAGCATATATTCATACCATAGCGTTGCACCTCCCGCAAGACGGCAATGCATGGAAGCGCTAGGCATCCATCAAGTTGCTCCGCCATCGGGCTTTCGCTATTATCATCGAATTCATCAGAACAGGACCCCAGGAGAGACAATGGCCTCGTACCGACTTAACGTGGCTCGCATTCAGGGCTGCCCCGCGCCGAAGGACGTGGACCAGGCGATGGCCGACTTCGCACTGCCCGAGACCGAGGAATTCGGCGTCCTGAACCACTCGGCGACCTCGGCGGCCGCCTTTGGCACAATGGTCCGCAAGACGCAGCAGTCCGTCCAGACGCTCGACGAGGAGGCCGGCGAGGTTACCGCCTCGAGTGTGGAGCGGGTGCAGGTTTATCCTTTTGCGGTACGGCCTGAAGCGGAGATTCTGGAGGTGTATGCCGGCTCAGCCAGCGCCATCGAGCAGCTCGCTACGTTCTTTTCCTCATGCCTGGCCTTGCCGACGGTGGTGGAGACCATCGAACTGGATGTGCTCAGCGCCATCGAGAAGCTCAGCAAGTCCACGCAGCGGTTCCAGCTCCGCTCGGCCCGGGTGAGCGACTATGCACACAACTCATACATGGCCGGTGCCTACGCGCCGAAGTTTTTGGACTCCCAGCACGGCGTAAACTTCCTTGAGGAGTACGCCGACTTCGTCTCGACGGCCCAGGTCCGCTTCGCCGGACCCAGCGGGAGGGTGAACGTGCACCTCAGTCCCAAGGCGTGCTTCAGGTATTCCTGCCACGAGGACGACCAGGCCACCGTCCAGAGCATACTGCGAAAACTGCTCTGACCCGGCACCATGCAATCACCGGCGCCATGCCCCTGGTGCTGTTACAGGGGCATGTGTAATGCATGATATCAGCTTACATCTCTCCGCTGCGCAGGCGCATGTCCCCTGAACCAGCGGTCACATGCTCCTGCTGCATGCTCCTGCTGCGCAGGAACATGGCACCAGAGGCAGGAGCGTGGCACCAGCCCCAAACGGACACTCAAATCCACCCGCCCCAGCCGTCGTCGCCATCGTCGTCATCGTCGTCGTCATCGTCATCGTCATCGTCATCGTCGTCGTCGTCATCGTCATCGTCGTCGTCTTCGCGGCGTTGCTCGCGCTCGACGACGTCGGCCCGCCGGTCCAGCGAACGCGCGAACGCCTCGGCCGGGAACTTCTCGCCGTCGAAGATGCCCGCCTCTATCTGCCGCCAGTTGCCGACCACCTGAAGGCGATCCCTGGGTCTAAGCTTCCGGATTCCATCGGCCGTCTCACGAAGCTCGTCGGGGTCGTCCGGGTCGTAGTGGGGTATCAGGTACGCGGTCAGGCCGTTGTCCAGGTATGCCTGGGCATCGGATATCTTGTCGCCGATGCCGATGCTTGTGTTGGGGAAGGCCTCGCGGACGGCCTTGAGCCGTTCGGTCTTGTAGGCGCCGCTGCTGCCGAGGGCCTCGTTCATGCGGCTGACCAGAAGAGGCCCCGGCGGGTACTCATTGTCCAAAAGCCACTGCTTGGATTTGTGCGTCATCAGATCCGGGCGGTGCGTCAGGTACACTATGCGGTAGCGCTCGGCGATGCGCTTCGTTACCCTTGCGGAATCGGCCATCGGCGTCGCCCCGACGGTCAGCACACGGAAGAAGCTGCTGCCCACCACCGTGTGGTCCAGGTCGATGATGGCGAGTCTCTCGTCCTTCTCACATGCCGCCACCACCAGCCGAACCGGCGAAAGCTCCAGAAGCTCTTCCTCGTCATCGTCATCGACGGCCACTATCTCCGCCGTAAGCCCATAGGTGCCGACCTCCGGCGGTGTCCATTCTGCGAAGGCCCGGCCGTCCTCGTCCGTATCGGACCGTGCGATGGTCTCGCCGTCCGCGTCGCGGAACTCGATAGTTACTCCCTCTATGCCCTTCAGCGAACGCGCCGAGATCACGTCGGCCACCAGGTCCACCGGCTTTTCCGGATACGCCAGTGTGTCGTAGCTGTAGAAGATTACGCCCTTCTCGGCCGAGAGGAATATCTGCCCCGCCATCCGTGCGGCCAGGTCCGCCCAACTGCCGCTGCTGCCGGCGGCGGGCAGTTGCGTGGGCACGGTCCTGCCGTCATCCGGGACTTCGTTGCCGCCGCTGCCGCCGCCGATCCTGACGGCCTCGCTGGGGACCTCAACCTTCACGCAGCCGCAGGTAATGAGGATCAAGCCGAACAGGATGCAAAGCGTTTTTCCCATGGTCATATCTCCCATCGCTGCTCTGAGTGAAATTGTATCAGAGCTTAACCGGTCAAACACAGAAAAGCCGGAGGCGCCCCTAGGAAAGCCCGGCGGCAATGGTTTTTGTGTCCTGTCGCCTGGCTAGCCGACGGATTTCACACCGGGATTGTTGACCACGTTGCGTGGTTCGCCGCTGAGAAAGCCGTGGATGTTCTCCAGGGTGGTGTCGATGATGCGCCGCACGGCCTCACGGGAATTGAAGCCCACGTGCGGCGTGATTATGACGTTGGGCATCCTCAGCAGCGCATGGTTCCGCACGATGTTCCGGAGCGTGTCCTCGTCGTACGAGCTGGAAAGGATTTCCGCCTCCTCGCCGATGGTCGCTTCGGATTCCAGCACGTCCAGACCCGCCCCGCCGAGTTTCTCCCGCCGCAGCGCTTCGATAAGCGCCTGCGTGTCCACCACGGCGCCTCGCGCGGTATTCAGAACTATCGCACCGTCACGCATCTTATCCATCGCCGAACCATCGATAAGGTGGTGCGTGTGCTTGTTGTAAGGCACATGGACACTCAGCACGTCACTGCGGGACAGCAGGTGGTCGAAGTCCACGTATTCGAAGCCAATTTCCTCCGCAAGCTCCGGCCGCGGCTTGACATCGTAGGCCAACAGACGCATTCCGAACCCCGCGGCGATGCGCAACGCCCGCAGGCCGATCTTGCCGGTCCCCAGACAGCCGAAGGTCTTGCCGTAAAGGTCGGTGCCCCGCAGCCCGTGTATGCTGAAGTCGCCCCGCACCGTGCGGTCGTAGCAGCGGTGTATCTTCCTTGTCAGCGCCAGCAACAGCGCGAAGGTATGCTCCGCCACTGTGTTCTCGCCGTATGACGGAACATTGGACACCACTATGCCACGATCGTTGCATGCGTCTGTGTCTATGTGGTCCACGCCGGTACTGCGCGTCGCGACCAGCCGAAGGTCCGGCAAACGGTTGAGCTGGTCGGCAGTGACACGGCTGTGAATAAACGGACTGAGTATCCTCACGCCCTCAGGGATATCGTCGTCGCCGACGTCCTGCAGACGCTCTATCCGGCTGTGGACCTGGCAATCGTGCGGACATTGATGCACGAGGTCCGCGTGTTCCCACTGCTCGGCCTCGACGAACAGTATCGTTGCATGTGCATTTTCGTCATTGGCGGTCATTGGCCGGCTCCTTTCCGCCGGGCTTCATAACCAGTATATGCGCCCGCTCCAGGCAGTAAGTGGAGGCGCCCGCCGCAGTGAATCCATCGCGGCCAGCCGACAAGACCCACTGGCACTTTGGGCGGGAACCAATATCATCGGGGCGCCATGAAAGATTCGCGACTCCGACGCGCCGAACTGCTGGAGGTGACAGACAACAGGCGGACCGACCGCGTGCTGTTCGCGCCTCTGGCCGACGGCATCTTCGCGGCCTGGCTGGCCGGCAAGAAATGGGTCAGCGACACCACGTTGGACGACCAGATAGCCGCCGCCGAGCGGTGCGGCTACCACGCGGGCTTCGTCCGTGGCTCCACGCCGGATTTGAGCGTCAATCCGGCACTGAACGTCCGTACCGAGCTTGTGGAGCAGTCCGACGAACGGCGCATCTACACCCAAAGCATAGAGACGCCGCACGGCACGCTCACCGCCCGCAGCGAGGACCGACCCGGCGAGGGCATGACCCGCGTGCAAAACTGGCTCAGCGACGTCTCCGAGCTGGACGCGGCCGACTGGATATCCCGGCAGGTCGCCGACGGAGCCGAGGACGACCGGATCCGCCAAACGTATAGCGAGTTCTCCGAGAAAGTCAGCCCGCACGGCGTCAGCCAGGTGCAGCTTGAGTTGCCGTACTACCTCTACGGCCTCGGGGGCTTTGCCGAAGGCCCGCTGATGCTCGCCCTTACCGAGTCCGACCGCTACGCCCGCTCCATGGAGCTGGCAGAGCAGGCGCTCATGCACACGGCCGGGCTGCTTCTGGAGGCGGGGGTCGACTTCCTCTGGATAGGGGCCAGCGGCACCGAACTGCTGTCGCCGGATATCTGGGAGCGGTTCGTCGTGCCGCAGGCGAGGCGTATGGTCGAGCACGTCCGGTCACTGGGAGGAAGGACGCACTTCCATTGCTGCGGCCGGTCGCAACTCTGGGTGGAGAAGGGTTACTACGACCAGATCGGCATGGACCTTGTCGAGACGCTCTCGCCGCCGCCTTCGGGCACGGTCGAGGACCTTTCCGCCGCCAGGAAAAGCATTTCCCCGGAGATCGTCACCAAAGGCAACATCGACCTGGGGCTTATCCGCGACGGAACAGCCGACCAATGCGCAGCGGCCGCTCGCGAGGTTATCGAGGCGACCGCGGGCTTCCCGCACATAGTCGCAGCGGCCGACGCCCTGCTGTGGGGCACTCCGGTCGAGAACGTCGTCGCCATCCGCGAAACCTGCGAACAGGCCGACAGAGAACGGCAGGCATAGAGACCTCGCCGGCATCAACGCCGATAAACCCGGCACTCTTTGCCTCCGCGTGGGGCGCCGCGCTGGTGCAAGAGGCGGCCCTTACTCGCAGTAAATCCTCACACGCTCGCCTTCGGCGTCCACGTCCACGGAGAACTCCGACAGTGCCTGGACCAACTCGTCGAAATCGCCGGATTTGAGGTGGTCGAGGTCTATGTCTATTCCCTTCTCTCCCAGCTTTTCGCCGACCTTTTCGCGGGCTTCGGCCGGCATGAGCTGGCTGAACTTCATCCCGGCGCGGATGAGCTGGATCGGCACACGGATGTTCACGCGGTCCCGCTGTGTGTCTCCGTTGGCGTCCTCTTTGGGACCTACCTGCACATACAGATAGCGGGGGCTTTTCTTGCGTCTTACCGGAGTCGTCCCGCCCGGTTCGCCGCCGGGGGTGTCGCCGGCCGCCAGGGCGTTGAGCAGCCGCTCCGCCTCATCCACGCTGATACTGCCCTTTGCAAGCATGTCCAGTATTCGTCTGTGTTCGTCACTCATCTGAGTTGTCCTTTCACCATACTCGGATAATCAGTACTTGATCGTCGGTGCGCACCTTCAATGAAGCTCCACGTGCCGAACAGATTGCCGCTGCCGCCATCGGTCCGCTCCACAGCACCGCGCTGATGCCGCCGGGTCGCCTGACGGCCGCGACCAGTGCGATCGGCAGGACCACAACGTAAAGCGCCAGGAGAACCGGGTAGAGCAGGAACACCGGCAGAAGCAGGCCCAACCGCCGGCGCCCGCCGACCGGCTGACGACGGTAGTAAACCAATAGCGGGGGAATCATCTGCGAAGCATCTCCTCGGCCTGTTCCACTGTGATCTCGCCCCGCTCCAGTCTGTCCAGGACGCCCTCTCCGGAGGTTTGGTTGCCGGCATCGACCTCGATGAAGCCAAACCGCTCGCCGAGGCGATTGAGGCGGTTCTTTATGGTCGGGTAGCTGACGCCGAACAGCTTCTCCATCTGCTTGATGGAGCCATGACAACGTACGAACGCCGCCACGAAGACCTGGTCCTCAATCGGCAGCATCGCCAGCGGCGAAGGTTCAAACGCCCCCTCGATCGCCACGTCCGAGTCCTTCAAGCGCACCCTCTCGACGACAAAACCCCTGCCGCCAGTCAGCTCTGTCAGGTCCCGCCAATCATTCGCCATTGAGCTGCTCCTTCATTTTGTAAATTCATTATAGGCCGTTTGTCGTCAAATGCAAGCTTGCGATTGATTTTTTTAAGTTTTTCTCTGTCGCGCCCATCAGGAGCCCATGTCAATCCGGTGGCACCTGGAGAGCCGCCTGCGGAAAAGTTCCGCCGGTCACACGGCCATCGGCTGCCCCTCCACCCCCTGCTTCCGTAAGACGTCCCACCGCAAGCGCAAAAAGAAACTGCGCCTCGCGCTGCATCGCAGCACCAGGCGCAGCTCGCTGAAACCGCTGAATCAGCTTACAGGTTAACCAGTCAACCAGTTAACCAGTCAACCGATCTAGTACATTCCTTCCATGCCGCCGCCCGCACCGGCGCCGGCACCTTCCTTCTTCTCGGGTATCTCCGAGACGATGGCCTCTGTGGTAAGCAGCAGACCGGCCACCGAAGCGGCGTTCTGCAGGGCCGTCCGCTCGACCTTGGTCGGTACGATGACGCCGGCCTTGACCAGGTCGCAGTACTTGCCGCTGACCGCGTTATAGCCGAAGTTCACGTCCTCGGAGTTCAGGACCTTCTCGGCCACTATGCTGCCTTCCAGGCCGGAGTTGACGGCGATCTGCTTGATCGGACCGACCAGCGCCCGGCGGACGATATCGACGCCGATCTTCTCGTCGTCGTTGTCGCATTTAACGTTACCAAGCGCCTTGCGGGCACGCAGGACGGCCACTCCGCCACCCGGCAGGATGCCTTCCTCGACGGCGGCCCGGCAGGCGTGCAAGGCGTCCTCGACTCGCGCCTTGCGCTCCTTCATCTCCACCTCGGTCGCGGCGCCCACGTTGATCTGCGCCACGCCGCCGGAGAGCTTAGCCAGCCGCTCTTCCAGCTTCTCGCGGTCGTAGTCGCTGGTGGTGGACTCGATCTCGGCGCGGATCTGATCGATTCGACCCTTGATATCGGAGGTCTTGCCGGCGCCTTCGATGATGGTGGTGTTGTCCTTGTCCACGCGCACGCGCTTGGCCGCTCCGAGATCGTCGATCTGGATGCTCTCCAGCGAGATGCCCATGTCTTCCATGATGGCCTTTCCGCCGGTGAGCACCGCGACGTCGCGGAGCATCTCCTTGCGGCGGTCGCCGAAGCCCGGCGCCTTGACCGCACAGCACTGGAGCGTGCCGCGAAGCTTGTTGACCACCAGGGTCGCAAGGGCTTCGCCCTCGATGTCCTCGGCGATAATCAGCAGAGGCCGGCCTGACTGGGCGATCTTCTCCAGCAGCGGAACCATGTCCTTGACCGCGGAGATCTTCTTCTCATGGATGAGGATGTAGGGGTTCTCCAGGTCCGCCTCCATCGACTCGGTGTTGTTGATGAAGTGCGGGGAAATGTACCCGCGGTCGAACTGCATGCCCTCGACGAGGTCGATGGTGGTCTCCAGACCCTTGCCCTCTTCGACCGTGATTACGCCGTCCTTGCCGACCTTGTCCATCGCCTCGGCAATCTTCTGGCCGATGTCGCTCTCCTGGTTGGCGGCGCAGGTGCCGACCTGGGCGATCTCCTTGGAGCTTTTAATGGGCTTGGAGAGCTTCTTAAGCTCCTCGACGATGGCATTGACGGCCTTGTCGATGCCCCGCTTGAGTTTCATCGCCTCGGCCCCGGCGACGACGTTCTTCAGGCCTTCCTCGAAAATGCTCTCGGCATAGATGGTCGCGGTGGTGGTTCCGTCGCCGGCCACGTCGGACGTCTTCGAAGCGACCTCCTTGACCATCTGGGCGCCCATGTTCTCGTTGGCGTCCTCCAACTCGATTTCCTTGGCGACGGTAACGCCGTCCTTGGTGACCGTAGGCGCACCGTAGGACTTCTCCAGGACCACCACCCTGCCGGTGGGTCCCAGCGTGCTGCGTACGGCCCGGGCGAGCTTGTTTACGCCCCGCCGGATGCCGTCGCGGGCTTCCACGTCATAGACGATCTTCTTCTTTGCCATCTTTCAGCTCCTGTCAGCTCTTTATCAGGTGTAAACGCATCGTCGGGCCTTCGCGGCCGCGAAGCTCCGGCCTCGCGGCGACCGGCCGCTCAGTCCAGAATCGCCAGAATGTCCGACTCGTCCATCAGCAGGTACTCTTCGCCATCCACCTTTATGTCCGTACCGGCATAGCTGGCGAACAGCACCTTGTCCCCGACCTTTACCTGGAAGTCGGCTCGTCCGCCGTCGGCAAGGGGACGCCCGTCGCCCAGCGCGACGACCGTGCCCCGCTGGGGCTTCTCCCTGGCCGTATCCGGGAGAACTATGCCTCCGGCGGTCTTCTCCTCCGCCTCGAGACGCCGAATGAGCACCTTCTCTCCGAGCGGGCGGATATTGGGTGCGGCTTTAGCCATCTGCTGCTCCTTTCTGCTTGCTCTGTCTTCAGTCTGGTAAACTGTCCTGTCCGACAAGAGGACGCACACTACGCTACGGTCGACCTTCGTAATCCGCGCGAAGCGTGGCCTCGAGACGATCCATCATTCGTTGAATCTGCCTGAGCAGCTCTTCCAGCTCCAACGGCTTGCTGACAACGCTGAACGCCGCCAGACGCAACGCGTTCTCAAGGTACCGCCGTTCACGTCGCGTGGTGACGACAACCACCGGCAAAGCCGTGTCGAACCGGCGGATCATACGCAGCAGTTGCAGAACGTCGTGCACCCAGCCGGCGTCGTCGTCCAGCACCGCGGCGTCCACCCGGCCGGATTCGACCACGTTCAGAAGCTCGCGGTCCCCGGTTACCGGGTAGGTGGTCAGCATGTCCGCACCTACGATCTGCTCGACCACCTCTCGCCACGTCTCGGCCTCTCCCGTGACGACCAGGCCGAATGGCTTGCGGTTGTGTGTTTTCAAACCCACCATCGTTTCACGCTGCGGGCCTGGCCGATTCAATGCCGGCCTTGCCGCTGGTTCAGGATACACCGGTTCGCCTTTACGCTTGCAACGATGGTGCCATGAGAGCTAAGTGCTTATTATGGCTTCTGCTATTGCTTGCAGACGGCTTGCGGACAGTATCGCCGACCTGCCTGTTTGTGCCTTCGGATGCCGTTGCGACTGCTGCTTTGGCAGGACTTGCGACCCCCGTCAGGGGGCAGGCGGACTGGGCTGCTCGCGTCAGGGATGTCGCGGACAGCGCCAACGGCGACGAAAATCGGCATAAAGCTCTTGACCGCAGAACCCGCCGCACGTTACGTTACTTCGCTTCGTACACCCGGTTGGGGAGATTGTGTCTCCTCGTCAGGACCGGAACGCCCCTTGGGTCCCAGTAAACAGTTATGCCTCGGAGGTCGGATGCCCTAATCCGGCCACTACAGGCGGAGGTGTAAACTTGGCAGCGGAGATAGTAAAGAACCTCATCGATGCGGGTATTCACTTCGGACACCGCGCAAGCCGGTGGAACCCGAAGATGAAACCTTACATCTACACCAAGCGCAATCTGATTCATGTCATCAACGTCAAGGAAACTCTCAAAGGCCTGCTGGCCGGCAAGAGGTTCCTGGCCCAGACCGTGGCCAAAGGCAAGGACGTGCTGCTGGTGGGCACGAAGCGCCAGGCCCGTCGCACCGTCCAGACCCAGGCCGAGCGGGTCGGAATGCATTACGTCAACGACCGCTGGCTGGGCGGCACGCTCACAAACTTCCGCGAGATACGCAAGCGCATCGCCCGTCTGGAGGAGCTCGAGAAGCTCGAGGCCGAGGGACAGCTCGACGCCTACTCCAAGAAGGAGGGCTCCCGCCTCCGCCGCGAGATGCGCAAGATCCAGCGGAACCTCGGCGGCATCAGGAACATGACGCGTCTGCCGGGCGCATTGGTCGTCATCGACCAGCGCAGGGAGATTATCGCGGTCCGTGAAGCCCGGAAGATGAAGATCCCCGTCATCTGCCTGCTTGACACCGACAGCGACCCTGACCTGGTGGATATCCCCATCCCGGGCAACGACGACGCGATGCGGGCGATCGAGATAATCATCACGGAGCTGTGCGATTCGGTAGCCGAAGGTCTGAAGGGCCGCAGCTCCCAGCAGGATCAGGACGAGTCGCAGGCCGCCGCACGCCGCCGCTCCCGGCGGCCAACCACCGCCCGCGCCGAACCGGCGCCCCAGGCCGAGCAGAGCGCCGAGGGCGAAAGCTCGGAGGCGGCCGGCGATGAAGCACAGCCGTCCGACACCCCTGCCGCCCCGGCCGAAGCAAACTCAAAGAGCGAGCAGAGCTGACGCGACCAGCCGCTACTACGCCGATAACGGAAGACCGCGACAGGCGAAAAAGACACAATACCAGGAGGCACCATGGCTGAGATTACTGCGGCAACGGTAAAGGCCCTGCGGGAAGAGACCGGTCAGGGCATGATGGACTGCAAGAAAGCGCTTCAGGAGGCCGACGGAGACTTCGACGCCGCCCGCGACATCCTGCGCAAGAAGGGCCTGGCGACGGCCGAGAAGAAAGCAGCGCGTGCGACCAGTGAGGGACTTATCGGCATCAGTGTCGCCGACGACAAGACCAGCGCCGCGATGGTGGAAGTGCAGTGCGAGACGGACTTCTGCGCCCGTAACGATGTGTTCCGTAACATGGTCCAGCGGGTTGCGGACATGGCGATGGCGTCCGACGCCAGCGGCGAGGTCACCCCGAGCGACGAGATGAACTCCGCCGTTCAGGAAGCCCTGACGCAAATCGGCGAGAACATGTCGGTGGCACGTGCCGTCAGAATCAGCGCGCCCCGCGTGGAGACTTACCTGCATCACAACGGCAAGGTCGGCGTGATTATCGGCGTGGAAGGCGAGGCCTCCGACGAGACGCTGAACGACCTGTGCATGCATATCGCCTTCGCCGACCCCATGGGTATCAACCCGGACGATATCCCGACCGATCTGGTGGAGAAGGAAAAGC
The DNA here is from genome assembly GCA_049975485.1 of Phycisphaerae bacterium. Lineage (GTDB taxonomy): Bacteria > Planctomycetota > Phycisphaerae > SM23-33 > SM23-33 > PUND01. The sequence continues at coordinate 100,067 of JBNGDC010000001.1, read as the reverse complement.
AGTTCGCACGCGAGGAAGCCGCCGACAGCGGCAAGCCCGCGGATATCGTCGAGAAGATAGTAACCGGCAAGGTGAGAAAGTTCCTCGAAGCCAACGCCCTGCTGGAACAGCCCTTCGTGCGCGACGACAAGAAAAAGGTCAAGGACATCCTGGGCGATGCGAAGGTGACGGCCTTCGCCCGGTTCGCCGTGGGCACCTGACACAACTGCGAGATGGCCAAGCGTCGGCGAATAAAACGAGCGCTGGTGAAGCTCTCCGGAGAGAGCTTCTGCAAACCCGGCGTCGGTGGTATCGAGCCGGGCGCGATGGCCACTCTCGTCGATGAGATTCAGCCGGTCGTTGAGGCGGGCACCCAACTGGCCCTGGTGGTCGGCGGCGGCAATCTGGTCCGCGGGCGCGACTTCGCCGCCAACCCGCACATACATCGCGCCACGGCCGACTATATGGGCATGCTGGCGACGGTCATCAACGCACTGGCCCTGCAGGACGCCCTGGAAAGCCGCGGCATCGCGACACGCGTGCTCAGCGCCATCACCATGACCAGCGTCTGCGAGCCGTTCATACGGCGGCGAGCCGTCAGACATCTGGAGAAGGGCCGCGTGGTCATACTGGCCGCCGGCACGGGCAGCCCCTTCTTCACCACCGACACTTGCGCCGCACTGCGGGCGAATGAAATCAGCGCCGACGCACTGCTGAAGGCAACCAAGGTTGACGGCGTCTTCGACAGCGACCCCGTCAAGAATACCGACGCCAAGCGGTTCGACCGGCTAACCTATCGCGACGTACTCACCCGGCAACTGGGTGTCATGGACCTGACGGCCATCTCCATGTGCATGGAAAGCAAGCTGCCCATCATCGTTTTCGCGCTGGCCAGGACGGGCAATCTCGCCGGTGTCGTCGCCGGCGAGGATATCGGCACGATCATCAGCGAATAACGGGAGGTCGCCCATGCCACTGGACGACATACTGCTGGACACCGAGGAGAAGATGGAATCGGCCGTGGAATACCTCCGCAAGGAGTTCCGCGGCATACGCACGGGACGGGCCTCGGCGGGACTGGTGGACCACATCAAGGTGGAATACTACGGTTCGTCGATGGACCTTAGGCAGTTGGCGAGCATCGCCACGCCGGAAGCGAACCTTATCGTCATCAAGCCGTTCGACCCGGGCAGTCTGAAAGCCATCGAGAAGTCAATCCAGGCCAGCGACCTGGGCATAACGCCCCAGTCCGACGGCAGCGTGATCCGCCTGAACGTGCCGGCGTTGTCCATCGAGCGGCGCAAGCAGCTCGTCAATCAGGTCAAGAAGATGGCCGAGGCCGCCCGCGTCGCCATACGCAACGCCCGCCGCGACGGCAACAAACAGCTCGAAAAGGAGCAGAAAAGCTCCCAGATAACCGAGGACGACGCCCACACAGGTAAGGACAAAACGCAGGAGCTTACCGATAAGTACGAACAGAAGGTAGACGAACTGCTCGATGCCAAGGTAAAGGACATCGAAGAAAGCTGACCTCTTCGTATAATGAGTGCATGCGTGGGGGAGTAGCTCAGTTGGTAGAGCAACGGCCTTTTAAGCCGTAGGTCGTGGGTTCGAGCCCCACCTCCCTCAGTTGGAATTGCGGATTGCATCTTGCCGTAGGTCGGGCTGTGCCCGACGAAGCTCTGAATAGGCCATGGCTTCAGCCATGGTACAAGGTGGCAGGTGGGTATGGGTTTACAGGGCGTTTACGCCCTTCCCCCGGCCGCCGGAAGCCCGTTGAAATGGGCTGAACCAACCAGCATACACCCGCTCTCGAAACCACGGCTCAAGCCGTGGCCTATGAGAACGCGCAGTCGCAGGTCGGGCTGTGCCAGACGAAGCTGCGAACTGCGAATCTTACCTTGCCGCAGGTCGGAGCATACCTGACCGGCAAACAGCCGAAAGACAGTTTAATCCGCAATTCGCAATCGTCAGGCCGCAATCAGGTTGAACGCCCGGCCGCGGTTTTGTATTATCCTGCCGCAGCAAGCCGGCCCCATCGTCTAGTGGTTAGGACACGGGCTTTTCAAGCCCGCGACCCGGGTTCGAATCCCGGTGGGGTCAATGGACCTGATGCACGAAACCCCTGCCCGGTTCCCCCCGGCAAACGAAGCAGCGCCTCCCTGTGGAATTCGCCCACTCGCGCTGCTAGAGTACCACGTTCGGTAGATACGCAGAGAAGCACTGTCCCCAGGCGAAAGGCAACCCATGATGGAAGATAGCTACGGAAACCTCATCACATCGCTGGCCAAGGAGACCGACAGCCGCATCTGCCTGCTGGTAATGGACGGCGTCGGCGACTGTGACAACGACGGCAAGGGCACCGCCCTGCAGATGGCCAAAACGCCCAACTTCGACAAGCTGGCGGCTTCGTCCGCGCTGGGCGAGTCGGTGCCGGTGGCGACGGCCATCACCCCCGGCTCAGGGCCGGGCCACCTGGGATTATTCGGCTACGACCCTCTCATCTACAAGGTCGGCCGGGGCGTCCTAAGCGCCCTGGGTGTGGAGTTTCCGCTGGAAGGTCGCGACGTGGCCGCCCGTCTGAACTTCTGCACCCTGGACGCCGACGGCAACGTAACCGACCGCCGGGCCGGAAGAATCAGCGACGACGAAAACCGCCGCGTGCTGGACAAACTCCGCAAGAACCTCAAGCCCCCCCAGGGCGTGGAGGTGCTGCTGGAAACCGTGGCCGAGCATCGCGCCCTGCTGGTGCTGCGGGGCGAGGGCCTGGACGACAACATCGGCGACACCGACCCACAGGCCACCGGCGTCCCTCCGCTGCGCCCGTCGGATGGGTCTCACAGCAACTCCGAGACGGCCCGCATCGTGGATGCCATTCTGGATCAGGTTCGGGAGATACTCTCGGACGAACCCAAGGCCAACTTCATCCTGGCCCGCGGGTTTGCGAAGTTCCCCGACTGGCCGAGATTCTCCGAGCGGTACAAGCTCAACCCCGCCGCCGTGGCCGGCTACCCGATGTACCGCGGAGTCGCCCGCCTGGTGGGCATACAGGTGGTCAGTCAGCCCACGTCGGCCGAGGATATATGCACGGCCGCCGCAGAGGCGATGAAGGAGCACACCTTCGTGTTCGCTCACTTCAAGTACACCGACAAGACCGGCGAGGACGGCGACCTCGACGCCAAGGTCGCGAAGATAGAAGAGATGGACGCCGCGATACCCAAGCTGCTGGCCGGCAAGCCGGACGTGCTGCTGGTAACCGGCGACCACTCCACGCCGCCGTCGCTGAAGGCCCATAGCTGGCACAGCGTGCCTGTGCTGATGCATGCGCCCCATATCCGCGGCGGCGACGCCGACCGCTGGACCGAGCGGACGTGCATAACCGGTCAAATCGGCCGCATTTACGCAAAGGAGCTGTTGCCTCTGGCAATGGCCCACGCCGGCAAGCTGGAGAAGTTCGGCGCGTAGAAATCACAAAGATCACGAAGAACACGAAGAGCAGATAATGTAACAGGGCGAGTCCTTTTCGGGCCCGCCCTGCTGTTCATATCGGTTGCTGTGCTCAGCGTGCTCAGCGTCTCCGCGGCCGCAACAGATGCTAGCCGAGCTTGCCTATCGTCGGCAGCTCGCCGACCAGCGGCATGGCGTAGTCGCGGAAGCTCGGATTGATGTTGTTGCCCGCCTTGTTGATGTACTTCTTCGGCAGGTCCTTGGTGTCCCGCGCAACGGCTTTCAGCTCGGCCCGCTCGTAAGTGACGGAATACTTCTTCGTGGGCTTGCGCTTGATGACGACGGAGCCGTCGGTATTGCCGGCCATCGCCATCTTGGCGGCCTCGCGGCCGACCTCCCGGGCCTCGGCGCGGTCCACCTCGGAGGCGTACCCCGCAAAGCTGCGCTGGAGGTACCCGAAGGTGTCCGCACGCACGCGAATCTTCTTCTTGCCTTTGGATAGCTGTTCCTTGGCATACTCGGCCAGGTGGTCGCCCAGCGTACCGGTACCGGAGAGCTGCGGGTTGCCGTGGCTGTCGCGCTCGACGTCGCGGCCAAGCTTCTCGGCAAGCAGCACGGCCATCGGCGTGCCGTCCCTGTCGGCGATACCTTCGGAGACGGCAATCTGGCAACGGCCGTACTTGCCGTAAACCTCACGCACGTCCTTTATGAAGCTGTTCAGCGAGAACGGCACCTCCGGCACGTACACCAGATGCGGACCGTCGGCTTTGTCTCCCCGGCCGAGCGAGGCGGCCGCCGTCAGCCAGCCGGCGTGGCGCCCCATAACCACGTTGATCTTGATACCGGGCAGAGCCGCGCTGTCGCGATCGTCGCCCATGAACGCCGACGCCACGAACTTAGCCGCCGAGCCGTAGCCCGGACAGTGGTCGGTGACGCGCAGGTCGTTGTCGATGGTCTTGGGAATATGGAAGACGCGCAGCTCATAGTTGGCCGCCCGCGCCATTTCGTTGACTATCCTGGCGGTGTCGGCCGAGTCGTTGCCCCCGATGTAGAAAAAATACCTTACATCGTGCGCCTCGAAAACGTGGAAAATCTTCTCGCAGTAGGCCTCATCCGGCTTGTCGCGGCTGGAGCCGAGAGCGGCCGCGGGAGTAAGCGCCACATCCTCCAGCGTTGACTTGTTGACCTTGCGGAGGTCGATGAACTGCTCGTCGATAATCCCCCGCACTCCGTGCCGCGCGCCGAGGATCCGCGGAATCCGCCTGCTGGACCGCAGCGTTTCCACAATGCCGACCAGCGACTGATTGATGACGGCCGTCGGTCCGCCGGACTGCCCTATGACGGCGTTTCCTTTGATAGCTTCGGCCATTGCTGTACTTCCTTTCTGCTGAGGTCGCTCGGTGCTGCAAGTTTTCCGGCGGCCGTATGCGGCTTCGCCGGGAATGTCAGCTCTGCTGTTTGAGCATCTCGCGTTCGATGAAAGTCGTATCCCACCTGCCCTCTGCGAACCGGGGATGGGCAAGCACTTCGGCGCACATAGGGACGGTGGTCTTCGTGGGATGTATCACAAACTCCGACAGCGCGCGCCGCGCCGTGGCAATCGCAAGCTCCCGGGTGGGGCGATGAACGATAAGCTTGCCGATCAGACTGTCGTAGTTCGGCGGTATGACGTAATTCTGGTAAACGTGCGAATCCCACCGCACGCCCGGTCCTCCCGGCGCCACAAACGCCTCGATCCGCCCGGGGCTGGGGCGGAAATTGTGTGCGGGGTCCTCGGCATTTATGCGGCATTCGATGCTGCTGCCACGCTGGACGATATCCCTCTGTTTGAGCGTGAGCTTCTCTCCCGAGGCCACCCGAATCTGCCACTCCACCAGGTCCTCGCCGGTAACCATCTCGGTGACCGGATGCTCGACCTGAATCCGCGTGTTCGCCTCCAGGAAATAGAACTGGTTGTTCGAGTCCAGGATGAACTCCACGGTGCCGGCACTGAAATACCCGGACTCCTCTGCCAGCCGGACGGCCGCCGCGCATATCTCGTCGCGCAGCTCCCTGTCCAGCCGGGGCGCGGGGGTCTCCTCGATGAGTTTCTGCTGGCGCCTCTGCACCGAGCACTCCCTCTCCCAGAGGTGCACCACGTGCCCGTGATGGTCGCCGAGCACCTGCACCTCGATATGGCGGAAGTCCTGGATGCACTTTTCCATATAGAGCCGACCGTCGCCGAAGGCCGCTTCCGCCTCGCCGCGGGCCTGCTTGAACATGCTCCTCAGCGTCGCCTCGTTGTGCACGAAGCGGATGCCCCTTCCACCGCCGCCGGCGGCCGCCTTAAGCGCGACCGGATAGCCGATCTTGTTGGCGATATCGACGGCGTCCTCGATCTTCTCGATCGCCCCTTCGCTGTCCGGCGCCACGGGTACGCGGGCGCGGCGGGCGATCCGCTTGGCCTCGATTTTGTCTCCCAGCGCCCTCATGCTTTCGACGCTCGGACCGATGAACTCTATCTTGCACTCGCGGCAGATTTCCGCGAAGTGCGCGTTCTCCGCAAGGAAACCGTAACCCGGATGGATCGCCTCGACGTCCGCTATCTCGGCCGCCGCGATTATCCGGGGAATGTTCAGATAGCTCTCGGCGGACGGACCGGGCCCCACGCATATGCGCTCGTCGGCAAGATGCAGGTAGCTGGCGTTGCGGTCGGCCTCGGAATAGACCGCCACCGTCTCCACGCCCAGTTCCCTGCAGGCGCGGATAATCCGCAGAGCTACCTCGCCTCGGTTGGCTACGAGAATACGGGAGAACATGGTGTGACTCCCTCGCTGCTCAGGCGGGACGGACCTTGAAGAGCACCTGTCCGTACTCCACCGGCTGGGCGTTGTGCACGCAGACTTCGGCGATGGTGCCGCGACAGTCGGCTTTGACTTCGTTCATGACCTTCATCGCCTCGACAATGCAGACCACGCTTTCCTCGTCCACGCTCGAGCCGACCTGTACGTACGGGTCGCTATCGGGGCTGTCGGCCGCATAGAACGTGCCCACCATCGGGCTGGTGATTTCCAGAAGGTGCTCGCCTTCTTCCTGCGGTTCCTCGGCCGGAGCTTCCGCCGCGGCCGCCGGCTGCTGCACCGGCTGAACCTGCGATATCTCCCGCACCACCGGCTCGCCGCCGGGACCGCGTTTCAGACTCACCTTGGTCTCACCGTCGCTGATGTCCAGCTCGCTGAGGTCGTTCTCGACCATCAGTTCAACGAGCTGCCGTATGTCGTCAATGTTCATGTGCGTTCCAGTCGAAGCCGACTCATCGCCGCTAATGCAGCACCGCGGCGTCAAGGTCGGTCGGTAACGAACTCAGCTTCCGCCGCCCTCCGGACGTAACCAGTACATCGTCCTCAATCCGCACGCCGCCGACGCCCGGCAGGTAGATGCCCGGCTCGACGGTCGTGACCATGCCCTTCCGCAGTCGCCGCTCGCTTCGCGGTGAAAGCGCCGGGGCCTCGTGGACCTCCCGGCCCAGACCGTGCCCCAGCCCGTGGACGAACCTCCGGCCGTAGCCGGCACTTTCGATTACGTCGCGGGCGGCGCGGTCGGGCGTTTTGCACGCCGCGCCGGGGCGAATGGCCGCAACGCCCGCTTCCTGCGCGCGCCGCACAACCTCATACACTTCCGCAAGTTTCGGCGGGATTCTACCGGTGAACACAACACGGGTCAAGTCGCTGCAATACCCGTCCACCATCGCTCCCCAGTCGACAAGCACCGCCTCGTGCCTGCGTATCTGCCTGTCGGTGGGGCGATGGTGCGGACGCGAACCGTGGGTACCGGCGGCCACTATGGTCTCGAACGAGCTGCCCTCGGCCCCCGCCAGTCGCATCCGGTAGTCCAGCTCGGCGGCCACTTCACGCTCGCTGCGCCCGACAAGCCCCGCTGCGCCGCGGGCCGTAACTATCCGGAAGGCCTCTTCCGCGGTCCGGCATGCCCGCCGGATGGCGCGGACCTCCGTATCGTCCTTCACCGCCCGCAGCTCGCCTGTAACATCCGCCACAGGGGCTAACTTCCGCCGACCCAGTTCCTTCTGGAGCGAGTCCCGCAGCCGCAGCGTCATGTGGTCGGACTGCACGACCAGTCGCCGCACGTTGCGGCCCCGCAGGGCCTCGACCACCGCGGCCGGCAGGCCCTGCCTTCGGACGTACAGCTCAACTCCGGGGCATTCCGCCTCGGCCTGCTCCGAATAGCGCCCGTCGGTGACCAGCACGGACCAGCCGTGACCAACAAGCAGCATGCTGTCCTCGCCGCCGAAGCCGCTCAGGTAGGAAACGTCCACCGGTCGGCCTACCAGAAGCGCGGCGGTGGCTCCTTCGCAGCCGGCGGCCTTGAGGGCCGCACGCCTGCGCCCGGCCAGACATTTGGCTCTGGATTTCCGTGAGCTTTCTGCCATTGGAACACTCTTGCGATGCCTGGATTGAAGCAACAGACTACCGGCCCGACCGGCAATACACAATGGCGGGCCTGAAGCCGTCCGCCGCCTGCGGTTCGTGCCGTATAATGGTGTGGGGGGCTATTTATGACCACCGCCACATTTGAAAAACTCGACGAACGCCTGCGCGAGAAACTGGACAAGTGCCGCGCCGAGCTTGGCCGGCTGTCCAGCATGGTGGTGGCGTTTTCCGGCGGCACGGACAGCTCACTACTGCTGGCGCTGGCGGCGGATACGGTGGGGACGGAGAACGTGCTGGCGGCCCGGGCCGTTTCCACCATATTCCCGCAGCGGGAACGAAAATCCGCCCGTGACCTTGCGAGGCGGCTGGGCGTGGAGTTCGTGGAGTTCGAGACCCCGCAGATTTCCGACCCAAGCTTTTCCGCCAATCCCACGGACCGCTGCTACTACTGCAAGAGCCGGCTCCTGAGCCGCCTGAAGAACCTTGCCGCTGAGCGGAACCTGGCCGCTGTAGTTACAGGCAGCCACGCCGACGATGAGATGGACTACCGCCCCGGCGCCCGCGCCGAACGCGAGATGGGCATAAGCAGCCCGCTTTTGACGGCCGGCCTGACCAAGGACGACATCCGCAAGGCCGCCCGTGCGATGGGACTGCCCAACTGGAACGCACCTTCCAACGCCTGCCTGGCCACGCGGATACCCTACGGCGAGAGGATTACCGCCGAAAAGCTCAACCGCGTGGAAAAGGCCGAACAGTTCCTGCAGGACATGGGCTTCGAAGTCTGCCGCGTGCGCGACCACGGCGGGCTGGCCCGCATCGAGCTGGCGACGGAGGAACTGCCCCGCGCCGTCCACAACCGCGCGAAAATCACCTCGGCCTTGAAGTCTTTCGGTTACACGTACGTCACACTCGACATCGAAGGCCACCGCAGCGGCTCCATGAACGAAGCTCTGCGGAGCGATTCGTAACCGCCTCCTCAGCGTCCGCCGGACGCCTCCGCAGGCCCGGTTTCCACCCGATACACCTCACCGTCGCGGAGAAAGGCGGTGATTCGGCTGCTGCGGACGGTGGTCCGCCGCCCGGTGTCGGGGGCTTCGTAGTCGATTTGTGCCCGGGCCGGCCGCTCGCCTTCCAGGTAGCCCCATACGACGGCAAGGTCGTTGGCGCGGTGGTACATCAACCGTTCGCCCTGTATCTGCGACTCATTGATCCTGAGGTTCACGTCCTTGCTGGCCGTGAATACGTCCAGCGCCCCTATGCGGGGACCGCCGGTCTCATCGGCCTCGCCGGGCGTCGGCTCGTCGTCGGCTTCTGCGAACCTCGCCATCAGTTCCTCACACGCCAGCGCAGCGCGACGTCCGGCGGGTAAGCCGTCGGCCGGCCATTCCGGATGCGGAACGTTCTCCAGCAGGTCCGACCGTTCCGCGAGCTTCTGTCCGCTTAGATGCACCATCCGCACGTTGCCGGTCATGACCACCACCCGCTCGGACTGCGAGAGCTGCATCGACTCCTCGAAGGCGAAGAGCGTCTGGTAGGGCCGTTCCACACCGCCGCCTCCGGAGGCGCCCCGCGGCGGGCGATAGTCCTCCACCAGCAGCGTGCCCGGCTCGTACACGTTGACCTTGCCTTCGGGCACGTCGTAATTCAGCCGCGCGCCACGGAGCTGCATACGTCGCAGCAGAGAGCCGGATTGGTCGGTCCGACGGCTCAGCAGCAGTACATCGTCCCGCGCGACGATTCGCCGGATGCGCCGGTCGCTGTAGTCCGCCATACGCAGAGCAAGCCCATCGTCGCGATCCGCTTCGTCGCCTGCCCTGGTAGCGGCCGACGGCTGCGAGGAATCAGCGGCCATGAAGTGTATCCGCATGTGGCCGCACTCCATGTGATCCTGTCTGCTGTCGAGCTTGACATCGCCGCGGAAATCGGCCTCGTCGCTGTCGCCGTTGTACGTCATCGAGTCGCGCCAGGTGATGGTCCCCGGCATCGGCTCGGACAGTTGCTCCCCGCTGAGGTCCCTGTCGAAGGTGAACTCCAGCGTCCCGCTGCCGGGCACCTGGAGCGTCTGGTTGCGGTCGTCCAAAGCTATCGTACCGCCGGACAGCGCATTGGTGCCGCGGGAGACACTGGCTTTGCCGGTCAGAACCGCCCTGCCCTCATCGGGCCAGGCCTCCAGCTTATCCGCTCGGGCGACGGTCGGCTCTTCGTCGGCATCGGCGTCGGCGGAGATTCGAACATTGCCCTCGGCCAGGAGCCGCTGCGGCTCTCGCTGCGGCGTGAGCCACAGCGTTGCCTTGTCGGCCTGTATCCTGTCGCCGCCCTGTGTGGCGTTGACCGAGCCGGTCGCAACTGCCTGGTGTACGTACAGAGAGCCGGCATCGTCGCGCGCGGTCTGTACGTGGAGCCGGTCGCTGGTCAGCAGATCCTCGGAGTCGGCCCGTGCCAGCTCAACGCCGCCGGTGAAAAGGGCTTCGCGCAACTGCCTCCCGCCGCCTTCACTGCGCTCGAAACGGGCCTCGACCTCCCCGCCGAAGGCGATGTAGTCGTAGCGTTGCCCGCCGGGGGCCGTCGTGGGCGCCGTGGTCGGACTGGTCGAAGTTTCCGACTCATCGTGACTCTCGGCCGGCTGGAGCAGGCGCCCGGGGCCTTTCAGGCGGGCGGTGCCGGTGGCATTTTCGAAGCGCGCCTCGGCGCAGACTATCTTCTCGCCGTCTGCGAGGTCCATTCGCGCGGGCGACTCTCCCGTGCCTATCAGTCGCGCGATGCCGCCGGCCGGCCGGTGATCGTAAACCATCTTCCCGCAGGTGGCGGTGTTCTGCCGGTCTGCTATGACGACCTTCTCGCCGTCGGCTTCTATCGTGTAGCGTTCGGATGACGGCGTGGGCGTGTAGCCCTGAGGCGTGATAACCAGCGGTCCGCTCCAGAGCACCTCCAGCGGCTGGGCCGGCTCGTCCTGCTGAGCCGGCTGCGTCGGCTGTGTTGTGGTGGTACGTTCGCTCTCGCGGGAAGGTCCGCGCCCGGGCCGGTCCGGGTTCATCCCTTCGATTCCGCCTTCCCACTGGAAGGTGATGCTCAACTCCCGCGCGCCTTCAATGGATCCGTCGCCCGAGGTTACGCGAACGTCACCCCGCTCGCCGGCGTGGAAAACGGCGCGGTAAATATTGCGGGCCTTGTCGCGCGGGACCGGCTGCGTCTGCACGGGCGCCGTCGCCGGTTGGCTCCGTGCGGGCAATGTGGTCGGTTGGGTTTCCACGGCCGCCGTGGTCGGCCGGGTCTGAGCCGCAGGCATCGCCGGCCGGGTCTGAGCGGCCTGGGTTGTGGTCGGCTGGGTTCGCGGCTTCGGCTGTTGTTGGTCCTCCGGGGCGTCGAAGGAAATACCACTGATCTCGCTGGTTTCGGTATAGACGGTCAGCCGCTCACCTTCGTCAATCCTGAGCAGGCGCAGCTCCCTCTCGCTCTGTTCACCGATACCCTCGTTCCAGGCGATGGTCAGCCCCCGCCCGAAGATGTCCGCCTCGGCCGAGTAGAGCGAAACCCTCCTGTCGGTGTGTATCTCAAGCAGTTCGTTGTCGAAAGTGATGGACTCGGTATATACGCGGACGACCTCTTCAGGCCGCTGCTCGGGATGTGACCGGTCCGGTTCCGTGGAGCGGTCGAAGTAAATCCGCACGTCACCGCTGAGCCGCCCCGTACGGACACTCAGACTGCCTCCGACGTCCTGCGGGTCGATAAGACCCTCCCTGGCACTGACGATGGTCTGCTGCCCCCCGGCGTGGTAGAAAGTCACCTTCGGCTGCTCAAGTTGATACCGCTCATCGGGCAGCTTCTCCCACCGCTCGGCGGTATAGACCCCCCGCAGGCGTCCCTGGTCGTCGCGGTCCACGACCTCCAGGTCGGTTCCCGTGCGGGCTTCCAGCGGCCCGGGGCTGGGCTGGGGGATGTCGGCCGGCCTTGACGTCACCGGCATGCGCGAACGACTGGACGAGTCGTGCCCCGTCTCAAAAGTCTGATAGACCAGGAAGGTCAGCAGCACCAGTGCGAAAGAACCGACAAGCAGCAGCAGGCGCCGTTTCATCTTGGCTGTCCCCTTCCCTGGGGGAAATATCGCGACAGGATGTCGTCCCACTTCCCGGCTCGTTTCAGCAGCATCTCGATTATCTCCCGGACGCAGCCGGCGCCGCCCTCGAGGCGGGCAACGTAGCCGACCTCGGCGCGAACCAGTTCATGAGCGTCAGCCGGCGCCGCCGCGAACCCGCACCGCCGAAGCATGGGTATGTCAGTCAGATCGTCACCAACCGCCGCGGCCCGCTCGGCCGGTACGTTCAGTTCGGACAGTACTTCCTCCAAGGCCGGCAGCTTGTCCTTTGCGTTTATCCGCACGGCATCCACGGCAAGCTCTTGCGCTCGAATCTGGACTGCGGGTGAACCGCGGCCCGATATTATGGCCAGCTTCCCTCCGGCTCGTTTCCAGTATTTCATCCCGGCGCCGTCACGGGCGTTGAACACCTTGGTCTCCTCACCGGTCGGCGAGATGATCAGTCGCCCATCGGTAAGGACGCCGTCAACGTCCAGAACCAGCAGCTCGATGTTTCGCAGGTCATCCACGCTCATTGTTGAAGGTCTTCAGGGCCAGCAGGTCCTGGACGTCTATTATGCCGACCGGACGGCCGTCCTCGTCGAGCACAGGAAGCTCGTCCACCCGGTATTCATTCAGCACGCCGACGGCCTCGCTGGCAAGGTCGTCCGCACGGACGGTCTTGGGGTTGCGTGTCATCAGTTCGGCCACGGGACGGTCAAAAAGTTCCTCGGGGCTGTGGCTCAGGAGCAAGCGGCGGAGGTCCGCGTCGGTGAGTATGCCACTGAGCCGTCCGTCGGCATCCACCAGCAGCATTGCCCCGCTGCGGCGGGGAACGTCCCGCTCGGCCTCGGCAAGCGCCTCCCGCAGCGTAAGGTTGTCGGAGGCGACGTTAAGCCCCTCGCCGCGGCGGAACCACATCGCCTCGGAGACTTTCAGCAGCCGCCGCCCCAGCGAACCGGCCGGATGGAAGGCCGCGAACTCCTCGGGCGTGAAGCTCCGCATTTTCATCACCGATAGCGCCAAGGCGTCGCCCAGCGCCAGCATGCAGGAAGTCGATACAGTAGGCACCACACCCAGCGGGCACGCCTCGTCAACCGGACCGTAGCAGACGGCCACGTCCGCGTTGACCGCCAAGGGAGAGTCCGGCTCGGCCGTTATGGCGATCAGCGACGCGCCGCGGGCCTTTATATGGTCCAGCAGTCGCAGAAGCTCGTCGGTCCGCCCGCTATGGCTGACGGCGATGGCAACGTCGCCCCGCTGCACACGTCCGAGGTCGCCGTGCAACGCCTCCACAGGGTGCAGGAAGATGCTCTGGGTGCCGGTGGAAGCCAGAGTTGCGGATATCTTCCGAGCTACCAGTCCCGCCTTGCCGATGCCCGTCAGCACTACCTTGCCGCGGCAGGCGTGAACGGCGGCGACGGCGCGAACGAACTCATCGCCGATCTTCTCGGCCAGCGCGGAGATGGCGCGCCCCTCCGAGGCGAGGGTCCGCCGGGCGGTTTCCAGCTCCGCCCGGGCGAGGGCGATGTCGTCGGCGCTGGGGCTCAAACGCTAAGTCCGTTCTTTAAACAATCTTGCGCGCGATATGCCGCGCTGTTCCAAGCGGCGCATTATCCCGTCGAGATGAAGGATGGTCAAGCAAAACGCCTCTTGTCGCTCACTCCGTCGGCCTGTGCTCACAACCCGGACACGACTCGAAGGTCACCCGGTCACACTGCTCGCCTATCCGCGGACAGTGCTCGGCAAGCAACTGCAGATATGACTCCGTAATCGCCTCGCCGTCCAGCGACAGGGCCTTGCGGACGGCCTCTATCTGCTCGACTGATTCGCATTCTATTTCCACAAAGGTCCCCAGCAGCGGAAGCTCATCCAGGGACACTTCGCATCGATCCATATCCCATCGCTGGCGACGTTTCTGTATTGTCACCACCGGTCGTAACCCGCAGGCGCGAAGAACCGCCGCAGCCGCTTCCACGTCTCCGACGGTGGTTTCGACCTCCTCACGAACCTTGTGCCGCGAGTTCGGGTCGCGCGGGCCTTTGTAGGTCAGCACCCCAGGGCAGGAGCCGCCCCGAATCGAGACGGACCGGCGAATACGGATGCCTCTGTCCTCGCGAAGCAAATCTCCGGCGGGGGTGTCGAAAAAGCAGTCGGTCTCCACGACTTCGCCTATTGGCTCCCCGCCAAGAGCGCGCAGAGCGTCTCGTATCTCCCGCAGGGATTCGACGCGATACTTGACCTCGGTCTCGGTCGGCATGCGTGCATTGTACCGCCGGGCGGAGACAGATGCACCGGTCGTTCATTGTTCGTCGTGGTCGCTTTCCTGCCGACGGCGGCGCTGGGTTCTCAGCCAGTTGCGTCCGAACAGCCGGCCCGCGAACGCCAGGCGTGGCGCGAGCATGTTGTACACGTTCCCGCGGGCGAAGCGGACGATGTCGCGAACGCGGGCGGCGCCTGGCTCGGCCATTCTCAGGGCCAGAACCAGTGCGGTTATCCGCGCCGCCAACGACAGCACGAACGTCGCATGCCAGTTGTTCCACAGAAACGGCCCGATCACGATGGGACTGTCGTGCAGGTGCGACAACGACTGGGCCAGCAGACCTCCCGTCAGCCCGCCGAGCATGCCCCCGCCACTGATTATCACCGCCTGGGCGGCGACATAGCGGCTTCGGCCCGGACCGTCGGCAAAGCCCATCATGATCCCCTCCCGGGCGAGGTTTATGCCCGTCCAGCCCGTACCGCCTATGATGACCGACAGCGATATTATCAGCCAGGCGCCCAGCGGCGCTTCGGGGCCGATTACCTCCCATCGGCCGCCGAACAGACCCGCAATCCAGCCGCTGAAGCCGTTGACCGTGCCGACGAGCCACTGGGGGTTGGGCGTCTGAGGCGAGGCGAAGAAGTACGGCATTACCGACATCACCACGCACACCCCGGCGATGATGAGCACGGGGCGGCGCCCCCAGCGGTCTATCACCTTGCCCCACAGAAGGGTCGATGCGATGCCCGCCAGCGGTCCTATGACCAGGAACAGGCCATCCGCGCCGAGCTGACCGAAGCGAAGGTTTTCCAGGCAGTTCTTCCAGAAGAACGGCCCGGAGCACGCCATGGCGAAGAACGCCACGGCATAGAAGCCGGCCACCTGCCGAAAGCCCTTGTCCTTCAGCGGTCCCAGAAGCAACTCATCCAGCGCGCGTCGCAGGCGACGGGCCCGGCGTTCGTCCGGCCGCGGCGCTTCCTGCGTGCGGCCGGACGAGGGAACAGGCCGGAATACCTCCCGCATGCGACGGAACAGGAGGATGTCCACCGCACCGAAGACCGCCCCGACCGCGAACGCGATGCAGATGGCGATGAGCAGCGGTTTCTGCTGTTCCGCGGTCATGGGCGCGTCGTCGCGGGTTATGCGGTCCAGCCCCCAGGCCAGTGCGATGACGGCGGGTATGTGGACGGCCTGGGTTATGCGGGCGCGGTTGGCGAGGAACCGCCCCCGAATGCGGCGGGGGATGATATCGCCCATCCACATCAGCCACGCCGGCGTCGCCAGGTGGGAGAGGAACCAGCTTATCGCAAGGATGCCCAGCGTTGTCCATACAGCGGCCCGTGAGGGCACCGGCAGGACAAACGGAACCACCGCCACAGCCACCCACAGAAGACGATGGATGGTCGCGCATTGGAGAAACTGGAACTTGCGCAATCCGGTCCGTTCGATGAGTACCGCGGCCGCAAGCTGGGCGAAAGTGGCGATGAACGGCAAGGCCGCCAGCACGCCGAACTCGAAATCGGTGAACCCCACCATGTTCGCGAAGAGGGTGATACGGCTGCCGCTGACGCACGTCATCCAGATGATGCCGTACATCCACGCGATGATCACCGTCCGCAACGCCCGCCTCAGCTCCGGTCCCCGCACGCTCAATACGGGCAATTCGTCGAACGTCTTTCTGCGCCAACTCATGCGTCGCCTCTGAATCCCGGGCCGATGCGCCCGAAACAATCAACACGCAGAACCTACCTTCGGCCCGGTCGGCGGCAAGAGAAAAGCCGACTTTATTGCCCGATTCAGACGATTTCCCGTTATTACGAAGCCCGACAGAGAGATTCGGCCCCACAGGTACTTGCCACACCACCGCGGGCACCGTAATATAAGCGGTTCGCAAACTACACTTACACGAGAACTACAGGAGCACGAGCCATGCACTATCCGAGAAAGATATCCAAGGTGAAACGGGCCAGGAAGATCGGCTTTCGCAGTCGCATGAAGACCCGCAAAGGCCGCAAGCTTATCCAGCGTAAGCGCCGCCGCGGACGGCAGGTGCAGGTGGCCTAGAAAGGCCCGGAAACGCCGCGTATCACGTGGCCGTACGGACCGAAGCATTTACACAAAAAGGACGGTTGCCCGCAGCAGTGGCAACCGTCCCTTTTTTCATGCGGCCGTTGCCGGGTGGCTTTGCCCGACCTCCCGGCTGCTACTCTTTCTCGATTAGCGACTCCTACAGGCCGCAGGCCTTGCGCAAATCATCGGTCTTATCGGTCTTCTCCCAGGTGAAGCTCCCGAACTCCCTGCCGAAGTGCCCGTCGTGGGCGGTCTCGCGGTAAATCGGACGCAGCAGGTTCAGGTGCGAGACGATCCCGCTGGGCTTCAGCGGGAAGACCTCCCGCACGACTTCCGAGAGCTTGGCCTCGGGGACCTTGGCGGTGCCTTCGGTGTTGACCAGAACGCTGACCGGCTCGGCCACGCCGATGGCGTACGAAAGTTGAACCTCGCAAACCTCCGCGAGCTTCGCGGCCACGACGTTCTTGGCGATGTAGCGGGCCATGTAGCTGGCCGAACGGTCAACCTTGGAGGGGTCCTTTCCGGAGAACGCCCCGCCGCCGTGCGCGCCGCGCCCGCCGTAGGTATCCACGATTATCTTCCGCCCGGTAACGCCGGTGTCTCCGTGCGGACCTCCGACCACGAACCGCCCGGTCGGGTTTATGTGGAACTTGATGCCGTCGTGCCACAGCGCCGCGTTCTCGCGCTCAACCACGGGGCGGATGACCTTTTCGATAAGCTCCTTCTTTGCGCTTTCGGACATGGTGTCCGTCTTGGGGTCCACGACCTCCTCGGTGTGTTGCGTGGACAGCACCACCGCGTCGATGCGGGCCGGCTTGTTGTCCTCGTACTGGATGGTGACCTGGCTTTTACCGTCCGGCCGCAGCCAGGCAATCTCGCCCTGTTCGCGGGCCTCGCTGAGCCGGGCCGTCAGACGCTGGGCGAGATAAATCGGCATCGGCATAAGGGCCTTCGTCTCGTCGCAGGCGAAACCGAACATCAGCCCCTGGTCGCCGGCGCCCTGCTCCTTCTCCTCATCGGCGGTAACGCCCCGGGAGATGTCCGGCGACTGGCTGTGCAGCGTGCGGATGACCGCGCAGGAGCGATGGTCGAATCCGGTCGCGGGGTCGTCGTACCCGATGGACCTTACCGTCTCGCGGGCAGTGTCCTCGATGTTCAGCAACACCTTCTCGGCCTCGGTGTTGTGGACCGTAATCTCGCCGGCGAGCACTATCAGACCGGTAGTGACCAACGTCTCGCAGGCCACCCTGGCGGCCGGGTCCTCGGTAAGCAGCGCGTCAAGCACGGCGTCTGATATCTGGTCGGCTACCTTGTCGGGGTGTCCCTTGGTCACCGATTCGCTGGTGAAGAAGTAGTTCCTCTTCGAGTCCTGCATCATGTCTGGTAATTTCCTTTCTCTTCTTACGATGAAAACCGCCCGTAAATTAGAGCCGCTATCCTAGTCCCCCTCGGCCCGGTTCGCAAGGATTGCCCGGGCTTCGGAAGCCCGGCCAGGCCGTCCCATGATATGCCTCAAAAGCCGCCGATGCGGGTCGCGCCTATGGCCGGCAACTGCCCTGTTCCCCCGCTGATGGGCATATGTGACTGTAATTAACGGTACTTACGCACAGACACCACTCATTCCAGCGTCGCCACGAGGCGCCCGTAACGGGAAAGCTTCTCCGGGCGCACCGAAACGCCCAGTGCGCCGCCGCCCAGCGGCTTGAGCCGCCCGCCGAAGCCCATATGCGGGCTTGGGCGCGTCAGGTCGTCCCGTAGCAGCAGTCGCCCATAGTTGCCCTCCACGAACCTCGGCTCGGGGATCATCTGCAACAGCCGTCGTTGGGCGGCCGAGAGTATGCCGCTCTCGCCGACCATGCAGCCGATGGTGAACTCCACGCCGTGTGCATCGGCCAGCTCCGCCAGCGACCGGCACCGGGCCAGACCGCCGTTCTTGCTGAGGCGGATGTTCCACCATACCCGCTTCGGCTCGGCCAGCAGAAGTCCGGCGTCCGACTCGGTCAACAGCGACTCGTCGGCCATCAGCGGCAGCTCGCAGCGACGCGCCAGCTCCACGAACTGCTCCGCAGGCGCAAAGACCGGCTGCTCCACTACGCAAACGCCGCGTTTCTTAAGCTCGGCCGTGCGGTAAGGAGTCTCCTCCGCCGACCAGGCGCCGTTCACATCCACGCGAAGAGTGGCTTTTCCGGCCGCCAGTTTTCCGCCCAGGCGGCGGCAGACCGCGTCGAGATTGGCCGCGTCGGTCTGCTCGCCGAAGCCAAGCTTGAGCTTGAAGTCCCGCAGGCCGCCCAGAAGCATCCATTTCAGCCGCCGCAGAGTCCGCCGCGGGTCCGCCGAGCCGAGCACCCCCGAGACGCGCGGGCGTATCCGGTTCGAGAGCGCATCCCGCCCGCCGCCGGAGGACAGAAATCGCTGGATGCAGGCAAGGTCCACCGCGCAGGCGGCCGCGTTCATGCAGCGGCCGTCCGGGCCGCGAACCGGCAGTTCGGGCATTTCCCCGGCACCGACGCCCTTCTGCCGCACCATAGGCCAGATGTGCTCGGAAAGGTCGGCAACCACGCTCTCGAGCGTTTCGCCGGTTACGTAAGGCCGTGGGAGCGTCTCCCCCCAGCCGACGGAGCCGTCGGAGAAGACCAGTCGCACCACGACCGCCTCGGCCATATCGCGGGAAGCGGCCGCATGCGAGAAGCCACGCGTGGGAATGGCGGTGCGGTATATTTCCAGTCGGACGGGGTGAACGCTCATGGGCTATCGGCCACCGGTCTGTCAAACTCCGGTGAGTCTATCGCCCGTCGGCGCATAAACAAAGGCCCCGCCCGGGAAGACGGGGCCTTGGCGGAAAGGAGAAGGGAAGACTTTCCTTTCGTCCTGTTATCAGTCGCGTCGTCTGCGCTTGGCCAGGAACGCACCGGAGCCAAGCGCCAGCAGGCCCAGAGTGGCCGGCTCGGGGATAGTCGGAAGCTGCTTGAGGTCGAAGCTGAACCGCTCCGGCGCGGACTCGAGGTCCACGTTGATCTCCAGATAGCCGTTGGAATAAACGCCCGGAGAAAAGACGCTGAAGTCGGGCACAACGCCGTCAAACACGCTAAGTGTTTCGGTCGTCTCGCCGAGGTCCCAGGAATATCCGCTGAACGGATAAACGTCCCAGACGCCGTCGGGGGCGTCCGGCGGATTACCGGTATAGACCGGTGTCTCGGTGTTGAACGAGGCATGCTCAAACTTCGAGAGGATCCAGTGGTAGTCGTACCAATCCGATCCGGTGAAGTTGGAGATGGTCTCGTCGGCGATGCGGATGTTCGGGACCGCTTCGGAGGTCGAATCCGTCACGAACGTCAGCGTGATAGGGCTGAAGTTGCCGTTCTCGTCCGGCGCGACCCAGTGCTTCTTCTGAATCTCTATGAGCACATAGGACTCGGCCGGATCGTCAGCCCAATGCACGTCGTCCACTACGACGTTGAGGTCCATGAAGCTCGGGCCAAGAACGGTCCAGCCGCTGCCTTCCAGAGGGAAGCTGACCGCACCGAAAGCGGGAACGCACAGAACTGACAAGGTGAGCACGAGCGCTATTCTACCGGCCTTGAGCATGGCCTTCCTCCTATGAGCCAAAAAGTGCGGCTTTTTCAGTCTCTGCCGAGAAGCGGCACGAGCATGCACACCTCCCGGTATGAGTCTACCGAGCTTGTTTCATTATAACAGCACAACCTTTTCTGCCAAGGACAAAAGCGGAGAAAGCGTGCCACTTTCTGAATCGGCCCGGACAGGCCGTCCCTGAAGCTCAAACGCTCAATTTGCCCCTCGATCCCCCTTGACGTTGCGCCACCCCAGCCGCTATTATACCGCCCGTCGGAAGCCGGTATCGGCTTCCCGACCGGGCCTGAAAGGCCTGAATGTGCCCCCATCGTCTAGTGGCCTAGGATACCAGGTTCTCATCCTGGCGACAGGAGTTCGAATCTCCTTGGGGGTAGTCGCCCCGCCTAAGGCGGGTAATTTAAACGGGTTAGCAGCACAGCAGTTGAGCAGGACCTAAGCGGTCCACGCCATCGACTGCCCTTTCAGTAGATACAGCGGGGACCTAGGCAGCCCTGCCTGTCTTTTCGTATTTGCCGTCAATTCAAGCGTACTAAGGACGCCGCGGATCTGCTGTCCAAACCGTTGGCAGCGTGGAGGCGGCGTTGGGGTGTGACGTGGGTGAGCTGCTATCAGAAAGGGGAGTAATCATGCGAACCACACTCACAATCGCTGTGATGCTGGCAGTGACCTCTACAGGCATCGCCGACGAGGATGAAAGCGCTCTGTTGCGGGCAGAGAACCGGATGCTCCGCAGGACTGTCGAGCGGCTTCGGGAGAAAATTGCAGAGCTGGAAGCGAAGCTCGATCAGGCCACCGCACAACCGGAGGCGGCAGCACGACCAACAAGCCGACAGGCCCAGCGCCGGGCGCCGAAACACCAAGAATCGGATGGTTCTTCCCCGCAAGTGGTGGTATTTGGCGTGCGAAGGGCGAGTACGACAGAGTTCATGGGGGTTTCGTCCAGCGTCATAGTGGCGGATATAGAGACTACCGGGCAGCCAACGGAGGATGTTATCTGGGCGGCCATAAGTCCGGCCCTCGGCGTAATCGCGGAAGAGGGCGATGACGTTCAGATTTGCGAAGAAGGCGAGCTTCTCTTTGCTCGCATTTACCAAGCCCCGTCCGATGAACAGACAACTGACGACCGGCTCATCTATCGCGGTCAGGTGGTTTCGGAGACGTGGCTGCGCAGGCAGTATCGGTCAACCCGCTCGGATTTGTATGCGCTGCCCGACAACACGGTTGTCGATGCCGGTTTCGTACTGAAACAGGAAATCAAGGCCTTGGACGCCGAGCTTGCCGGGAGGGGCGAACTGCGCGGCCCCCCCAAAGTGGGGACGGATATGAGTGTCATCGAATGGCTGGCGGCCGACGAGGCCATCGTCCGCGTGACGTTCAGCGAATGGCATGACACGGGCCGCACTAACGATGAGGGACGGCGTCTTGTACAGGCGGTGCAAACCGGCGAAAAGGTGATACATCTGTGGGGCATCGACCGCTCGCAGAAGCATGAGGGCGTTTACTTCCACGACAGGCCCTTCTACTGCATGGGGCAGCGATGGTACGAGCGACCGGGCGGCGAGCGGATAATCGTAGAATCGTTCGCCGTACCTCGCGAGCCGACGTGGGAGGAGTTCGTAGAGTACTGCCGTGGTGGAGGGCGGTTAACGAAGTGGCGGCAGGACCGGGCCGGCAACTGGCATCCGAACACGATTGAGCCGCCGGCCGGCGGCGAGTGAGGCAGGCACTGAAACGAGAACAAGGAGACACCCCATGAAACGCGCAATTCTGATAGTCCTGGCGGTCACCTGCATCGCCACCGCCCAGGCCAACCGCAGCGAGTGGAAGCATCCGTGGGCGGGCGAGAAGCTAAACGAGACCGTCACCTTCACGCGGCTGGAGCTGTACTGCCGGGACGCGTCGTTCCATCGCGAGGAGGACCGCATCACCTTCACCGACGGCGACGGTGAGCCGCTGCTGCGTTTCGTGAAGGCGGAGTTCGAGCCGGGGCCCATCGGCATTCTCTGCGATCTGCACATCGAACCGGTCGAAGGCATGCCTCTGACCGCCTACACGAAAGAAGTGCTGCGGATGGCCGGTATGCGCGTGGGGAACTACCGCCTGCGGGATATCGACATCGAGAGTCTGGACATCGCCAAGGTGATGATTACGCGTCGGACGTTTCACGACGGGCGCCCTCTGGACGGTCGTCTGCAAACGCTGGAACCGTCCGGAAGCATCGACCTTGTTATCGCGGATGAATAGCATCAGCTTCCCCCGCTCTGTATCGCAGTCGCCTCGCACCTCGATTGTGTCTGTTACCGTGCGGTCCGACTTCCGGCCGGCACCGGCGTTCTCCCTGTAAGCCCCGGGCAAAGCTGTGACTCGCACATCGGGGTAAGCCGGGCGACCGGTCAAAACGCGGGATCGCGCCCTGCCAGAGATTGCTGGTCTGGGCACACAGCCGGCTTCTATATCACCCCAACGGCCAGTTCGGCGTAGCGGCCTTCGCGGGAGATAAGCTCCTCGTGCGTCCCCTTCTCGATGACCCTGCCGTGCTCCATAACAAGTATCTTGTCGGCGTTGCGGACAGTCGAGAGCCGGTGTGCGATGATGAAGCTCGTCCGCCCGGACATCAGGTGATCCATGCTCTCTTGAACGAGCCGCTCGGTAACCGTGTCCAGCGAGCTGGTGGCCTCGTCAAGAATGACGATGGCCGGGTCCTTCAGGATCATCCTGGCGATAGCCACACGTTGCCTCTCGCCGCCGGATAGCGTGACCCCCCTTTCGCCGACCCGCGTATCGTAGCCGTCCGGCAGGGTCTCGATGAACTCGTGTATGTTGGCGAGCTTCGCGGCGTCGATAATCTCCTCGCGTGAGGCATCCTGCCGGCTGAAGCCGATGTTCTCGGCTATGGTCCCGTAGAACAGGAACGTCTCCTGGAATACGATCCCCACGGCGTCACGGACGCTTTCCATCTTGATGTCGGTCAGCGGGTGTCCATCCAGCAGTATCCTGCCGTCCTGGGGGTCGTAAAATCGCGGTATGAGCGAGACGAGTGTGCTCTTGCCTGAACCGGTGCTGCCCACCAGTGCCACCGTCTCGCCCGGCTCGGCGTGGAGGTTGATATCCCGCAGTACGGGCTGGTCCGGCTCGTATCCGAAGGTAACGTCCTGGAACTCCACCTCACCCTGAGTGATCTCGACGCCTTTGGCGCCGGGCTTGTCGCGGATGTCCGGCTCTATCTCAAAAAACTCGAATACACGCTCGGTGCTGGCCAGGCCCCGCTGGATAACGTCGTAGAACCGCCCCAGCCGCACGAACGGGTTGAAGAACGACCGCATCAGCGGCAGGAACGAAAGGATCATCCCTATGGTGACGTTACCGGTGCCTGTGATAATCAGCAGCCCCCCACCGGTCGCCAACAGCACCATCGCGAAGTCCCGCGTGCCGTGCATGGTCTGGTGGTTGACGCTGAAGACCTTCATGGCGTCGTTGACCGCGCGGACGTAGTCCTCGTTGACGCGCGTAATGTCATCCTGGGCGGCCTGCTGCCGGCCGAACGCCTTTATCTCCCGAATGCCGGAAAGCTGCTCGTGGACGGCCGCGTTTACCTCGGCCTGCTTCTGCCGCTGGCGGCGGTAAAGCGGGCGGAGCTTGCGCCGGATGCGCCACACCGTGTAGAAGATGATCGGCAGCGGCACCAGGCAGAACAGGAATAGCACCGGGCTCATCGAGAGCATCAGCAACGGCGCAACAATCAGGTGCATGCTCGAATAGCTCAGGTCGAAGGAGTTCTTGAGCATCCGCTGCATCTGCATGACATCGTCCACCGCCCGCGTCATGACGCTGCCGGTTCGCTCGCGGTGGAAGTACGACAGCGAGAGCTTGTGCAGGTGGTGGATGATATGAGTCTTGATGTCCAGCAGCAGCCGCTGGATTACACGCGTGCCCATCCGCCACATGACCACGCCGATGGTGTTGGCGCCTACTATCAGCAGCACCAGCGACGCGAAGTAGATTACCGACCAGAAGACCTTGTCGCCGGCGTCCTGCATATAGGGGCGGGAGTCCAGCGAGAAGCCCAGCAGAGACACCGGCTGCGGCACGACGACCATGTCGAAGTAGTACCGCAGACTGAACGCCGGCAGCAGATTCAGCAGGCCGTTTGCCAGATGCAGACTATAGACGCCAACCAACGGCCGCTTGTACGGCTTGACGTAGCGGAAGAATTGCCGCAGCAGACTTACGTCACCGCGTCCGACGTATTGTGCGTCTTTGTCACTGCTCATTCGATTGTGCCCGTGCTCCAATCAAGCGCGCGGGCGGAATCCTCCTGTAAGTAACCAAGTTCGGCCTCCGCGGCGCGGGCGTTACTCGTCCTCGCTGGCAAGGACCGACAGGAACGCCTGCTGGGGGATTTCGACGTTGCCGACCATCTTCATGCGTTTCTTGCCGGCCTTCTGCTTCTCCAGCAGCTTGCGCTTGCGTGTAATGTCGCCGCCGTAGCATTTCGACGTTACGTTCTTACGCACCGCCTTGATGGTCTCGCGTGCGATCACCCGCGAGCCGATCGCCGCCTGCAGGGGGACCTCGAACAGGTGCCGGGGTATCTCCTTGCGCAGCTTCTGTATGACCCGCCGACCCCGCTGGTCGGCCTTGCTGCGGTGGCAGATGATCGCAAGGGCGTCCACCGGCTCGCCGTTGACCAGTATGTCAAGCTTCACCAGGTCGTTGGCCCGGTAGCCCAGCAGCTCCGTGTCCATGGTGCCGTAGCCGCGTGTGGCGCTTTTGAGCTTGTCGTAGAAGTCGTAGATAATCTCCGCCAGAGGAAGCTCGTACGTCAGAATCACCCGCTCCGAGGAGAGATACTCGGTGTGCTGGTACTCTCCACGGCGTTCCTCGGCCAGCATCATCACCGCGCCTATCGCGTCGCTGGGGACGATGAGGTCAACCTTCGCCACCGGCTCGCGTATCTCCTCGATGTCGCCCAGAGGCGGCAATTCGCCGGCCGAGTCCACCTCCACGGTGCTGCCGTCGCGCAGCAGCACCTCGTACGGCACGGTCGGGGCCGTCTGAACGACGTCAATGTCGTACTCCCGCTCCAGCCGCTCCTGGACTATCTCCATGTGCAGCATGCCGAGGAATCCGCAACGGAAGCCGAAGTGCAGCGCGTCGGAATGTATGGGCTGAAACGTCAGCGAAGAATCGTTCAGTTGCAGCTTCTCCAGGGCATCGCGAAGTTCGGTGACCTCCGTGTCGGTGCCGGGATAGAAGTCGCAATAGACCATCTGCTTCGGCGCACGATACCCGGGCAGCGCGTCACTTGACGGCTTGTCCGCCCTGGTCACCGTATCGCCCACGTGCACCGACGCCAGCGTCCTGATGGCCGCACAGAAGTACCCCACCTCGCCGGCGCCGAGCGAATCAACCCGTGTCGGGCGGGGCGTGAACTTGCCCAGCTCCTGGACGGTGTACGTCTCGCCGGAGCCGATCATGAGTATCTCGTCGCCCGCCGAGAGCGTTCCGTCAAAGACGCGGACGTAAACTATCACTCCGCGATAGTCGTCGTAGGTGCTGTCGAACACCAGGGCGCGCGCCCTGCCCTGGGGGTCTCCGCTGGGCGGAGGAATCTGGCGAACGACCGCCTTGAGCATGTCGTCAACGCCCTCGCCGCTCTTGGCCGATGTGAAAATGCAATCCTCCGCCGGCGTGCCCAACAGGTGCTCCATCTCCATGGCCGTGTCTTCAGGCCGGGCCGTCGGCAGGTCGATCTTGTTGACTACCGGAACGATGACGAGGTCGTTCCGCTGCGAGAGATGCGCGTTGGCGACGGTCTGGGCCTCCACGCCCTGTGCGGCATCGACCACCAGCAAAGCCCCCTCGCACGCTGTCAGCGACCGGCTGACCTCGTAGGCAAAGTCCACATGCCCCGGCGTGTCGATGAGGTTGAGCATGTACCGCTCGCCCTCGAACTCATAGGGAATCGTAACGGCCGAGGCCTTTATCGTGATGCCCCGCTCCCGCTCCAGGTCCATCTCGTCGAGCAGTTGCTCACGGAACTCCCGCTGCGTTATTGCCCCGACGCGCAGCAGGACCCGGTCGGCAAGCGTGCTCTTGCCGTGGTCGATGTGGGCAATGATGCTGAAGTTTCGAATGTGAGCCAGGTCCATCCCTGTGATTCTACCGTATAGCTTCGCGCAGACAAGCCGCCCGCCCAATCAGCGGCCATAAGGAGTGTCAGATCAGCTCATTGAGGATGGTATCGAGCTTGGCGGTCGCCAGACACACGCAGGTGTCCGCCGCCCCGTAGTACATCCACAGCTCGTCCCCTCGCAGCAGCAGACCCGTGGGGAATACGACGTTGGGAATCAGGCCGGAAAACTCATACATGGCCGACGCCTTGAAGATATTCCGCCGACTGCGAGCGATGACCTTGTGTGGCTGGTCGCGGTCCAGCAAGGCCGCACCCACGCGATAAGCCATCTGCCCGGCGTAGAGCTTCACCCCGTGATAGAGCAGCAGCCAGCCATGCTCGGTAAGCACCGGCGGCGGTCCCGAACCGACCTTGGCGGCATCCCACGCCGGACCGGAGCCCTCCGGCAGCACGCAGTGCGGCTCGCCCCAATGCACCAGGTCCGGCGAGTAGGCGCTCCAGATGTTCTCTATCCCGCCGCCGGCGTCCGGGCGGTGCAGTACCGCCCATCGGCCGTCGAACTGCTCGCTGAGCAGCACGGCATCCTTGTTGTTGGGCGAAAATATCAGGCCGATGCGCTCGGCCTTGGCGAAATCTCGCGTACGCGCCAGCCCCACCGCGGCACCGGCCGACGAATAGGCCGTGTATGTTATGTAGTACTGGTTCCTCTGGCGGACGAAGGTTACGCGGGGGTCTTCAACGCCCCACTTCTCGTACCGCCAGCGGGGGTTGCCGTATTCCAGCAGAGGCGTTCGGCTGATGTCCCAGCCGTCCACGCCGTTGTCGCTGCGGGCGACATATACGCTCGAATACCCCGCATTGTCCTCCACGCGCAGCAAAAGCACGACCTGACCGTCGTGCTCGGCCGCCCCGGGGTTGAGCACGGCCTCGGCGGGAAACGGCATGTCCTGGGGCCTGAGTATGGGGTTCTTCGCAGAGCGATCGAACATGGGCTTCACTTTTCTTTCTCCGAAACCGTAACCGGTTTCACAACAAAAGGTCGAATGGCACAGAATATCTTACGCGCAGCCGGCGCAAAGGCAAACGCCACACTCGCAGCACGCCGCCTTGCCGCTCCCGCGGCCGCGGCGTATGATGCCGACGACGATGAGGGTACTGCATGTCATAGACGAATCCTCGCCGCCTGACGCGCTGGACCAGCTCTCACTGCTGGCGGCGGAGGACGACCGTATGGTGGCCCTGGGCGAGCCGCAGTCCGGCTCCGCCCTGGCAAGCACCTTCTGCCGGACCCATTGCCCCCTGGGGCTTGCCCGTCTGGCGGGCCGCTATCTGAGACACGAAGCTTCTGAAGCGGACATCCTGCACGCCTGGTCGTTCCGGTCGGCAGTGGCGGCTCAGGCGGCCGGACGCGGAAAGCCCGTCGTCCTTACCCTGACGGACCTTCCCGAGGGCCGCGCCCTTAAGCGGCTCGTCCGCCGCCTCCGCAGCGGCCGACTGCTTTGCACAACCCCCACCCCCAGCATGCGCCGGACCCTTATTGACGCCGGCGCGGCGGAAGGCGATATCAGCGTGCTTCCGCCGGCGGCGGATGCCACCGCGGACGCCCCCGCCCGCCGTAAGAGCACCAGAGGCAAACTGGGGCTCTCCCCTGACAGTGCGCTTCTGGTGTGCCCGGGTCCACTGACCCGCGACGGCGGCGCCCGCAAGGCCGTCTGGGTGCACGGCATATGCCGGCATGCCGGCTGCGACGTACACCTGGCGATACCCCGGGGCGGCCCATTTGAGCCGCACGTCCGCTACTTCGCCGCTACCGCGGGAGTTTCCGACGAGATACACTTCACCCGCGACGAGCTGTCCGAAGCCGACGTACTGGCTGCCGCCGATATTGCAATGGTGCTTTCAACGTCCGGACCGGCCCTGTCGGCGGCTGTCGGAGCGATGGCGGCCGGCTTGCCCGTGGTGGCGACGGATCGCCCGGACATGCGCAAGTGTGTCGGCCATAACCGCGCAGGACTGCTCTGTGCGCCCGGCGACGTTCGCTCCGCGGCGGCCGCCGTCTTGCGGCTCATCGAAGAGCAGGACCTCGCCGACCGTCTCGGCCTCACGGCCTCGAGCATCGCGCGGGAGAACCACGACCGCCGCCAATGCCGCCGTCAGTTGAAGGAGCTGTACGAACACGCCCGGGCAGGCACATCGCCTTGAACGACATGTCGCCCCGGTATTACAATGCCAAATTCCCGCTCCGCCGCCGCGGCAGGCCGCGGGAGCCGGAGTCGAAGCCATCGGGCCGCAAGTCGCCGGAGACCATGGTATCCAGTCACGTCAAAGACCCACGCGCCGAAGAACAGGTGCGGGTAACCTTCGCCGACAGGGAAGCGGCAGAGCTGCTCTCCGGCGAGATTTCCGTACTGCGCCGACCGGGGGAAAACGGCTTTGAGCAGGTCAAGCGTAACGCCTCCCGGACGGTGTATCGCGGCTCCGTTGCCGGCGAGCCGGTTTACCTGAAACACTACCACGGGCAGTCCCTCGCCCATCGCCTGCGGCGCATGCTCTCCCGGAGCATAGCCGAGAAGGAGATGTGGTTCTCTCAGTACCTTATGTCGCAAGGGGTGAAGACCCCCCGACCCCTGGCGGCCATGCGCAACGGACGCACCGAATGCTTCGTATCGGCCGAGGTCGCGCCGGCGATGAGCGGCGACAAGTGGCACCTGGAGCAACTCGCCCGCGGCCCGGACGGTCAACGCGCCATCCGGCATATGTGCGTGGCTCTGGCCGGTCTGATTGCCCGGATGCACTCGGCCGGTGTCATCCACAGGGACCTGCACTGCGGCAACGTGCTGATACCCACCGACGCGGAGGGCCAGACCCGCCCGGTACTGACGGACCTGCACCGCATGAAGCGCCGGCGCCATCTGTCACGACGCGCCCGGGCGGCAAACCTCGCCCAGCTCATGCACGACCGATACCCATTCACCACCCGTACGGAGCGTCTGCGGTTTCTCGTGCACTACCTGCGCATCTCGCAGGCCGAGGGGACCCTTCGCGGCTGGCAAAGGATGGTGGAGAACTTCGCATGGCGCCATCGCCGCCGTCAACATGCCCGTCGCGACAAGCGGATACTCCGCCGCAACCGCTACTTCACGCCGGTCAAGCTCGCCGACGGCTGGCGGGGGCACGTGGTGCTGGCCTCCAAGCGACAGATGGCCGGCAGTCGCGCCGCGCAACTCGTGCTGAGGGAAGAGGACTGGCTATCCGCATTGGCCGAGCCGGAGTCGCTGCTGAAAAGCGACAACGTCGAGGTACTGAAGGACTCCGCCAGCAGTCTCGTCGTACGCCGCCGCCTGCGCGTGGGCGAGCACGATCTGGACGTGTATATCAAGCGGTCGCGCCGCAAGCATTTCCGTCGTGCCCTGGTGGACTGCATCCGCCCCAGCCGAGCCATGAAGGCCTTCGTACACGGCCATCAGCTATTGACCCGGCGGATCGCGACAGCCCTTCCGCTGGCGGCGCTGGAACGGCGACGCGGACCTGTACTTCTTGACAGTATCCTCATCACCGAGGCCGTCGAAGGACGGGACCTCCACGCATTCCTCAACAAGTGGCTCTCACCCCAGCCCACGACTGACACCGCACTTACTGCCCCGCAGCAGCGGCAGCTCGCCCAGGCGGTGCTGTGGCAACTGGGACGCCTGCTGCGGCGACTGCACGACAACCGCTTTGCGCATCGCGACCTCAAGGCGTCGAACCTGCTTATCCGCTGGTCACCGCCGAAGCGGCCGGAGGTGGTTCTTATCGACCTCGACGGGCTGCGAAGAGTGCGGCGTCTGACCACGCGCCGGCGGTACCAGGGGCTTATGCGTCTGAACGTATCGCTGCTGAAATGCCCGGTGGTTAACCACGCCGGTCGGCTGCGCATGCTGCTGGGCTATCTGCGCAGGCCCGGTTCGCCGCCGGTGAACTTCAAGCCCTATTGGCGTGTGCTGGAGCAGTGGTCGGCCAGGAAGCTGCAACGTCAAATCCGCTCGCGGCGCAGACGTCAGCGGGAGGCGCGGAGGCCGGCGGGATGATCGCACCCAATGACAAGACGCCACCGCCGGACCGCGTGCTGATTATCAAACCCAGCTCCCTCGGCGACGTGATAACGGCCGTTCCGGTCCTGCGGGGGCTGCGGCGGACCTTTCCCGCCGCGCACCTGGCGTGGCTGGTGGACGATCGCTTTGCGGATGTGATCGCCCATGACACCGACCTTGACGAGGCGATTGTCTATCAACGGTCTTGGCTGACTCACCCCCGCCGGCTGGCGAAACTGATGTCGCGCCTACGGGCGGGAAGGTTCGCCTGGACCATCGACCTGCAGGGACTGATGCGAAGCGCCATGCTCGCATTGGCGACGGGGTCGGGCTTGCGGGCGGGCTGGGCAAGCCCCAGGGAGCCGCTGGCCCGGCCGGCGTACAACCGCCGCCTGCGCCCAACGGCCGAGCACGTCGTGGACCAGAACATCCAGCTTGCCCGGTCGCTGGGCATCGACGCCCGCGGCGAGGACTTCACGCTACAGGTTTCCGACCGCGGCAGCGAGTTCGCCGGACGCACCTGCGACGAATGGGGATTGCCGCCCGGCGACATCATAGTCGCGGTCCCGCCCACGCGCTGGACGACCAAGCAGTACCCGGTGCGACACTGGCGGCGCGTGGTCGCGGAGTTGTCTCTATCCCGGCCTGTGGTCGTGCTGGGCTCGCCTTCCGCGAAGGAGCGGAAGCTCTGCGGCGCAATCGCCGCCAACCAGTCTCCGCGTGTAATAGACCTGGCCGGCTCTACGACCGTTGACGAGATGGTGGGTATAATCGCGGCGTCGGCCGTCGTAGTTTGCGCCGACTCCGCTGCCCAGTATATTGCCCCTGCCGTGGGCGTGCCGGTGGTGAGCATCGCCGGGCCGACCCGTCCGGGGCGCACCGGACCGTACCGGCTGGGCGAGACCGTCGCGGCGGAGATCCCCTGCCGAGGTTGTCTGCGCAGGGTTTGCAGTCATACAAGCTGCATGCAACTTATCGAACCGGAAAGGGTAATCGACGCCGTCCGGCGGGCCGTTGCCGGAACAGGGGTTTCATGATGTCGCTGAAATGGGACATAATGTCCCGCCCGGCGGGACGGCTGCGAATCGCAGGAGCCGGTCGGAATATGCACACGCTGAAGGAGGCCAGGGGAAAGGCGCCATGCCGGTAAAGATGCTTCTCAAGCGGCTGGAGGGTTTCTTTGTATATCGCGTGTTGCACGTGGACGACACGCCACACCGCATTGCGCTGGGCGTGGCTATAGGCATCTTTGTTACCTGGACGCCGACGATGGGCTTCCAGATGCTCATCACTCTGGCGCTGGCCTGGCTGCTGGGGGCTAACAAGCTGGTGGGTCTGCCGTTCGTCTGGATATCCAACCCATTGACGGCCGGGATGATCTACTACCCGAACTTCGCACTGGGGCGCTGGCTGCTGGGCGAGCAATACGAAGCCCCCCGGTTTTCCCAGATGCTGCTTGTCTCGGGGGATTCATGGATCGAGACGTGGGTGCTCCGTGTCCAGGCATGGTGGGAAGCCACCTACCACGCGCTGGCGCCGCTGTGGCTGGGCAGTTTGATTGTCGCAACCGTGCTTGGCATGGCCACCTACATAGCCATCCGCTACGCGGTGGTCGCCTACCGGAAGGCACTCCAACTGCGGCGTGAGCACCGCATGAAAATCCGCGAAGAACGAAAGGCCCGGAAAGGCAAACGTTCCAGGCAACAGCAGGAGAGCTGAAAGCCCACTGCCGCCGGGGCTATTCCCGCACCGACATATCGCAGCCCACCGACTGCATCTGCGAGACGAAGTCCGGGAAGGTCTTTTTGATGCACTCAACGCTGGAAATCATCGTCCGCCCCTCCGTCAGCAGTCCCGCGACCGCGAGTGTCATGACCATCCGGTGGTCGCCTTTGCTGTCCAGCTTCGCCGACCGGAGCTTGCTGTTGCGGACGACCAGTCCGTCCTGGCGTTCTTCCACATCGGCACCGAGTTGCTTCAGAGCGCGAACCATCTCCGAAATGCGATCGCACTCCTTGTAGCGGGCGACCTCGGCATTGGTCAGGACGGTCTCGCCCTCGGCGCAGGCGCCCACCACCGCCAGCAGCATGAACTGGTCGATGAAATCGTTGCAGTCTATTTCCCTGCCGGTCAGCTTTGAGGACCGTGCGACGACCTCGCCGTCGTTGATGGAAATGTCCGCTCCCATATCGCGCAGGATGTTTACGACCTCCTTGTCGCCCTGCACGTCGCCGAAGTCCATCCCCGGCAGATGAATCTCGCTGTCGCGCGTCAGAACGGCCGCCGCTATCGGGTACAGCGCGGCCGACCAGTCCAGCGGAATCTGAACCTCAAAGCCGTTCCATTTACCCCGGCCGCGAACGTGGTATCGCTGAAACTCCTCGTTGGCGTAATCCACGCCGCAGCGACTCAGCCAGTCCAGCGTAAGCGCCACCCAAGGCTTCTCGCCGGGCCGGCGAACATTTATCTCGGTGGGGGCATCGGCCAGTGACGCCGCAGTCAGAAGCGCCGAGACCGGCTGGGAGTCCATGCCGTCTATCTCGGTGCTTCCGCCGCGCAGACGCCCGCGCACCACGACGGGCGCGTGTCCGTCGCCCTTGGTGCACACGGCCCATGCGCCGAGCTTGTTGAGGGCATCCACCAGCGGCTGGCAGAGGCGCAGGTGCCGCAGCGAATGGTCGCCTGTAAGGACCGTGTAGCCCTCGCACAACGATGCGACGGCCATGAAGAACCTCAGGATTATGCCGCTGTTGCCGCAGTCGATTACGTCGTCGGGGACCTTAAGCTGTCCGCCGGTTCCGCAGACATGCCAGACATTGTTGGCCTTGGGGTCCACCTCCGCCCCGAGCATCTCCAGCGCCTCGACTCCCCGCATCCAGTCATTGGAGACGGCCGGCGAGATAATCTGGCTCGTACCGTCGGCCAGGGCGGCCATTATCAGGGCGCGGAACGAATGGCTCTTATTCGGCGGGATGCGAACGCTTCCGTGAAGATTCGGTGAATTGCTGACGGCAAGGTCCATTAATAGCTCCCTTTTTCCGAATGCTAGCGAACAGGGTCGGCCGAATCAAGGGCGGTCGCAGCAGCCCCGTCCGCACGTCAACCTATCGTCGGCGGCGTGTTTACGGCCTGCCGACAGCGCGTTAGAATCCGTCTGTTTGATGGGGAAATCATATGGCAGAACGGGCAGTCGTCAGAATCGGCCGCAATGGGAGGTTGGGGATATGACCTCCCAACAGACCCTACAGGCGCAGCTTTGCGCGAATCACAGCGATCGGCCGGCGAAATGGGTATGCAACCGTTGCGGCAAGGCGTTCTGCGACGAGTGCGTGAAGACTCGCGATTTCACCACATTCCAGGCCCACTTCTGCCGTGACTGCGGCGGCCAATGCAACGCCATTGAGCCGCTCGCGCAGACGACCGCGAAGTCGTTCGCCGACGGGCTGGCACGCGCCTGGAGCTATCCCGTCAAGGGCAAGGGACTTTACGTGCTCATCGGCGGCACCATCTTCTACACCCTCATGGACTGGCTGCTGGGGACGAGTATCATCATACTGCACCCTGGGACCAGCATGATCTTCGGGCTCCTTCAGCTTATCCTGGCCCTTATCTTCCTGGGATATCTTTTCGCCTATGCGTTCAGGGTTGTTAGTGAGACCGCCGGCGGTGACGACGAGCCGCCGGACTGGCCGGATTTCGGCGACCCGGCGGAGTTCCTTCGCCCACTGGGGCTTGTGCTGGCAGTTCTGGTGCTCTGCCTGTCCCCCGTTATCGCGTACGGAATCGCCGTCGGTGCCGGGGCGGCCGAAAGCTCTCCGGTGCTGTCCTGGCTTCTGCTGGGCATAGGCCTTGCATTCATGCCCATGTCTCTGCTCTCAGCCGCCCTTTACGACTCGCTGGCCGGTTTGAACCCCGTGCACCTGTTCAGGTCCATAGTTCGCGTGGGACCGGCGTATCTTGCGGCGGTGGGCATGCTGGCGGCAGTCGTGCTGCTGGGCTTTCTGCTGCTGGTCGTACAGCCCATCAGAATCCCCATCCTGAGTTCGTTTTTCGGCGTAGCGGTGGAGCTGTACTGCATCATGGCCGCCATGCGCATCATCGGCTTGCTGTACGCCAATTACGAACAGCGGCTTAGATGGTTCTCCGCCGACTGACGCCGTCGGGCTATTCCACCGAGGATTCGATGAACCGCGGCCGATCGCCGGAGACGTCTATGGTGAGCTTATCGACGCCGTCGTTCAGTTCCAGCACGCCTGAGCCGATTTCCTCCCGCACGTAAGGCGACTCAAACACCGGCCAATTCCCGTAGTCGAGTTTTTCGCCGTTGGTCCAGGCGTCGGGCCTGCCGCCAGGGCCGCCGGTGTGGCGCATTTTCAGCACGTCGCCGCGAAGCGACGTGAACGTCACCGTCCGCTCTTCGGCGAACTGCGAAAGGTCCAGCTCACACTCGTTCAGCACAGCGGACTGGAAATCGCCGAAGGTCTGGTAATCGCTCTGCTGACCGAGCTGCACCACCCAGCCGGTGAGCTTGCCGGGCGAAACAAGCCACCGATAGGCATCGTGGGAATGGTCGGGAAGCTCGGCGAACTCCGCCTGTCCGTTGAGCGGCCGGGCCGCCAGGTACGCCTTGTTCACCTGCCAGAAGAACCATCCGCCGCTGCGAACCGGCTCGCCGGCCGCGACGGGTGCGCCAAAGATGCTCCGCTCGACCACGCGATCCGGGTCGCCCCGCCGCTGCAGTTCCTCATGCCCGGTTACGTAGCAGATGTTGATGGCCGCGTCTCGCGCCTGGTGATACTGGTCGAACGGGCTTCGCCCTTCCAGAGGGAAGTGCCCGTGGTAGCCGTTGGACGCACCGAAGACCTGCACGTCGCGGTCGTCCAGCAGGACCGCCTTGAACATGGTCGTCTGCGGCAGGATGGTCCCGCTGGTCCGCACGCCCTGCTCGGGCGAGTAGAGCGTGCCCATGGCGTACTGGTCGTTGAAGTACAGGATTTCCTGGTCTTTGTTGGCCTCGTTGCCCTCGTAGCTCGGCTTGGAGCCGCGGGCCTCGTAGGGCATGGGAACGTTCTTCGCGGCGATGTTGCGGATGACTCGGTGCGGCCGATAGCTCGACAACGCCAGATTCAGCGCCGGGTAGCGGTTGACCTCCACGTGCTGCCGCTCCATCCATACGCCTCGTGCGGAGTCGTCCCACCACAGCCATGCCACCCAGTCGGTATGCGTGCCGGTCTGTGAATATTCCAGCGGCTCGGTGCCGGGAAAGGAGGGCTTGGCGTCCATTGTGCCGACCGGCTCATGAGCGAATCCCCGGGCCTCCGGTCCTATATTGAGTCCGTGAAAGTACTTGCGGGCATAGGCGGCCGCAAGCCAGTCCAGCGTCGCGCGTGCGGTATCGCGCATGGTCTCATCGGCGGAGAAGTCGTAAATGTTGGCCAGACTCGCCGCGCTGAAGCCCACATAGGTTGAGCTGTCGTACTCGCCTTGCCCGACCGTGTAGAACTGCCGCATACGCGCCGTCACCCAGTCGGCCAGCCACTGCTTGTGCTCGTCGAAGCCCTCGTCGGGGAACCTTTCATCGAGATACTCCGCCCAGACGTAGCCGCTGCAGCGGCTCATGAACCTGTGGTTCTCCGTACCGCCGGAACGCATGATGTGGAAAAAGTTGCGTGTGTCGTACAGGTTGCTTTCGACGACATCGTCCGGCAGATCTTCGCCCATCTGGAAGAACAGACGCGTCCGTTGAAAGATGGAGAAATGGTATAGCCCGCGGTCGCGTTTAAGCTTGTCCACCTCCATGAGGAAGCGGTACAGCCGCAGTCCGCCCTCGTCTGTGGGATCCATATACAGCCGGGCCAGCACCACGGGCATGGCGTACTTATGCGGATCGCCGCCGCCGTTGGAAAAGTAGTCGGTGCGGTCGAACCAGTCCAGCAAGGCGTCGGGGTCGCGCTCGGCAGTCTGACGAATATAGAACTGCGCCCGGCGGCGAAACGCGGCCTCGTAGGGTTCATCCAGCCGCACGGCCGGCGCGGGAACACCCACATCCGTTGACAAGACGGGAGCTTCCGACTGCTCCGCACGCTGGTCCTGGGCGCAGGAGGGCGCGGCCGTTGCCGCGAAGACGCACAGTAGAGCTAACGTAATCTTTTCAAGCGGGGAGGTTTCCATGGGAGTTGTCCTTTTGTTGCGGGTGGTAGAGTGACCGGGTGCCTGCCATGCCCGTGAGTTCCGAAACCGGGCGTCTTCGAAACGTGACAGGCGCCGGGCTATTCCTTCTCCGCGAGGCGGTCGATCTTGATCTCAACGTCCTCACGGCGCCGGATCTGCTTGATCTCGCCGTCTTCCATCCAGACGATGCGGTCGGATACGTCGAGCATTTTGTGATCGTGTGTCGAGCAGATTACCGTCACGCCCATCTCGCGGTTCATCTCCTTCATCAGGTGGATGATCTGCTCTCCGGTGGTGACGTCGAGGTTGGCGGTCGGCTCATCGGCCAGGATGATCGCCGGCGTGTTGGCAAACGCCCTGGCGATGGCGACACGCTGCTGCTGCCCGCCGGAAAGCTCCTTGGGCGTGTGCAGGATACGGTCGCCCAGCCCGACTCGCTCGAGTATCTCCACCGCCCTGTCCTGGGCGTCGTCGCGGGGTACGCCCGCAAAGAGCATGGGCAGAAGCACGTTTTCGACGGCCGTCATCACCTTGATGATGTTGTAGCTCTGGAAGATGTAGCCGATTTTCCGGCAGCGCAGCCAGGCCAGCTCGTTGGCGTCAAGCTGGGCGACGTCAATCTCATCGATGAAGACGCTGCCGTCGGTGGGCTTCGTCAGGCCGCCCACGCAGTTGAACAGCGTGGTCTTTCCCGAGCCGGACGGACCCATGATGGAGATATACTCGCCGGCCCCGATGGAGAGGTTCACGTCGCGCAGGGCGTGGATTGTCTCCTCGCCCATGACGTAGTCCTTGCAGACGCCCTTGGTCATGACGGTGCAATCGACCTGCTGGTCCAGATTTGCGAACCAGTCCACATCGACTTGAGCGGATTGTTGCTGCTGCTTCTGCTGCGAATCCGCGGTGGTCATTTTTCACCTCGCATCGCTTCGACGGGCGGCATCTTCGCGGCGACCCAGGCGGGTATGGAGGCCCCCAGGGTCGTAAGAATCATACCCACAAAAAAGACAAACAGCAGTTTCCAGGGCAGTCCGCCCAGCTCCAGTTGCGACCACACCCCGGCACCGTGCTGCACAAGCCCCAGCAGAATGGAGATGATTCCGCCGGCGACGGCACCGGCTATCGCTCCGATAAGCCCTACCATCGCCGCTTCCAGCAGCACGCTATAAAGCACCATGCTGTCCAGGGCGCCCAGGCACTTGATGGTTCCTATCTCGCGGTACCGCTGGCTGACCGACATCAGCATGGCGTTGAGCACGCCGGCCGCGGCGACGATCAACGCCAGTGTCAGCATCAGGTACCAGCTCTGCTGCTCGGCATGCTCGGTCTGTCGTGGCATCGTCAACAGGTACATCATGAACGCCGTCGCCACCGTAATGGTCAGGCAGGTCAGAAACGAACGGAACAGCCGCACTTTCAGACTGCTCAGGGCCATCGACCACACCACCTCGAAGCGCAGCTTCAGGTGACCTATTTCCCAGTGACGTACGTTCGATTCAGCCATACTAGTATCCGGTTCCAATCGAGACCCACAGGAAGTAGATGGCGATAGCGAGCATACCGGTCAGGCCCATGCCGGCGCTGAACCCCACCGCCAGGATGGGCGCGAAGTTGGTCCATTTCTCCCGGCCGAACTTCCTGGCGAAATAGAATCTGCCCAGCAGAGCACCGATCAGCAGCGGCACGGCGCGGTCGAACCGCCCCGTGAGCGTCGCGATGGCGCCATAAACGTACTGGGTGCTGAACCCGAAGATCGCCGAGAGTATGAAGAACACGCATACGCCGCCGAACGTCCCGCCGATAACCCACGGCCGCAGGGACTGCTCGAACATCAGGCTGCCTTCCTGCATCGACGACGCCCACAGGGCCTTTAGCTGGGCGTGCTGCGGCCAGAATTTCTGGGCGAACGGATAGCTCTCCGACGGAATGGGACCGAGGGAGTTGATATAGCTCCAGAAGATGAAAGACGCCACCAGCATCAGCGGGAACACGAGCAACTCGGCTTTGAAGATGGATGTGAACTTCGTCCGCGTGAGCTGGCAGATTCTCAGCTTGTCGGCCATTCCGCCGTAGTTATGCAGAGGCAGCGGCGCGAACCACACGTCCACGTACTTGTAGCCGGACGTGAAGATGGCCGTTTCCATAACGAACGGCACGCCCGCATACTGCCCCGCGATACCGCTCATGCGCGCGTTGATGTAGGTGTTTATCGGCGTCCAGATGAAGGCGAAACCTATCAGCCAGTAGATGCTGAATCCCGTCTCGCCTTCGGGGATATTCGCATTGATCAGGTGGTTGCTGAGGACCACAAAACCAACCGAAGCTATCATCCACACCAGCACCGCCAGCCAGGTGGGAGGGTCGCCGCGTGGCTTGTCTCGACGGATAATCCCCCTTATGTCGGCCGTCTCGGTCTTGTCCTTTTTGCGCGATCGCGACAGCGCGCGTATAATTCCCACCAGACCGAACGCAAAGACCGCGAATGAAACCCCGATGGACACCGACAGGTACAGGTCCACCTGATTGGAGACGTGCGTCTGTATGGCGTCCATCTGCGAGTCCCAGTGGGGCAGCATCCCTCGCGGGTACAGAATGAACGGGTTGATTATCAGGTGAACCAGTACGGCTGAGCCCACCATACCCAGCACGATCCGCCAGGGCAGCACGAAGCCGACCAGCACCAGCGCCAGGTTCATGCTTATCGCGATGGACGCCGCCGGCAATATCCGGTTGACGTCCTGCGTAAGGTCCCAGAACGGTATGGGGATCAACTGCAGCGGCTTGTCCAGAAACGCCTTGGAAAGAATCGGAATCGCCATGTAGAAGATTCCGAACACGGCGCCTCCGACAATGCCGACCGCAAAGCAGTACTGGCGGAATCCCTTCTTTCGCTGCTCCTGGCTGCGCTCGGCCAGTGCTATGGCGCCCTCGGCGTGAACCGGCGCCAGCGGGAACGGCAGTCGCTCCACGTCGGCCGTAAGCTTGTATGCCAGGAATCCCAGCGAAAGCTCGGTGAGCTTCGACAGCGTCATCGCCGCAACGATGACTGCCACCACGGGCTGCCATGCCGGGCCCAGGAAGCCCTGCTGATAGGCCACGTCTCCATAGGGAGCGAACCAGTCCGGCACCTGGTGGGCTATCCCGAAGTTTCTGAACGCCTCGGAGTTCCTCAGGTACCGCTGCCAGACCAGCATGGCGAACACCCCGCCACCCAGCGCCAACCCACCCATGATGTGGGTAAGACTGCTGACGGTGTACTTGAGGATGTACAGCTCCTGCTTACGAAGCGTCACAAAGCTGCGCCGGGCGATCTCCACAAACAGGATGATGGTGACCCACTCGGCCGCTGTGCCGAGGTCCTGCCCGATCATCAGCCCCATGAAGATGACACCCGGCAACATGACGAAGGCCACAAAGAAGGCGCCCAATATCGTCCGCCAGGTGAAACCCTCATCGTAGGGCTCATGCTGCATCGCCTCGATGGAGAATGAGGCGTCGTAAAAGGTCTCGCCCTTGTTCTGCTGTTTAGCTGCCTCTTTGTTCTGATCGGGCTTCTCAGCCACTTACCGGCTCTCCTGGATTTCGCTGTGCTGGTCGCGGAACAGTTCGGCGCCCTCGGTGATGTAATTCATGCGGGTATCATTATCGAGGTTCCGCCACAGAAGGAACTGGTGCCTGACCAGGTCCATGAAACCGTAATTCGTACGCAGCCATGCGTCCTCGGTACCGGAGAATCGGTGGAGATTCAGTTGTACGCCGAAAACTCCCTCGTTCTCGGTTGGAACTATCTTCAGTTCCATCTTCTGGGCAACATCGAGGTCGTAGGGACTCAGCCACATGTCCGCACGAACTCGCAGCGCCTGCTCCCGGTCGCTGAGCATGTCCATCTCGATGTCGCGGCAATTGAAGCCCGGGCTGGCCGCCTCGGTGTGGTTCAACAGAAACCTGCGGAAGAACGCCATCATTCCGACGGCATTACCGCGTGTAAGTGTGAACGGAAGGTCGAAGTGGATGGAATGGTCCTTCGGCTCCGGCAGCTCCCACTTGCCCATGCCGCTGGGAGCGGCCAGACGGGCGGCCTTGTTCGCCGGCACGAGCGTCGCCAGCAGCACCACCACGCCGGTGAGCATCGCAAGACCCATCGCCGACAACGACGTGAAGTTCAGACTCAGCCCCGCCAGGAACTCCGGATTTGTGTTCTGCACCCAGCCGACTACGTTGGCGAACAGCAGACCGGCAAAAGTACCGAAGACTATACCAAGCACGCTGAACACCGACGATTCACTGAGCAGAAGGAACGATATCTGCCCCGGCGACAAACCGATCGCGCCGAGCATGCCGACTTCGCCCTTGCGCTCCTCGACGTTGGCCAGCATCGTGTTGAGCACGATCAATATGCACAGTATCACCGGCACGATGATCTTCGCCAACCCGCCGATACTCGCAACGTTCCGGGCGGTCACCAGTGCCGGCTCGCCGCCCACCGTGCCGAACACCGTGCGGTTGGTCCGCATGGCAAAGTCGCTGTAGAACTGCTGCTGGTCCACGTCCTCGTCGAACCGCACCGCGACGGAGCGCATCTTCGCTTCCACATCGTCGGCGGCCGCATGCGGCACTATCACCAACCGCTTCCAGTCCATGTAGTAAAGGGGCTTTTCGTTGATAAGGTCGCCGCTGCCGGCGTTGGCTGTTATGGCGCTTCGCCGGTAGTCCACCATCGCCAGGGACCTGCCGTTGACGTCCCGGATGCGGTTGGCGTGATCGGTGTCCAGAATGCCGACCACACGCCACTCGTGGTTGCGCATGAAGACCTTGGGCAGTTCGTCGTCGTCCCGACGATTGCCCTGTTCGTCGTAGAGCATATCCGGCGTTATGCCAAGCGTTTCGGCGCAATTGTCGGGTATTATCACGGCGAACCGCTCGGCCTGTATGCCCTGCCTTTTGTCCTCGCCGCGGAACCAGGCATCGTTGCTGACCGCCTCGTTGAGACCGCTGAAGAGTGGCTCGTTGGGCATGAAGGTCATCACGCCGGTGACAATGTGCATCTTGTCCCCGTAGCGAACCTTGACCTGATTGACCCCCTCGCGGTCCATGTTGTTGCCGCCCTCTACCTCCAGGTAATAGCCGCGAGTGGTCATCTCGTGTTCCGGACCGAACTCGCTGTTAAGCGCCGAGATGAACGTGTCCTTCAACTCCGTCCAGTAGAAGTTCCGGAACATTATGCCTTCGTACTTTGGCGGCATCGGCTCGACCATCCGCCCGGCCACGTCCTTCTCAAGCGACAGCGGCCTGACGTGCATCTCGTCCTCGCCACGAACAGAGACGAACGTGATTATCGAGAAGGTAAGAACCGTCACCGTAAAGACCGTCAGGAAGGTTCTCGCCGGTCGTTTCTTGAGGTTGGAGACTCCCAGTGAAAGGGCCGTGCCCAGCGAGCCCATCAGACTTATCTCATCGCCTTCGACCTCACCGGCGGCCGCCCTGGCGCGGCGGACCAGAACCTCGAACCGCTGATAACTCAACACCAGCACAATCAGCGCCATCAGTATCATCGTGAAGGCGATCATCACCACGAACGGCGAGACGGCGATGTCGAACGCGGGGTGGAAGAACTTCATGAACACCACGCCCAGCACGAAGATAATCGCCGTACCCACCAGCCGCGCGACTATACTGGCGCCTCCGATGACCAGGCGTTCGAGGAACGCACTGGCCGGCACAAGCAGCCCCATGAGAATAACGGCGCTGAAGACGGCCTCTCGACCGAGCTTCAGGATGCGGGGCATGTTCTTGACGAGAATACCCCACCCCTCACGCGCCAGGCCCATGGCCGACTGCCAGTCCCGCTCTTCGACGGCTCGTCGGGACTGTTCCACCTTCTCCCTGCTTCTGACGAGCGCGTCTCGGACGGAGGGGTCTGTAATACCGTACTGCTCGTACAGGTCGTAACGGTATTGGGCGATGCTGTACATATCCTCGGCGATCCGCAACGGAGTCATCGGAAGGACAAGGTTGCGGTCGTCGCCCTCGGGCCCGACGGCATATCCTTCGCCCTTGAGATCGATGACTTCCTTTGTTTCCTGCTCCGTAACTTCCTCGGGCAGGTCGCCGACGAGCAGCATCTTGTACTGGATGTTCTTCCTGGCGAGCACCCTGGCCCTGCGCCGCTCCGGGGTGTATTGACGGGGGTCAAACCCCGGAATGTCCTCAACACCCGGCAGCCCCTCGCCCAGTTGCTTCTGGTCGTAAGACATATACAGAATCGTGGAATCCACGTCCTGCTCGGCGTACTGCAGCTGCGGGTTGTCCAGGGCGTAATGGCGTGGCGTGCCATCCCGGACGGCGTCAACGACGATAAGGTCCTGCCTGTCTGCCCCCGTCCCGCCAATGGGCTGGTAATCCATCGGATCCGGTCCCGGGGCAAAGACCCACGGATAGACCTCCGCCAGGATAAGATCCTTGCTCTCATCCTGGCCGTCACGCAGACGGAACCTCGTGGACTGCTCCTGCGTACCGAGCTGCCCGCGGTCCATCGCCCTGTCGAACAAGGCCAGGTCGCGATTGAGACCGTAGGCATAGATAAGCGGCTCGCCCTTGCTGAGACTGTAATCGACCGTCTCCAGCGGCAGTCTGTAGCTGCCGTTCTCGAGCGTAATCCGAAGGATGCCGCGGCGGCTGCCCCAGAAAGTGGCGCTGTTGGGGGTGGCGCTGGCCCAATCCACCTTCTTCAAGGCCGGGTAGTAAACCCAGCTATCAGGCACCGGCGCGGTGGCGTTGATGCCCGAGCGGATGTTGAACTCGACGGCCGCCCCGATCAGCCGCCCGTACCTGGGTATGTTCACCTTGTCGGGAGGCAGCGAGTCGGTGGGGTTTTCCACACCCAGCTTCGTCAGAAGAAGCATGGTCCGCGTCTGGACCGCGAGGTTCTCAAAATCCGTGTGCTCGGGGATGTCGTGCGGGGTGTCCAGAAGCTCGCGACGATCGTTGTACGTGGCTACGGGCAGCAGAGCCACGTTGCCGGCGGCCCAGAACTCCGAGTAGTGGGTGGCGCCCTTGGGCGCGACCATCGGGAACTCGCTCTGGTCCTCATCCCGCAGCCAGATCCACGGCTCGTCCCACCCGGCGCGGATGCCCGCGAAACCGACAACCTTGCTGAATCTCTCGGCCAGGAGCTTGGCATTGCCGCCGCCGGCCGGTCCGATGCCTCTGAAGTCGTTGGCGATGTTCATCCCAATCGAGGCCGATCCCTGCGAGAAGTCGTACATCCACGCCAGGGTCGGTGTGTCGTCATCGGGATGGAGACGATCAAGACACTTCGCGACCACGTCCTCGTTGTTTTCGTAAAAAGCGTTGGTCTCGACCTCTTCAGCCAGTTCCTGTCTGAGCTGCTCGGCGATGTGCCTTCTGGTCACTCCGTAGTACTGGAAGTAGTCTCGATGCTCCTCCTGCCCCAGACGCTGCCAGAACTCGCTGACACGCCTGGGCCAGCCCCAGCTACTGTTGCGGAGGGTGTCCCGGCGAATACCGCCAAGGAAATCCAGCCATTGCTGATACCGGTCGATGACCTTCTGCATCTGCCAGTACCGCTCCTGGTGAATCTCCTCGAATCTCTGCTCGTAAAGTTCCTCGTCCCGCTCCCGCAGATCGGCAAGCTCTTCCCACAGCCGGTCCTCGAGAGACTGCTGGCGCTTGATTATCTCCACGCGGGTCTCGGCGATGGTGACGCGCGATTTCTCCAGCTGCCGCGGCAGCCAGTCCATGCCAAACCACAACGCCACCTCATCGCTCATCTCGTTTTGCCCGGGGTCGTCGAGCCACCGGGCCACCGCCTCGTATTTCCCGATCTTCTCCTGCGGGTCCTCGACGAACGGCGAGCCCAGCGAGCCATCATTCAGTAACACATACTCGGCAAAGGTCCTGCTGCTCAGACCGCCTGTGTTTTCGGCGTCCAGAAACGCGAACAGAACTCCCTTGCGCCGGACTACGGACTCACTGGTCGCCAGGTGCTCCATCGCCGTCAACGCGGCCGCTATGTTCGTGGCAACCTTCACCCCGTGTGGTGCATCGGGAACCACGGAGACACTGTCAATCGGCACCTGTATCATGACTGTCTCGCCGGAGTTCGGGATGGTCAGGACCTGTCCGGGTTGGAGCCGATTGGTCTGAAGGTTGTTTGCCTCGGCAAGCTCGTCGGAGCTGAGGGCGTAATCCGACGCTATTCGTGTCAGAAGCTCCCCCTCGGTGATAGTCACCGGGTTTTCCTGATTGGGCACCATAAGCTCATCGACCCCACTTAGGTCGGGAGAGTCCAGCCCGTTGTCCTGCATCAGACGACTGGGGCTTGTGCCGAATTCCGTGGCTATGCGGTCCAGCAGGTCGTCGGGGCGGACACGATACTCCACCGGCTCGGTGGGCGGCAGGTACGCAAAGATGGCCTCAAAACGCCGGTTGGCGTAGGTGTTGCCGCCTCGCAGGCGGGCCTCAACGCCCTCTACTAT
This sequence comes from Phycisphaerae bacterium, assembly GCA_049975485.1. Taxonomy (GTDB): domain Bacteria; phylum Planctomycetota; class Phycisphaerae; order SM23-33; family SM23-33; genus PUND01. The sequence continues at coordinate 55,343 of JBNGDC010000001.1, read as the reverse complement.
TTCCGGCTCCCCCGCTCCGTCGCGATACACCTTCCGCGTGGCGTGGCGGCGGATTTCCCGGCCGGTCTCGGCATCGACGTAAAACCGGGGCATCGGCACGGGCGTGTTGCAGAACAGCCCCTCGGCGTTCTCCCGGTTGACCCGGTTGTCCTCCACAACAACCACCGCCTGGACGCCCAGCGACATGAGGCGGTCCCAGCGTCGGCTACCCTCAAAGCTCATCAGGGCGATCGCACCTTGGAGTTCCAGCCCCTTGATCTCTTCCCAGTCGGCGGCTCCGACATCGATGAGCGGCCCCGAAAGCCCGCCCTTGGGACACAGCGACGGCATGGCCCCATTCGGCCAGAGAGGCAGGACGTTCCAGCTCTCGCCGCCCGCGGTCAAAGTCGCGGGCTCTTCGGCGCCGGAAGCATCGTCGAGGCGGTCCAGCGAAACAGGCACGGCCACCCGTCCCATGACGGACCCGACATACTCCACGCCGTCGTCCTCAAGGTCCCGTATCTGCCCCAGGATGTAGTTGTGGATGGGCGCGCGGCCCTGGTCGTCGTACCGGCGGAATCCTATGGCGAGGTTGCCTCCGCACTGCGAGAGGATCTCCTCGACGCGCTGCCGTACCTTAGAAGTCGAAGTCGCCCGGGTGATCTCATCGAGCGACTGCTGACTCATGGTCGCCATGTTCTCCAGGCGCCGCCGTTGCAGGGGCGAAAGCTCTTCCGCCCGCTGAGTGTAGTAATCCGTCTGCGCGAGCGCGGCGACCGACTGCGACAGCAGCACGCAGAGGATGATCGCCGATTTCCTCGTCATCTCGACACTCTCCCGGTCAATAGACCGACGGGCTGTAGGGGATATTGTCCTGGAACTCCTTGAGAACGCCCTCTGTGCCCACCTCGCCGAGTTCGGCGGAGATGGACGCGATCAGGTCCACGCAGTTCCACAGGAAGATGCACATTACCGCACCGACCACAAGCCCGATGAAAAACGGTTTGGCTCGCTTGTACGAGTACATGCCTCCGTACTTGACCACCAGCTTCTTGACGACCCACGCCACGAGCACGCTGCCCCACAGCCAGGAGGTCTCCTTGACCACGCCGGAACCACCCTTGTAGTAAGGCGAAACCCATTCGTAATAGACCGAAAGCAGCAGCAGCATGTATCCCAGCGGGTGGAACGGGAAGCGGAGGAATCTGTTGCGAAGGAACGTCAACAGCAGCAAAGCGCCGGCACCGATCATCATGAAATGGATCCGCACCCAGTGCGGGTCGGTGAACTGGTCCAGTCCGACCTCGCCCAGGAAGTGCGAGACCCACAGCGGATAATGCGCCAGTCCCTGGCTGCTTGTGGGGCCTTGTCCGCTGACGCCGGCATCAGCTCCGGCGTAGAATTCGCTGCCGTAGTAGTAAGAAAAGGCCAGGAAACTCAACATCCCGACCGACAGGGCTACCAGAAACGCCGCCAGCCCCGCCACCGCTATCGTGCGGTATTTTACCTTATTCCGACGAGCCAGTTCAATGTTCTCAAGGTGCTGCGGCAGCGTCCTGAACAGCAGTGTCAAAGGCAGGAACACGATGTTCGCGAACAGGGCGTATGCCTTGGCTCCCGTAGCGCCTGTAAGCCCGAAGACCATCGGGAACTTGGTGTACTCATATGAGCAATGATGGGTCGGCAGTCCCGTCTCGGCGCGGACCCGGGCGGCGGCAATGGTCTGCGCCATCACCAGCAGTCCGAACAGCGCCAGGAACCACGAACTCGCCGGTGAGAAGCCCATGTTCCACAGCAGCAGGAGAATGGCCACCGGCAACAGGATCAGACCGACCAGGTTAAGCCGCCGCGGAATGAAGTATTCCGCCTCCGCCACCGAGTCCTGCCGCCTTCCCAGTCGGAAGCTCTTGTATAGAGTCACCGCGGTGAATGCCACCACAGCCCCCAGCATCTGCTCCATAGGGAACGGGAACATCCGCCCAGCCCCCCAGCCGGTATAGACGCTGTCCTGGGGTACCTGGTCCATCGAGATGTTCACGAAAAAAATGATGATGCTGTAAACAAAGAACAGTACCCAGACAGAGAAGCTTATCTCCAGACTCACCAGGAATGCGATGCCGATAACTATCGGCGACAAAACCAGTTGCACCTTGTCCATCGACTTGAGGGCACCGGTTTTGAACACCTCGCTGGAGACGTTGTACTCGGCGATATATTCCTTCGATACCAGCCCGTAGTGCCCCGCCGCTTCCGCAGTCAGCCAGATGAGACCTATTCCCAGACCCAGCAGAAAGATGGGGTTGAACTCCATGCGCCGCTTGGGCGGTTCGCGTGGGTCCACCGCCACCTCGAGCTCCCAGTCGTGACGGATGATCCCGTCGGCCACGTCCACAAGCGGGAACGCCAGGTTCTCCCGCTCGACCCACTTGCGGCGCAACCACTCCGCCACACACATCAGGAACAGAAAGATGGCCGTGAACAGAAGTCCCCACATCACCATCGGACGCACCCACAGGTGCCATGGCAAATCCCTGAACAGCGTCCGGACGTTCTGCTTCCAGGGCATGTTCTGCTTACGCCGCTGCTCTTCCAGCGTCCTCCACAAGCTGTCGTTGAACCCGTCCAGGTTCTGGTCGGGCGTGCCGCCGCTGCCGTCCTGACGGCGGATCGCCTGCCGCTCCTGCCGTGTCAGGCGATATACGAAACTGTTGCGGAGGTGGTCGAATTCGGCGTCTTCCATCTGCTGATAGCGGCTCAGATAGTCGGCGGACAGGCCATCGACCACGCTGCGGTAATCCGAGGAGCTCAAGGCGTTAACCTTGCCGCGAACCTCATCGAGATGCTCCTCGATCCACTGCTTCTGCTCCATAAGCTCCGAACGGCGCTGCTGGTCCAGACCCTCCACCGTGAAATCGATGCGGTCCCTGCTGTCGGGGTCCAGATTGTCGTAGTTCATCGGCAGCAGGCTTGCCGCAAACTCGCTGGTGTCCTCAAGCAGACCCGGAAGCACCTCTGCCGCGGCCTCGCTTTGCGCGTCGAGTTGCTCTTTTCGCCGGTAAAGCAACTCACGCAACCCCATCCGCTCCAGCGCCTCGCCGACCTTCGCGCCGCGGGTGCCCTCCGCGTCCTGCTGCGCCATTTCGATAATCTTCTCGAGCTGGTCCGGGCCCATCAGCCGAATGCGTTCGGCAAGTTCTTCTATCTCCTCCTCGGAGGGTTCGGCCTGGCCGGCGGTGCGTCCGGCGGCAATCGCATCCAATCGATCGGCTTCCCGCATGATCGCCCTGGCCAGCCGCTGTCCCGGTTTGCTCAATTGCTCCATCACGGCCTTTTCGGCCGCCTGGACGTCAGCCGCCGTCCGCGTCCGGGGCAGCTCCGGCTCATCTTCCTCGGCCTGGGCGGCGAGGTCCCTCAGGGCGCCCTCAAGCTCGAGGGATTCCAGCGCCTCCGGCTCGGCGAGAGCCAGTACCTTGGCGGCCTCCTGCGGCGGGACATCCCTGAGAAGTGTCTTGAGCTGCTCCTTGCGCTCACTGTCCGGAGCGTTTTCGCGGGCCTCTTCGGCTTGCTCCAGAAGAGTCAGTCGCTGCGATTCCAGCAGCAAAGCCGAGGTGGCCTTGCGACGCGCCTCCTCGCGCTGCTTGATTACGTCGTTATCGCGAAGCAGTCGCAGCAGACGGTCGGCCTTGTTGTACGCCACCCCTTCCCTGGTCGGAACCAGCGGGAACCAGTCTTCGGAAAGGACGTTGTAGGCCGTGCGGTATGTGCTCGTGCCCTGACCGAGATACTCGCGCATCACGGCGTTCATGGTCAGGAAGCACTGTCGCACCATGCCGATGTTCATCACCGGCACGGAGATCGTCAGCATGGTATAGAGGATTACCAGATTGGCCTTGCCGACAATCGGTTTCAGAAACCGCAGCACCGCCAGCACCAGCACGATGCTGAAGACGATTCCGACGGCCCAGCCGACCGGAGATGCGGTCTCCAGGTCGAGATTGACCGTCATCATGGTCAGGAACTGGCTCAGCGGGGCGATCAGGACGATCAAAAACACGCCCACGAGCACCGTCACCACGTGTGACAACTTCATGCCGCTTCCTTTTTGCCAGGCCCGCACGGGCGGGCACACGCCGATTGTCGGTGGGGAGTTACTGCTCCTGGTCGATCGAGCCGACCGAGATATCCAGGTCCTCCCGCTCCACGATTCGCTCGACCTGTCCGTCCCGCAGATACACCACACGGTCGGAAACGTCGAGCATCCGGTGATCGTGCGTCGCCGAAACGACCGTCACGCCCTTCTCGTCGCTCAACTCGCTGAGCAACTGCACGATCTCGTGACCGGTTTCGGAATCCAGGTTGCCGGTCGGCTCGTCGGCCAACAGCAAGCTGGGGTCATTGGCCATGGACCTGGCGATCGCCACTCGCTGCTGCTGACCGCCTGAAAGCTCGCCGGGCAGGTGCTTGAGACGATGCTCCAGACCCACTCGCGTCAATACTTCTACGGCCCGATCCTCGGCCTCCTGCTTGTCCATGCCCAGTATCCGCATGGGCAACATCACGTTGTCCAGTGCGGTAAACACCTCGATAAGGTTGTAGTTCTGGAAGATGTACCCGATATTGACGCAACGCAGATACGCCAACTCCGGCGCCGAGAGGTCCAGCAGGTTCCTGCTGCCAAGGCGGATGGTGCCCTTGGTCGGGAAATCCAGTGCCCCCACCATGTTGAAGAAGGTGGTCTTGCCGGAGCCCGATGGTCCCATCAGCGAGATGTATTCTCCCTGATAGATGTCCAGGTTGATCCCGCTTAGCGCATAGACCACGGTGTCTCCGGTCTTATAGACGCGCTCCAGGTCGCGGGCCTCGATGAGAATCTCGTCGGTCTTGGGCATCGTCTCGTGCGTGTCTCTGCGCCGGGTCCGGCGACTGCCCGACCCTGGGGCTTGATTGCAGGCAACCGGGGCTTTCGAGCCCGGCTCGCCGCATTCGGAACCGGACCCGCGGGAAACTTCCGGTGAAAACGACCGGCCTGCTCCGACCGGTCGTCACGTAGCATCCTCTTGGCAAAGCGAGCGAATCCTAGCATACCCGCAAAGCGCACCGCAAGGCAATCCGCAGCCACAAAACGAAGCCCGCCGGAAGCTACTTCTCCAGGCGCAGCCACCGACCTCCGCAGCGGGGAAGCTCAATCGGCTTCTCCAGACTCACCCGCTCGCGCGTAACGGCGTCCTCCGCCCCGCGGTACCGAAGCCCCTTCGTATCCAGCAAAACGCTGCGTTCCTCACCGGGGTTGATAAGGAAATAGTGATCAGCGGCCGGGCCAACCTGCCGGTACGCAAGCGCTCCCTCGCAGGAGAAGGGGGGTTCCATCGTCCCCAGCGCATCGGCGACCAGCCAATCGGCCTCGTCACCTTCCGGCGACTTGAAAGCCGCCAGCGAACCGTCGTAGCCAAGCACGACGGCCGTGCCCTCGCCCAGCTTGTTCTCTGTAATCGCGGGCTTGCCGTCGTCGTAGGTCTCCACCACGGTGGCCTTCGTCGGCTCCAGGTCGGCGACGAAACCGCCCAGCCGGTGTCCCCGAAGCTTGCGGGGCACATTTCGCGAGTACTGGAAGTCCCGCAGAACGCAGCCGAACGTCCGCTCGAACAGCGTGCCTTTGTCGGTATTCAGCAGTCTGCCGTATTCGTCCAGCCAGCCCGTGGGCAGGTCCATGACCAGTCGGCCGCCCCCGCAGACATACTCGTGCAGAATCTCCAGCAACCCCTGGTCCAGGGACAGGATGGCCGGCAGATATATAATTTTGTATCTGTCCGCCAGTCCCGCCCGGAGGTCGCGCCCGCTGACGTGCTCGAACGGCACATTCCGCTCCTGCAGCGCCCTGGTCGCGCCGACGCGCGCCTCGACCGGCATGTTTTTGTACTTCTCGCGTCCCACGACCGAAGCGGCCGCCCACATCGCATCGCTGTCGAAGTCGGTGAAGACGCCGACCATCGGATCCTTGCGCGACTCCCACAGCTCATCCCGCAGGCGCCTGGCGGCCTGACCTACCCGACCGACCTGGCGGGCGCGCTCGGTGACGTTATTGTTTCGGTCCAGCAGGGCGAACTCGCCGGCTTCCCACCCGGCCGTGCGGGCGCTGTAGCACCAGAACCCGAAGCCCCGGAAGCCCGCGGCCAGGTAGCTGAGCATGAGCTGCGTCATCACGTTCTCATCCACGGTGAAGCCGGGAGTTTCCGCCGCCGCCTCCGGCGTCCAGCCCTTTCCGCCGGAGAGCTGCTGCGGACCGCCGGTGGACTCCCACGTAGCCGACCAGCCGCCCTTGAACCAGTCGGCCGCCAGCGAGGCCTGAAGATACACCGACCGCGGCACTTCGAAGTTCGTCTCCTCGAAATGCCAGGACAGGTGCATGGACGGGTAGAACGAGCCGTATTCGCCCATCAGCTCCGCAATGCCGCCCATATCCGTGGCCCTGGCGGCAAAAGGCAGGAACAGACCCATCTCGCCGCCGGCGCGGAACGGAGCGCTGGCGTCCGAATAGCGGAACCGCTCGGCGCGGCTGCGAATGCGGTCCAGAAAAACGTCGGCCTTGAAACGCAAGATGTCGCGATAGTGGCGGTATTCCTTGTGAGGCGCCCTACGGATGTTCTGCCGGACGTCGTCCCAGCTATCCCAGTCCATATGCCGGCCGCCTATGCCGGCGTGGTGATAGTTCCAGGCCTCCTTGAGCTTCTCGACGGTAGAGTATGTATCCTCCAGCCAATCGACGAAGGCATCGATCGCCCCGTCCGCGAGTTCCATGTCGAAACTGAACGGGACGGCCCCTTCGCCGGGGGAGTTGGCGGCCTGGCCTCGCACAGGCGGCGACTCTATCCGCCGGCGCATGACCTGCTCCTGATGGGCGAGGAATTTCTCGTTGGAGCGAATTTCCTCGATGGGAGTATCCGGGTCGATGCCCAGTTCCTGCAGCAACTCGTCTGAGAACTCCCATCCGCCCTCGCCGAACCACCAGGGGATGATCCCCTCATCCAGGGCCATGTGCTGAACCTTTTTGGGGTCGGTCCCCGGACAGGTCATCAACCCCTTCAGACAGGTGAAACCCAACTCTTTCATCTGCCGAAAGTGCCGGCGGATATCCTCCTCGTCCATTCCGGGCCATTCGATGAACACCACCCCTACGGGCATGGGGTGTATTCGTCGGAACTTCCGCTGCAAGGGGGAGTCATGTCGATTTGCCCACGCGTCGGCGGTCTGGCTGGTGTCGGACTGCATACAACCTCCTGAAATATTGCGACATCGAAGCGTAAGGTCCTACCGCCCCACCGGGGACATGTCAAGAGCCACGTTCCGGCACGTGCGGGCATTGGTCCTGACGCCAAGGCGTGTGTATATCCACAACCGTCCTGACTAGAAGTAGTGGTTCGGCCGAGGGACATCAGTGTTCTCACGGTCGGAAGCAACAAACTCGCCCTGCGTCGCGTATCATGCATAGAAGGGCTGCGAACAGGTGGTGAAACCAATGGAAGTAGCGATAAAACTCGCCGCGGGTGCGATCGTGGGCGCGGGGCTGGGGCTTGTCATAGGCCGCGCAAAGTCATGCTCGGCCGAGGCGTGCAAGGCACGCGTGAATGTGGTCTTCGCCGTAGTTGCGGGGGCGTTCTTCGGCGCGGCGGCCGCCTGGGCCCTGATGAGCGGCTGAGAAGCTCCCCAGGTCGGCTTACTCCCGCGGCGGCATCAGCGACGGTCGGATATCTTTCAGCGCCGGAAAGCTTTCACGAAACTCGCGGACATTTGCGGGGTCGAGGTCGGCCTGTAAAACGGCTTGCTCGCAGCCGGCGTCGGCGACAACCTCGCCCGTCGGCGATATCACCACGCTTCGGCCGTTGTATTCGTTGTTCGGGTCGCTGCCGACGCGGTTGACGCCCACGACGTAGGCCTGATTCTCAACGGCCCGGGCGGTCAACAGTGCCAGCCAGTGTTGCTCGCGTGCGGCGGGCCAGTTGGCGATGACGGCCAGCAGATCCACACCCTTGCCAACGGCGGCCCTGAACGCCTCGGGGAAGCGCAGGTCGTAGCAGATGAAAGCAGCGGCCGTGAAGTCGCCACATCCGAAGGTAACGACGCGCTCTCCGGCGTCGAAGTGCTCCGTCTCGCGGGCGTAGCTGAACGGATGCATCTTGCGATAGCGTGCCAGTTCGGCCCCGTCGGGGTCGAACACCACGGCCTCGTTGGCGCCTCGCCCTGCCTCGGCGCGCGCGGCCACACCGCCGAGTACGAACGAGCGATACTCCCGTGCCGTCTCAGCAAGGAAGGCATGGGCCGGTCCCGATGCGTCTTCACAGATGACGGGCACGTCCATGCTGAAACCCGTGGCGAACATCTCCGGCAGCACGATAAGCGACCCCGTCGGCGGCCGGGCGCCGGCGATGAGTTCCGCCGCCGCGGCGCAATTGGCCGCCTTGTCGTGCCAGGCGATGTCGAGTTGCACGCCGATTACGCGCACTTTCAGCCCTTTACGATGCCCCTCAGACCGCGGACCAGTCGGCCGATACCATCGGCCGCCGCTTCCCGCTCCAGCGAACCGTAGGATATGCGCAAATAGCAGCCGTCCGTCATGCCGAAGGTCTCGCCAGGTATGACGGCCACGCCGTACTCGCGTACCAGCCGGTCCGTAAGCTCCATCGCGGGCATATCTGTTTGTACCCGGATGAGCAGATAGAAGGCCCCGTCGGCCTGCGGAACAGCGACGATGGAATCCAGCTTGCTCAATTCCTCCAGGGCGATCCAGCGGACCTGCTCTATCGCGTCTCGATGGTCCATGCAATACTGACGTCCTACCTTCATCGCGCCGACGGCCGCCCACTGCGACACCACCGGCGGACAGATGAGCACGGTGTCCTGAATCTTGCGCACCGCATCGAACAGGTCCGGCGGGATGACCATCCACCCGATCCGCCAGCTTGCGAAGCCGTAGGACTTCGACAGGGAATACAGCCCTATGGTATGCGGCTCGGACCCCTCGATGGAGCACGGCGAGAAGTGCTCCGCAGAGTCGTAGGTGAAGTACTCGTAGGCCTCGTCGTGAATGTGGTAGATGCCCTTGCGCCGGCAAATATCGTTCACCGCCCGCAGCGTGTCTTCGGGATATACCGCGCCGGTCGGATTATTCGGCGAGATTGTAACGACCGCGCGCGTGCGATCGGTGACGGCCGAGGCGATGGCGTCCGGGCGAAGCTGGTAATTTTCGTCGGTATCCACGCAGACGCACTTGCAGTCGGCGAAGGTTACAGCCATCTCGTGATTGAAGTAGTAAGGCCTCTGGAGGATTATCTCGTCGCCGGCATCGGCTACCGCCAGAAGCGCGTTGACGAAGGCCATGTTCCCGCCGGCGGTTACCACTATCCGCCCACTTCCCGCGGCTTCGACGTGGTTCTCGGACGAAAGCTTCAGGGCAATCGCGCGGCGCAGCTCGGGAATGCCCTGGACGAGCTTGTACTTGTGGTTATCCGGCGACTCAAAGAACAGCTCCACGTACTCCATCGCCTCGGGCGGCGGCGGGTAGTACACCACGCCTTGCCCCAGCGATATGGTTCCCGGTCGGTTGCGTATGAGCTCGGTCACTATCGGGATTATGGGAGACTGCACCGCCTGGATGCGTTGACTCTGCGGCACGACCGTTGGACTCCTGAAGGCAGTAGTTCATTCTTCGTCGCGTCGGGCAGTTTACACCGCGAGCAGGAGCTTTGGTATAGCGACTGCTCATTCGCAGCAGGTCGTGGTGGCGGGCTGCTCCGCCTTCGACCTTGCTGAGGTGTAATACTCAACAACGGCGTCGGCCGCCGAGAGCAGCGCGTCGGTCACTGTGGGGTCGTAGCTGGTCCCGCGGCCGTCCCGCACAGCATTCAGCGAGCGGCGAGGTTCGATGGCCTTCTTGTAAGGCCGACGACTCGCCAAGGCATCCATCGCATCGGCGACCGCTACTATCCTTCCGGAAAGCGGAATGTCCTCCGCCCGAAGCCCGTAGGGATAGCCCAGCCCGTCCCATCGCTCGTGATGGGTAAGCGCGATTTCCCGGGCCGTGGCGATAAGCTCGTTGTCGCTGGGCCCGATTATCTCTGCGCCGACTATGGGGTGCTGCTGGATTATCTGCTTCTCGTGCGGCTCCAGCGGTCCCGGTTTGCGGAGGATGCTGTCCGGCACGCCTATCTTGCCGATATCGTGCATGGGAGCGGCCGAGCGGATAATCTCAACCTGCCGAGCTTCAAGGCCCATCTCCCGCGCGATGAGTCCGGACGTATAGCTGATACGGCGGAGATGCTCGGCCGTGACCTGGTCTCTGAATTCCGCCGCCACGGTCAGTCGAAGTATGGTGTTCAGGTGCGCCTGTTCCACCTGTTCCTGGAGTAACGAGTTGTGTATTGCCAGAGCGGCCATCGCCGCAAGTGACAGGACACCGCCGGGGTCGCCGTCCGGGAACGAGCACACCTGCCCGCCGGCGTTGAGACAGTTGAACAGCTCCAGCACACCCACGACGGAGCCCTCCAGGCAATGCAGGGGCACCGCCAGCACACTTCGGACCGTATAGCCGGTTATCTTTTCAAGGTCCCTGTTGACGCGGAAAGGTGAGTCGGGCGGCATGTCTTCCACGTCGGGAATGTTCTCGAACCGACCCGTAGATGCGACATGGCCGGCGAGCGAGTTGCTGGAAACCGCCATACGCTGACCAAGCAGTTTCCCGCGAAGCTCAGAGACGTCCAGCCGGTCGTTCTGTACGGCCACGAACTCCAGCTCATCCTCGCGTCGCACGTAGAGCGTTCCCGCTTCGGCGCGTGTGATTGCCCGGGCTTCGCGAAGGATGAGGTCCAATGCTTCCTGACGACCCGGGCGTACGGAAAGCTGCTCGCCTACCTCCAGCAGACTCCGCAGCGTATCGGCCGCATCGTGAAGAAGTTGAACGCGATTCTCCAGCACAGTTGTGCCCCCTGACTGTAGCCTCTGTAAGTCTTTTCGGTTGCTTGGGGAAGCGACATTAGGCAATTCGGGAAAACTCCCACTTACCGAAAAGGCCCTGCCATCCCCCCGATTACGGGCCTTCGGGGGCATCCGCCGGCTCGATGTGCACTATCGCCCCAACGACGCGGGGGTCCGCATCCAGCACCCGCTGCTTTACGGCGCCGGCAATCTCGTGCCCCCGGCGGACCGTCAGTTCCGGGTCCACCTGGACGTGAATGTCCATCTCCACCTTGCCGCCCACCTTGCGTGCGCGGAAGGCGTGGAAACTCCTGACGCCCGGCGTGCCCAACACCGCATGTTCTATACGCTGCAAGGTTGCCTTCCCCGGCGCCCGGTCCATCATCTCCCCGGCGCCGTCGCGGACGATGCCCACAGCCGCCACCAGCAGAAAAATCGCCAGCACCAGTGCCGTGGCATGGTCCAGGAAACCCCAGCCCTCACCGCCGATCATGACCCCGGCGATTCCCACTGCGGCCGCGATTGACGTGAAGGCATCCGTACGGTGATGCCAGGCGTTGGCAACCAGAGACACATCGCCGCTGGCTTTGCCCGCGCGGCGCGTGAGACGGTAGAGCGCTTCCTTGACGGGTATGGACACAAGCGCCATCACCAGCGGCATGGGCCCGCGGACCGCATCTATAGGTCCCTGCATGCCGGTGACCGCCTCGTAAACAATCCAGCCGGCCACTGCCATCAGCCCCAACCCCACGAAACTCGCCACCAGTGTGGAAGCCCGCCTGTGCCCGTAGTGGTGGTCGCCGTCGGCCGGCTTGCGCGATACCCGCAGACCGGCCAGTACGGCGATGTCGCTTACCATGTCCGATGCGCTGTGGAAGCCGTCGGCGATAATCGCCTGGCTTGAGAATAGCACCCCCACCGTCACTTTGCCCACGCCCAGGGCGGCGTTGGCAAGCAGCCCCAGCCAGGTGACCCCGAGCGGGCCCAGCATGCCGCCGTCGAGTTGAGCGTCTTCCGACATATACATGATGATACGCCCCCGCCGCCGCGGCGTCCACGTCCGGCGGATGCTTGATTTCGTGGTGATGCCGCACGATAGTTTCGTACGTTGCAATCCTCACAGATCCGAGAGGTGCCCTATGCAGCCGGCTGCCCTTGTTACCGGCGGCGCCAAGCGGCTCGGACGAGCCATCGCACTGGCGCTCGCACGCGACGGTTACGACCTTGCCGTTCACTACAACCGCTCCGCCGAAGCGGCCGGGCAGCTTGCCGAGGAAATCCGCCAAATAGGCAGACGCTGCGAAACGTTTCAGTGCGATCTGGCCGACACGCCGGCGGTCGAGGAATTGGCCGGTAGAGTCCACGATACCTTCCCCGGCTGGTCCGTGCTGGTCAACAACGCCTCGCTGTTCGAGCGCGGCTCGCTCGCGGAGACAGACGAGAAGCTCTTCGACCGCCTCATGGCGGTCAATCTCAAGGCGCCGCTGTTTCTGTCCAGAAAATTCGCCGCTCTGTGCGGCCGGGGGCAGATTGTCAACATGCTCGACACCAAAGTCTGCGAGGACCTCTCAAGCTACTTCGTGTACGTCGTGACGAAAAAGGCCCTGCGGGACGTCACGCGCCTGGCCGCGAAGGAGCTGGCGCCCAATATCCGCGTCAACGGCGTCTGCCCCGGGCTTATCCTGCCGCCGCCCGGTGAGGATGAGAGTTATCTGGAAAAGCTGGCTTCGCGTGTCCCGCTGAAGCGGCCCGGCAGCGCCGAGGACGTGGTCTCGGCCGTCATGTACCTGCTGCACAACGAGTACGTAACCGGGCACTGCCTGTTCGCCGACGGCGGCGAGCACCTGCGATGAGGAGCCGCGAATGAAAATACGCATAAAAAACCTTCGGCTGCGAACCATCGTCGGCGTGTACGAATGGGAGCAGAAAGTGCCGCAGGAGGTCGTGGTCAACGTGGAGCTGGAATTCGACGGGCAGCCCGCCGCCGAGAGCGACGATCTGGCCGACAGCGTTGACTACAAGGCCATAAAGATGCGTCTGCTCGAAGAGGTGCAGAACAGCCGCTACAAGCTGCTGGAGAAGCTCGCCGCCCACGTGCTGGAGATCGTCCTGGACAACGACAAGGTCCTCAGCGCGACCGTGGAGGTGGACAAGCCCCACGCGCTTCGGTTTGCCGACTCGGTCTCGGTAGTCTGCGAGGGCCGGAGGGAGTAATGAACCGCGCCGTAGTCTGCTTCGGTTCGAATATCGACGCTCACCGGAACGTCGCCACGGTCCTGGAGTTGCTTGCCGCGGACTTCGACTTACTGGCCCGAAGCGATCCCGAATGGACCCGCCCTGTCGGCAGAAGCGACCAGCCGGACTTTCTCAATGGCGCCGTACTTCTCGAGACGAGTCTGGACCGGGATGCGGTGGTCGAGAAACTGCACGCCATAGAGGAAACCCTGGGCCGTGTGCGCGACCCGGCCGACCCCGACGGGCCCCGAACGATGGACCTGGATGTGGTGGTCTGGAACGGACAGGTCGTGCACGACGATTACCACAACCGCCCATTCGTCCGCCGGGCGGTGGAGCAGTTGCGCGAGGGCGACTGTTCCTGGGAGGTTTGACGTTGCCTTGCCCGCGAGGTGATTCGCCGATACACTCCGGCTCGATTCGATAACTCAATCACTATCACTCAAGGAGCGCACCTGATGAGTTGGTTTGCGAAGCTTTCGGTCGGTGCGGGGGTCGTGTTGATGATTCTGCTGGCGTCGGCGCCTCTGTCATACGCCCAGCAGGGCCCGGCCTCGCCGCCGGAGCAGCCGGTTCCCGAGCAGCCCGCCGTGCCCGATGAGGACGCGGATGAGGACACTCCGGAGGTCCCAGAGCTTCCGCCCCAGGAAGAAGCAGTAGAGCCGACGGAGGTCGCCGGGGATCAGGACCAGCCCGAGCTGGCCGAATTCCTGCCGGAGAAGGGCTTCTACGGCGGAAAGGAAGCCAACTCCTCACTGAAATTCGAGCCGCTGGCTCCCCTGCCGAGGCCCATCCGCGGCGCCTTTATGGGAACGCTTGACGGGATCATGATCGTAGCAGGCGGCGTCGGTTACATTCCCGAGACCGGCAGTCTGTCCAACTGCGAGTTCCTCGACACCATCTACTACATGTCCCCCGGCGAGTCGGGCCGGCATATCAGGTGGAGGCGATCCCCGCTGCAATTGCCCGCGGCCACCGCTTTCGGTGCCACGGCGATAACCGAACAGGGCATGGCGTGCCTGGGCGGCTGGACGCCCGACGGCGTTACCAACCGTGTCTTCCGGCTTACCTGGCAGAAAGAAGAGGACCTCAGCAAGGTCCTCGATGAAATCATAAAGGCCGACGAGGACGCTGAAAAGCAAACGAGCGACGAGGAAGAGGAGGACGAGCAGCCGCGCTTTCTGAGGTACAGCGACGGTGAGTTTATCGAGGTCGAACCTGACGCCCTCTCGAAGTTCGTCAAAGACGAAATCAAGGCCGATGAGCTTTCCGGGACCGAATACCAGCTTCCCGAGGAGGCGCGGATACTCCTGAAGACCGGGCGATTGGCCGTGTGGACCGATGGCGGGCTGTTCGACATCGAGGACGATTCACCCGTTGAGCTGGAGGAAACCACGCTGGTGGAGTTGCCCGACGGGCAGATTCTGCAGGTGCGTAGCGGCAAGGTTCCAGGCCACTTCGAGCTGAAGCAGGGCGTCGAGTGGGACGAGGAGGACGATGTCTGGAAAGGCCTGCACAACCTGCCGGAGCCGCTGGCGTTCGCCTCGGCGAAGGTCATGCAGGACGACTACAGCGAGGACTTCCACCTGTACGTCGTCGGCGGATATCGCCCGCCCGCGCCGGATGAGGAGGCAGCCGACAGCGAGACCAGGCCGACGGCCGCAACTCAAACCTCCGAGGACGACAAATCCGAGCAGGCCGTACCGCTGATCACGTTGCCGGTGGAGGACAACACCGAAGGGACGCTGAGTGACGTAATCTACAGGTGTCTGCTTCCGAAGAAGATCGAATACACCGGGGTCATAAACCGCGTCAAGGCAGTCGTGCGGTCGATCCGTGAGGATGCCAGGCAGCGAAGACCCGATTGGGAAACTGTTCACAACAGGACGCCCGACGGCGAAGAAGTTTCACCGCTGTCCGGAGGCGTCATGTTGTCCATGCTGGCGGTTTCGCGAAGCGAGTGGGCATTCAAGAACGTCCTCTACGTTACCGGCGGCATGCAACTGGCCGAGGATGGCCAGGGCTATGTTCAGCACCCGGACGTGTGGCGCTTCGCCCCGGGCGATATGAGCCGTGACGGCTGGTACAAGATGCACGACCTTCCCCCCAACCTGGCCGCCTACGACGCCGTGGAGGTCGGACCGTCGCACATGCTGGTCCTTGCGGAGAAGAACTCCACCTCGGCCAGGACCCTGAACGAGGTCGCCAGACGCGACGCCGCCAACAGCTTTTTCAGCTACCACCGCATCACCGAGACGTGGGTGGACCTGACCGGAGGCGAACCGGTCCACGGCGGAGAGATGTTCAAGTCCGGCGAGGATTTCATATGGATAGGTCTCAGCAAGGTGCGCGGACTGGTAGCGGCCGATGAGGGAAGGACGCTTCAGGACGTAATCGTCGGCGGAGCGGAAAAAGGCAAGCTGGAATACAAGGCAAGACACTTCAGCAGCGTCGATTTCCTGGTAATCGGCCTTTACATAGTGGTGATGATGTGGGTCGGAACGCGCGCCGCCCGACGCGACCGCGACACGGACGACTACTTCCTGGGCGGTCGAAAGATCCCCTGGTGGGTCGCCGGCGTCAGCATCTATGCCACCGGCATCAGCGCCATCAGCTTCATGGCGATTCCGGCCAAGACCTACTCACTGGACTGGTCGTACATCTGCCTGGGCATATTCCCGCCGTTCCTCGTGTTCATCGCGGCGTACACGTTCGTGCCGCTGCTGCGGGGGCTGAACATCACGACCATGATGGAATACATGGAGATGAGGTTCGGCAAGAGCGTCCGCACCCTGAACACGCTTATCATGGTGATCATCCAGATAGGCGGGCGGATGAGCGTCACGCTGCTGCTGCCGGCAATTGCCTTAAGCGCCGTCACCGGCTGGAATATCTACGCCTGCGTGCTGGTAATGGGCGTGCTGGCGACCATCTACACGGTGGTCGGCGGAATCAGCGCTGTTATCTGGACGGACTTCGCGCAGGTATGCGTCATCTTCGGCGGCGCCATCCTCAGTTTCGTGCTTATCTGCTGGAATGTTGACGGCGGACTGGGAGGCGTCATCGACATAGGCATGAATTTCGACAAGTTCCGCTCTTTCGACTTCGCCTGGGACTTCACCGTGCCCACGTTCTGGGTCTTCACGGTCTGGGCGCTGGCTGATTTGTTCGGAAAGCTCGGACAGGAAG
The DNA here is from genome assembly GCA_049975485.1 of Phycisphaerae bacterium. Lineage (GTDB taxonomy): Bacteria > Planctomycetota > Phycisphaerae > SM23-33 > SM23-33 > PUND01. The sequence goes on along the minus strand of JBNGDC010000001.1, from coordinate 38,975 downwards.
GCATGCAGCGGGCGTTCTCCACCAAGGACGTCAGCTCCGCCCGCAAGAGCATGATAACAATGGCAATTCTCTCCGTCCCGGGAACGCTGCTGTTCTACGCCCTGGGCGCCGCCCTGTTCGCGTACTATCACCAGAACCCCGGTGACCTGAACCCCAACCTCAAGACCGACGCCACGTTCCCCCTGTTCATCGCCCAGCAGTTGCCGGTGGGCGTGGCCGGGCTGGTAATCGCCGGTCTGTTCGCCGCGGCCATGTCCACTCTCGACAGCGGCATGAACTCCGTCGCGACCGTTATCACCCGCGACTTCTACGCCGCCTTCCGCAAGGACACCTCCGAAGCCGAACGGCTGAAGGTGGCCCGCTGGATAACACTGATCGCCGGGAGTATCGGCACGCTGCTGGCTCTGTACATGGCCAGCTTCGAGTTACCGTCTCTGTGGGACACCTTCTCGAAGATCATGGGACTCATCGGCGGCGGCTTCGGCGGGGTGATTGTACTGGCGCTTCTGACGAAGCGCACCAATACCGCCGGCGCGCTTATCGGGACCATCTTCGGCACCATCATGATGATCTCCCTGGAGGCCAAGGTCTTCGGCTTCCGCGTGAGCTTCTTCATGTACGGAACGCTGTCGATGGCCATCTGCATCATCACGGGTTATTTCTTCAGCTTGATTACCCCCACCAAGCCGAAGGACCTGACGGGCCTGACGCTGTGGACCATCCCGAAGAAGCGTAAAGAGCAGCTCGAGCAGTAGCATATGAGCGCAAAATCAGGGGCCTGTCGGTCTTATCCGGCAGGCCCCTTTGCTTGCGCTGTCTTACACACAGAGTCTGGGCGATACCCGAGGACGGCTCAGGATGTCGGGCAGCCGGCGAGCCACTTGCCGACCGTCCTGGCGACGGTGAGCTTCATGGACAGGTTCTGCCGCCGTGCCGGAATCACATCCACGGTATCCAGACCGGCCTGGTTGAGCGTCTGCTCCATGTCCCGGCAGCATTGCGGCGCTCCACCACCGCCACCACCTGCGACACAGACGGCCGTCGCCGGCTTGCCTGCTACGTCGGCCTTGCCTGCCTCGTGACGTGTGATGCGTCGCAGACGGTCCAGAAACGCCCGCATGCTCTCGCTCAAGCTGCCGAAATACACCGGCGTCGCAAAGACGCACGCCTCGGACGCCCGGAGTTTCTCCACCAGGGAGGCGAAGTCGTCCTCGATAACGCACCGGCCTTCGGAACGGCAAAGCCCCCAGCCCTGCTCGTCGCACTGCCGGCATCGCTCAAGCTCACATTCGGTAAGGAACACCTTCTCCACCTCGCCGCCGGCGGCCGAGAACCCTTCTGTAAGGGCGTCGGCGACCTGTGCGGTCTGTCCCTGCGGGTTCCGGCTGCCAATCAAAATCAGGCACTTCATCGCGTGAATTCCTTCTCGTTTGATCTCGATTGTTGTCGGGCAAGTATCCCCGACCTGCGCGCCTCGACGGGTTCCGGATTCCATGTTCCGCGTCCCAGGTTCCCGCAGTTACGCAATTATCTCCGGAAATTCCTGCGTGATCTGCTTGCGGATGTTCTCGTCGAGCAGAGGACGGGCTTCCGAACCGCGAAGCTCCTTGACGAAGCGTTTCGCCCGGTCCAGGGCCTCGTCGTCCGGCTGCATCTGGTCGCGCTTGTCGCGGTTGGCCAGCCGGGGCATGAAGAACTCTTCCCGCATGTAGCGGATAGTGTGCTCCTCGGTGAGGTAGTCCTGCGCGGGTCCCTTCTCGATGAGCATGTCCGTAGCCAGCGTGTCGTCGTCCACCTCGATGCCGCGCAGGACGCGCTGGCACATGCCGAGTATCTCGTCGTCCATGACCAGCTTCTCGTAGCTGACGGTCAGGTCGGCCTCCATGAGTCCGGCTATGTCGTGGATGTAGTTCGCGCCGGACATCGCGACCAGCAAGCTGGACATGGCGCTCTCATAGGCGGCCTGGATATCCACGCTCTTGGCGTCTGTGGTGCCGCCGGTGGAATACAGCGGAATCTCGAAGTGCTGTGCCATCTGCGAAACGGCGGCGTTTATCATCGCCCGCTCGATCGGTCCGCCCAGGTGGTCCATGGTGGTGAGGTTCGTAATCGACCCCACGGAGCCGCAGATACCCGGCGCGCCCTTTTTGACGCACTGGACCATCGCGATGCCGGCCAGCGTCTCGGCCGTGTGCGTCAGCACGTTGCCCGCCAGCGTAATCGGCGAGGTTGTCCCGCATATCGGCTCGGTGGGCACGACCACGGGCAGGTTCTCGCCGGCGAGGTAGCAGGCCATCTCGCCGTACTCCTTGTCGATTTTGAACGGACTGATAACCAGCGTGATGAAGCTGACGAACGGCTCGGCCCGGAGCTTGTCGGCGTCGCCGGCTACCATCTCCGCGAGCTTGACGACCTTCCTGCAACCGACCGGCGAATATATGCCGCCCATTACGTGCTTGGAGGTATTGTTCAGGGCGTGGAAGAAGCGGTTCGGGTCTATGTCGTCGGTGTTCTTGACGTTGTGCGGATAGACATTGATGGTGAACACATGGATGTTATCCAGCGCCTCCACGAATCGGGCGTTCATCGCGACGTCGTCCGTGGTGGCCTCGCGGCGCTCGCCGGTATCCGGGTCCAGCACGTAAAGCGCCGTGCCGCCCGTTCCGTAGTGGACCTTGGAGTCGGTCAGTTCGGCGTTGTAGTCCTCGTTGTTCCGGGCGTAAAGCGTGACCGAGGAGGGGTTGGACGCCACCGCATCCTCCACAAGCCCGCGCGGCAAACGCACGATGTTGCTCTCGGAGTCCACTTCCGCCCCGGCGGCCTTGAATGCCTCCCGGGCCGTCGGGGAATAGACCGCCACGCCACCCCTGGCGAGCACGTCGAGCGCCGCATCCGCGACCCGCTTGACGTCGGCATCCGTCAGCGGTTTGTAGAGCTGAGAGGGTATGCCCGGTCTTTTGTGTTTTTCGTTGGCCATGATGCCTCCTCGTATCTGGGTTGTAGCGCCGACCGGCGGCAACAGCCCCGCGTGAACTGCCAGGAAAATAAGTGCGAGCCGGCGAGCGCGAGTCGTCGGCCGTCCTCGTGACGGCCGCCCGCGGGGCGGATAGGTCAATGTATTATGCGCGCCGGGCAGCGAATCGCAACCAATGATCGCAACGGGTCATGGGTGCGACTACCCGTTCGGCACGCGCAGAAGCCGCGCATTGACGGCCACTATGACGGTCGAAAGAGCCATAACCGCCGCGCCCACGGCCGGCGACAGTACCACGCCCGCCCAGTACAGCACGCCCGCGGCCAGTGGAATCGCAACGACGTTGTACCCGGTCGCCCAGAGCAGGTTCTGGACCATCTTGCGATAGGTCGCTCTGGCGAGTTCCACGATGGCGGTAACGTCACGCGGGTCGGAGCGGACCAGAACGATGTCGGCCGACTCAATGGCAACGTCTGTTCCGGCTCCTATGGCGATCCCGACGTCCGCCTGAGCCAGTGCCGGCGCGTCGTTGACCCCGTCGCCGGTCATCGCCACCACCAGCCCTCGCTGCTGTACCTCCCTGACCTTCTCGGCCTTTCGGTCCGGCAGCACCTCGGCGAAGTAATCGTCCAGCCCCAGCTCATCGGCCACCCACCTTGCGACCGGTTCGGAATCGCCGGTGAGCATCATGGTCTGGATGCCCATCTCCTTAAGCCGTTCCAGCGCCTCGCGCGACTCGGGGCGGATGATTTCGGCCAGGCAGATGGCCCCGACGGGTTCGTCGCCGACCAACACATAGACAACCGTCTTGCCCTGTTCGGCCGCCTTGCTGACGTCATCGTTGCTTACCTCAAGATCGTTTTCTTTGAGGTAGCCGGGGCTTACCACCTTCACGGCCTGCCCGTCCACGGTCGCCTGGGCGCCCTTGCCGGGTATCGCCTTGAAGTCCTCCGGCGCCGGGTACTCCAGGTCGCGCTCGTCGGCCGCTTCCACTATGCCCTGGGCTATCGGGTGTTCCGAGCGGGCTTCCAGAGCGGCCGCCAGCTTAAGCAGTTCGTTCTCGTCCCGCTCGCCCAGCGGGATAACCTCCGAGACTCCGAACCGCCCCTCGGTGAGCGTGCCGGTCTTGTCGAAGAGTATGGCGTTGACCCCCCTGGCCCGCTCGAAAGCGGCGCGGTCGCGTATGAGCAGACCCCGGCCGGCAGAAATCGCCGTCGAGACGGCCACCACCAGCGGCACCGCCAGACCCAGTGCATGCGGGCAGGTAATGACCATCACAGTCACCATTCGCTCCAGCGAGAAGACGAACTCCTCGCCGGCGATCAGCCAGCTCGCAAGCGTTATCGCCCCTACGGTCAGGGCGATGATCGTCAGCCACATGGCCGCCCGGTTCGCGATGTCCTGCGTCCGCGAGCGGGACTGCTGCGCCTTGCGAACCATCTCCACCACCTGCGACAGGTAGGTCTCGTCGCCGGTCTTGGCCACCTCCACCGTGACGGAGGCCTCGCCATTGATGGAACCGCCGATGACCTCATCCTCGGCGCCTTTCTCCACGGGCTTGCTCTCGCCGGTCAGCATGGCCTGGTTGACAGTGGTTCGCCCCTCGGTAACGCGGCCGTCCACAGGCACCTTCTCGCCCGGCTTGACGACGACCTTGTCGCCCGGCTGAAGCTCCGAGACCGGTACGTCCTGGATATCGCCGGATTCGCTGAGGCGGTGCGCCTCCGAAGGCATAAGCTCGACCAGCGACTCCAAAGCCCTCGACGCCCCCATCACCGACTTCATCTCGATCCAATGACCCAGCAGCATCACGTCGATAAGGGTCGCAAGCTCCCAGAAGAACACCTTACCCCTGAGGCCGAAGACCACCGCGGAGCTGTAGATGTAGGCGACGCTGACTGCCAGTGCGATCAGCGTCATCATCCCCGGCGACTTCTTGCGAAGCTCATCCACAAGCCCGGCGAGAAACGGCCGGCCACCGTAGATGAAAATGGCCGTTGCCGGCACCCACTGGACATATGCGTCCCCCCGGAACCGTAGCATCTCGCGAACGCCCAGTAGATCCTGTATCAGCGGCGAGAGGACCAGCACGGGAACCGTCAGGACCAGCGAGACCCAGAAACGCCTCCGGAAATCGGCCAGCATGTGGGCATGGTGAGAGCTGTGCCGGCCGTGACCGCCCTCGCCCTGGTGGTCGTGCCCGCCGGAATGCTCCTGATGCCCACGGTGTTTGTGTTCTTCCGCCATACCGTCCTGGCCTTCGTTAGTGCTGACAATTAGGGCAGTAGTACGTGCTGCGCTGGGCGACGCGCACGCGACGCACGCCCCGGCCGCAACGTGGGCACTTCTGCCCCACGCCTCGTGAGTGGACCAGCCAGCTTCGCGGCATTTCTCGTGCGTCGGCACCTCGTTCGATGGCGGTCCGCAGCACGCGCCGCATGGTGCTGTACAGGCGGCCTATACGTTCCTCGCTCAACCGGTCCGCCCGCGCTTTGGGGTGCACGCCCGCCTGGAACAGCGCCTCATCCGCGTAGATGTTGCCCAGCCCCGCGACAACCGACTGGTTCATGAACACGCCCTTGATCGCAGCCCGGTGCGAGCCGACGCGGCGTGCGAAATCCTCCTCGTCCAGCTCCATCGCGTCCGGGCCTACACGGCGATCGTCGAGAAACCGCTGCACGTCCTTTACGGGCAGAACCCGGCCGAACATCCGCGGGCAGACGTACGCCAGGCATGAGCCGTTCTCGAACCACAACAGTACGCGGGAGTGACTAGGGGCGTCGCCTTTGTGGAAATACTCCAGCCGGCCAGTCATACCGAAGTGCATCGCCAGATGCCGGTCGTCCGCCACACGGGCGAACAGCCATTTCCCGCGCCGCCATGGCCGCCGCAATTGCCGGCCCTGCAGAGCGTCGCGGAGTTCGCGCTCGCCCCGCCCGCCCAGCACGCGGGCATCGGTGACTTCCACGCGGCCGATGGTCTTGCCAAGACCCGTGGCGGTGAGGTATCGCCTGAAGCACTCGACATCCGGCAGTTCCGGCATCTCGGCGACCTTTCGGTGACCTCCAGCTACTCGGTGGGCAACTCCGGCGGACGGGCGCGCTTGGATTCGCTCTCCAGCTCCAGCTTGAGCGACAGGAAGTCCATCAGGTCCTTCAGGGACAGCACCCCCGCCAACTCGCCGTCCTCGGTGACCATCACGCGGCTGCTGCCGGTTCGGCTCAGGTGGCTCAGGGCGTGGACGGCGTCGGTGTCGGCCTCGATGGTGTTGTCCGGGCCGCACGGCTCGGCGATATCCGCCACCGTCGTCGTCGGCCAACTGTCACGCGGAACGTCGCTTACCTGTCGCGTGGTCACGCAGCCGGTGAGCCGGCCGGACTCGTCCACCACCGGGAACATCTTGAAGTGCAGCCGGTAGATGTAGTCCTCCACCAGCCGGTCCAGCGGCATCGATGCGCTGACATGGACGGGGTTGTCGTTCATGAAGCGGCGGACCGGTTCACCCTTGAGCGCATCGCGGATGATGACCTGCTGGTAGCCCTGCTTGGCGGCCGCCCGAAGGAACAGGCCGATGAAGATCCACCACAAACCGCCCAACGCGCTGCCGAACAGCAGCGTGACGAACCCCAGACCGATGAGGACCGCCCCGAACGCCGAACCGACCCGGCTGGCAGTGTGCGTGGCAGAACGAAGCTCGCCCTTGAACTTCCAGAGTATCGACCGCAGGACCCGCCCGCCGTCCAGGGGGAAGCCGGGTATGAGGTTGAACGCCACAAGGATGGCGTTGATAAGCGCTATCCAGCCGAGCACGCCCGCGACGGTCTCCGGTCCGCCCAGGACCATCACCAGCGCCGAGGCGCCGAACGCCACGCCGGCCACCAGGACACTCGCCAGCGGACCGGCGATGGCCATCATGAACTCGGCCTTGGCGCTGGGCGGCTCCTCGGACATCTCGGCGACGCCGCCGAATATGAACAGCGTTATGCCCTTCATCGGCAGGCCATACCGCCGCGCGACAAGCGAGTGGCACAGCTCGTGGAACACGATGGACACGAACAGCCCGGCCGCTCCGCCCAGGCCCATCGCCAGGTAAGCCCAGTCACTCAGGTTCGGGTACTGCTCGGGAAACACGGCGGCCGAGAGCGACCACACAACAAGTCCGATGATGATCAACCAGCTCAGGTCGATCTTCACCTCGAAGCCGAACAAACTGAAAAGATTGAAAGTCTTGCCGAACATCCGGTTCCTTTCACCATTATCAACGGCGCAACGGCGTCGCCCTGCGCTTAGCAGTTTATTGTATGCGAATCGCCGACGCCTGAGGGAACACGGCTTACGCGCCGCACGTCGCCCGGGCCGAATTCAACTCTTGACGCGGCCGGGGGCGTCGCGAGAATGCCCCTGACCCAAAGGCAGCTTAACGCACCGTGAAGGAGACATATCGGATGGACGCAACGGAGATTTCGCTGGAAGAACTCGACGAACGCGCATTCATAGACGAGCAGGTACAGGCCATCGCAAAGGCCGTCGGTGACGGCCGGGCCGTCAACGCACTTTCCGGCGGTGTTGACTCGGCCGTTGTAACCATGCTCGCGCATAAGGCGCTGGGGGATAAGCTCACAACCTACTTCATCGACAACGGTCTCATGCGCGCAGACGAGCCGAAGTGGACCGTGGACGTGTTCGCCAAGCTGGGCGTTCCAGTGGAGCTGATAGACGCTCAGGATCAGTTCTTCGCGGCGCTTAAGGGCGTAACCGACCCGGAGGAAAAGCGGCAGGCGATTACCGACACGTTCTACAAAGACGTTTTCGGCCGACTCGTCCGCGAAAGCGGCGCCACGCACCTGCTGCAAGGCACCAACTTCACCGACGTCGAGGAAACCGTCGCGGGCATCAAGCGGCAGCACAACATCCTCGCGCAGCTCGGCATCGACACCCAAAGCGAGTACGGCTACACCGTCCTGGAGCCGATCATCCAGCTCCGCAAGACCGGAGTCAGGCGCGTGGGCAAGGCGCTGGGCCTGCCGGAGGAGCTTTACAACCGCCCGCCCTTCCCCGGACCGGCGCTGTCGGCGAGGGTCGTCGGCGAGGCGAACCCCCAGCGAATCGAGACTGTCCGCCTGGCGACCCGCGTAGTTGAGCAGGAGCTTGCCGGCTGCGGCGCGTTCCAGTACCTGGCGATTCTTCACGCCGACCGGGTCACCGGCATCCGCGACGGACAGCGCGACTACGGGCTGCAGATCGAGGTCCGCTGCTGGGAAAGCGAGGACGCCGTAACCGCCGAACCGACGGAGCTTCCGTGGGAGACGCTCAAGAAGCTGTCCGGGCGCATCACCGCGGAGGTCCCCGGCGTCGTAAGCGTAACTTACAACATCACCACCAAGCCGCCGTCCACCATAGAGGCCGTCTGAGCCGCACGCCGGACGAGCGACCAGCGGGAGAGAAAATGACCGCCAAACTGGTGCTGGAAGACGGAAGCTGCTTCGAGGGCACTTCAATCGGCGCCGCGGGCACCTGCACGGCCGACGTGATACTGAACACCGGCGTCGTGGGGTATCAGGAGAACCTCACCGACCCCGCCAATGCCGGCAAGATTCTCGTGCCCACCTATCCGCTGATAGGCAATACCGGCGTTGCGGAGAAGTTCTCACTTTCGGCGAGAGCGTCCTGCGGGGCGGTCGTCATCAAGGAACTAAGCCGCATCGCCTCCAACTTCCAGTCGGAGGGTATGCTGGATGAATTCCTCGCCGAACGCGGGATAATCGGCATCGCCAGCGTGGATACCCGCGCGGTGGCGGTGACGATACGCGACAAGGGCGAGCAGGCCGGCATCGTCTCCACCGACGACTGCGACGCAGACGAGCTGCTCACCCGCCTCCGGGGGCAGAAAGACCACATCCGCCGCAACTGGATAAGCGAACTGAGCGTGTCCGAGCCGACGAAGGTCTCCACGGGCGCCGGTCCGAGCGTGGCCGTTGTGGACCTGGGCGTCCGGGCCGACCTGACGTCGCAACTGACGGCGCTGGACCTGTCCGTCACGCTGCTGCCGTTCGACACGCCGGCCGATGCGATTCTCGAAGGCGGCTATGAGGCGGTAGTATTCTCTTCCGGACCGGAGGAAGACGACGCGGTCGCGGCCGTGGGCGGAGAGGCAGGCAAGCTGCTCGGCAAGCTCCCTGTTCTCGGCGTCGGCGTGGGGCATGAGGCGCTGGCGCTGGCGTGCGGGGCGAAGCTGGCGCGCCTGCCGGTCGGACATCGCGGGGCGAACTACCCGGCCCGCCGGCCGGATAGCTGGACCGGCGAGATTACCGTCCAGAACCACCGCTACGTCGTCGAGCGCGACTCGCTGAACGACGACCTGACCGTAACTCTCATCAACGTAAACGACGAGACCGTGGAGGAAATCGCCTCCAGAAAGCTGCGGTTGCTGTCCACGCAGACCGTCCCGGCCGCGGCACCCGGCGAGACCCACCACGTATTCACACGATTCGCAGGAATGGTTCGCAACCAGGAGGACCCCACGTGCCGAAACGCACCGACATCCACAAAGTCCTGATGATCGGGTCCGGCCCGATAGTTATCGGGCAGGCGTGCGAGTTCGACTACTCCGGCTCACAGGCGTGTAAGGCGCTCC
>JBNGDC010000001.1:16573-29267 GCA_049975485.1 Phycisphaerae bacterium | reverse complement strand
ATCGGGCAGGCGTGCGAGTTCGACTACTCCGGCTCACAGGCGTGTAAGGCGCTCCGCGAGGAGGGCTACCACACCATCCTGGTCAACTCCAACCCCGCGACCATCATGACGGACCCGGAGATGGCCGACGTGACCTACGTCGAGCCGCTGACCGTCGAGGCGGTCACCGAAATTATCAGGAAGGAGCGCCCCGACGCCATCCTGCCGACGCTCGGCGGACAGACCGGGTTGAACCTGGCGTACTTCCTGATGGAGAAGGGCGTGCTGGACGAATACGGCGTGGAGTCCATCGGCGCCGACATCGAGGCCATCGCACGCGCCGAGGACCGCGACAAGTTCAAACAGGCCATGGCGGAGATAGGTGTCCGGACGCCCGCCAGCGCCATCGCCACCAGCGTCGAAGAAGGCCTGCGAATCGGCGAGGAGATAGGTTTTCCGCTCATCCTGCGGCCGGCCTACACGCTGGGCGGCACGGGCGGTGGGGCGGCCTACAACAAGGAGGAGCTCAACGAGGCGCTGCGGAACGCCATCGCCGCCAGCCCCGTACACCAGGTGCTCGTCGAGCAGTCCGTCCTGGGCTGGAAGGAAATCGAATTCGAGGTCATGCGCGACTGCGCGGACAACGTCATCATGATCACCTCCATGGAGAACGTGGACCCCATGGGTGTGCACACGGGTGATTCAATTGTGGTGGCGCCGTCGCAGACGCTCTCGGCCGACGAGTACTCGGAGTTCGTCCACCTGTCGAACAAGATCATCCGCAAGATCGGGATCACCGGCGGCGGCGCGAACATCCAGTACGCCCAGAACCCGGACAACGGCGAGATCGTCATCATCGAGGTAAACCCCCGCCTGAGCCGCTCCTCCGCACTGGCGAGCAAGGCCACGGGCTTCCCCATCGCGCGCGTGGCGACCAAGCTGGCCGTCGGCCTGACGCTGCCGGAAGTGACCAACGACGTCACCGGCTGCACAACCGCGTACTTCGAGCCGACCGTCGATTATTGCGTCTTCAAGATATGCCGCTTCACCTTCGAAAAATTCCCGCAGGCCCAGCCGGTTCTGAGCACCTCCATGAAGGCCGTCGGCGAGGCCATGTCAATCGGTCGGAACTTCCGCGAGGCGCTGCAGAAAGGCATCCGCTCGACCGAAACGGCCCGGTTCGGCCTCGGCGCCGACGGCAAGGACAAGATCACCGACGAGCAACTCGCCAACCCCTCGCACGACATAGCCGAGCACGTGAAGGACAAGATCCGCACGCCAAACGACCAGCGGCTGTTCTACCTGCGGTACGGGCTGAAGATGGGCCTGAGCGTGGATGAGATATTCGAGCTTAGCCGCATCGACCGCTGGTTCCTGGAGAACCTGCGCCAGATTGTCGAGCTGGAGGACGAGCTGAAGACCCACCGCCGCGATGGCAAAATCGCCATCGACGACGAGCTGCTGCTGCGGGCGAAAGCGTGGGGCTTCTCGGACCGCCAGCTCGCTTACCTGCTGGGCGTAACGGAAGGCGACATTCGCTCCCACCGTCGCGGCCGCGAGATAAAACCTGTCTATAAGCTGGTGGACACCTGCGCCGGCGAGTTCACGGCCGAGCGCCCCTACTACTACTCCACCTACGAGAGCACCAACGAGAGCATCCCGTCAAAGAACCGCAAGGTCCTCATCCTCGGCGGCGGTCCCAACCGCATCGGCCAGGGTATCGAGTTCGACTACTGCTGCTGCCACGCCTCCTACGCCCTTCGCGAGCAGGGGCTGGAAAGCATCATGGTCAACTGCAATCCCGAGACCGTCTCCACCGACTACGACACCTCCACCAAGCTGTACTTCGAGCCGCTGACGGTGGAGGACGTGCTGGAGATTATCGACCTGGAGAAACCCGAGGGCGTCATCGTGCAGTTCGGCGGCCAGACTCCGCTGAGCATCGCGGTGCCGCTGGAAAAGGCCGGCGTGAACATACTCGGCACCAGTCCGGACGCCATCGACCGGGCTGAGGACCGCAAGCGGTTCCAGGCGATGCTGCGCAAGCTGGACCTGCTCCAGCCGGACAACGACACCGCCACCAGCTACGAAGAGGCGCTGGCCGTCGCGCGGCGCATCGGCTATCCGGTGGTGGTCCGCCCGAGCTACGTTCTCGGCGGCCGGGCAATGGAAATCTGCTACGACGAGGACGACCTCGAGGGCTACATGGAAAAGGCGGTCGAGGCCTCGCCCGAGCACCCCATCCTGCTGGACAAGTTCCTCGAGGATGCGGTGGAGGTGGACGTGGACGCGGTCTGCGACGGCCGACAGTGCGTAATCGGCGGCATCATGGAGCATATCGAGGAGGCGGGCATCCACTCCGGCGACAGCGCGATGGTCCTGCCGCCCTATACGCTGGCGGAGGACACGGTCGATCGCATCCGCCGCTATACCGTGGCGATGGCCCTGGAGCTGGGCGTCAAGGGACTGCTGAACGTCCAGTACGCCGTCAAGAACGACGTGGTGTACGTCCTGGAGGTCAACCCCCGCGCCAGCCGTACGGTGCCGTTTATCAGCAAGGCCATCGGGGCGCCGTTGGCGACCATCGCCACGAAGGTCATGCTGGGTCAGACGCTCGAGGAGCTGGGCTTCACCAGCGAGCGGAAGATAGACCACTTTGCGGTCAAGGAGTCGGTCTTCCCGTTCGCGCGGTTTGCGGGCGTGGACGCGCTGCTGGGTCCGGAGATGAAATCCACCGGCGAGGTGATGGGCGTGGATGCCACCTTCGGCGCCGCGTACGTCAAGAGCCAGATAGCGGCCGGTCAGAACCTGCCGACCGAGGGCAACGTCTTCGTAAGCGTCCGCAACCAGGACAAGCGGAAGATAGTCTCCATCGCGCGGAAGCTCGCCGACATGGGGTTCAATCTGCTCGCCACTCACGGCACGGCCGAGGTGTTGCGGCGCAACGACATACCCGTCGAGGCATTGCCGAAGCTGCAGGAAGGCCGGCCGAACATCGTCGATTACATCAAGGACCGCCGCGTGCAGTTGATCATCAACACGCCGTCGGGCAAGATGACACGCCAGCACGAGCGCCAGATCCGCTCGCACGCGATCCTCTACTGCGTGCCGCTGATTACGACCATCGCCGGCGCGGACGCGTCGGTAAACGGCATCGAGTACCTCAAACGCCACCCCGGTGTGACGGTCAAGTCGCTGCAGGAATACCACGCGGAGATGGAGGCCGGGCAGACGGCCTGAAAAACCAACCACAGAGGGCGCGGAGAGAAGTTATTATTGTATCGGGCAATTCTTACGAAAGCCCCGGGCGTGAACCTCGCAATTAAGCCCTGGGCGTCAGCCCGGGATTCCCTCCGTATGCTCCCGCACACTTCGCTCGGCCGACTGAAGCTCCTCGTCCATCTCACCGCCGAGTCGCCGGAAGGCGTCCGTGTCCTCTTTGGCTTCTTTCCGGAGGCGCGGTTCCACCGCGGCCTCGCCACCACCGAAACCCAGCCGTCTCATCTACCGCCCTTTTCACGGCGGAAGCGGCGGAGGATGCGGGCGGCCTCGTCCTCGTCGATGTCGCGCCAGCGGCGATAAGCGTCGGCGACTGCAAAGGTTGCCCCGCTTCGGAGGTTCGCGACGTAAACAGTCCGCGCCTCGGCCGCCAGTCGGTTCGCGGCGTCCTGATGGGCGGTCGGCACGGCGACGACCACCTCAGAGGCGCCGGCGTTGCGTATGGCCTCGACGGCCACCAGCATGGTGAAGCCCGTCGCCAGTCCGTCGTCCACCAGCACGACGGTGCGATGCGTCATGTCAGGCCAGTCGCGCCGCCCGCGGAGGTGCTCGGAGCGGCGGTGGACCTTGCGGTTGGTCTTTACCAGCGTCTCCTGCACCTGCCAGTCGCTCAGCCCCATCGCCGCCAGCAGCGGCCGGTTCATGCGGAACGTCCCGTCCCAGGCCACCGCGCCGTATCCCACCTCGCTGTTCTGTGGCGGAGTGAGTTTGCTGGCGACCGCGACGTCCAGATCCAGCGACAACTCCCGGGCCATCTCCACCGCCACCGGCACTCCCCCGGCCGGTATCGCCATCACAAGGGCGTCCGAGCCGCGATAATCCCCCTCCAGCAACTCGGCCAGTGTCCGTCCCGCCTCGGCGCGGTCCGCGAAGACACCGGTTCTGTCTCTCAGCCCCTCCCGATCTATTACGTTGTGCTCCTTTTCCTCCATCAAGATTTATCATATGCGCATAGGCCGGATTGCCAACCGCCAGGACGGGACATTTTCACCCGCCGACCTTGACAACGTCTGAAAGTCGGGGCATGCTCCCTGCTTCCGCGCCGGAGTCGGCCGGAATTATCGCGGAGAAGTGTTTATGTGAGGGGGCAAAGGAGCAGCGGCTGTGTCGAAAAAGAAGTCCGCGGACAGGAAACTTCGTGTGGGAATGATAGGTGCCGGCGGCATCAGCAAGACGCACTGCCAGGGCTGGACGCAGCTCGACGGCGCGGAGTTGGTGGCCATCACCGACATCGACAAGGACGCGGCCCTTCGCCGGGCCGAGGAGTTCCACATCGAGACGGTCGAATCGGACGGAGACCGCCTCATCGCCCGCAACGACATCGACGTGGTGGATATCGTAACACCCAACCGCTACCACAAGCCCTATACCGTCGCGGCTCTCGAGGCCAAAAAACACGTCCTGTGCGAAAAGCCGCTGGCGCTGTCGGCCAGGGAGGTCGATGAGATGATCTCCGCCGCCAAGACCGCCCGGCGGAAGCTCATGTGCGCCCAGCACATGCGGTTCCAGGCCAACAGCTTGGCGCTCAAGCGGTATCTGCAGGACAACCCCCTGGGGGAGGTGTACTACTCGCGCGCGTGGTACAACCGCCGCCGCGCCCTGCCGGCCCGTGCGGGGTTCATCTACAAGAAACATTCCGGCGGCGGCTGCTGCATAGACGTGGGCGTGCACATTCTCGACCTGGCGATGCACCTGATGGACAACTTCGAGCCGGTCAGCGTCTCCGGCCTGGCCGTTAACAAGCTCGCGAAACGGCCGGACTCCTTCACCGAGATGGAGTGGGGCTGCTTCGACAAGGAAGGCATGGACGTGGAGGACTTCGCCGCGGGGATAATACGCTTCGCCGACGGCTCGGCCCTGTCGCTGGAATGCAGCTTCATGCTCAACCAGGGACCGAGGACCGAGACGCGGATAGACCTCTTCGGCACCGAAGCGGGCGCAAGCTGGCCCGAGTGCCGATACTACGACCACACCGAGACTGACTACGCCGACACCGCACTAACCGTCCGCGACACCGGGCCCAAGGCCCATCACGCGGTCATAGAGGCCTTCGCAAAGGCCGTTATGGACAACAAGCCGGTACCCGTCCCGCCGGAGCAGACCCGCGCGGTGATAGCCGTGCTGGAAGGGCTTTACAAATCCCAGCAGCGCGGCAAGGCCGTAAAGCTGAGCTAGGTTCGGGACGGAGACAACCTCGCCGGAACGCGGAAAAGTCCGTCTATAAGACGTACTTGATGACCACGAAGCCGCCCACCAGCAGCGCTGTGAACAGCAGCGCCAGCCAGTTGAAGTATTTCTCGATGAAGGGCGTGATCTTAGCCCCGAACAGCCGCATCAGACCCGCCACGAGAAAGAATCGAGCCGAACGGCTGATGACGGCCGCCAGCAGGAACACCACGAAGAACACTCCGGGCCTGGCGACCTCCGGACCGGTGCCGAAGACACCGGCCGTTATGGTGATGACCTTGAACGGTATGGGCGTGAAGCCGGCCGTGAACACGATCCAGAAGTTGTACGTGTCGTAAAGCCCGCTGACGCGATTGAAGGCCTCGGGCGTAAAGCCCGGTACGTAATTGAAAAAGATGTCCTTCACCCCCTGCCACGCCAGCCAGCCGATGCAGAACCCCAGCACCGCGCCGGCGACGCTGGCCACGCTGCATATCAGCGCGTAACGGAACCACTTGCGGCGGTTTCCCAGCACCAGAGGCATCAGCAGCACGTCCGGCGGCACTGGGAAGAAGCTGCTTTCCGCGAAGCTCAGCACGAAAAGCGCCACTGCGGCCGACGGGCGGTACGCCCACGCCAGGGTCCAGTTGTACAGCCGCCTGTGGAGGTGCCACCACGGGACGCTCCGCACCGCGCCTATCCGCGCGCCGCAGTGCTCGCAGAACTCCGCCTCGGCCGGCACTTCCATGCCGCATCGGCCGCAGGTGCGCCCGGCCGCCTCCGTTCCGGTTGTCTCGTCTGAAGTAGCGATGATTGCCTCCGTGTTGGCGAACAGTAGAACCGCACCGCGACGGTGTGTCAATTCGCTTGGCCGAACGCCCTCGCGACAACGCCGCCGTACGGTAGAATGCAGACGATGAGCGCAAAGGCACAGAAGGTTCTTGTGGCGATGAGCGGCGGTGTGGACTCGGCCGTCGCGGCGCATCTGCTGCGCGAATCCGGCTACGACGTTGCCGGCGTGCACTTTACGTTCGACCTCGGCGGCGGGTGCTCGTCCGTCGGCGGAGAGGACGACGCCCGCCGCTGTGCGGAGGCGCTGGGCATCGAGCTGCGGGTAGTCTCCACGACCGGGGCGATGAAGCCGATTATCGACTACTTCGTCGGAGAGTACGCCCGCGGCCGCACGCCCAACCCCTGCCCCGTCTGCAATGCGACGGTCAAGTTCGCCCGGCTGCTGGCGCTGGCGGACGAGATGTCGGCCGACTTCGTGGCGACCGGCCATCACGCCCGCGTGGTGCGCGACGGCGACGCACCCGCGCTTTATCGCGCCCGCTACCTCGCCAAGGACCAGTCCTACGCCCTTTTCGCTCTGCCGCGCGAGTTTCTGCATCGCATACTGCTGCCGGTCGGCGAGCTGCAGAGCAAGCAGGCGGTCCGCGAAACCGCCCGCTCTCTGGAGCTTCCCGTCCACGACAAGCCCGAGAGCCAGGACATCTGTTTCCTCGCCGCCGGCGACTATACGGACCTGCTGGCCGTCCGTGCGCCGCAGGCGCTGACTCCCGGAGACATCGTCAACTCCGCCGGCGAAGTCCTCGGCCGACATGCCGGGGTCGGGCGCTACACCATCGGACAGCGACGCGGGCTTGGCATAGCGGCGGCCGAGCCGCTATATGTGACGGCCCTGGACGCCGAGAGCGCCACCGTCACCGTCGGCACAAAGTCGGAGGTCTATTCGGAGTCGCTCACTGCATCGGCCGCCAACTGGCACTGCGAGCCACAGGGGGAGTTCGCCGCCACCGTCAAGATCCGCTACAACCACGAAGGCGCGCCCGCCCGGGTGCGATTGCTCGGACAGGACAGCTTCGAGGTGCGATTCGACGAACCCGTCGCCGCCATCACGCCGGGACAGGCGGCCGTCTGCTACGACGGCGACCGGCTGCTCGGCGGCGGATGGATAGACTCGAGCGACAGATGAGCTTTCCAGGCGCCGAAGACTCGCAGCAGCGGACTACAACCCTCGCCGTCCACAGCGGCGCGCTGGGCGACGTCATTCTCTTCGGCCACCTGCTGGCAAACCTGCCCGGCGAGACGACGCTCGCAGCTCCCGGCGAAAAGGCCCGTCTTTTGGCCGGTGCGGGCGTGGTGGCGGCCGCGATAGACTTCGACTCGCTGCCCATCGACGAGCTTTTCGTCGAACCCCAACCCGAACAATCGCGACTGGGGGAACTGCTCGGCGGCTACCAACGGCTGATAAGCTGCTTCGGCGAAGGCGACCTGCAAGCGCAGCTTCGCCTCTCAGCCGCCTGCGGGGCGGCGCAGTCCGCCTTTCTGCCCATCCGCCCGCCGGCCGGCTCCGCCGCGCACCTGCTGGAAAACTGGCGGGACATGCTCGGCTTGCCGCACCCCATCCGCCCGGCCGACTGGAGCGTACCGGACGCCTGGCTGACCGACGCGAGCCGCCTGCTTCGCGAGGTCGGGGTCGATCCGGGCCGTCCTTACCACGTGCTGCATCCCGGCGCCGGCGCCGAGGCCAAACGCTGGGACGCGGACGGTTTCCGCGCGGCGGCCGACGTTCTTGAGCAACCCGTCTTCGTCCTGGGACCCGTCGAACGGGACCGCTGGGACGAGACGGCCATAGATGCCCTGCGTGCAACCGCGCCGGTAATCGACCAGCCCGCACTGTCCGCCCTGACCGGTGTACTCGCCGGCTCGGCCGGATACGTCGGCAACGACTCCGGCGTCTCGCACCTCTCGGCGGCTTTGGGAACACCGACGGTAGCGATATTCACCGCAACCTCGCCGGAACAGTTCGCACCGCTCGGACCGAGAGTCAGCGTGCTGGACGCCCGCGACACGGACGTCGGCCCCACGGGCGTGCTGTCGGCGCTGGCGGACCTGCGCAGCTGAGACCCGCTCACATCGGATACGTATTCTTCCACCGCAGCGGGATGCCCTGGTCGGTCAGCAGCTTCTGGAATTCGCCCAGCCGGTCGGCGTCGTCCCGCACAGCCCGGGGCCGCTCGCCGTGGTCGATGCAGAAGGCCGCCAGCAGCCCAGCCGCCTCGCCGATGTTCCACTCCACCGGGTGCAGGCGGTAGCAGCCGTTGGTGATGTGCGTAGTGCCGATGTTCTTGCACGCCGGCAGTAAATTCTCCACACGCTGAGGAATCAGCGCCCCCAGCGGAATCTGGAACGGCAGCGACGAAATGTCCACGTAGTTGTCGCCGCCGGTGGACATGTGCAGGTCGATGCGATAGCAGCCGATGCCGACGCTGTCGGCGAACGGTTCCGCGTCCGGCCAGTCCTGCCGCAGGAAGTCCGGCTGGTGTTTTTCCTGCCAGGTCACGTTTCGGCCGCAACGGGCCTCGGTGCCGACGTGGTTCTCGGTGACGGTGAACACGGCCCGGATGCGCCGCGACTCGCGGATGTACGGCGCCTTGGCAAGCCCGTGGTCGGTGCCGGCAATCTCCGGGCACAGGTGCAGCCCGGGGTAGCCGTTGCCGCCGGTGCTGAAATTCGGCGCCTCGGTCTGCATCCAGTACAGCAGCGACAGCGAGAGCTGACTGGCCTCTTCGAGGATGCGTTGGACGTCGTCGGCGGGGCGATCAATGAGGTTCGCGGCGAAGTAATCGTTCTGCGGCCAGTTCACCAGCGATACGTCGCGGACGGTATCGTCGTCGAAGATGCCGGCGTTGACGATGCGACGGTAGGTCCAGCGGGGCTTCAGACCCATGCCATACGTGTCGTCGATGAGTTTCGTTTCGCCGGGAAACAGCAGCGTCTGCCGCGGTCGGTGTGTTTGGGGGTCCGCATCCACCCAGGAGAGCAGCTTGCCCGGCCAGGCCGGTTCGAGCTGCGGCACGTAGTTCCGCCAGCGGTCGTACTGCTCGGGTTTGTCGATGGTATGGTCGGCTCCGGGCGTGGGATCGAAGCCCAGCGGGAAGCACCAGGTGATCGCCTGCACATTGTCCGGCTGCGGGTCGCCGGCTACCGCGTGCGGCTCGCCCGTCTGCGATTGCGATTCGGCTCCGCTGACATACTCCACCCCCGCCAGCGGCAGCAGGTCGCCCAGCTCGGTGGCGTCGAGGATGTACGTGGCGGAGACCGTCACCTCGCCCCCGCCGAGCTTGTCGCGCAGCGTGACCGAGCGCACACGGTCGCCGTCCGCGTCGGCCGATACGGGCACATGCTCGGTCAGAACGCGAAGCCGACCGGCCGACCGCGCCGGGGCGAGCATCTCGTCCAGCGCCGCGACGCCCACCCTCGGCTCAACACAGAGCTTGGAAACGTAGCCGCCGCCGGGGTTCAGCGTGCGGTCGCGCATGGCCCGTCCTGTCAGCGGATGGTTCCGCTTGTAATACTGTCGCATCGACTCGCGGAACGCGGCGTACCGCCGGGTGCAGCCGCCGGTTTCTATCCACGGGTTCTCATCCGGAGGGACGGCCTGCGAGGTGAGCTGGCCGCCAAGCCAGTCGGTCTCCTCGGTGAGGACTACTTTCTTGCCCAGGGCGGTGGCCGCCGCGGCGGCCGCACAGCCGCCCAGCCCGCCGCCCACTATCAGGATGTCACAGTGCAGTTCTTTCATGGGGCCTCCTGTCCCCGACTATAGTAGCGCACGGCACGCGGCGAAAGGCGTCTCCCCCGGCGCATCTGGAATCCCCGCCCGCGGCGCGTACAATTGCCGACCATGATGATCCGCACCAAAATCCTCGCGACGGTAGGCCCGGCCTGCGGGGAAGTGGAAGACCTGCGCGGTATGGTCCGCGCCGGCTGCGACGCGCTGCGAATCAATTTCTCCCACGGTGACGACGAGCAGCGGCAGCGTTTCCTGGACAACATCCGCACCGTCGAGGATGAGCTTTCCGAACCGCTTGCGGTGATGGCCGACCTGTGCGGACCGAAAATCCGCGTCGGACCGATCTCCGGCGGCTCGGTGCTGCTGGCCGACGGGCAGGAACTCGCCATACAACGTGAGCCGCTGGAAGGCCGCGCCGACCGCATATCCACAACCCTCGCGGAGCTGGTCGATTGCGTCAAGGTCGGCGATGCCGTGCTGCTTGACGACGGCCGCATACGACTGACGGTCGTCGAGACGAACCCCCCGGCCGAAGTCCGCTGCCGTGTCGTGCATGGCGGCGTGCTCGCCGAGGGCAAGGGCGTCAATCTGCCGGACACCACGCTCAGCATACCATCCATGACGGAAAAGGACCGCCGCGACGTCGCGTGGATCGCCGGGCGCGACTTCGACTATGTGGCGTTGTCTTTCGTGCAGTCGGCCGACGACGTGGAGTCCCTCAGGCGGCTGCTGCGCGATAGCGGCTCGGATGCGCACGTGGTGGCGAAGATAGAACGGCCGCAGGCGGTGGAGCACATCGATGAGATAGTGGACGCCGCCGACGCCGTCATGGTCGCCCGCGGCGACCTGGGTGTGGAGATGGACCTGCCGGACGTGCCCATCGCCCAGAAGCGGATTGCCGCCCTGTGCAGACGCGCCGGCAAGCCCTGCATAATTGCCACGCAGATGCTCGAGAGCATGACGAACGCACCACAGCCGACGCGGGCCGAGGTATCGGACGTGGCCAACGCCGTGCTCGACTGCGCCGACGTGGTGATGCTCTCGGGCGAGACGGCCGTCGGCGACTACCCCACGGCGGCGGTGGCAATGATGGACTCAATCGTCCGCGAGACGGAAAGCTACGCCGACACCATGGGCGGGACCGTTGAAGTAACCTACGCGCCTGCACGGACGACGGCGGCGCTGGCCGGCGCCGTGGGAGAGATAATCCGCCGGGAGGACATTGCCGCGGTGGCCGTGTTCACCGCCACGGGAACTACCGCGAGGGTGATGTCCAAGAACCGCCCGCCGGTTCCGATACTGGCGCTGTCGCCGGATGAGAAGGTCGTACGGCGGATGCAGCTTTACTACGGTGTCCAGCCGGTGCGTGCCGACGCGCCGGAACACACGCGCGACGTGCTGGCGAAGGCGTCCGAGTTCGCCATGCAAATCGGTGCGGCCGGTAAGGGGCAGAAACTGCTGGTGCTGTCCGGCCGACCCATCGGCACGCCCGGCACGACCAACACGCTCGTAGTTCATACCGTCGAATAATGCGGCAGAGAGCGACAGAACCCGGCACTTCCGCGCGTTGCGAGCACATCGTCGCGCTGGTGATTACGCTGACCGGTCTGGCGGCGTCGATTGTGATGGGGGCGGTCAGTGACGGCTTCTACCACGACGACGACCTGGGGCACTACATATTCGCACGCGACTCGTGGGACGACGCCGGCTTCCGCTGGCACATGTGGTCGCGGCCGGGCTACAACCTGCCAGTAATGCCGGTGGTGCACTACTTCGGCATGGCCGGCTGCCGGGTGTTCAGTGCCGTCCAGACGGCGGCGGTGGCATTCCTGGCGTACCTGATAGCCCGGCGGCTGACCGCGAACGACCCCGGAATACAACGGCTGACCCCGCTGGCCTCTGCGATGGTCTGGCTGCAGCCGCTGGTGATGACGCTGTCTGTGACCACGCTCACCGAGACGCCCGGCGCCCTTTACCTGGCGCTGGGACTGTGGCTGTACCTTCGGGGAAACCGCGTATGGGGATGTGCGGCCTTCAGCGCGCTGTTTGTAACCCGCTACGAGCTGACCGCTTTGGCGCCGATACCGGCACTGGCCGTCGCCGCGGATGCTCTCCGCGCAAACAACCGGGACTGGCGAAAGGCGCTGCGTACGCCTTGGCTGTGGGGAGCGTGGGCGGCGCTGCTGTGGGCGCCGGCGGGGTACCTTCTGGCGGCCGCGGGAGCCGACCTTCGCCCCGACGCGTCGCCCTTCCACATATTCGGCGAACACTACACCGAAGAATACGGCCGCGGCGATTGGGACCACATGCTGCGCCGCTGGCCTATCGCCTCGGGCATCGGCGTGCTGGCGCTGGCAGCGGCCGGCGCGGCCCGCCTGGGACGCCGCGGATGGCTTCCCGCGGCGCTGGCTGCCGCGGGTGTGCTGCTGCACTCGGTTATCTACTGCTTCGGGGCGTTCGCATCCGGCGGATACGAGCGGTTCCTCGTGCCGCTGGCGGGTCCCGTGGCGGCACTGGCCGGCTGCGGGTTTGCCGCTCTGCTTCGCCCGCGGGGCCGCCTGCCCGCAGTCGCGGCGCTGGCTGCGGCGTCGGCCGGTGTCTGGGGCGTATTCGGCGCGGGCGTGCCGTACGTCCCCGAAGCTCTGCTGCCACCGCTGGCGGCGTGCGCGACCATACTGACGCTGCTGCTGGCGG
>JBNGDC010000001.1:0-16473 GCA_049975485.1 Phycisphaerae bacterium | reverse complement strand
TGTACGTATGGGACAGCAAATACTCCGGCGGGCAGCGGACCGGCGACCCCCAAGACGTGGTTACAACGCACACCCTCAAGCTGGGCAGGAAGGTGGCGGAGTTCCACGACCCGCAGAGCGAGCACTCGGCGGCCGTATATGTCCGCATGGAAGACGAGGGCGACGGCGCCACTACCTCACAGCCGGCGAACGGAGAGACTCAGCAGACGGGTATGTGACGCAGCTCGTCGCTGTCCGTGTCGAGCAGGGCGACAGTGTAGGGGTCCGCATGGTGAAGCGCGCCGGGATTGATGATCCGCGTAGGTCCGTAGCACTCGTCTCGCTTTTCGTGCGTGTGCCCGTGGCAGACGTAAGGAAACTGCTGGCCGAGCACAAGCTCGCCCAGGATGTCCTCGTCGTGGCCGTGCGTGGCGACGAGATACTGCCCGTCGCCCAGGGGGACCTCCACGACCTCCCAGCCGAACTGCACGCCCAGCCGCGTTGCCTCGTGGGCGAGTCGCTGGACCTTGCGGTCCATATTGCCGGCGACGGCATACGCTCGTGCCCCGTTGGAGGCGAGCAGCTCCAGGCACTCCACCGACCCGATGTCGCCACAGTGGACCAGCACTTCGGCGCCTTCGCGCGACAACACTTCGACCGCTTCGCGAAGTCGATCTGCCTTTCCGTGACTGTCGGAGATGATACCAATTCTCATGGATACGCGGCTCCAGGTCGCTATTATACTCGAATTCCCGTTCTGCCAAGAGACTTTGCGTCCAAGGCGGGCGGTTCCGTTGCTGAATATGCGCTTCAGAACAGGAATTCACCGGCAGTCGCAATCGGGGACGCCCCGTGACACATCCGACGCCAGACACTACCGGAGCAACCGCAACAGCCCGGCGATGCAGGACGGCCGCGGCCGTGCTGACACTTCTGGGGCTTGCCGTATCGCTTTCGCTAACGGCGGCCAGCGACGGCTTCTACCAGGACGACGACGCGTGCCACTACCTCTTCGCCCGCTCGTCTTGGAACGACGCGGGAACCGCCCTTCACTGGTGGGCCAGGCCCGGACACAACATACCCATGATGTTCGCGGCACGCCTGGGCGGACTGCCCGCATGCCGGGTTCTATCGGCGCTGATGACGGCGGCGACCGCTTGGCTGGCATGGTGCATTGCCCGACGGATACTCGGCGACACACCCGCCGCGGCCGTGGCTCCGCTGCTGGTGTGGGTCCAGCCGCTGGTGATGACGCTTTCGCTGACCACGCTCACCGAGACCCCCGCCGCACTGTACCTGGCTCTGGGAACCTGGCTTCTGCTGCGGGGCAACCTGCTCTGCTCGTCGGCCGTGTGGAGCTTGCTGTTCCTGACGCGCCTGGAGACCCTGGCGCTGGCGCCGTTGTTCGCGTTCGCTTTCTTCTGGGAAACGCGTCGCGGCGCCGGCGGCTCGACAGGTCGGGCTTTGAAAAGCCCTCGCCTGTGGGGCTCGGTGATTCTGCTGCTCTGGGCACCGGTGGTGTATGTGCTGGCCGCTCTGGTAGTTGACATACCACCCGAAGGCGACCCGCTGCTGATTTTCTCGCGCGACTACGACACGCAGTACGGAACCGGTCCGCTCTACCACTATCCGGCTATCTGGCCGGTGGCCGCGGGGTTCGGCATGCTGACGGCGGCAGTGGTCGGTGCGCTGCACCTTCGTCGGCGGGCGTGGTTTATAACGGCCGTGGTGTTCTCGCTCCTGGCGCTCCATGCGGTGCTGTTCCGCTTCGGTCTGTTCGCGACCGGCGGATACGCGAGGTTCATGGTCCCGGCGGCGGCGCTTGTGGCCGTTCTGGCGGCCGGTGGATTCCGGGCGCTGGTTTCGGCGACCGGCGGCAGGACCGCCGCGGCGGCGTCGGCCCTGGTCGGGGGCTGGCTGCTGCTTTCGGGGATGGTCGCGGCCGGCCACGGCGGCATCCGCACGGAAGTGGCCTTCATCGTCGCGAGTCCGTTCGCGGTGTTCGCACTGCTGGCCGCGGCGCAGGACCGTCCGAGCCGCCGGTTGAGTCGTGTATTCGCGGGCGTGCTGGTCGTGGTGATAGCCGTCCAGGCCGGCATACAGATCCGCCCGCTGCGGTTGTCCAGCTCGCCCATGCACCGACTCATCGCCAACGCCGTTGAGGCGCTGGAGCAATCGCCACACAGCGGCAACGCCCTGATCACACAGCACGTCGTAGCCCACTGCCTGGCCGAGAACACCCGACCGGCCTTCAGCATCGCAGACGGCATCGAAAAGTGGCGCAGCGCCCGCAACGGAACTCTGTTTCTGTGGGAAAGCAAATACTGCGACAAGGATCGGGAGCCGCGGGAGACCCGGCTGCTGCGGACTGAGCTGGACCGGCTTGGTGCTATGGTTTTCCACGAAGCCCTGGGCGGCAATATGGTTTTGGTGTACGTCAAGGGACCTCAAACGCCCCCGGCGGATATACCGCGCCGTGCGACCACCAGACCCGTCAGCAATACAATGTTCTGACGCCTGGGAGGCCGGTCCCATGCGAATTACCGAAGCCACGCGCCGCAAAGCGTGTTTCATGGATGACACAGGAAGTTCAATGCGAGGAACAGAATGCGACCGGAACTGATTCTGCTGATTGCGCTCCTTTTGATATGCGTCAAGGCGACGGCCGACGCACAGACCGTCGAAGTGCCGTCGAACCCTCTGGCGTCCCTGCGAGCGGGGCATCCCCGGCTGATTGTCACGGAGGAGCGTCTGGAAGAGCTTCGCCGCATGGAGCATGACGACGAGATGCTGGCCCGCTGCCGTCGCGACCTGATGGAGCGTGCCGAGGGGTACCTCAATGCCGAGCCACTGAAGTACGAAAAGGTCGGCCCCCGACTGCTACACATAAGCCGGGACTGCCTGGAGAGGGTCTATGCCCTGTCGCTGGCGTGGCGGCTGACCGGCGAGGAGAAATACGCCGAGGCCGCCCGCCGGAATCTGCTGGCGGTCTGTGCGTTCGACGACTGGAATCCCTCCCACTTCCTCGACACCGCGGAGATGACCCATGCGGTGGGCATAGGATACGACTGGCTGTACGACTACCTCGACGAGCAGACGCGCCGGACGCTGCGAGAGGCGATCGTCGCAAAGGGACTGGAGCCGGGCCTGCAGGGCTACCGCGGCGGCGTGTGGTGGTCCAGGAGCGATTACAACTGGAACCAGGTGTGCAACGGCGGTCTGCTGGTCGGCGCGCTGGCGATAGCCGAGCACGAGCCGGACAAGGCCGCCGAGATAGTCCGCCGGGCCGTCAAATCACTGCCGATGGCGTTGGGCAGCTACGAGCCGGAAGGCGCCTGGGCCGAAGGACCCGGATACTGGAACTACGCGACCAGGTACACGGTGGTCGCCCTTTCCGCTCTGGATACCGCGCTGGGGACGGACTTCGGCCTCTCGGACCGCAACGGGCTTCGTCTGGCCGGGTACTTCCCGCTCTACACGACCGGTCCAACGGGTGAACTGTTCAACTTCGCCGACGTCGGCACGCACGCGGCTCGCCGGAACCTGCCCGAACTGCTGTACCTTGCCCGGATCTACAACGAGCCGACGTTCGCGGCCGCCGAGCACGAGGCGATACGGCGGTTCGGGGCGAAGACGCGAGACTATGTCTGGTACGTGCCGGTCGAGGGCGAACCGAAGGAACTGGAGCTGGATAAGCTCTACAGAGGCCCGGCGGACATCGGCATCATGCGAAGCTCCTGGGACGACCCCGACGCGGTGTTCGTGGGCGTCAAGGCGGGCCGGAACCGGATAAACCATTCGCACCTTGACGCCGGCAGCTTCGTCATGGACGCGATGGGCGTTCGATGGGCAATGGACCTGGGCAAGGACAACTACAACCTGCCCGGCTACTGGGATTCCCGACCCGAAGGCCGCCGGTGGACATACTTCCGGCTGGGGTCGCTGGGGCACAACGTGCCGGTAATCAACGGCCGCAACCAGAACGTTGACGCCGTAGCGGAGTTCACCGACTTCGGCGACGGCAAGGCCGTTGTGGACCTGACTTCCGCATACAGGGACTTCGCCGCGAACGTCGTCCGGGAAGTGGAGCTGGTTGACGACAGGCGGGCGGTGGTCATCCGCGATCGGTTCGCGCTGAAGGCCGAGTGCGACATCACATGGCAGATGTTCACCGAGGCCGACATTGAAGTGCGCGAGGATGGTTCGGCCGTGCTGTCACTGGGCGGCAAACAGCTCCGCGCCACGCTGGAGTCGCCGAACGGTGCGGGTTTCTCGGTCGCGTCGGCAGAGCAGGAGCCGCCGGAGGCGACGAATGAGGGCATCCGCCGGCTGGTCGTGCGCCTGCCCGGCAGCAGCGGGAACGTGGAGATAGTCATCCGCCTGCAGCCGGTGTGGCAAACCCGATAGCATCTTGAGCTGCGAATCGATGGTGCGCGGACAGGTCCGCTGGCGCCTTTCGCCTTCGTTCCTGCGGGCCACTCAAGACAGGACTGACTGCCGGTTCCCGGCTACGGCTTCTACGCTTCCGCCTGTTCCGCCTCGGCCATGACGTTGTCCGGCACGTTGAAGTTGGCATAGACGTTCTGCACGTCCTCGTGGTCTTCCAGCTCTTCCATGAGCTGCAGCACCTTCCGCGCCTGTTCGCCTTCCACCGTAACAGTGTTCTGCGGAACCAGCGCGACCTCGGAGCTGACGGTCTCTATGCCGGCCTCGGCGAGTGACTGTTTCAGTTGCTGATAGACCGACGGGTCGCAGGTTACCTCGAACAGGTCATCCTCGCGGGTCACATCCTCGGCCCCGTGCTCCAGAGCCAGTTCCACCAGCGTGTCCTCGTCCGCCTGCTCCGAGGAGATCACGAACGAACCCTTACGGCTGAACATCCAGGCGACGCAGTTGCTCTGGCCGAGCTGCCCGCCCGAACGTTCGAATATCTTCCGCATCTCCGGCGCGGTGCGGTTGCGGTTATCGGTAAGACATTCGACCATGAACGCCACGCCGCCCGGACCGTAGCCCTCGTACACGACGGCCTCATAGCTCGCGCCGCCCAGGTCGCCGGTGCCCTTCTTGATGGCCCGGTCGATCGTGTCGTTGGGCATGTTTGCATCTTTGGCGTCGTCGATGGCGTAGCGAAGCGTAAGATTGTCCGCCGGATCCGGTCCGCCCTCGCGGGCCGCAACGATGATTTTCCTGGCCAGCTTGCTCCAGAGTCGTCCGCGTTTGGCGTCGTTGGCGCCCTTTTTGCGTTTGATTCGTGCCCAATGCGAATGTCCTGCCATACGTTCCTCTCCGATGTAGCTCTCTGTGACCGCCGGATACGACCGGTCATTATAGACTATTCCGTCGAATCCTGCTGTTCGCTCTCTACGCCCTCGCCGAGCGGGGCGATGGGCGGCTCGCGGCCTTGCTCCACGGCCTCTATCTTCAGCGGAGCTTCACTAAGGACCTTTTCAACGTCTGCGGCCGGCATCTCCTCGTCCTGCGCGTCGGACAGGGCTTTCCGCCACATGCTAAGCGCCTCGTCGTGCCGCCCCAGCCGCCAGTAAACGTCGCCCAGGTGGTCGAAGATCACCGGGTGCGTCTCGTACTGCTCAACCGCGGCTTCCTCCGCCGCGGGGGTCTCCTCGTCGCCTTCCGGTCCCATGCCGAGCGCCCTTTCCAGCACGCGGGCCGCCGCCTGAAAGCGCCCCTGCTTGTAGAACACCCAGCCCAGCGAATCCAGGAACG
Organism: Phycisphaerae bacterium; assembly: GCA_049975485.1. Taxonomy (GTDB): domain Bacteria; phylum Planctomycetota; class Phycisphaerae; order SM23-33; family SM23-33; genus PUND01. Next base: position 10,770 of record JBNGDC010000001.1, on the reverse strand, counting down.
CCGTTTCTTCCGGCAAATCAGTCAACGCCTGGCGTATGAGCCGCTCCGCCCTGGCCAGCTCGATGCCGCGGTCGGCGTAGTAGTACCCCAGGTTGTTGTTTATGCTGGGGTCGTCGGGGTCCAGCTCGTACGCCCGCTCGAGCGCCTCCAGCGCCTCATCACCGCGGTCCAGTTGTTCCAGACACGTCGCCCGCATGCTCATCGCCTCGGAGTTGGTTGAGTACCATTTCCGGGAATCAAGGCGTTCCAGTGCGGCCTCGTAGCGGTTCTGCAGAAGCAGAACGCGCACCGCGGTCAGCCGGCACCAATCCAGAACCATATCCGGGACCTCGGCGGGGGTCTCTTTATCGGAGGGACGGGTCGCCGCCTCTTTCTGCTCAATCCATTCGTCCACGAGGCGCGAGGCCCTGTCGAACTGCTCGGCTTCGATAAACTCATAGACAATCACAGCCCGCGGGCGAAGCTCTTCCGGAGCTCTTTCTATCCACCGGGCGGCGACGTTCTGGGCCTCGTCGAACTGCTCCATCGACACATGAAGGTTGATAAGCCAGTGCGTCAGCATGTCCCGACTGTCCTCGTCGGCCTCGCTGAGCCACTCCTGAACCAGACCCAGCGCGGTCTCGTACTGCTGGCCCTCCTCCAGCACCTGCAGCAGAGCCATCTTCAGCGGCACATCCTCGCGGACTGCCTCGTCGGCCTCCTGGACGACAGCCAAAGCCCGGTCGTATTCTCCGGTCCGTCCGTAGAGGCGCATCTTCTCCACACGAAGCGCCCGGCGCGTGTCGGTGTCGCGGGCCTCATCCAGCCAGGCGTCCAGCACTTCCTGGGCCGCGTCGTAATCCTCGGCCTCGGTATGCATCGCCAGCAGCGACCGGTAAAGCATCTGCCGTGCCGTGTCGTCTTCGGTCTGGCGGAGCCACTTGTTGGCGAATTCGACGGCCTCTTCAGTGCGGTCCAGCTCCTGCAGCAAATCCAGCATCCGGTAGCGAGCCCAGTAAACATCCGGGTCGCCGGCGAGTATTTCCTCCAGCACGCCGACCGCCTGCGCCTGTCGGTCGTTCTCCACCAGGGCCGAGACGTACAAGCGGGAAATCAGCGGTTCGTTGGTCTTGCGATAAAGGTTCTCCCAGACGGCGACGGCCTCGGCGCTGCGGTCGCGATGCTGGAGCAACTGCATCAGCAGCCGCAGGGCCATGCTGTCGCCGCCGGCCCGTTCGACCGCCTGCGAGAGCACCCGTACCGCCCGAGTGAAGTCCTCCTCGTCAAGCTCCTCATCGCCGGCCTCCACAGCGGCGCGGACCTCCAGCAGTTCCACCTGGAAACTGTCCGGGGCGCGGCTCTTGATGTCGGCCAGCAGCTCACGGGCCTTGTCATGTTCTCCCCTGGCGAGGTGCAGCTCAGCCGTCATGATGTCGGCGGCGAGGTCGTTTCCGGTACGTCGCCGCAGAGCGTCCACGACGTCCTGGGCCTCGGTATGCTGGCCCAGAATGGCATGCAGGTCGAACAGCCGCCGGTAGTACTCCACCTCGTCCGGTGCGAGCGTAATGGCCCGTCGCAGCATACTCGTCGCCTGCGCCGGCTCGCCCGCCTTGCGATGGGCTTCCGCGAGCAGCGAGATGGTCGGCAGGTGGGTGTCGTCAATTTCGTGTGCCCGACGCAGCGAATCCACCGCCGCACGCGCATGCCCCCTGGCCAGTTCCACCTTGCCCGAGAGATACAACCGGAAGAACTCCGACCGGCCGTCCTCCAACCGCTCAAGAAGACGGTCCACCATGTCCAGCCGTCCCTGCCGGACGTATATGTCTGTCAGGGCGTCGGCGGCGGGGAGGAAGTCGGCTTTGGCGTCGAGAGCGGACTGGTACTGCTCGGCCGCGAGATATTCCAGTCCGGCCTGCTCGGCGGCGGCGCCGGCAACATAGTGGGCTGCGTACCGCCGCTCGTCCGGGGCGTCCGCCACCTCTTCGCAGAACGTCCGCGCCAGTTTCTCGTCGATATTCTCCTCGGCGATGGCGGCCCGGGCTATCTCGGCGGCGTCGGCATCGGCGGCCACCACGTTCACCAACAGCGACAGGGCGCCGTGCAGGTCGCCGGCCTGGGACTTTATCCGCACCATCTCGCGGGCCGCCCGGGCGTTTCCGGGCATGGTCTCCAGGGCTTCGGCCAGCAGGTCGGCCGCTTGGTCGGTGGCGTCCAGGTCAGCAGAGATCTTCGCCAGTTCCACTGCCAAGGCCCCGTCCGAGCGCCCCTGCGCCCTGTATCTGCGCCACAGCCGAAGCGGCAAGTCCGGATCGCCGACACGCCGACAGATCATACCCGCCAGGTCCACGAACTGTTCCTCGTGCGCCGGCTCGGCGGCGATGTCGATCAGCACATCCTCCGCCCGTTCGGTCTGCCCGTTCTCCAGAAGCGCCGTCAGCAACAGCCGCACGGTCTCCGTATGGGACCGGTCCAGACTGAACGCCCTGTCGAGCGCATCGACCGCCTCGTCGGCGCGGCCGAGCTTAAGCAGCAATTCGCCCTTCGGCGTCAGCAAACGCTCCGGCCGAAGCACCACCTCCCGCAGCGACGGTCTGGAGGCGTAGTCATCGCCGTGGTCCTGTATCCACCCGTCGAGCCGCCGGTAGCATTCCAGTGAGGCGGTGTAGTAGCCCTGATCGTGCAGAAGTTGTGCCAGTCGCAGCAGCGCCTCGGCCGCCGACGGCTCCGAGGGCTGTGCATCGGAGCACTTCAGCGCCCGACGGAAGGCGATAACCGCGTCCTCGTGGCGGTCTTGTCCGATGGCCAGCAGCCCCAGCCAAACCTGCAATTGCAGGTCGTCGGGTGCGACCTCCGCCGCCCGGCGGAAGTTCTCCAGCGCCTTGGCCCAGTTTCTCTGCCGCGCGTAAGCCAGACCCAGCGTGCGACGAATAGCCGGATGGTCGGGATCGAAGCCGACGGCCCGCTCCAGCAGTCGAACGGCCCCGAAGTTGCTCTGCTCCTCGAGCAGTTGCTCGGCTTCTTCCAGCGCTTCCTTGGCGCGGGGCTGGGGTTCGGGAATATCCTCGTCGTTCCGCGGAGCTTTCACCCGCGGCTCGAGTTCGTCCAAGGCCACCAGCGCCTTTCCATCGAGTTGCGCCGGTGAACCCCCGCTCTGCTCGGCGGCAGGGAGGGTCTGGACGTTCTGTTCAGCGGGAACGCAGCCGGTTACACCCAGCAAGACCACGCAGGCAGCCGTCCAGGCGATAGCCCCCACGCAGCGCGTGTTCGAAACCGAGTGACTGCTTTCGGAGTTTGTGGCCGTTGATCTCATCGGCGGTCTCCCGCCTCCGCCCTACGGCTTCGGCGTGGCAAGCAGCATCTCTGCGGCTCATGTTCTCCGGCCACTGCCGCACGCGGGTCAGGGAATTACCTTGTTCAGAGGGTACGTTATCAATCCGCTGGCGCCGGCGCGCTTGAGCCGAGGCACCAGGTCCCGCTCAACATGCTCCTCCACGATGACCTCCACAGCCACCCAGTTCTCGTCGCTCAGCGAAGAGATGGTGGGAGACTTCTCGGCCGGCAGCAGGTCCAGGACCTTCTGGAGGTCTTCCCTGGAGACATTCATCTTCAGCCCGACCTTCTCGCGGGCCTCAATGGCGCCGGTAAGAAGCATCGCAAGGTTCTCGATCTTGCGGCGTTTGAAGTCGTTCTTCATGGCCTCGCGGTTGGCGACAAAGCGCGTGGTGGAGGAGATCAGCGTATCCAGCTCTCTAAGCTTGTTCGCCCGCAAGCTGCTGCCGGTCTCGGTCACGTCCACAATGGCGTCCAGTATCCTCGCTTTTACCTCCGTGGCGCCCCAACTGAACTCCACCTTCACGTTCACGCCGCGATCGGCGAAATACTTACGCGTGACGTTGACCAGCTCGGTCGCCACGATGCCACCTTCGAGGTCCTCCGGCGTGACGACGTCGCTCTCCTCCGGAACGGCCAACACCCACCGCACCGGACGGAGCTGCTGTTTGGCGTACACCAGCTCGGCCACCTCTACGACGTCCGAACCGTTCTCGCATATCCAGTCGTAGCCGGTCAGGCCCGCATCTATCACACCGTCGGCGACATAGCGGCTCATCTCCTGGGCGCGGAACATGATGGCCGATATCTCGTCGTCGTCCACTGAGGGGAAGTAGCTGCGGGAAGGGACGGATATCCGCCATCCGGCCCGCGCGAACAACTCCAGAGTGCTTTGCTGAAGCGATCCCTTGGGTATGCCGAGCACCAGCTTGTCGGTGGGCGTATGCCTGGCCATATTAAGGTTCTTTCCCGCTCCGGTCCCCGCCGCGGGTCGGCCCGGCCGACAGGCCGCGAGGACGAAAGCTATTTCTTCTTCGACTTGCCCGACCTGGTCCGTCTGGTCTTGCCGGACGATTTGGTCTTGGTTTTCTTCGATTTCGTGGTCTTGCGGGTCTTCTTCGCTTTGGAGCCGCTCTTCTTCGCGGTTTTGGACTTCTTCCGCGAACTCGAACGTCCACCTGTGGATTTCTTTTTCTTCTTCGCTTTGGCGGCCTTTGTGGATTTCTTCGTTGACGACTTCTTCGACGAGGCCTTCTTGCGCGTGGTCTTCTTCTTGCCTGACTTCTTGGCGGCCGCCTTTTTCTTCTTCTGCTGCTGCTTCCTGGCTTCGGCAGCGGCCTGTTTTTCCGCTTCGGCCTGTTCCTTCTTGAGTCTTTGCCTCTCTGCCTCTGCCTCGGCCTTTGCCTTCGCCTCGGCCTGCTCGCGACGTTTCTTCGTCAGTGCGGAGGCCTTGCGACGGACCAGGTCGCGGAAGGCCGCGTGTGCCTTTTCAGCGTCCTTCTGCGGTATGACCCGCTCCAGGAATCCCTGGATGTCCTCCACGTCGCTTTCGGGATGCACGGCGTCTTCCATCTTCAGCGACTCGGCCAGGTCCTCATCGACCGGTATCGCATGACCGCCGAAGGCGAACAGCGTGACATAGGCGGCGGCGTAGGCATCCAGCCCAAGCTCGCGCAGGTGCCGGCGAAGGTCCCGCTTGGACATCTCGTGCATGTAGTCCATCGACACCGCGCCGGTCCGCTCGAAGATCGCGTTCAGGACCGCGGTTAACATCTCGGCCTTGGCGCGCCTTTGCGGATAGTCCTTCCCCAGCCGGTCCGTGAGGTCCTTGACCGGCGAGACGCGCAATTCGTTGTAGTCCACGAACTCGCTTTCGAGGGCCTCGGCGGCCTCCTCGGCCTGCCTGGGGGTCGCATTGGAGCTGAGCACGGCATGGAGCAGGACGCGCACAGGGTTGCGGTCCTCGTCACCGGCGGGCGACTTGATATTCTTCGCCTGCGAGAGAAGCTTGCGAATTTTCGGTTCGTACGCCTTGGCGTTTTTCATCCGATAGTGCGTCCTATTCGTCCCGCTGATCGTCGGATGCGGCCGCTCGGGCGGCTTCCTTGGCTCTCAGCTCGTCGCCCACCTCGCGGATGATCCTCAGCGTTTCGAGGGTCTTCTTGAACTGCACATCCAGCTCGAAGCTCAAAACCGGCGTGTGTCGCAGCGTGATCTCCTCGCTGAGCAGCTCCTGTATATGTCCGCCGGCGTGGCGAAGGGCGGCTATGGCGTTTTTCTGCTCGCGGTCCGTGCCAAGAATCGAGACAAACACCTTCGCCGTCAGCAGGTCTTCGGGCACCTCCACCCGGGTAATGCTGGTACGCGCGGGGTCCACCCGCGGGTCGGAGATCTTCTTGAGAAGAATCTCTCCCAGCACGCTTTGAATCAGACTTTCAACTCTCAAGGTCCGACGGCTCATGCATTCGCCCCGTCAGCTTTAGTTTTCTACACTTCCGACGCCACCGCCCTCACAGCCAGGATACCTCGGTGTCCAGCAGCACCATGTCCCGGTGCATTTCCGCGGCGTTGACTATCTGCTGCAGGACGCCCTCGACGTAGCGGTGGTCGTTGCCGACCATCGCAACGGCCAATACCGCCCGGCGATGGTTGTCCTGACCGTCCACCTCCGCAATGGAGACGTTGTGGCGGTGTCTGATGCGGTCTTTGAAGCTCTTTACTGCGCGGCGCTTGTCCTTCAGACTCGACGCCTGCACAACATCGAAGGTCAGCTCCAGAAATCCTATCGTCGTGCTCATCTGTATTGCGTGCGGAAACCGGTCGCCGTGGACCGTCCGCTACAACGTGCGGGAGACCTCCACCTGTCGATAGAATTCCAGCACGTCGCCTTCCTGGATATCGTCGAATCCGGCGACCTTCACGCCGCATTCCATACCGGAGCGGACCTCGCGGGCGTCTTCCTTGTAATGCTTGAGACTCTCCACGTTTCGCTCGTCTGCGATAACAACGTTGTCCCGCACCACTCGCACCTTGGCATTGCGGGCGGCCACACCGTCGCTGACGCGGCAGCCGGCGATAGTCCCGAGTCGCGAAACCTTGAAAGTCTGGCGGACCTCGGCCCGGCCGACGGTTTCCTCCCGCACCTCCGGCGCCAAACCTTCCTCCAGCGCCTTGCGGATATCCTCGGTAATATCGTAGATGACCCGGTACGTGCGGATATCGATGCCCTTGGCCTCGGCCAGTTGGCGGGCGTCGGCGTCGGCCACCACGTTGAACCCGATAATCAGCGCGCCGGACGCCTCCGCCAGCGTAACGTCGCTGGTGGTGATCCCGCCTACCGCACGGTGCAGTATGTTCACGGAGACCTCGTCGGTGCCGAGCTTCTCCAACTGCCCGACCAGCGCCTCGATGGAGCCCTGCACGTCGGCCTTGACAATCAGCGGCAACTGCGTGCTTTCGCCGGCTTCTATCTGACTGAGCAGGTCCTGGAGCGACTGGCCTCGGCTGCCCCGAAGCTGCTTCTGTCGGGTGCGGTCGCGCCGCTGCTCGGCAATCTCACGCGCCTCGTCGATGTCCTCGAGAACGTAGAACCTGTCACCCGCCACCGGCACCTCATCCAGACCGGATATCTCCACCGGACTGGAAGGACCGGCCTGGGAAATCTCACGACCGCGGTCGTCGCGTATCTGTCTGGCGCGTCCATAGGACGAGCCCGCCAGGACCACGTCGCCCTGCCGGAGCGTGCCGTCGCGCACCAGCAGCCGGGCCACTACGCCCAGCCCGGGGTCCATCTCGCTTTCGATTACGAAGCCCGTCGCCGGCCCGTCCGGCTCGGCCTTCAGCTCCAGAAGCTCGGCCTCCAGGGACAGCGTCTCCACGAGATTGTCTATGCCCTGGCCGGTCTCGGCGCTGGTGCGTATGACCTCGACCTCGCCGCCCCACTCCTGGGGCTGAAGCCCATGCTCGGCGAGCTGGCCCAGCGCCCGCTGCTCGTTGGCGTTCGGAACGTCCATCTTGTTCAGCGCCACAACTATTGGCACGCCGGCGGCGCGGGCATGGTTTATCGCTTCGATGGTTTGGGGCATCACACCGTCGTCGGCGGCGACGACCAGGACCACTACGTCGGTCATATTCGCACCGCGTGCACGCATCGCCGTGAACGCCTCATGTCCGGGCGTGTCGAGGAAGACCACGTGCGACTCTCCCTGGTCGAGGCGATAGGCGCCCATGTGCTGGGTGATTCCGCCGGCTTCGCCCGCGGCAACCGCCGTGTGCCGGATGTAATCCAACAGCGACGTCTTGCCGTGGTCCACGTGACCGAGCATGGTAACAACAGGAGCGCGGGGGGTCTTGCCTTCCTTGCGCTGCTCGAAACGCTCCTTGAGACGGTCCTCGGCCGTTTCGCCGCCCTTGACCTCAAGCTCTATATCGTAATCCGCCGCGATCGCATGGGCCTGATCGGCCGAGATGACCTGGTTGACCGTCGCCAACACGCCCTCGGACATCAGTCGGCGGATGATGTCGCCGCTCTTGATGCCGGTGGCCGCGGAAAGATTCTTGATGGTTATCGGCTCCTCCACCTCAACCTTGCCCTGCCGGACGCTGGGTCCGGACTCCTGTCCGCCCCGCCGCACACTGGCGCGGTGGCGTCGGAGGCCTCCGCCCATGGCGGCGGCCAGCCGCTCGGAACGCTCGGCGAGGTCCTGGTCGCGCCACTCGCGGATCTTCTCACCACTGTCCGCGGATCGCCCGCGTCGGCGCGGGCTGCGGCGCTTGGATCGGCGGGACTCCTTTTCCTCTGTCTCTCCGCCCTTGCCTTTTCTTGCAGGCGCAGGGGGAGCTTCTGTGCCTGCCGTTGCCGGAGCACCGCCGCAGCCGCCGCGTCGTGGGCCACCTCTGGAACGAGGCGGACGCTCCACAGCTTCGGGGCGCTCCACGCGGACCACGCGCGGACCCTTGAGCTTCACCGGTCGCGGGACAACCTGCGGACCGGCCGGACCAACGGGCTTCTCTTCCTTCTCTTCTTCCTGCTCTTTTTCCCCTTCGGCAGGTTCTTCTTCCGGCTGCTTCTGGGCCTTCTCGGCTTCTTCCTCGACCTTACCGGCCTCGGGGGGCTGCTCTGGCTTTGGTTCCTCAACTTCTGGTTCTTCGGCCTCTTCTTTTTCTTCTGCTTCGGCGGCTTCGGTCGGCTGCTCGGCCTCGGCCGTCGGCTGCTCCGCCTCGGCGGGAGGCGCCTCGGCTACGGCCGCCGTGGCCGCCTGCTCCTCGCCCTCTTCCGGCTGCTGCTCGGCGGCGGCTTCCTCGCCGGTCTGTTCCTCGGCCTCCTCGGTCTTGGATTTCTTCCGGCGGCGCTGCTGCTTCTGCGCCTTCTTACGTTCCTTCTCGAGATCAACGTGCTCCGCCACCTCGACAGCCGTGCCGCCCCCGGGGTTAACGAACCACTCGCGCACGGTGGCTTCCAGCCCGGCCGACAGCGCGGACATGTGGTTCTTGATATCGAGCCCCTCGGCGCGGCACTTGTCCAGAACCGCCTTGCTGGTCACACCGAGTTCGCGTGCTAGTTCAAATACGCGTTTGGACAAAACTGTCTCCCGACTGCCTGCCGCTTACAGGCCCGACCGACCGATATCAGGGCCGGCGCGAGCCACTTATCCAACTCACTACTGTGATTTTTCTTGTTGCTCGTCGCCCCGGCCTTCGGACGCCTGTTCCTGTTCCTCGGCGCCTTGCTGCTGCCGTTCGGCGCTGTCGCTCTCGCCCGCGGGTGATTCCACAGCCGGCGGTTCGGACAGTTCGGCCGGTGTCTCCGGCTCCTCTTCCGCCGAAACCTCCTCCGGCTGCTCATCCTCCACGGCATCGGTGGCCTCGTGCAGTGCTTCCTTCTCCGGCGCTGCGTCCGTGGAGGGACTGCCCACGTCGGCCTCCGCCGCCGGCTCCGGGCTTTCCTCGTCCTGCGGGCCGGTCCCGCCCGGCGGCGTCGCCGGCGCCGAAGATGGTGCGCCGCCCGGACGCCTGCGGTCGTGTTCGCCGCTGGCGGCCTGTTGCTCGGCCACCCGCTTGGCCTCCTCGGCACAGCGGATGACCACCTGCCGCGCCAGTTCCGGCTCCAGTTGCAGGTCGTTTACCAGCGGCTCCGAGCCGACCTCCTCGACGTCCAGAACGTTTACCATTCCCATGGCCACTATCTGGTCAACAACCGTCGAGTTTACGCCCTCGACCGTCCGTAGCGCCTTTTCCAGGACGTCCAGACCCTGGTTGAACTCCGCCGGCGTAAGTATGTCGATGTCCCAGCCGGTCAGCCGGGCCGCCAGACGCACGTTCTGCCCACGCTTGCCTATTGCCAGTGAAAGCTGGTCGTCGGTGACCACCACGGTCGCCCGGCCCAGCTCGAAGCAAAGCGCTATCTCCGCCACTTCGGCGGGCTTCAGGGCATTGGCGATCAGGACCTTGGACGAGTCGTTCCACCGGACGATATCGATCTTCTCCCCGCCCAGCTCGTCCACGATGTTCTTGATCCTGCTGCCGCGTATTCCGACGCAGGCGCCGACGGCATCGACCTTCGGGTCCGTGCTGTCAACGGCGACCTTGGTTCGATACCCGGCCTCGCGGGCGAGCGCCTTGATCTCGATGATGCCCTCCGCAACCTCGGGCACCTCCAGCTCGAACATGGCCCGGATGAAGTCCGGATGCGTACGCGAAAGTATCACCCTTACCGCGCCGGGCTGTTCCTTCACGTCCAGGATCATCGCACGCAGACGGTCCTCCGCACGGTGCGACTCGCCCGGTATCTGCTCGCTGCGAGGCAACAGGGCCTCGGTCCGGCCGATATCGACCACGGTGGTTCCGCCTTCCCAGCGGGCGACGCGACCGGTGACAATCTGACCTTTGCGGTCGAGAAAGTCCTCGTAGATGCTGTCCCGCTCGGCCTCGCGGATGCGCTGGATCATGACCTGCTTGGCGGTCTGGGCGGCGATACGGCCCAGGTCGTGCATCGACATGGTCTTGCCGGCGACGATGGCCTTTATCTCGCCGCTCTCGCGGTCGATATGAACCGAAATATCCTCCTCCTCCCGACCGCCCTTGCGGATGGCCGAGACCATGGCGGCTTCGAGGTCTTCGAGGATAACTTCGCGATCGATATTCTTATCCCGGGCAAGCCCGTCAACGATTCTGAGCAGTTCCTGATTCATCGGCTAATTCCTTGCCCTGATTCCGCTCGCCGGCGGGCACGCCAGGACGACAAAAAAAGTGGGCCGCGTCACCCACTTCAACTCCGCCTTGGCTGGTTGTCCGGGCGCACGGGCCACGCGCGGCGACCCGTGCTTTCGTCAGGGTCCGCTGCGCGGCATGGCCCGACCGCTCCGAATACCCTGCGACCGCCGCGGCTCAAATGCCGCAGCGGCGCGGAGCGAAGCCGTCCTGGGGCGCGGGTCAGCCACCGACCCGGCCCCGGGTCAGGTC